>NZ_JBNPXO010000002.1:0-867950 GCF_050433265.1 Allobosea sp. OAE752
AGATCGGCGAAGCGGCCGCGATAGCCGCCCTCGACCTGCCGCGTCAGGTCGCCGCCCGCCACCGCCTGCAGAACCCCGGCGAACTCCGTCGTCGCTCCGTCGACCACGCTGTTGATCTCGTTCAACCCCTCGACGAGTTCCTTGAGTGGGCCTTCCATGCCGCCGGTCCGAGCCTGGCCTGAGAAGTCGCCGTCGCGGGCGGCGGCGACGATGCTGGCGACCTCGCCGAGCAGCTTCTGGACATGGGCCGCCTGCTCGGCATCGGCGAGCATGGTCAGCTCGCGATCGCGGCGGTTGTTCTCGAGCGCCAGAGCGTTCTCGCGATAGATTTCGAGCGCGCCGCTGAGCGCGCCGATCTCGTCGGGGGAAGGCGGAGCTGGAATCGCCTGCGAGAAGTCTCCCTGCTGCATGGTGTCGAGCGCGGACTTCAGCGAGACGAGCGGGCGAACGATCCGGCGCTGGACGCCGCGCCAGCTCATCACGCAGATCGCCAGCAAGGCGGCGAGCAGGAAGCCGACGATGCCGAGACGCGTCCAGGCCGCAGCGAGCTTGGCTTGCGTCACATCCGCCATGTCGTCGAGCGACTGGGTGACGGCGGAGACGATCGCGTCGAACGGCGCGTTGCACTGCTTCGTCCAGTCCTCGGCGGCAATGACGGGGCCCGAGCCCTGGCCGAGCTTGCCGATCAGCTGGTCCATGCCGCGATTGGCCGCCTCGACCTGGGTGGCGGCCACGCCGACCTTGCGGACGAGCTCCTCGCCGACGCCCGGACGGGCGCTCAGCTGCCTGAGCTGGGCGAGGCTCGCGTCGGAGGAGCCACGCAGCTCGCCGAGCTTGCGAAGCTGGCTTCCGTCGAGCGCCTTGCCGGAGCCGAAGACCGGGCGCAGCAGCGAGCACTGCGTGCCGTAGTTGGAGCGCACGCTCCAGCCGGCGGATTTGAAGCCCTGCAGATCGGCGAGGACCGGATCGGCCAGGCGAGCCGCGTTCGAGGTCGCGGCCGAAGCCGTGACGAGCGCGCCCTCGATCGCGCCGACGCCGTTATACCAGGACATCGTTGCGGCGAGGCTACGCTGTGCCTTGGGCTTTGCGGCTTCGGCGTAGAGATCCTGGCTGCGCCCCTCGTTGCGCTTCTCCTGCGCCGAGACGTCCTCGATCAGGGCGGCGCGGTCCGGCAAGTCCGTCGCCTTCAGCCGCGCTATCGCCTCGGCGATCCTCGCCTTGTTGGTCTTCTCGATCTCGCGGATGACGGGGGCGGGATCGTCCGTGGCCTGAATGCTCGTCTGAGCCTGTCCGCGATTGGTGCGGATGGCATTGCCGGTCAGCAGCAGGGCCCTGTCGGCCTCCACGAGATCGGCGAGGCGCATATTGGTCCGAACCTCCATGACGGACTTCTCCGCCATATAGCTCAGCGCACCGATGCCGGGCACGCAGAGGCAGGCCATCGTGGCCACGAGATAGTTCTGGATCGAGGCGGGGAAGAATTTCACAGCGAGGCTCTGGAGGCGACGTACGGCGGGGAAGGCGGTGACGCAGGCCGAGGAGGCTGATGGCGGGGGGCACGCCTCTTCGTGCCCAGTTATCGTCAACTTGATTAAGATTGCGCTTAGAGCACGGGCCGCTTGCCTTCCTTGCTGTCCGGGATCACCTAAAGGCGATGCATCGCCGTCTCGTCTTCGAGGAACCGGTTTCGCGGGCCGCCATCTGGAGCCGGCGGCTGGCGTGGTTCTCCTGCGCGGTGCTGCTGCTGTCGCTTCTGCTCGTGCGGCTGCGCGAGCCCAGCATCGAAGGGCTTGCGCCGGTCGCCGGAGCCTATCTGCTCGTCCTGGTGGCGCTGGGCCTGGCGCTCGTCGCCTTCGCCCGCATCTGGCAGAAGGGGCATCGCGGCGTCGGCATGGCGGCCGGTGCGCTCCTGCTCTGCCTGATCCTGCTGGCACCCGCCGGCTATGTCGGCTTCATGCTGGCGACGCGGCCGGCGCTGGCCGATATCTCGACCGATATCGACGATCCGCCGGCCTTCAGCCGCTCGATGGCGGCGTTGACGGCACGCGAGGGGCGCGTCCCGCCCGATGTCGCGCCCGAAAAGCGCCGCCTGCAAAGGCAGGCCTATCCGAAGATCGCGCCGATCGTCCTCGAGGAACCGGCGGACGCGGCCTTCGGCCTGGCGCGCAAGGCCGTAGCCGCGCTGGGCTGGCAGATCGTGGAAAGCTCCCGTCCCGGCGGCCGCAGCGGGGCAGGGCGCATCGAGGCCGTGGCGCGCGGGCGCATCCTGCACTTTTCGGAAGACATCACTATTCGCATAAAGCCGCGCGTGGACGGCAGCCGCATCGATGTCCGCTCGGCCTCACGCATCGGCAGCCATGATCTCGGTGCCAATGCCAAGCAGATCGCCGCCTTTGCCGCCCAGGTCGAGCTGCTGATGGAACGATAGGGCAAGCGACTCCGGCGGGATCGCTTCCTCGTGCTCGCGAGGACGGTCGCAGCGGTGTCAGGCGAGACGGTAACGGCTCGACAGGGCCGGAACCGTGTCGCTGGCGGCGACGAGCCCGCGCGCGACCAGATCCTCAATCTGGGCGAGGACCGACAGCGCGGCGGCCCCGTGCAGCACGGGGGCCAAGCCCTGATAGATCACGGGCACCATGGCCGCGATGGTTTCGTCGCCCGCACCGATGCGGTTGAGAATGGCGGCCTCGCGCTGGCGGCGATGCTGGACGAGGCCGCGCAGAAAGCGCTGAGGCTCGGTGACGGGGCCGCCATGGCCCGGCCGATAGAGCCGATGGTCCATGCCGCGCAGCTTCTCGATCGAGGCCATATAGGCCGACATCGAGCCGTCCGGCGGGGCGACGATCGAGGTGGACCAGGCCATGACATGGTCGCCGGAGAACAGCGTCTCCTCCTCCGGCAGCGCATAAGCGAGATGATTGGCGGTGTGGCCGGGCGTCTCGACCGCCGTCAGGCTCCAGCCCGGTCCGGAGACGGCATCGCCGTCCCGCATCTGCCAGTCGGGCATGAAATCGCTGTCCGCCGCGGCGTCGAGCACACGGTCTTCGCCGGGGCCGGGCGCACGCGAGGGGCGATGCGGGCCGCAGCCGACGACGCGCGCGCCCGTCGCCGCCCTCAGGGCCGGAACGGCGGGCGAATGGTCGCGATGGGTGTGGGTGACGACGATATGGCTCACCGTCTCGCCGGCGACCGCCGTGAGCAGGCGCGCGACATGGCCGGGATCATCCGGCCCCGGGTCGATGATCGCCACCGTGCCGTGGCCGACGATATAGCTGCAGGTGCCGGTGAAGGTCATCGGCCCGCCATTGCCGGCGATGACGCGGCGCACGAGCGGGGAGAGCTCCGCGACCTCTCCGGCCGGTGTCGTCAGGCTTCTGTCGAATTCGACGTCGTCGCTCACTGTCCGATCCTGTCCCTGCCCGATCTTGCATCCGCGCGAGGCGGCCGTCGGCCTTCGATCCCGCCCAGCCGGACTGCCCGTTTCCGCCAGCCCCGCCCGCTTGTGGCGCTTTGGCGCATTTTCTATAGACAGGGAAGGGGTCGCACGGCGCGGCTTCCATACACAATAATGCGGCCGCACGGCGCGGCCTGCCGCAAAACAGGACGATGTGCCATGGCCGACATGCTGCCCCTGCAGGCTTCGACCCTCGCCGGCGAGCTCTTCCCGGCCGCGAAACCCCGCTCCGCGGTCCTGCGCAATGTGGCGCTGGCCGTCGCCGGCAGCCTGCTCATGGTCGCCGCCGCGAAGATCAAGGTGCCGTTCTGGCCGGTGCCGATGACCTTGCAGACGCTGGCGGTGCTCGCGCTTGGCGCGGCCTATGGCGCGCGGCTCGGAGCCGCGACGATCGCGCTCTACATCGCGTACGGGCTCGCGGGCCTGCCGGTCTTCACCAATACGCCGCCGGCCGTGGCCGGGCCGCTCTACCTTCTCGGCCCGACAGGCGGCTTCCTGCTGGGCTTCGTGGGCGCGGCCGCCATCGCCGGCTGGGCGGCGGCGCGCGGCGCCTCGCTTGCTCGCCTGGTCGGTGGCCTGCTGCTCGCCGATCTCGCCCTCTTCGTCGTCGGCTGCCTCTGGCTGGCTTTCGGCGCGCAGATGGCGGGCGGCGCGAGCGGCGTCGGCCTGGCCAAGGCCTTCGCCTATGGCGCGCAGCCCTTCCTGCTCGGGGAGGTCCTCAAGATCGCGCTCGCGACCTGCATGGTCGGAGCGGGCTGGTCGCTGATCGGCCGGCGCGGCTGAACGCAATCCGCGACTGCAAAACGAAAAGGCCGGGGTGCAAGCCCCGGCCTTTTTCATGAGCAGTTCGCGGCGATCCGTGAGAAACCGCTCGCTTCCGGTCTTATTTGACCGGCTCGCTGCCGCCGCAGCTCTTCGTGTCAGTCGTGAAGAACGGGCCGAGATTGCCGCATTTGTCGCAGCCGGACAGGGCAAGGCCCAGCCCGAGGATCGCGACGAGAAGGGAGATGCGCTTCATGGGCTTCGACGGCTCCGATTCGAACAGGCCGCGACTTTAACGGCGGTGCCGGGCCCGGGACAAGGACGGGCTTCCGGCTGTTCTCGTCAGAGGCCGCTCGCCAGCCAGCCGAGAATTCCGGCGGCTGAAACCGTGAACAGAACGATCACGGCTTTCGCGTCGTCGGGCCAGTGGCGCATCATGCTTCGTCTCCCATCGAGGAAGGCGTCGCAATAGTCATGCCATTTAACGGAGCCATGACAGGTGGCGCGTGGCGAGCGGTCGCGTATCCTGGCGGCGGGCCGGCTCCCTGCTGGGGCGCTGCCCTTCGAAGGGAGACCAAGACATCATGGCATTGACCATCGGCATGATCGCTCATGACCGCAAGAAGCCCGATCTCGCCGCCTGGGCGGAGGCTCATCTCGATCTGATCGCCCGGCACAAGGTGGTCGCCACCGCCACGACCGGCTCGGTGTTGCAGCGCACCTTGCCGGACCTGCCGATCAAGCTGGTCAAGAGCGGGCCGCTCGGCGGGGACCAGCAGATCGGTGCGATGATCGCCCAGGGCGAGCTCGATGTCCTACTGTTCTTCCCCGATCCGCTCGAAGCGCAGCCGCACGATGTCGATGTGAAGGCGCTGCTGCGGCTGGTGCTCGTCTATGACATCCCTGCCGCCTTCAGTCCGCGCACTGCGACCGAACTGGCGCGATCCGGGCTTTTCGCCCGGTGAGCGAGCGCGATTCGGCGATCGCGGAGGGCTCACAAGAGCGAGAGTGACGTAGCGTGCTCTTGTGCAGTGCAGCGAAGAGGCTTACGTCGGAGCTGCCTTAGGCAACCCTTCCCCCTATCTGAAAGGAGAGCCGAATGTCTGAAAGGCACCAGTCCGACTGTGCGCTCGAGGATGAGCCCGCCAAACAGACGGAGACCAGCGAAGCGCAGGACCAGGAAGGCTCCGAAGCCTTTTCGCCGCGCGACTATCAAGAAGGATTCTGGGGCAACTAGCCCCATTTTCAACCATCACGAAACCGGAGGGCGGCAAAGCGCCCTCCGGCACGGATCAGCCGATCAGTAGCGCGGGCCGTAGTCCCGGCGATAGCCGTAGCCGGGCCGCGGGCCATAGCCCGGGCGCGGTCCGTAACCAGGGCGCGGGCCATATCCGGGGCCGCGGCCATAGCCTGCCCCATATCCCCTGTTTTGGTGGCCGCGCTGCCGTTCCATATTCTGCTGAATGATCATCATCCGGCGCATTTTTGCTGCGCTCGCGGTGAACTCCACCGGTCGCTCGTCGAGATGCCGGGCCACGGCAGCGGGCAAAGCCTCGCCGGCAAGGGCCGGTGCTGCTGCAGTTGTCAGGGCACCTCCGATCGCGAGCGAGCCGAGAAGGCCGAGAACGGCAGAAATCTTCATGTCAGTTTCCCAAATCAGATGTATCGCACGGGTTGCATCTTAGGGCTGTGCGCGATCAAGACAACCTCTGGGTGAGGGCGGCTGTTCCTACAAGGCTCTGAAAGCGACGGGCGACGCCCGTGAAGGAGGGGATGGCTTTTGCGCCGGAGCGCTCCATTATGGGGAGCGCTTGGCCATTCGCCGTATCCGGCCTGCGTCGCTGGCCGGGGAATCTGGCCCAGCACGGCGGGGGTGATCCGAAACCCACCGGCAAGCCTGCGACGAAACGCGCAGGCCCCGCAGGGCTTAATTCTCAACGCTTTGATTTATCGCGGGAAATTTTGGTCGGAGTGGCAGGATTTGAACCTGCGACCCCCTCGTCCCGAACGAGGTGCTCTACCAGGCTGAGCCACACTCCGATCAACTGGTGGCCGGCTTATAGCCAGCGCCGCGCCGCAGCGCAACAGCCTGTTTGCATGTTGTGTCGGAAAACCCACCGAAGCTTTTTTCGCATGATCCCGGAGAGTCCGCCAAGGCGGTTGCGCAGGGCGGCGGCGCGTTCTAGAAGGCGCGACACGTTGGGGCGTCGCCAAGTGGTAAGGCAGCGGTTTTTGGTACCGCCATTCGGAGGTTCGAATCCTCCCGCCCCAGCCAAGCGCCTCCGATTTTCACAGACGCGGCCGACGTTCCTCATTCCTGCGACGATGTTGGAGGTCGGTGTAGCGCGCCGCGATTTTCTGGACATTCCACGCGATATTCCGAACAGCGGCGAAGCAAGCGATAGCGTCGGCTGATGGCGCTCTGCGCTCCGCCCCTCGGATCGGCCGGGCCATCGCATCCGGCTGACGTGATCGTGAAACGGGCGCCCTCAGAATTCCTCCAATCGCAGGCTAGTTCCAGCGGATGGCTTCTGGAAATCTATGGCCGATGCAGATGTGGATCATCCCGAGCTGCGAGGGCGCGCGCCGGTCGAGTGCGGCTGGCAGCGGCTTGCGCCGCGCGTGGCGCGGGCTGGGCTTCGCTGTGCTGGGCAGCGCGGCTGCGCTGCTCATTTGCGATCCGGCGTTGGCGGCGGAAGACCAGGCGCTGGGACGGTATCTCGCGCTCGAATGCTCCTCCTGCCACCAGCTCTCCGGGGCAAGCGCGGGTGGCATCCCCTCGATCGTCGGCTGGCCCGAGGCGCAGTTCGTCGCGGTGCTCGATGCGTATCGCCGCAAGGAGCGCGGGGGCCAGGTGATGCAGGCCGTCGCCGCAAGGCTCAGCCGCGCGGAGATGGTCGCGCTCGCCGCCTATTTCGGCGCCCTTTCACCGAAACCCTGAGATCGCGGAGGCAGGCTTTGAAACCGACACGGCGCGATCTGATCATCGGTGCGGGGACCATCGCCGCCTCCGGCGCGCTGGGAGTGCCGGCTGTTCTGGGCCAGGCCAAGGCGCGCGTCGTCGTGATCGGCGGCGGCGCGGGCGGCGCGACGGCGGCGAAATACATCGCCCGCGACGGCCATGGCGCGATCGCGGTGACGCTGGTCGAGGAGAACGAGACCTATCAGAGCTGCTTCCACTCGAACCTCTATATCGGCGGCTTCAAGAGCTATGATCAGATCGTCCATCGCTACGACGCCCTGACCGCGGCCTATGGCATCACGCTCGTTCGCCAGCGCGCCGCGCGGATCGACCGCGACAGAAAAGAGGTCGTGCTGGGCGACGGCAGCCGGCTGCCCTATGACCGCCTCGTCCTCTCCCCGGGCATCGACCTGAAATACGATTCTGTTCCCGGCTGGTCCCAGGCCGCCGAGGAGGTCATGCCGCATGGCTGGAAGCCGGGTCGCCAGACGAGATTGATCCGAGAGAAGCTCGACGCGGTGCCGGACGGCGGCACCATCGTCATGATCGCTCCGCCGAACCCCTATCGCTGCCCGCCCGGCCCCTATGAACGGGCCTCGATGTTCGCCCATATCCTCACATCGACGGGCCGGACCAAGGCCAGGGTCGTCATCCTCGATCCGAAGGACAGTTTCTCCAAGCAGGGCGTCTTCATGCCGGACTGGGAGAAGCGCTATGGCGCAATGATCGAATGGCTCGCCCCCCGGGTTCATGACGGCATCAAATCGGTCGATCCCGCGAGCGGCACCGTCGTCACCGGCTTCGAGACCTATGAGAACTGCGCCTTCGTCAATGTCATCCCCGCCCAGATGGCGGGCGCGATCGCGCGCGAGGCCGGCCTCGCACCGGCCGGCGGTTATTGCGCGATCGACCCCGCGACGATGAAATCGACCGCCGATCAGGCGATCTTCGTACTCGGCGATGCCTGCAATGCGGGCGACATGCCGAAATCGGCCTTCTCGGCCAATAACCAGGCGAAGGTCGTGGCCATGGTGGCCTGCGCGGAGCTGGCGGGCGGCCCGGGCTTTCCCGCGCGCTACTTCAACACCTGCTGGAGCCTCGTCGGCCCAGACGACGCGATCAAGGTCGGCGGCCGCTACGAGCCGAAGGACGGGCGCATCGCGTCGACCGAGACCTTCATCTCGCAGCCCGGCGAGAGCGACGAGGTTCGGCGGCAGACCCAGGCCGAGAACCTCGCCTGGTACGAGGCGATCTGCGCCGACATGTTCACCTGACGTTTGCCGTTTGCGGATGCCGCGCGAGCGCGTCCGTTCGAGAGATTTGAACGTTCGCATTGGAGACCGGAGTCGATGACGAAGACGATAGCCGCAACTGCCGCCATGATCGCCGCCACGATGTTGGGGGCTGCATCCGCCAGCGCGCAGGATGTCGCCGCGGGCGAGAAATCCTTCGCCAAATGTCGTGCCTGCCATCAAGTCGGCGAGACGGCGAAGAACACGATCGGACCCGTGCTCAACGGGTTGTTCGGCCGGCAATCGGGCGCGGTCGAGGGCTATGCCTATTCGCCCGCCAACAAGAACGCGGGCATCACCTGGGACGATGCCAGTTTCGCCGACTACATCAAGGATCCGCGCGCGAAGATGCCCGGCACCAAGATGGTTTTCGCCGGCATCAAGAACGACACGGAAATCGCCGATCTCACCGCCTATCTCAAGCAGTTCGCCGCCGACGGCAAGAAGCTGTAGGGAGTCTAGAGCATTGCCGCGTTTCTCCGAATCGCGGAAATGCTCCATCTCTTTGTCTCATCGCATTTTCTTCACGCGAACCGGTGTCCACTTCGCTCGAAAATGCTCTAGCGCCGCATGGCCGGTGTCTCGACGGGCAGCCCCTTGGCTCGCCCGGCGAGATAGAGCTCCAGAGCGAGATATTCGGACGAGCCATAGTCGAATTGCGTCGCCCTGACGCCGAGCGAGCAGGCTCGCAGCCGTCGATGCAGCGAGCCGACCGTGTTCCATTCCAGCCGATAGGCGGGATAGCCCGTGCCGACGCCATGGCTGATCGTATCGCCGCGCAGCTTCTGTCCGACGAGCCCGTCATGGCATTGCTTGCAGGAGAGATTGAGCTGCCCCTGCCGGCGTTCGTAGAAGGCCTTGCCTGCCTCGAAGAAGGGCTGCGCCGGCCCGTCCGTCCGCACGCTCATCGGCAGGCCGCGAGACAGCGAGGCGATATAGGCTGTCAATGAAAGCATCTCGGCCGTTTCATAGCCGAAGGCCGGCTGCTGTTGGCGTTCGACACGGCACTGCTCGATCCTGCCTTCGAGATTGAGCAGCTTGCCGCTGGATGGGTCCACTTGCGGATAATGCGTCGCCGCGCCCCGCAGACTCGTGGCGGGATCGGCGTGGCAGTCGAGGCAGGCCTGGCTGCCGCCGGAGGGCTTGGCGGCGAAGAGATCCCGGCCCTGATCGACCCAGAACCAGGCCGGGTTGCGGGTCGGATCGTCCTGCTGGCGGCGCAGCTCAGGAGACAGGAACGTGCTGCCGGATACGATTTCGTCGGCTTGCGCCGGCGCCAGGACCGTCAGCAGACCGATCAGCAGGAGCGAGAGGCGCAAGGCGCTTCTCAGGCCACGGTCAGGCGCGCCGTGCGCGTATAGGTCGCGCCGCCGTCCTCCCGCCACTCGAAGACGATGTCGCCGGTCTCGACTGCGCGCGTGCAGAACGCGACGAAGGGGTTGGCGGCGACGCCGGTGTTCATGTCGATGCGAAAGATCTCGGCGCCGGCATAGGTCGCGGTCATCCGGTTGAGGATCTTGCGCGGCACGGTGCCGCCCTTGCCGTCCGACTGGCCGCCGCGGTCCATGGGATGGCGGACCAGCACCTTGATCTCGACGGGCTCGCCCGCCTTCGCCTGGGCCGGCACGGTGATGCGGGCATTGAACATCGCTCAGCCTCCGTCGATGCAGGCGCTCAGCGTCACCACGACAGGCGCCCTGGCGATCGCGTAGCGCCCGTCGCTATGGGCAACCACCGCGGCGACGGTCTGCGATTGCGCGAGACGCAAGGTGATCGCCACCTCCGCCCGGCCCGCACGCGGCGAGAGATGGATCCGCGCCATGTCCGGAAAGGGGTTCTTGTCGGCAATCAGATGGATCCAGCGAACATGCGCGGCCTCGGTCATCGGGCTGTCGACGGCGATGCGCACATCCACCGAATTTCCATTCTCGACCAGCGCCGGGATCTCCAGCCTGACACCGCCCTCGGCCGGAACCGTGCCTTCCGTGACGCGCCGGACGAGATCGTCCAGCGTCTCGGTTTCAGCCGCGCTGGACATCTCGGGCCATGTCGCCAGTGCCAGGCCCGCCGCAGCGATGGCGACCGCCTCCCGGCGGCTCAGGGCCTCACTGCGCCCTGAGCGAGGCGAGATAGGAAACGACATCCTCGATCTCCTGTGCCGAGAGCGCGGGCTGGCCGCGATAGGCCGGCGCCACGTCTCGCATGTTTTCCGTACGGAAGTAGGGCGGCATCACCGTTTCGGGATCGAGCCGGGACATATCGACCAGCCGAAGCCGGATCTGCCCGGCGTCGAGCCTTGCGCCTACTCCCTTGAGCGGCGGCCCGATCGAACCCTGGAAGGGTTCGGCCGGATCGTCGCCATGATGGCAGATCAGGCAGTTGCCGCGCTCGCGGTCCCTGACGAGCGCCGCCCCGCGCGCCGCGTCGCCGACCTTCCCGCCCATCGGTTCCGGTATGGTGTCGGCGACGATGCGGTAAGGCTCCAGCGCCGCCACCTGCCCGGCGAGCAGGGCGAGGACGATGGCCCCCGCCCAGCCCGCCGCGCGGTTACGCCTTGCGCAGGTCGGCATTCTTCAACGGAAGCGAGCGGACGCGCTTGCCCGTGGCCGCGAAGATCGCGTTCAGGACGGCGGGCGCCGCGACGGCGATGGTCGGTTCGCCGACGCCGCCCCAGAAGCCGCCCGACGGCACGATCACCGTCTCGACCTTCGGCATCGCCTCGAGGCGCATCACCTCGTAGGTGTCGAAGTTCTCCTGCTCGACGCGGCCATCCTTGATGGTGATCTCGCCATAGAGCGCCGCCGAAAGGCCGTAGACGAAGGAGCCCTCGACCTGCCGCTCGATCTGCGCCGGATTGACGGCGTGGCCCGGATCGGTTGCCGCGACGATACGGTGAATGGTGAGCTTGCCATCGGCGCCGACGGAAACCTCCGCCACCGCCGCGACATAGGAGCCGAACCCCATGGTCTGGCAGATGCCGCGGAAGACACCGTCCGGCAAGGGCTTGCCCCATTCGGCGCGTTCCGCAGCAGCGTTGAGCACGGCAAGATGCTTGGGGTGGCTCTTCATCAACGAGCGCCGGAATTCGAGCGGGTCCTTGCCCGTTTCATGCGCGAGTTCGTCGATGAAGCTCTCCAGATAGATCGTGTTCTGGTTGAGGTTGACGCCGCGCCAGAAGCCCGGCGGCACATGTGGGTTGCGCATCGCATGGTCGATCAGGAGGTTGGGAAAGGAATATCCGATCGAGGCTTCGGGGCCGGGGGCGTTGAGCCCCTGGAAAACGACCGGGTCGCGCCCGTTCTGGATGTTCTGCGGGAAGAGGCCGGCGACGATCGATTGACCGGAGATGCGCATGTGGAGCGCGGTCACATTGCCGTCCTTGTCGAGTCCGGCCCTGAGCTTGCATTGCGTGATCGGGTGAAAACGCCCGTGCAGCATGTCCTCCTCGCGCGACCAGATCAGCTTCACCGGCGTGCCGGGGATCTGCTTGGCGATGGCGACGACCTGCCTGACCCAGTCATGCACCGCACCGCGCCGGCCGAAGCCGCCGCCGAGGTCGATCTTGTAGGCTTCGCATTTCGCCAGCGGCAGGCCCGAGGCCTCGGCGGTGGCGGCCAGCGCTGCCTCGCCGTTCTGCGTCGGCGTCCAGACCTCGCATTTCTCGGGGGTGTAGAGCGCGGTCGCGTTCATCACCTCCATGCAGGCGTGATTCTGGAAGGGATAGCTGTAGGTCGCTTCGACCACGCGGGCGGCTCCGGCCAACGCCCCCTTGGCGTCGCCATTCTGGTTGCCGACCACGGCGTCGGGCGCATCGAGCCCTTCCTTCAGCCAGGCCGCGATGCTTTCGCTCGTGACCTTGGCGTTGGGACCCTCGTCCCATTCGATCGGCAGCGCGTCGAGCGCGGTCTTGGCCTGCCACCAGGTCTCGGCAACGACGGTGACCGCGCTGTCCCCGACGGGCAGGACATGCTTCACGCCCGGCATGCCCCTGACCTTGGCCGCATCGAAGCTCTTCACCTTTCCGCCGAAGACCGGGCAATCCTTGATCGCGGCGTTGAGCATCCCCGGCAACTTGAAATCCATGCCGTAGATCTTCTTGCCGTTGGTCTTGTCGACCGTGTCGAGCCGCGGCAGCGCCTTGCCCGCGATCGTCCAATCCTTCGGGTCCTTGAGCGGCACCTCCTTCGGCGCTTCCAGCTTCGCGGCTGCGGCGGCCACCTGCCCGTAACGGAGCGAGCGGCCGGACGCCTTGTGCGTGATCACGCTCTTCTCGGCGCTGCATTCGGCCGCCGGCACCTTCCACTCGTTGGCGGCAGCCTGGATCAGCATCATCCGTGCCGCGGCGCCGCCCTTGCGGACATAGTCGTGCGACTCGCGGATGCCGCGGCTGCCGCCGGTCGAGAAATTGCCCCAGACGCGGTTGCGCGCGATGTTCTGGCCGGGCGTCGGATATTCGGTCGTCACCTTCGACCAATCGCAATTGAGCTCCTCGGCGACGAGCTGCGCGAGGCCGGTGAGCGTGCCCTGGCCCATTTCCGAACGGGCGATGCGGATCACCACCTTGTCGTCGGGATGGACGACGACCCAGGCATTGATCTCGGGGGTTCCCGCCTGCTGAGCGCCGGCAGGAATGGAAAAGCCGAAGGTGAAGGCGCCGGCAACCGCGGCCGAACCGGCGAGGATGTGGCGGCGGGATGGGCGGAAAGAACGGGGGGCGGATAAGACGGTCATGATCGCTCTCCTCTCCCTCAACCGCGGCCGAGCTGGCCGCCGGCGGCGACGTCGAGGATCGCGGCCTTGACGCGGACATAGGTGCCGCAGCGGCAGATATTGGTCATCTCGCTGGCGATGTCGGCTTCGCTCGGCTTCGGATTGGCCTGCAGCAGCGCAGCCGCGGTCATGATCATGCCGCTCTGGCAGAAGCCGCATTGCGGCACGTCGTGCTTGATCCAGGCCTGCTGGACCGGGTGGGTTCCGTCAGGGGAGAGCCCTTCGATCGTGACGATCTTCTGCTCCTCGGTCACGGCGCTGACCGGCAGCGCGCAGGAGCGCGTGGCGACGCCGTCGATATGGACCGTGCAGGCGCCGCACTGGGCAACGCCGCAGCCATATTTCGTGCCGGTCAGACCGATTTGTTCGCGGATCACCCAGAGCAGCGGCGTGTCGCCATCGACTGCGACGTCCAGAGTCCGGCCATTCACATTCAGCTTCGTCACCGTAAACCCTCCCGGTTCGGTTCAAGCAGGACGGCGAGAGAGCCAACGCGCCTCGCCGGAAGCCTCAGGATGCCGTGCGAGCATGCCGAGGATTTTTGAAGTGGAATGATTGAAACTCAGAAGTCCGGCGGCGCCAACGGCCAGCATCGGCCGATCACGTTTCGTGAGCGCTGCCAGAAGAGCGAATGCAGCGCCGTATCGTGCGAAAACGGCTTTTACTCCGCGCAATTCGGACGCTTCTGCCCGCATAGCGGGTGCTCAGCCACCGTTGCGTGTTTCACGCAGATGTGAACCTCGGGATTGCCTGAGGCTGCGTGACGTCGTCAGGCGGCCGCCCCGCAATATGGTCGATGTGTCGATCGCGTTCGATCCCGCGAACGACATGGCGTTGCGGCCTGCTCTCGCAGGGCGCCGGGAACGATTAAGACCGCTCTCTTCCCTCGGCCTCGATCAGGTATTCGATGTGACGCCGCCCGGACGCCCCGGGACGGATCGCGACCGCGACGCCGAAGATGCGTTGGATCGTTTCGCTCGTCAGGACCTCATCCGGCGAACCCGCCGCTTCCAGCCGCCCTTCATGCAGCAGTGCGATCTCGTCGCAGAACATCGCTGCGAGGTTGAGATCGTGCAGCGCCATGATGCAGGTGATGCCGAGGCGGCGGATGAGGTTGAGGATCGCGAGCTGGTGCTGGATGTCGAGATGGTTGGTCGGCTCGTCGAGGATCAGCTCGCTCGGTTCCTGCGCCAGCGCCCGGGCGATATGGGCCCGCTGGCGCTCGCCGCCCGACAGCGTATGCCAGGACTGGTCGTGCCGCTCCGCGAGCCCGACCCGCGCCAGCGCTTCGTTCACCGCTGCCTCGTCCGCCGTGCTCCAGGATGCCAGCGCGGCGCGATGCGGCGTGCGGCCGAGGCGGACGACGTCGCAGACGGAGAGCTGGATCTCGGTCGTCGCCTGCTGCTCCACGAAGGCGAGGCGGCGCGCGAGATCGCGCCGCGCCACGCCGGCGATGTCACGCCCATCGAGCATGACGACGCCGCTCGCGACATTGCGCAACCGGCAAAGCAGCCTGAGAAGGCTCGATTTGCCCGAGCCGTTCGGACCGATCAGGCCGAGCACCCGGCCGGGCGCCGCCTGCAGCGTCACCCCGTCGATGATCATCCGGCCGGCCGTGCCCCAGCGCACCTCCCGCATCGCGAGCGTCATGTCGGCCCCATCATTTGGGTTTCCTGGCGCGATAGAGGATCAAGGCGAAGACCGGCGCGCCGAACAGCGCGGTGACCACGCCGATCGGCAGGATCTGCTGCGGGATCAGCACGCGCGACAGGATGTCGGCGAGGATCATGAAGATCGCACCGATGACGAGGCAGGCGGGCAAAAGCCGGGCATGGCCGGAACCGACGAGGAAACGGGCGGCATGGGGAATGATCAGCCCAACGAAGCCCACCGTTCCGACGATCGAGACCATCACGGCGGTCATCACCGCGGTCGTGGCGAAGAGCACGATTTTCACCCGCGTGACCGCGACGCCGAGCGAGGCGGCCGCGTCGACGCCGAAAGCGAAGGCGTCGAGCGCCTTGGCGTGCAGCATGCAGATGCCGAAGCCGATGAAGGCGACCGGCGCCGCAATCCAGAGGTCCGGCCAGCGGACGCCGCCGAAATTCCCAAGGAGCCAGAACATCACGCCCCGCGCCTGCTCGGCGCTGGCGAGCGTCGTCACGATCGTGGCGGTCGCCGCGTTGAAGAGCTGCGAGGTGGCGACACCGGCGAGGATGACGCGATCGCTCGCCCCGCCCGCTCCGGTCGCCAGGAGCGCGACCACCGCGAGCGCGGCGCAGGAGCCGATGAAGGCGCCGGCCGAGACCGTCAGCGCCGTGCCGCCGACGCTGACGCCGAGGATCAGCACCGCGACGGCGCCGGTCGAGGCTCCCGCCGAGATGCCGAGAACGTAAGGCTCCGCCAGGGGATTGCGCAGCAGCGCCTGCAGGATTGCGCCTGAGAGAGCGAGCGCGCCGCCGCACAACCCCGCCATCAGCGCCCGGCTGAGGCGATAGTCGAAGATCACGCCCTGCTGGATCGCGCTGACAGGCCAATCGAGATCGAACAGCCCGTTGCCGAGCGCCTTCAACGCCGTCTCCAACGGGATGCGCATCTCGCCGATCGTCACCGCCAGCGCCACCGCGAAGGTGAGCGCCAGCAGCGAAACCAGCGCGACGGCGATCCGCGCCGGCCAGTTCGGGCCGTGGGCTGCGTGGCTCAAGGAGTCAGACCGAAGCCGGCGATCGCCTTGGCGAGCGTCTCGATGCCGTCCACCGTATCGAGCCCGGCGCGGGTCGCTCCGACATCCATGATGACGATGCGATTGTTCTTCACCGCGTCGAGCTTGCTGGCGACGGGGTCGGTTTTCAGGAAATCGAGCTTCTTCTCGATATCATCGGCCGGAAAGCGGCGGCGATCCATCTTCACCGTGACGATGACCGCGGGATTGGCGGCAGCGATGCTCTCCCAGCCGACCAACGGCCATTCCTCATTGGTCGTGATGATATTGCGCGCCCCGAGCTTCGACAGGATGTAGGCGGGCACGCCGTTCCTGCCGGCCATGAAGCCGTCGCCCTTGATGTCCTTGCTGGAGAACCAGACGACGACCGGCACGTCCTTGACCTTTGCATCCGCCACCGCCTGGACCGCCTTCTCCTCGCGCGCCTTGAGCTCGGCGACGAGCGTCTCGGCGCGGTCGGACACGTCGAAGATCTGCCCGAATTCGCGGATGTTGCGATAGACCAGCTCCATCGTGAACATCTGGGTGCGCACACCGTCGCCGCCGCCGGAATTGTCCTTGCCGACGCAATCGGTCGGCGAGACATAGGTGGGCACCTTGACCTTGGCGAACTGATCGCGCTTGCCGACGATGCCGTTGGGGCCGACATGCCATTCGAACATCGCGGTAACGAGGTCCGGCTCCTGCGCGAGAACCGCCTCGAAGCTCGGGTCGTTGTCGGCGAGGCGCTTCACCTTGGCATTGATCGCCTCATAGGGCTTGGCGATGGGCGAGAACCAGACGGCGGTGCCGACGACGCGGTCGCCGAGGCCGAGCGCATAGAGGATCTCGGTCTGCGTCTGGCCGATCGAGACGACGCGTTTGGGCGCGGCGTTGAAGGTGATCGTCTCGCGGCAGTTCTCCAGCGTCAGCGGATACTGGGTCGGCGCTGCGACGGCCGCGCCCGCGGCCAGGCTGCCGAGGAATGCCAGGACGGGCCATTGAAGCAGGCGGACGAGAGGGCGCGCAATCGGCACAGAGGAAGCCTTATATGAAACATTGTTACATTTCTGATAGGGCGAGCGGCGCGCAGCCGTCAAGCTCCCCGCGACAGCGCGGCCGGCGGTCTTCATGAACATGGACTTCATCGCTCCCCGAGATGACGGATGCGGGAGCTGCGCAGGATGCGGACGGATGACGGCCGCATGGCCATCACCGACACACACCTCCGGAACACCCCGTCCGAAAGACGTCTTCGATGACCGGGGCAGGTCTCCTGGCTCGCGGGTCGACGCCGGTTCCGCCCGGCCTTCCCGGCGCGGCACGCGCCAGTGGACGATGGACGGAGAGCTCGCCGCTTACAGTTGCGGGGGCAGCCTCGGCTTTGGCGCAACGCGCCTCACCGAATTCCCTCTTAGCTCCAGGCTGAATCTGGAGAACCTCGATCACGTCCAACCTATAAGGTCGTGCCGCACCGTCAAGCTCGGTTCGGGACCATCATGATCGACGTCGATATGCCGCCGGCACTGTAGATCTGGGGCCCAGGCGCGGCGGCTTCGCAGACCGGTGTGATGTCCGGGCTTTCTCCGCTCGACGCAGCGTCACTGGCCATGTTGCTGCCCGGGTTTCTGGTTCGCCCTGCCAGGAGATCGGTTCACTGCGGGCGTGACCTTCCGGCAGCCAAGATCTCGCTTGCGGCGATTTCTGCCGCGCGGCATCCCGTCTTGATACTTACGTAAGGTAATGTTTCTGAAGGGAGGCCGAGCTGCCATCAGGCGGGAGCTTCCGAAAAGCGAGGCTCATTTCACTTCCCGTGGAGCGGAACGGGGGTAGCTCCAATTCTCCTTAAATATGGTAAGTAACTGATATAAATCAGATTTTTATTTGATCTCTGTCGCCGCGCCGGCGTCGTGAACGCATCGCGTGTCGCCTCAAGGAGCTACTCCCTTTGCGCCGACGGGAACCCCTTTGCTCGCTTCACGGTGCAGTGCACCAAGCGTAAGCTGAATAGTACTGTGGGTTGAGTGAGGGTATAGCCGTGTTGCCGAATGCACAGCTCTCCGCGACAGAATTGCAGGATGCCGCGCAAAGGATCAAGCTCCTGCGTCGGGCTGCGACCGAACATGCTGTGGAAATCGGCCGCGAGCTCCTTCGCGTCAAGGAGCGGCTGCCCCACGGGGTCTTCGTCAAATGGGTCGAAAAGGCGTGCGAGTTCAAGATCAGGACCGCGCAGGACCTGATGAAGCTGGCGCGCGGCGCCGATTCCGATGCGAATGCGAAGCTCGTCGCGCTGATGGTTCCATCGACGCTTCGTGTCTATCTCGCCAAGACGACCCCGCCGGCGGTTCGCACCACCATCCTGCAGCGACTCGAGAACGGTGAGCGTGTGTCCCGCAGCGAGCTGCATTCGCAGGTCGTGGATACGCGCAAGACCAGGATGGAGGCGGTGCAGCGTCCGGCGCAGGAAGGATTCTCCTCGTCGTTTCTTCCCGCGCGCGAGCTTAACGGGCCCGCCGAAGGGAGGCGAAACGACCCGGGCGCGGACCGGGCCCGCAGGGTGGCTGAGCTGATTTTGCGGCGGCTCAGCCCGGAGGATTACGGGCTCATCATGGAGGAGATGAGCTGGGAGGTCTGGAACAGAGCCTTTGTCTGGATGAGAGCGGCGCGTGTTGTGGACGCCGAGCATCTGGAATTGGCTTTGCCCAGTACAGCGACGAATCAATCGTGCGAATTCGTTCCCGCAAAGCTGCAGTGAAAAATATCGAAGTTTTATCGTGACTTACAGTCCGCGTATTCGCGTTGTGTGACTTGCGAACGCCGTCTTTGAGGGAACGGAGTTCCTGCAAAGACATCAAATGGTCGGTGGATACAGATCGGAAGTCCAATGTCGGTCTATATTGACGAGCGCCAGCCCTCCACAACATTCGGCCTTCTCAGCCTACGCCGCCGCTGGAAGCTCATTGCCGCATGTGTCGGTCTCGCGGCGATGCTTGGCCTGCTCTACACGGTGCTGAGGCCAGCGAGCTATACGGCGTCGACGCAGCTCCTGGTCTATGTGAAGGAAGTTCAGCCCGGCCCCGACCTCGTCATTTCCCTCGGGCGCGCCGATCTCACGCAGGTCGAGAACGAGAGCGAGGTCATCCGCTCGCGCGGTACCCTGGCCAAGGTCGTAGGGTCGCTGGACCTTACCGAGGATTCCGAGTTCGTTCCCGCGGCGACGGCGTTTCAGGGGCTCGCCCGGTGGCTTTCCGGCACGTCGCCAGCGACCTCCGACGAGAGCCGCGCGAAGCAGGAAGCCGCCATCGAGTCCCTCGCCAGGAGCATCGCGGTCAAGCGGGTCGGAACCAGTCACACGATCCTCGTCGACGTCACGACCTCCGATCCGGAGAAGTCCGCGCTCATCGCCAATGGCATCAGCCAGGTCATGCTCCAGGCGCGTCTCAACGCGGAGCAGGATGGCGAGCGCTCGCCATTGCTGCGCGAGCGGCTGCAGGGCTTGGGACCCAGCGTCTATGTGATGACGCCGGCGCTCGCTCCGGACAAGCCCAACGGACCGCGGAAGATCCTGATCATCATGGCTACGGTCATGGCCGGATTGGTGATCGGGGCGGCGCTGGCGCTGTTTCTCGACTTCCGGGACAAGACGATCCGCAGTGCCGCGCAGATTCAGCGTTTCGGCCTGGAGTGCATCGGCGCGATCCCCTTGTTCAAAAGCGGCAAGCCCGCGATTTCGAGCCAGGCTCGGCAGCGTGCCGGCCAGGATCGCCTGCCTGAAGCCTTGCTGGCGCAAACGCTTCTGCGGGCGACGGTCGCGATCGAGGCGGCCAAGGCACGCACCGTCGGCGTCGCCTCCTCGATCGCAGGAGATGGCGCGACGACCGTGGCGCGGCACCTCGCCCAGATGGCCGCGCGCAGCCAGAGGAAGGTTCTGCTCGTGGAGGCCGGCGGCAGCGAGACGTCGCGATCGTCCGCGAGGGAGATGTCCTCCGCGCCGGCATTCTCGGGGACGCAGCCGCAGCCGCTCGGCGGCAGCCTCTGGAACAATGGCGGCGACGGACCCGATCTTCTCATCACGCCTCCTCCCGGCACCGGCGAGGGCGTCGCCAACTGGTGGATGCATTGCGATCAGACATCGCTGGCAGCCTACGACCTGATCGTCGTCTGCCTGCCGGCCCTCGAACGCGGTCCCGAGTTTCGCATGGCCGCGCAGAACATCGACGGAATCCTGCTGGTGATGAAATGGGGCGGCGCCGAGATGGAGCGGATCGAGCGCGCCTTCACGGTCTCCGGCGCGGCGCCGTCGGATTTCATCGGAGCGGTTTTGAACATGGTCGATGACCGGATGATCGGCCGTTTCGGGGACAAGCTCTGGGAGGCGGAAGGGTTGATGGCCGCCGGACGAGGCCTGTTCGGGCCTGCGATGCCTATCGAGCCGGTTGCCGGATCGTCATGAAGCGGAGAGGTGCTACGATGAAGCGAAGCCGTTCATGGGTAAATGTCGTCGGGACAGTTTCACTGGTCCTGTTCACGCTCAACGGCAACACTGTGCGCGCGACGTCCGACTACGTCGTTCGGGCCGATGACAAGCTCAAGATCAAGATCTTTCAGTATCCTGAGCTGAGCGGTGAATACAAAGTCCGCGCGAATGGAACGATCTCCATCGCGCCGATCGGGGATATTCCCGT
Organism: Allobosea sp. OAE752; assembly: GCF_050433265.1. Lineage (NCBI taxonomy): Bacteria > Pseudomonadati > Pseudomonadota > Alphaproteobacteria > Hyphomicrobiales > Alloboseaceae > Allobosea > Allobosea sp. OAE752. The sequence goes on from NZ_JBNPXO010000002.1 coordinate 20,627, forward strand.
CAACGGCCTTTCGACCAAGGAAATCGCGGGCCAGATTGCCGAGCGCTTTGTGCGCTCCGGCATTTCCGACAAGCCCGGCGCCTCGGTCGAGGTCCTCGAGACCCGGCCGGTCTATGTGCTGGGCGACGTGCAGAAGCCCGGCGAGTATCAGTTCCGCCCGGGCATGACCGTTCTGCAAGTCGTCAGCCTGGCCGGCGGGTGGCTGCGGTTCAGTGACCCCGGCCTGATGCGGCTCGACCGCGACAGCATCAACATCACCGGCGATATGCGGAATCTCGTCAGGCGGTATTACGAGCTGACGGCGCGCCGGGCCCGCCTGAACTCCGAGCTGGTGATGAGGAGCGACATCCAGTTTCCGCCCGAGCTTCTCGCCCGGTCGCAGAGCGATGGCGGGGTGAGGCAACTGATCGACGAGGAGCGTTCGCTCCTGAACATCCATGTCGACTCCCTGAAGACCCAGATCGACAGCCTGGAGCAGAACCGGGCCCTGTATGAGCGCGAGATCGAGGCGATCAAGCGCCAGATCGAGGCCAACAAGGTCCAGGTCGCGAGCGTCGAGAAGGAGCTCAAGGAGGTTCGGGACCTGGTCAAGCGTGGCCTGACGACGATCAGCCGCCTGGCGAACCTCGAACGCATGCAGGCGCAGCTCGAAATGAACGAGCAGGGCTTCCAGACGCTGATCCTGCGGTCGCGCCAGAACATCACGCAGGCCGACCAGAGGATCTTCGACCTGAAGAGCGAGCGCAACGCGTCCCTGACCGCCGAGGTGCAGAAGGTCCGGATGGATCTCGACGAGGTCAGCGTGAAGTTCGACACCAACCGGAGTCTTCTCGTGGAGGCCAAGGTGACCGTCCCGACGCTGATCGGAAACTCCGACGGCCCTGTCGAGACCCGCAGCCTGACGGTCGTCCGCATCCAGGACGGAAAGTCTGAGACGATCGACGCGCCGGAGAGCATGGAGCTCCTGCCCGGAGACGTGCTCAGGGTCCAGCGGAGCATCATCCCCGGAGGAGGGCTCGGCATCGCCGGTCCGCTCGAGCAGACCAACATGATGATGCCGGCCAAAGTGAAGCAGTAACGGTTCGGCTGCGCGATCCGCGCTGCCGGGAACGCAGGCTCGTTTCGCCTGCGAGCGGTTGATTGTTTTGTCTCGTGGTTGTGAGTGGGAGATCGACGATGGCCTGCGGAGACAATAATTCCGGGAAGTTGGAAGCCGGCTCTCTCTCCCTTCAGCAGCAAATGCTGACTTTCGAGCCGCAATTGCGTGCCTACGCCATGTCCCTCAGCCGAAGCGCGGACAGGTCAGACGATCTCGTGCAGGAAACGCTGATGCGCGCGATCAGCAAGATCCACACCTTCCGGCCCGGCACCAATCTCGGTGCCTGGCTGACGACGATCCTGCGAAACTGCTACCTCTCCGATCTGCGCCGGCGGCGCCACGAGGTCGAGGACGCCGATGGCTGCTATTCCGAGTCGCTGCGCGCGGCGCCGGAGCAGGAGGGCCTGCTGGAATACAAGGAGTTCTGTGCGGCTCTGCGCGAAATTCCGTTCGATCAGCGCGAGGCGCTGATGCTGGTCGGCGCGGCGGGGCTCTCCTACGAGGATACGGCCACGCTTTGCCGCACCACCACCGGAACGATCAAGAGCAGGATCAACCGCGCCCGTTCGCGGCTGGCCGCCCTGCTCGGGATCGACAACATCAGCGAGATCGGTTTCGACAGCCGGGTCCGGGCGGTCATGGCGGTCCATCAGGCCGCTGGCGCGACACGGCGGCTTGCCTGAACGCACCGGGAAGACCGGCTTTCGGAGACGCCGAAAAAAAGGGACGCCCACGGCATCGGGCCGAATGCGAAATCCGGCCCGATGCGAAGCTTTCGGTCCGGGTCCCCCCGAGCCGGCTCCTGGATCATTTCCGCGTTTCCCTGAATCGCGGAAATGATCCATCTCTTTGTTTTATAGCATTTTCTTTACGCGAACCGGTGTCCGTTTCGCTCGAAAATGCCTTAGCGTTCCCGCATGCTGTCGTGCTGGTAGCGGGAGAGCGGCGAGAGCAGATAGCTGATGATCCGCCGCCGGCCGGTCTTGACCTCCGCCGTCACGGCCATGCCGGGCGACAGGTTGACCTGCTTGTCCTCGATCGCGAGCTGCGTGCGGTCGAGCGAGATGCGCGCGGCGTAGAGGAGTTCCTGCCCGCGCGGTTCGCTGCTGTCGTTTCCCGCTCCCGAGGTTTTGTCACCGGCGGTGTCGGGAATCTTGTCGCGCGGGATGGCGTCCTGCGAGATGCTGAGGATGGTGCCGCGCAGCAGGCCGTAGCGGGTGAAATTGAAGGTGTCGATCTTGACGGCGGCTTCCTGGCCGGCGCTGACGAAGCCGATGTCGCGGTTCGAGATCATCGCCTCGATTTCCAGCCGGCTGTCTGCCGGAACGATGTACATCAGCGTCTGCGCCGGCGTGACGACGCCGCCGATCGTATGAATCGCGAGCTGCTGCACGATGCCGTCGACCGGGGCCGTCAGCCTCTGCAGGTTCCTGCGCTGCTCGGCCTTGACGATGTCCCGCCTGAAGCCGGCCTCCTTCTGCTGGGCCTTGGTCAGGTCGTCGAACAGGGTTCGCTCGTACTCCGCCACGGTCTTCGCGCGCGTCTCGGTCAAGGCGGTGACCGCGGCATTGGTTTCGCTGCCGCGCTTCTCCTGAACGAGGATGTCCTGACGCTGGCCGACGAGATCCTGCAATTCGGTGAGATAGGTGACCTTGGAGCCGAGCTCCTTCTGGAAAAGCTGCTCGCGAATCTCGACGCGCTGCTGGAGCGGCACGAGCGTGTTCTTCAGCTTGTCGACGGAGGCCTGAATCGTGTCGCGCTCCGCCGCCTTCTGCGCCAGCTGCCCATCGATGCTCGCGAGCTTGGCCTTCTGCTCGCTGCTCTGGCTGAGGAGGAGGCCGCGATACATCTGGACCAGGTCAGCAGACGCGTCCTTGGGTGGAGTAAACGCCGAAAGGGGGTCTTCCTTGTTGGCGATCGCCGCCCGCAGCCTCGCGATATCGAGGCGAGCGGCCATCAGATCGCTCTGCAGATGCCCGACCTCGGCATCGGCGGTCGTCGAGTCGAGATCGACCAACACGTCGCCTGCCTTGACGCTCTGGCCGTCGCGGACCTTGATCTCGCGCACGACACCGGTCTCGAAGGGCTGGACCATCTTGGTCCGGTCGCTGGGGATGATCTTTCCGGGCGCGACGGCGACGATGTCGACGGTGCCGATGCAGGCCCAGAGCAAGGCGGCGGCGAAGATGGAGACGATGCTCAGGCCGATGATGCGCCCGAGCGGGGAGGGCGGCGTCTCGACGATTTCGAGCGCGGCCGGCAGAAATGCGAGCTCCAGGGAGCGCAGGTGCTTCTCATCGGTCGATCGGGCGATGACGGCCTGCTGAAGGGCCTGCGAGCGCGTGGCGAGGCTCGTCACGGCGGCGCGGGTGTTGCGAGCGCCCCATTCCGCCGTCGATGTCAGAGCCTGACGCGCCCTGATCGCCACGGCCCTGTCGAGGCGCGGCATGTTCTCGGCAGCCGTCTTCGCCTGCTTCAGCAGGACCAGACGCCCGCCCCACTGGTCTTCGAATTCGGCCCGCGTCATCAAGGTCGGCTGCGTGATGTTCGACGCGACCACGACCGCGTTCTCGTGATTGACCTTTCCGAGCAGGAGGAAGCCGCCGTTGCGAAGCGCCGCAATGCAAGGCAGCGGAAGCTCGGCCAGCTTGTCCCATGTCGCGGAGAAGGAGCGGGCGACAAAGCCATAGGCCCGTGCGCCCTTCAGGATCTCGGTGACGCCGACGGCGCCGTCACCGAGATGGTTGCGAAGGTCTTCCTTCGTGGCGATGGCGCCGCGCAGGCGCAGCAGCATCTCCAGTGCGAAAAGTCCCGATTGATCGTTCGTGAGCGCGTGCATGGCTTTTTTCTCGTCGCCGCTGCTTTCCCAAGGGAAATCAGCGCGGCGTAGAGGCTCCCGGGGTTGTGGAGGATGCGGTCATCCGACGTCTCAAAGATGCTTGTGGGTACGGGCGGTGGCCAGGTTGGACGGCTGATGCCCCGCGAGCGTTGTCAGTGGGGAGGGCCCCCACGCCCCGGATCGGGACGCGGCCTGACCCGCCGCGGCCTGCGTGTTTGCGGCCTCCGGCAATCCGGACTGAAGCCGATGCAAGGTGGCGTAGCGGCCGCCGGTGCGCATCAGTTGCTCGTGAGTGCCGTCCTCGATCAGGCGGCCGCCTTCGATGGTGACGATGCGATCGGCCATCCGCAGGGTGGAGAGACGGTGCGCGATGACGAGCACGGTCCGGGAGCGCGCGATCTGCGTCATGTTCTGCTGGATGATGTGTTCGCTCTCGTAGTCGAGCGCGCTCGTCGCCTCATCGAAGATCAGGACGCGGGGATCGGTCGCCAGGGCCCGGGCGATGGCGATACGCTGCCGCTGCCCGCCCGACAGGCTACCGCCGCGCTCACCGACGATCGTGTCGTAGCCCTCCGGCAATTTGAGGATGAAGTCGTGCGCGCCCGCCAGTTTCGCGACTTCGATCACCTTATCCGCCGGAAGGGCGGGGTCGGCCAAAGCGATGTTGTCGCGGACCGAGCGGTTGAACAGGATATTGTCCTGCAGGACGACGCCGATCTGGCGACGCAGCCAGGACGGGTCGATCTGGGCGACGTCGATACCGTCGACCAGGACCCGGCCGCTTTCCGGCACGTAGAGCCTCTGGGCGAGCTTGGCCAGCGTGCTCTTGCCGGAGCCTGAGGGTCCCACGATCCCGATCATCTGCCCGGCCGGAATGCTCAGGCTGACCTTGTGGAGGATCTCCGGGCCGTCGATCCGGTAGCGGAACGTCACATGCTCGAAGCTGATGTCGCCGCGGATGGCGGGAAGGGCCGTCCGGGAGGGATTATAGGCAGGCTCGGGCGTGGTGTTCAGAATATCGCCGAGGCGGGCGATCGACAGCCGCGCCTGATGGAAGTCCTGCCAGATCTGGGCCAGTCGCAGGACGGGGCCGCTGACGCGGCCGGCGAGCAGGTTGAACGCGACGAGCTCGCCCACCGAAAGGTTGCCGGCGATGACCAGCTTGGCGCCGACATAGAGGATCGCAGCGGTCACCAGCTTGCTGATGAGCTGAACGGCCTGGCTGGCGACGTTGCCCAGGCTCAGCACCCGGAAGCTCGCGGCGATATAGGCGGCGAGCTGCTCCTCCCAGCGCTGCTGCATCTGGGGTTCGATCGCCATGGCCTTGAGCGTTTCGACCGCCGTCACGCTCTCGACCAGGAAGGCCTGGTTCTCGGCGCCGCGGGCGAACTTGTCGTCGAGATAGCGGCGGAAGAGCGGGGTCACGCCCACGGATATCGCGATGTAGAGCGGCAGCGACGCCAGCACGATCCAGGTCAGCAGCGGCGAATAGAAGAACAGCGCGGCCACGAAGACGATCGTGAAGAACAGGTCGATGACGAGCGTCAGCCCCGAACTCGTGAGGAAGTTGCGGATGTTCTCGAGCTCACGCACGCGGGCGACGGAATCGCCGACGCGACGTGCCTGGAAATAGCCGATCGGCAGCGCCAGCAGATGGCGGAACAGGCGCGCCCCGAGCTCGACGTCGATCCGGTTGGTGGTGTGCGAGAACAGATAGGTCCTGAGCGCGCCGAGGACGACTTCGAATACGGCAATGGCGACCAGCCCGATGACCAGCACGTCCAGCGTGCTCATGCTGCGATGCACGAGCACCTTGTCGATGACGACCTGGAAGAACAGGGGCGAGATCAGGCCGAAGAACTGGAGGAAGAAGGACGCGATCAGGACTTCGCCGAGGAGCCAGCGATATTTGTGGATCGCGCCCATGAACCAGGTGATGTCGAAACGGCGGGCGAGGTCGGTCAGCGTCGCGCGCTTCGTCATCAGGACGAGCCGGCCGTCCCAGATCGCTTCGAGCTCGGCCCGCGACATCACGCTCGGCCGCGGGGCGTTCGGCGCCTGGACGAGGATCTGGTCCTCGCCGCAGCGGCCCAGGACCAGGAAGCTGCCGTCGCGCATCGCGGCGATCACCGGCAGCGGCGTGCGCGCCAGCCGCTCCCAGCTCGTCGTCACCGAGCGGGCCTTGAGGCCCAGGCCCTTGGCGCAGCGGATCATTTCCGAGACCCCGATCGGCCGACCGGGAAATTGATGCTGGATCTGTTCCGGAAGGACGCTCACGCCCTGGCTGCGCAGGATGAAGATGAGCGCAGTCAGGCCGTCGTCAGATCGCGGATGGGTATCGTTATCGGGATTTTCCAAGTGGTGGCCCCGCATACATGCTGTTTGAGGCGTGCGCGCGAGGAAGGCCTCGCGCGCACGGGACATTTTTTCGAATTCGCGTCGGTGCGGAGGCGCCGGACCCGGCGCCTCCGCTTTAAGTCAGCCGCGTGGCTTCGCGAGCGTCTGGGTGGAGGAGTTCAACCAGGCCTGCGTCATCGCCCCGAAGGACGTCGGCGCGGGCGTGGCGAAACTCGACGCCGCGTACTGATTGAGCAAAGCGAGCTTTGACATCGCCGACCCCTGGGACGGATCGGCGCTCGCGCCTCCATCCTGGGAACCGGAGTAGCCGAGCGTCCTGCCGCTGCCGAAGGCGGCATCCGTCACGCTGCCGCCATGGCCGCCGAACCACTGCTGCGACGCCGTCTGCGCGGAGGTGCCGGACGCCACCGTCGCGGGGGCCGCGAGGTCGGACGCCGCGGAGGCGACAGTCTTGGCCAACGGATTGACCGACGCCGTATCCGCCGACGCATCGGCGGCGATGGTCAGCACGCCAGCCGGCTGATGCGGCGCGCCGGCAATGTTGACGCTCTTGCCCGCGCGGTCCGTCACGCCCTTCAGATCGTATCCCGAGACTTCGAGATCGGGCGCGCTTTCGCCGGCTCCCACCACATACTTGAACTGCAGGGTGTTGGTGCCGGAACCGCTGACGTATTTGGCGGTGCCGCCGCTGCTCAACGACAGGGACGGCGCGCCGTTGACGGTCATCGCGTCCTTGAAGTTGACGGACAGCCAGACGGTGTCGCCCGCCTTGACGGTGCCGCTGCCTTCGCTGATGCCGGAACCGCTCGCGGCGATCCATTGCACCTTGGGCGCCGTGGGGTCGCTCGCCGTCGTGGCGCCGACGGCCAGAACCCCGGCCGGCTGATGTGGCGCACCGGCAATATCGACGGCATTGCCAGCCCGATCCTTGACGCCGCCCAGATTATAGCGGGCGACTTCGAGGTCGGAGGCCTTCTCGCCGGCCTGCACCTTGTAGTCGAACTGCAAGGTGCTGGTTCCCGCGCCGCCGACATATTTGGCAGTGCCGCCGCTGTTCAGCGACAGGGTCGGAGACCCGCTGACGGTCATCACGTCATTGAAGTTGACCGAGAGCCGAACGGTGTTGCCGGCCTTGACGGTGCCGGTGCCGTTGCTGAGCTCGGTGCCGGTCGCGGCGATCCATTGGACTTTCGCCGCGGAGCCGCCGACGGCCAGCACTCCGGCCGGTTGAAGCGGCGCGCCGGCAGCATTGGCGGCATTGCCCGCCAGGTCCGTCACACCCTTCAGATTGTAGCCGGCGACCGCGAGGTCGGAGGCTTTCTCGCCGGCCTTCACCACATAGTCGAACTGCAGCGTGCTGGTGCCCGCGCCGCCGACATATTTGGCGGTGCCGCCGGTGTTCAGCGACAGGGTCGGCGTGCCGTTGACGGTCACTCCCTCGTTGAAGTTGACCGACAGCCGGACGGTGTCGCCGGCCTTGACGGTGCCCGTGCCGTTGGTGATGCCGGCACCGGTCGCGGCGATCCATTGCACCGTCGGCGCCGTGGTATCCTTCGGCGTCGTGGTGCCGGTCGAGGTCGAAGTATCGACGACCAGTGTTCCCGCCGGCAGCGTCGGAGCGCCATTGAGGTCGACAGCGTTGCCGGCCTTGTCCTTCACGCCGGAGAGGTCGTAGCCGCTGATCGCGAGATCGGCGGTGTTCTCGCCGGCGGCGACCTTGTAGTCGAACTGCAAGGTGTCGGTGCCGGTACCGCTCACATATTTCGCGGTGCCCTTGTCGTTCAGCGACAGGATCGCGGTGCCGCTGACATCGACCGCCTCGCTGAACTTCAGCGTCAGGCGCACGGTGTCGCCGGCCTTGACGGTGCCGGTGCCGTTGACGACGCCGGGGCCGTTGGCCGCAACCCACTGCACGGTCGGCTTGGTGGTGTCGGTGGTCGGCTGGGTCGTGACCGGTGGCGGGTTGGTGATGACCGGCGGCGGATCGGTGACCGTGCCTCCCGTACCGCCCGTGCTTCCGGAGCCCGAATTATTGGACACACCCTGCAGCAGGGGGGTGATGTTTCCCATGTCGTGCCACAACGCGGTCATCGTCGCGTCGTCGTAGGCGTTGGCCTGCGCGCGAATATTGGTCGTGCCGCCGGCCACATCGATGACATAGGCGCCATAGGTCTGCATGGCCTTGAAGACCTGCTGGCCCAGCGGAGAGAGGCCGGCAGGCATCGGGGTGCCCGGCGGAATCGCGAGGAGCTGCCCTTCCTGGACGATACCCGACGCGTTGCTGCCGTCGCTGGAGATGGCCTGGCCGACGGCGCCGGGCTTGGCGAGCGAGAAATCGACGGCGAGCTGCAGCGCGTGATCGATCACGCCGTCATCCGTTTCCGCCTTGACGAGCAGACCGCCGAGCTGACTGGCGCCGGCAGCCGTGATGCCCGCGCTGAGGAAGGGCGACTTGGTGCCCCAGCCATCGCCGGTGACGATGTTTTCGGACCCGAACGACGCAGCCGATGCTGTCGTGTTGCTGGTCCGGTTGAATTGCCAGAAGTTGTACGCGATGTCGCCATCGATGACGATCAGTTCGCCGTCAGTACCCGCGGCGCCGTTCGCCGCTGCCGGCATGTGAACACTGACGGTGCCGCCAGGATAACCCCATCCCGGGGGGTAGGTGACTTGAACCAGCGGGTCAGAGGCGGAAGCAACGTAAACCGAAGGAGAGTAACTATCCCATGCTACACTGTAGTTGTATCCCGTCGAGGCGGGCCATCCAAGTTTAGTGAAGGTTGCATTGCTTGATACTGGAGTATTCCAACTCGAAGACGCAGAAAATGGGCGAGTTTCGAGTGAGGTCATATGCCTATATTCCTTAGCTTATCCAGGAGGAACGGCGTGCGGGTATGGATAGGCCAGGCAGGTATTTAACGCCGTTCCGAGGAGACAACGCAGCGATTAGCCAGGCATGCTGCGAGATCGGCGGGTGGATGACGGGTCATCGCCATATCACAGGCGGCGAATCATATTCCCATCCACTAACGAACGTGGCCAGATATCGTGTTTGGAATATGATGCCAAAGAGAAAATGTCGCGACGTCGATTTTTGTGGATATCCCGCCGGTCTCTGTGGATGCGGATGTTGACATCATGTATAATATGGTTAACGCGTCGCGTATGCGTGCCATATACCGCCGCCTAGACCTGACGCATGACAAACGCCATGCCCGATGCGCTGTGCAGGCGCGACCTGGTTCGAGTCAATAGGCTCGGTTGCCGCAAAGTTGCCACGATTGAGCCGATTTCGGCGCTTTTCGATCCGACGCAGGCGAAGGCGCCGAGCCTCGTCGAGATGAACGGATGAGCCTCACAGGGGCATTGTGGCTGATCCCGGTATCGCGGGGGCGATCTTGCGTTGCCGGCGAGACAGGCGCGGTGATCGGGAGACCCTCACGGCCGTGTTGTCGGCTGTTCAGTCGGCCGGCCGCCTCACACGCTGAAGCAGCGGCGATATCCGTGTCAGGTCCTGCTGGAGCGCCGTGATCGTTGCCTCGTCATAGGCATTGGCCTGGGCGCGCAGGTTCGTGATGCCCCCGGCCACGTCGATCACGAAGGCGCCGTAGGTCCGGTAGGCGCGAAAGACCTTCTGCCCGAGCGGCGATAGCCCCGGCGGCATCGGCATGGTGGCCGGGATGGCCAGACGTTCGCCTTCCTGGACGAGGCCCTCCGGATTTCTGCCGTCACCGTTGATCGCCTCACCGATGCGGCCCGGCCGCGCCAGGGCCGCATCGATCGCGATCTGCAAGGCGTGCGTTATTTCACCCCGATCGGTCTCGGCCTGAACCAGCAGGCCGGCAAGCTGGCTCGAGCCGGCCGCCACGATGCCCGCGCCGAGAAAGGGCGATGTGCGACCCCAACCGTCGCCGGTGACGATGTCCGCCGCAGCGTAGGACCGCGCGGTGGCCCTGTCGGCGCTCAACCGCTTGAACTGCCAGAGATTATGGACGGTGCCGCCATCGATGACCAGCAGTTCGCCGTCGGTCCCCTGGGCGCCATCGACCCCGACCGGGATGCGAATGCTGGCGACACCGGCGGGACGCCCCCAGCTTGCCGGGTGTTCGACGGATACGACGGGGTCCGAGGCCGAGCTGACGTGAATTGCGGGCGAGTAGCTGTCCCAGGCCACGCCGAAGAGGGCGCCGGGTGGCCAGGCGAGCTTTTCGAAGGTCGCATCCGGCGCGATCGGCCTGTTCCAGGAGGAGCTCGCCGCGAAGGGCCGCTGGCCGAGCGTGAATGTGCAGGGCTGCCTGCCGCTGCCGGCGCCGCACGCATTATTCGCCAGGGCGGGTGAGCAGCACCCCATCGCGATCGCGAGGGAAATGGCGAGCCGGGCCAGCGCCCGGACCGGCGGGGCATGAAGGACAGGCGGTGCGCGGCGTGATCTCATCCGGCCGAGTTCCAGAGCGATCGATCCGCATCCGTCATCACCGCTCCGTCCGGATCCAATCGACCTGGCGATGAATGAAGAAGCGGATGAAGGAGGGGATCTTGAGCAGGCAATAGGCCGGGCCCGCCGCCAGCTCGCGCCCGGAAATGATCTCCTGGCCGAAACGCCGCCACGCGACGACGATCGCTCCGGCGAAGCCGGCCAGCACGACCGAGGAGGCGACGAGCGGGCTCGCCGCACCCGTCGCGGCGAACCAGGAGAGGTTCAGGCCGCCTATCAGCATCAGGGACAGGGCCAGAAGCGTCAGGGGCGGAATGCACAGGTCGAGCGTGAATGCGAGGAGGTGCAGGCTCGGTTTCGAGACCACACGCCGGATCAATGGCAGGAAGAACTGCCCGATGACCGCCAGATGTCCATGCTCCCACCGCGTGCGCTGCTGGCGCTTGCCCGTTTCCCCCTGGGGAAGCTGGCTGACGACCTGCGCGTCCGGGCAGAAGAGCGGCGATGACCCGGCGAGCGCAAGCTCGGCACCGAATTTCTGATCTTCCGCGAGATGGCCGGTTGCGAGATCGAGCCGGGTGACGAGGGCGAAGGGCAGCGCCATGCCGGAGCCCATCAACTGGCAAGGCCAGCCGAGACGCGCGGAGCCCAGCGGCCGCACGAAGGTCTTGATCGTCCAGGCCAGCCGGGAAACCTTGTCGGCCGAGCTCGGCAAGGGAGGCGCCAGCATCGTATAGCGCGCCTGGACCGGGCGCCCCGTCGCGACGCAACGCTTCGCTAGAAACTCGAGCGTCCCGGGCGCGACCTCGCAATCGGCGTCGACGACGATGACGACTTGCGGCGGATCGGCCGCGAGGGCGCGGATGCCGTGATCCAGCGCGTAGCCCTTTCCGAGCCGTGTCGTGTCCTGGCGGATGACGACCTCCGCCCCGGCGCTCGAAGCGATGCGCGCGGTGTCGTCGGAGCAGTTGTCGGCCACCACGAGCAAGTGCCCCGCGGCGGGCAATTGAGCCATGATCGAGGCAATGCTGCGCGCGATGACGGCTTCTTCGTCATGGGCGGGCATGACCGCCACGAAACGCGGACAGGGCATGGAGATGACCGACACGGACCGCCTCGCGGGCAGGAGCGCCGCGCCGATCTGGACGACGAGGAAGGCGACCGGGATCGCCGTCAGGAGACCAAGAGCGAGCAGAGCATGGGTGACTGCGTCGACCATGGCGATCACGACGATCCCGGTCCCTGAAGTCCCGATGGCATCAGCGCGACCGTGTCGGCCGCGAGCGCCGTCTCACGGCGCGCGCGGCGCGGTTTGGCGGCGGTGGCGAAGCCTTGCGGCGTTGCGGATGGGCCGGCGTTGAGGACGGCTGCGACCGACGAACGGGCTGCATGCGGGAAGGTTTCGAGCGCCTTGGCGGGGTCGGTCCGCTCGCGGCGATCCGTGCTGCCGAGCGACCGGGCCAGGACGTCGAGGATCTGTTCGGAAGCATGGCCGTCGCCGAACGGATTCCTGGCCTGGGCCATGGCGCGATAGGCTTCGGGGTCCGTGAGCAGCTCCTTGCAGGCCGAGACGATCGAGTCGACTTCCGTTCCGACGAGGCGGGCGGTGCCGGCTTCGACGGCTTCCGGCCGTTCGGTCGTATCGCGCAGGACGAGAACCGGCTTGCCGAGCGCAGGCGCCTCTTCCTGGACGCCGCCGGAATCCGAAAGGATAATGTGGGCGCCATTCATCGCCAGCACGAATTGCTCGTAGCCGAGCGGCTCGATCAGCGACACGCGCGGATGCGAGCCCAGCATCGGGCCGACGACCTGGCGGACGCGCGGGCTGAGATGGACGGGGCAGACCACCCGCAGGTTCGGGAAACCCTGCAACAGGATCAGGATCGCCTCGCAGATGCGCTGCATCGGCTCGCCATGGTTCTCCCGGCGATGGGTGGTGAGAAGGAGTGTCTGTGCTGCCGCGCGGCGCACCGGCTCGGGGGCTGCCTTCGCCAGCGTGAGGAACAGCGCGTCGATCGCGGTGTTCCCGGTGACCCAGATCGTCTCCGCCGGCACATTCTCCTTGAGCAGGTTGTATCGCGACGTTTCGGTCGGCGCGAAATGATAGTCCGCGATGACGCTCGTCAGGCGGCGATAGACCTCCTCCGGAAAGGGCGCGCGCTTGTCATAGGTCCTCAGCCCGGCTTCGACATGGGCGACGGGGATGTTTTCGTAGAATGCCGCCAGCGCCCCGACGAAGCTCGTCGTGGTGTCGCCCTGCACGACGACGACATCGGGCCGGGCCTTGGCGATCACCCGCTGCAGGCCTCCCAGCGCCGCCATCGTGACATGGGCGAGGTTCTGGTCTTTGCGCATGATGTTGAGGTCGGCGAGGATCGGCAGGTCGAAATAGGTCACGACCTGGTCGAGCATTTCCCGGTGCTGGCTGGTGCGCACCGCCAGCACCTCGAAACGTTCGGGGTCGGCATTCGCCTTCAGGATGAGCGGCGCGAGCTTGATGGCCTCGGGCCGCGTGCCCATCACGACGAGAATTCGCTTGCGGGTTGCCATCTCAATCCTCGTTCAGGGTCGCGGGACGACGCGCCGGGGATGGGAGACCTGGGCGATGGCGCTCCAGGAAATCAGGCCGAGGAACTGGGAGTTCGTGATCAGGTAGCGCCTGAACAGCCGGCGCGGTTCCTGGATGAGACGGTAAGCCCATTCGAGCCCGGCGCGCTGGATGAAGGCGGGGGCCCGCTTGCGCCGTCCCGCGATGACATCGAAGCTGCCGCCGACGCCGATGACGACCCGCGCGCCGAGATTATCCCACTGCTCCTCGATGAAATATTCCTGCCGCGGCACGCCCATCGCGACGAAGAGGAGTTCGGCGCCGCTTTCCGCCACGGCCCGCGCGCGGGCTTCAGCCTGCTCGGGGCCGAAATAGCCATCGGCATAGCCGCGGACATCGAGCCCGCGATGCCGGTCCTGGAGCACATTGACGGCCTCGCGCACCGTGCTGCTCTCGGCGCCGAGAAAATAGACGCCGACCCCCTCCTGGACGGCGCGGGCGCAGAGCTGGTCGATCAGGTCGATGCCGGCGACACGCTCGGGCAGGGGCTGCTGCCGGAGATGCGAGGCCCAGACGAGCGGCTGTCCATCGGCCACGATCCATCGCGACGAATCGACGAAGCGTTGCAGGCGCGGGTTGGACCGCATCATCATCAGGATCGCGACGTTCACCGTCGAGAGGATGCCGCGCTCTCCGGCCCGGATGGTCCGCATGAGCTCCTCGACGGTCTGGTCGGCCGAGAGCTTGTCGAAGCGGCCGTTCAGGATCTGGACCTGAGCCGGTGGCATCGCTTCAGATGGGGGAAGCTCAGTGGCTTCGGATACGGAAAGCCGCGCAGTGTCTGATGGCATCGCAAATCCCTCAGGCCGGAGACCCCAAGCGAACACGGCAGATTGACTTAGGCCGCGCGGCGGAGATCGCCGCAGGCCGTGCTGCATGCCGTTTGGTAAGATAATGGTCGACGCGGTGGGTTTGTTCGCGCAAAACGCGGTTTCATCGTTCTCTTGATGTCTTAACTGAGCGATCTGCGCGTTAACGAGACAATGTAATCTACGCCGGAACGCTCGGTGCGAATGTCAAAAGCGCAACAGGTTGCGCTTTTGCTCTCCGGAGCCGGAGTATCTGCCGTAAGGAAATCTAATTTTGCCGGCGCGAAGAACTTGCGCCCTGTCGGCCGCATTAAGGCTCTGCGGATGTCGAGCGTTTGATGGGCGGCCGGAGCATTTGGCGAAGCAATGTCAACCAACGCGGTTTATCATCGGGTCCAGCATCTCTCCGCGACCGCGCTGACGCATAGAACACAGTTGTTCTGGACCGTCGTCGTGGCCGCCCTCGAGATGATCGTGATCGTCACCTGCGCCTATGGCGCGTTTGTCGCGTATTCGGCGGCTGCGTACGGGGTGATTTTCTTCCGGATCGACTATGCCCTGGCCTCCGTGTCGGTGGGGGCGCTCTATGTCGCCTTGTGCATCGCCGACAATCAATACGATCTGCTCGGCCCGGAATGGAACGAGCGCAGCCGGACCCGGGGCGGTGTCGCCATCGCCCTTTCATGCGTCATCCTGCTGACGATCGGTTACGTGACCAACAGTCTCGGCGGCTATTCCCGCGGCACGTTCCTGGTGCAATTCCTGGCCACGCTGCTGGGACAGGTCGCCATCAGATCCTGTCTCCGGCAAGTCATCGATCAGGTTCGCTGGCGCGGACATTGGCGTCGGGAAAGCATGGTCGTGCTGGTCATGCCCGGCGCGCGGGGCGTCAGACATGTTCGCGCGCGGCTGGCGGCGCGGCACGAACATATCGTGCGCTGGTATGATTTCCCGTCAGTGACCGATCTGGCCGATGGGGGGGCCTCGTTAGAGGTACAACTTTCGGCGATCCGGGGTGAATGCCGGGCCTTGCCCATCGACGCCGTGCTGATCCTGTTCGGCTCGGACAACATGGAGGTCGTCTCGAACGCGGTCGAGGAGCTGTCGGAACTTCCGGTCCGGATCCAGCTGCTGCCGGTCGAGCTGGCCGAGCTGATGCGGCGCAGTCGCGTCGGAACCTATGGCCATCTGCGGGTGCTCGAATTGTTCTGCGGGCCCTGCTCGCTGCGCGACCGGTTCCTGAAGCGCAGCTTCGATATCGTCGTCGCCTCGACGCTGCTGGTGATGTTGTGGCCGCTCTTCGCCGTCGTCGCTGCCTTGATCAAGCTTGAAACGCGCGGTCCCGTGCTCTTCCGGCAGACGCGCCACGGCTTCAACAACGAGCCGATCCAGGTCCTGAAATTCCGCAGCATGACGACGTTCGACGACGCGCATGACGAATTTCGGCAGGCGGTCCGGAACGATCCGCGCGTCACGCGCGTCGGGCGGGTGCTGCGGCGGACCAATATCGACGAGCTACCTCAGTTGATGAATGTGCTGAGGGGCGAGATGTCCCTGGTCGGGCCACGGCCGCATGCGGTTGCCCACAATCACATGTTCGCCGACCAGATCCGCCGGATGTTCAGGCGCCACAACGTCAAGCCGGGGATTACCGGCTGGGCCCAGGTCAACGGCCTGCGCGGCGAAACCGATACCTTCGAGAAAATGCAGAAGCGGATCGAGCACGATCTCTACTACGTCGACAACTGGTCGTTCTTCTTCGACCTGAAGATCATGATCATGACGGTCATATCGAAGCGCGCGCATATCGACGCCTATTGAGCGAGAGGGGAAGAGGCGATGCGTGTCTGCTACTTCGTGTCCGAATATCCCGCCGTTTCCCACACCTTCATGCGGCGGGAGATCGTCGAGCTCGAGCGGAACGGAATCTCGGTTCTCCGCGTCTCGCTCCGGGGCGGGGACCGCAAGCTGGTGGACCCGGCCGATATCGGCGAGAAAGCCCGCACCCGCTACATGCTGGACGGCGGCATGGCCAAGTTCGTGACGGCTCTCGCCAGCGCGCTCGTGCGAAGGCCCGCAGCCCTGATGCGCGCGACCGTCGCCGCCTTCGGGATGATGCGGTGCTCGAGCCGCCCGGCGCCGCTCCATCTCGCCTATCTCGCGGAAGCGCTTGTCCTCGCACGCTGGGTCAGCGAGCAGGACATCCGGCATATCCACGCGCATTTCGGGACGAATGGCGCTGAAGTCGCCATGCTCTGCCATATCCTGACCGGCGTGCCCTACAGCTTTACCGTGCACGGCCCGGATGAATTCGACAGGCCCGAATATCTCGGCTTCCCGGCCAAGGTGAAGCATGCCGCCTTCGTCTGCGTCATCAGCGAGTTCACCGGAAGCCAGCTCTGCCGCTGGATCCCCACGGAGGAGTGGGCGAAGATCAAGCTGGTACGTTGCGGGCTGGATGCCGATTTCCTGGCCACGCGGCCTCCCCGGACCGTCCCGAAGAACCAGCTCGTGACCGTCGGTCGGCTCAGCGAGCAGAAGGGGCACCTGATTCTGCTCCAGGCGCTCGCCGTCCTTGCGCGTGAGGGCATGCCGTTCAGGCTGACCGTGGTTGGAGACGGCCCGCTGCGGCCGCAGCTCGAGCGGAGCATCCGGGAGTTGGGGCTCGAACAGCATGTCGAGATGGCGGGCTGGATGAGCAACGCGCAGGTGCGCGCCGCGATACGCGAGGCGCGGGCCCTGGTCCTGCCGAGCTTCGCCGAGGGGCTGCCGGTCGTCCTGATGGAGGCACTGGCGCTCGGCCGCCCGGTCGTGACGACCTATGTCGCGGGCATCCCGGAGCTGGTCACGGATCAGGTCTGCGGCTGGCTCGTTCCGGCGGGAAGCGTCGATCGGCTCGCCCGTGCCATCGGCGAGTGCCTGGACGCCCCGGACTCGCTCGTCCAGGCGATGGGGGAGGCCGGGCGCGAGCAGGTGCTGGAGCAGCACGACATCGTTCGGGAATGCCGGAAGCTGGCGGCGTTGTTCAAGGCAGGCGCGTTCGAGAGGACGATCCCCTTCGACAGCGCCGAACGGTTGGAGGATCTCCCAGACGCCTATGACCCGGCGTTCGCCGGCAGCCATGCGATGAGGCTGGGCGAAGCGGTGACGCTTCGGTCCGGGCATTCAGGCTGGGTGAAGCGATGATCCCGACCTGCTCCGCCATCGGCTGGATGAGGAGTGCCTGAATGATCGACGTCACCGTCATCGTTCCGACGCATAACCGCCGGCGCATCCTGCCTCAGGCGGTCCATTCCATTCTGCGCCAGCAGGGCGTCTCGATCGAGCTCATCGCGGTCGACGATGGCTCGACCGACGAAACGGGCGCCTGGCTGGATCGGCTCGCCGCCGGCGATGCCAGAGTGAGGGTCGTGCACCACGCGCAGCCGCGTTTCATCTCGGGCGCGCGCAACGCCGGCATCGCCCAGGCGGCCGGGCGCTGGGTCGCTTTCTGCGACGATGACGATCTCTGGGCGCCGGACAAGCTGGCGACGCAGCTTGCCGCCATGCGGGCCAGTTCGGCGCGATGGGCCTGCACCGGCATCGTCGCGGTGGACGAGGAGCTTGCGGTGATCGGGCATGGTCACGTCAAGGGCGGGGACGTTCTGGCGGGCCTGCTGGAAAGCAACGGAATCCCGACAGGGTCGACGGTGATCGCGGAACACGATCTCGTCCGGGATGTCGGTGGGTTCGATCCGGCGCTGCGCGGCTCCGAGGACTGGGATCTGTGGATCAGGCTGGCTCAGCACTCGCCGCTGGCCGCGGTCGATCGCCCCCTCGTCGCCTATCGCCTGAGCCGGCAATCGCTGTCGATGGATGTCGATCCCATGCGCGCTGGCCGCCTGGTCATCGCGGAGCGATACGCGGCGCTGGCGGCAAGGCATGGCGTCACGTCAGACGAAGCGGGACATGAACGCTACCTCGCCAAGCAACTCCTGCGGGCGGGGGCGCGGTGGCGGGCAGCGTCCATCTTCACCTCGCTCGCCGTCAGGCATGGGCGGTGGCGGGAGCTGCCGCGCGTGGCCGCCGCGCTGATGGCGCCGCGCGCGACGGACCGGATCGGACAGGCCCGGGCCGCCGCCGCGGTTCCGGCGTTGTGGCGCCAGGAGGTCGAGCTCTGGTTGCGGCCGATCCGCGAGGCAGGCCGGGCAGGCGAGCAACGCAACCCGATTTGGGCCAGAGCCAGGGAGATGGAGGCATGAAGCCGGTATCCAGCCCCGTCGATGCCATCCATGGCGGCGTGCTCCAGCACGATATCGAGCGCTCCTGGCCGACAATGTCGGTCCGCGAGGCCAATAACGAGGCGATCTGGCGGCTGCTGCGTGCCGTCGTGTTCGGCGTCCTGCTGGTCCGGGCCTCTTCCGACCCGATCTTCAACCTGCTGGGAGGCGATTCCGGCGCCGCCTCGATGGGGGTCGGAGCGCTCTTCAACGTGGTCGCGATCGCGGTCGCGGTCGTGCTTCTCGCGCAGACGCCGCTGCGGGCGCCGTTCCCCGTCCTCGCGATCTGGGGTCCGTTCCTGCTGATCGCCTTCGGCTCGACGCTCTACGCGCCGGATTTCAAGGCAGCGGTGCGGCTCGCCTCCGTCCTGCTGACCTATTGGGCGTTCTTCGCGATGCCGTTCTTCCTGTTGCGTTCGTCGCTGGACGTCACGCGGTTCGTTCTCGTGGTGATCGCCTCGTCGATACCGCCCTCGCTCTATGCCTTCGTGGATATCGCGCGCGGATTGTCCAATTTCAGCGAGTTTCGTTTGCAGAGCACGTTCTCGCATCCGAACATCTACGCGTTCTATCTCGTGCTGCAGGTGGGCCTTGCGCTCTATGTCCGGGCCTCCCGGATCCTGCGCGTGCCGCCGCTCATTCGCACGCTGGTGACGCTCTACATCCCGGCCCTGATCTTCTTTCTGCTGCTGACCAAGACGCGCAGCGCCTGGGGAGCGTGCGGGCTGATGTGCCTGGTGTACGCGGTCAAGATCGATCGCCGTTTTCTTCTGGCCCTGCTGCTGGTGCCGGTGCTGTTCGTCGGGAATCCGAGCCTCAGGGAAAGGCTGGCGGACGTCACCGCGGCGACGGAAGTCGACAACTTCTCGCAGCTGAATGATGACAACCGGCTGAATTCCTATGTCTGGCGGCAGGCGTTGTGGGAGTCCGCCATTCCGGTCGTGCTGGAACGACCGCTGCTGGGCCATGGGCTGGAGTCGTTCAAGCCGGCGACGCCGAGCTTCTTTTCGCTGATCGGCCCGCAAGGCATCGACGGCCATAACTTCTATCTGCAGGCCAGTTTCGAGATGGGGCTGCTCGGCCTGCTTGCGCTCATCTGGCTGCTCGGCTGCGTGGCTTATCGCCTCGTCAAGGGGCTGCGGCGCGATCCGCCCGGACTCCTGATCATCCTGTGCATCCTGGCGACCTATCTGCTCGAGTCGTATTCGGACAACATGCACTTCTACCTGTCGTTCAACTGGTACTTCTGGTTCGTCATGGGCACGATCTGTGCCTGGCTCTACAAGGACGAGGCTGTCGCGACGCCCGTCCGTCCCGGCCACGGGGGCGCCTGGCGGCCGGAAGGCCGGCATGGGACCGGCGCGACCGGACGAACCGACCACGTCGCCTAAGCATCTCGCCACGGCAGTGGATTCCGCTTCGCCCGCCTGTGAATGGCGGGCTCGCAGCCCCATCGCATTTCGCGGCCATCCATCCGGCGATTTTGCGTCCCGATCGAGTGCTTAGACGCAGGAACGGGGCGGGGTACCCGGCGTTTTCTCTGTGTAGGTCACTGCAGGCGCAGCGCGCCGGGTGGGGAGGGGACGGAAGGCCGGCGATCCGGCCCCGTGACGACGCGACCGCGCCGGCCAGAGGCCTCTCCTCATCCTCGTGTCTGCCATCCCGAACCGGGCGCCGGAAACGGGCCCCTTTTCGATTGAAAGACATGCTGGACACGATAAGCCATCCGCAGGTCGTCCATAGCACGGAGAGGCTCGAGAGCCGGATCAACGTGCGGCCACGACCGTCCTTCGGCCTGGGAAGCCTCCGGAGCCGCAAGCGGCTGCTGGGCATCGGCACGCTGGCCTGCCTGGCGCTCGCCGCGCTCTATGTCGGGGTGCGCCCGACGACCTACACGGCATCCAGCCAATTGCTGATCTATATCAGGCAGGTCCTGACCGGCCCCGACCAGGCGATCCTTCCGGGCCGGGCCGACCTGCCGATGGTCCAGAACCAGATCGAGCTGCTGCGCTCCGGAAACGTGCTGGCGAAGGTCGTCGAGACGCTGCAGCTGACGAAGGATCCCGAATTCCTCCGTAGCCTCCGCTCATCGCCCGAGGCGCAGAAGCGCGATCCGGCTGCCACGGATACCGACGCCGCCGCGTTCCGCGCGGCCTTGGTGGCACTGAACAGCAAGCTCAGCATCCGCCAGGTCGGCACGAGCCATCTGGTCACGGTGAGCTTCCAAGCCTCGACCCCCGAGAAGGCCGCGCGCATCGTCAACAGCGTGATCCGCATCTATCTGCAGGAGCGGGCACGGGCCTCGGACGCGGCCTCGTCCAAGGCGCCGACGCTGCGCGAGATCTATCAAAGCCTCGGACCGAGCGCTCAGGTGATTTCGGAGGCTGAGCCGCCGGTCAAGTCTGATGGGCCGCCGGCGGCATTGATCCTCGTCGCCGCCGCATTGCTCGGCCTGGGTACCACGGCCGCCGTCGCCCTCCTGCTCGATGCGCTCGATGATACGATCCACGACGCGCACCAGATGGAATATGTCCTCGGCCTGGAATGCCTGGGCGTCGTGCCCCGCTTCGCGAATGTCGACAACGGGAGCGAGGATGCCGCGGCGCGGCGTCTGCTCGCGGTGGAAGGGCCGGTGCTGCGACGCGCGGCTGCGACGGTGCAGGACGCTTCGACCGGCGAGCCCCGGACGATCGGCGTGACCTCGGTCCTGCCGGGCGAGGGCGCGACGACGGTCGCGATCGGGCTGGCCATGGCGTCGGCCGCGTCGGGAAAACGTGTCCTGCTGATCGACGCCGTGCTGGACAACCCCGCGATCTCGCGCTGGGTTGCGAGCCTCTCATGCGCTCCGCCCCGGCCGGGAGCCAATCCGGAGCCCGCGGTCATCGGCGACGTCGTCAAGGTGCAGGCCGGGCTGCATGTCCTGTCGCTCGCCGAAGGATACGGCGAGGCGTCCCGCCTGATGCCTCGCGGCCTGCTGGACGACATCCTGAACGCCGCGGAAGCGTCCTACGACATGGTGATCGTCGACATGCCCTCGCTCGCATCCGGACCGCAGGTGCGCGCCGCCGCTCAATCGCTGGATGGCTTCCTGCTCGTCGTGAAATGGGGCGCAACCAAATCCGAACTGGTCCGGCAGGCTTTCCGGTCCGCCGGTCAGGCCGAGCCCAAGTTTATCGGGACGATGCTCAACATGGCCGATGAAGCGACGATGAAACGTTATGGATACAAGCGTTCTGAAGAACTGAAAGTCGTGATCGCTTCCTGACTTAAACAAATGCCGGGGCTGGGCCGCGAGCATTTACTGAAGGAGAGTATCATGAAGGTCGTACTCTTTTGCGGTGGCATGGGCATGCGGCTGCGGGGCTATGTCGACGATGTCCCGAAGCCGATGGTGCAGATCGGGTCGCGCCCCATCCTCTGGCATCTGATGAAGTACTACGCCCATTTCGGGCATAAGGATTTCATCCTCTGCCTGGGCCACAAGGGCTACGCCATCAAGGACTATTTCCTGAAGTACGACGAGTCGATCTCGAACGACTTCGTCTGGTCCCGCGGCGGCCAGAAGATCGACTTCATCAACCGGGACAGCGACGACTGGACGATCACCTTCGTGGAAACCGGTCTGCATGCGACGATCGGCGAACGCCTGAAGGCGGTCCAGCCCTATCTGCGCGGCGAGGAGTACTTCCTGGCGAATTACGGCGACGGTCTCAGCGACCTGCACCTTCCGACGATGATCGGCGAGCTGCAGCGGAGCGATGCCGTGGCCTCGCTGCTGCTGGTGCAGCCGACGGCGAGCTTCGACATCGTCAGGACGACGCCCGAGGGCAAGATCGCCGAGGTGGCGGCATTGAGCAATTCCGACATCTGGATCAATGGCGGCTTCTTCGTCTTCCGCAACGAGATCTTCGACTACATCAACCCGGGCGACGAGCTGGTGCGGGAGCCGTTCGCGCGGCTGATCCAGCGCCAGGCCTTGCTGGCGCATAAATGCACCGGATTCTGGCAGTGCATGGACACCTTCAAGGACAAGCAGCGCCTCGAGGAGCTCAACGATACCAACCCGCCTTGGAAGGTGTGGAAGGACTGCGCCACCATCTCGTATCCCGCGATGGCGCCGGTGGCTCCTGCGATCACGCCGGTCGCTCCCACGATGACGCAGGTGGCGTGACCATGCTGCGCCTGAAGCCGGATGGCGGCGCTGCGTCGCCGCTGCAGATCCTGTGTCTGGGATGTCATTCCGACGACATCGAGATCGGCTGCGGCGGAACGGTGCTGCAGATCGCGGCGGAGCGCGAGGCGGTGTTCCATTGGGTCGTCTTCAGCGCCAACGGAACCCGCGCCTCGGAAGCGGAGAACGGGGCAAGGCAATTCGTCGACCCCGCCCGCATGAAGCGGGTCATCCTGAAGGATTTCCAGGACGGCTACATGCCGTTCGTCGGAGCCGACATCAAGAACGTCTTCGAGGAGCTGAAGCGAGAGGTCTCGCCGGACATCATCTTCACCCACAACCGTCACGATTCGCATCAGGACCACCGGCTGATCGCCGAGCTGACCTGGAACACGTTTCGCAGCCATCTGATCCTGGAATACGAGATTCCAAAATATGACGGGGATCTCGGACAGCCGATCGTCTTCAACGCTCTTTCAGATGAAATCTGCGAAAAGAAGGTCGATCTGATCCTCGATACGTTCAAGTCCCAAGGCAACAAGCACTGGTTCGACCGCTCGACCTTCATGGCCCTGATGCGGTTGCGCGGAATGGAATGCAACGCGCCGAGTGGATACGCCGAGGCTTTCTATGCCCGGAAGCTGATGCTCTGAACCGGCAATCGAGAAACGTCATGCATGATCTGAAGGGCAGGACTGTTCGCGCCGGGCTCATCAATGTGGGCTCGCGCGGGATCGGCTTCACGGTCCGCATCGCCTCGCTCATGATCCTGGGCCGGCTGCTGACGCCCGAGGATTATGGCCTCGTCACCATGGTGACGGCGTTCACCGGCGTGCTGAACATGTTCGGTTGCTTCGGCCTGTTCCAGGCCGCGATCCAGCGCGAGGAGCTGAGCGAGGTCGAGTCGTCGTCGCTGTTCTGGCTGAACCTGATCTTCGGCGCCTTGCTGACGCTGATCGCCATCGCCGCCGCGCCGCTGGTCAGCGCGTTCTACCACGAGCCGCGCCTGCTCGAGATCATGGACGTGATCGCCTTCACCTTCATCATCACCGCCGCCGGCGTCCAGCAGGGCGTGCTGCTTCAGCGTCGCATGGCATTCGGGACCTCGGCGAAGATCGAGATCAGCTCGCTGCTGATCGCGACTGTGGTGTCGATCGGGATGGCCATGGCCGGCTATGGCTATTGGTCGATCGTCTCGATGACGATCACGCTGCCGCTGGCCACCACCATCGGCCTGTGGCTGGCGACCGGCTGGATTCCGGGCCGGCCACGGATCGCTCCCGGTATCCGCTCCATGCTGCGCTTCGGCGTCGGAACGACAGCGACCGGCTTCCTGTCCTACGTCACGAACAACATCGACAAGCTTCTGCTCGGGCGTGTCTGGGGCACGGAAGCGACCGGTCTCTACAGCCGCAGCTTCTATCTGATCAATTTCCCGACCGAGAATCTGAATGTGACGATCGGAGAGGTCGCCTTCGCGGCGCTGTCGCGGACCAAGGGCGATCTCGATCGCTTCCGGCGCTACTTCCTGAAAGGCTATTCGCTGGTGGTGACGCTGACCTTGCCGTTGACCGTCGTGTGCGGGCTCTTCGCCGACGACCTGATCCTGGTGGTCCTGGGGCCGAAATGGATTGGTGCCGTCGAGATCTTCAGGATCCTCGCTCCGACGATCCTGGTGTTCGCGATCTCGAATCCGCTGGGCTGGCTGCTCAACGCGCTCGGGCTGGTCCGGCGTGGGGTGTATATCGGGTTGTTCTCTGCCCCGCTGATGATCGCGGGCGTGCTGATCGGGCTTCCTTACGGGCCGCACGGCGTCGCATTGGCCTATTCGACCGTCATGGTGCTCAAGGTCATCCCGATCACGATCTGGGCGCTGCGCGGGACCGGGATTCGATACCGCGAGTTCGTCGGGGCGCTGGCGAACCCTCTGGCCGCGAGCGTGGTCGCGGGCGGGTTCGCCTATGCGGTGCATGCGCTCACGGCGCCGGCGCTGTCGCCGGTGCTGCGCCTCATGCTGGATGTGGGCTCGTTCGGCGTGGCCTATGTTGCGGCGCTGCTCCTGATCGCGGGCGAGAAGGCTCTGTATCTCGACCTCTTCCGCGCATTGAGAACCGCGCCTTCCGCCTGACGCGCGCCCCGCGAAATCCACCCGCTCCCAATGCCGTGAAGCATAGAGCCCGCAGGCCGGCCTGATGCCGTTGCGGCATCTGTCTGATATTCAAAGCAATATTCTGGTTTGCCGCGATCTTGCGCCGGAACTCGGGCGCTCCGACGAGCATTGTTCAGGTATAGGGTCACGAATTTCAGAGGTGGGGGATGCACTTCTCCAAGACCAGCGTCGAGGGAGCCATGGTCATCGACCCCGCTCCACATGTCGATGCGCGGGGCCGCTTCATGCGGGCCTGGTGCCTACAGGAATTCGCCGAGCAGGGCATCGCGTTCGAGCCCGTTCAGGCCAATATGGGGATCAGCACGAAGCGCGGCACGATCCGCGGCATGCATTTCCAGGAAGCGCCCGACGGGGAGGCGAAGCTGGTGCGCTGCACGCGTGGAGCGATGTTCGACGTCGTCCTCGACATGCGGCGGGATTCACCGAGCTACGGGGCCTGGTGCGGCGTGAAGCTCAGCGGCGACAATGGCCGCATGCTCTATTTGCCCGAGGGCTGCGCGCATGGCTACCAGACGCTCGAGCCGGATACCGAGATGCACTACATGACCTCGGCCTTCTACACGCCCGGCGCCGCCAGGGGCGTTCGCTTCGACGACCCGGCCTTCGGCATCGTGTGGCCTTTGGCCGTGACCGAAATTTCCGAACAGGACCGTAACTGGCCGCCGGCGCTGATCGTGCCTGGCCATGTCGAGGCAGATGCGCGCCTGATGGCGTGATCGTCTTCGCAGGCGCTATCGGAGGGGAACCAAGCTATGGCTGTCGATACCGTATTGCGGGAGCGCGAGGCGGCGGGTCGTCCGATCCGCGTGGGAATGGTCGGAGCGGGTGCCACCGGGCGCGCGATCGCTCTCCAGCTCGGCACGCCGGTGCCTGGAATGCGGCTGGTCGCGATCGCCAACCGGACGCTCGAGAATGGCGAGCGGGCCTTTCGCGAGGCGAATATTCACGGCTGGACCCGCGTCTCGACGGTGCGGGAGGCCGACCGGGCCATCGAGGACGGCGTCCCCGTTCTGACGGACGACCCGGCCGTTCTGACCGCTTGCAGGGCCATCGACATCGTCCTGGAGGTGACCGGAACGGTCGAGGCGGGCGCCGCGGTGGTTCTCGATGCGATCGCACATCGCAAGCATGTGGTGATGGTCAATGCCGAGCTCGACTCGCTGATCGGGCCCATCCTGAACGAGCGGGCCCGCGAGGCCGGCGTCGTGCTGACCAATACCGACGGCGACGAGCCCGGCGTCGCCATGACGCTGCTGCGCTATCTGCGGACGCTGGGGCTCAAGCCCGTCGCCGCCGGCAACATCAAGGGCATGGTCGATTACTACCGCAATCCCGACACGCAGAGGGCATTCGCCGAGAAGAACGACCAGGACCCGCGCAAGGTCACGTCCTTCGCCGATGCCACGAAGCTGTCGATGGAAACGACGGTACTGGCCAATGCGACGGGCTTCCATGCGGGCCGTCGCGGCATGTACGGGCCGGCTTGCAAGGATGTTCGGGAGATCGCGGAGCGCCTGCCGGCGCAGGCGATGCTCGAAACGGGGCTGGTGGACTATGCCTTGGGCGCTGCGCCCCACACCGGAGCCTTCGTCATCATCCATGAGGAGGCGCCGCTGAAGCAGGCGCAGCTCGCCTATTACAAGCTCGGAGACGGGCCGTTCTACGTCTTCTACACGCCGTTCCACCTGCCGCATCTGCAGATCGCCTCGACCATCGGGCGCGCGGTCATCCAGCACGATCCGACCGTGGCGCCGCTGGCGGGGCCGGTCTGCGAGGTCGTCACGATGGCGAAGCGCGATCTCAAGGCCGGCGAGCGGCTCGACGGCATCGGCGGGTTCTGCGCCTACGGCCTGATCGAGAACGCGGCCGATGCGCGCGCCGCCGACGCCTTGCCGATCGGCCTGTCCGAGAACTGTGTCCTGCGACGCGACAAGAAGAAGGACGAGGTGGTTTCGTTCGGCGACGTTGTGCTGCCGGCGGGGCGGCGGGCGGACGTGCTCTGGCGCGAGCAGCAACTGCGGTGGCCGATGCGCGAAGCGGAAGCTTCGCCGCAGCGCGTCCTCGTCGAGGCGGTCTCGTGACATGCACAGCCGCGGTGGAAACAGGCTTTCACGTGCGGCCGGATGCAGTCCGGGACGGCCGGGTCATTTCATCGATATGGGGCTAGGTCGGCCATGCTGAACCGTTCCTTCTGGCAGAACCGCAAGGTCTTCGTCACCGGCCATACCGGCTTCAAGGGCAGCTGGCTGTCGCTGTGGCTGCACGCGCTCGGTGCCGATGTGACGGGCTATGCGCTCGAGCCGCCGTCGGAGCCGAGCCTCTTCGAGCAGGCGAGGGTCGGCGAGTGCGTCCGCTCGATCCGCGGCGACGTCCGGGACTTCGCGCATCTGGAGTCCGCGCTCGCTGCATGCAATCCCGACGTGGTCATCCACATGGCCGCCCAGTCCGTGGTCCGCTACGGCTATGACGAGCCGGTCGAGACCTATGCGACCAATGTGATGGGGACCGTCCATCTGTTCGAGGCGGTGCGCCAGCTCGGGCGCCCCTGCGTCGTGGTCAATGTCACCAGCGACAAATGCTACGAGAACCAGGAGTGGGTCTGGGGCTATCGCGAGAGCGACCCGATGGGCGGGCATGACCCGTATTCCAACTCCAAGGGTTGCGCGGAGCTGGTGACCGGCGCCTATCGCGACTCCTATTTTCCGCCGGCTGCGCTGTCCAAGCATGGCGTCGCGCTGGCGAGCGTGCGTGCGGGCAACGCCATCGGGGGCGGCGACTGGACCGCCAACCAGCTCATTCCGGATCTGGTCCGCGCCTTCCTGGGCCGCCGGCCCTGCCGCATCCGCAGCCCCGCCGCGATCAGGCCCTGGCAGTTCGTGCTGATGCCGCTGCACGGCTATCTGCTGCTGTGCGAGCGGCTCGCCGAGGACGGAGCCCGCTTCGCCTCGGGCTGGAATTTCGGGCCGGCGGAGACGGATGCCAGGCCGGTGTCGTGGATCGTCGACAAGCTCGTGTCGCTGTGGGGCGAAGGCGCATCCTGGACGCTGGATGGCGCAGCGCATCCGGTCGAGGCGCAATTGCTGCGCCTCGACACCTCGAAGGCGAGGGCGGGCCTCGACTGGCACCCGGTTCTGCAGCTCGACCAGAGCCTGGCTTGGATCGTCGAATGGTACCACGCCTTCCAGGCGGGGAACGATCTCCAGTCCCTCACGCGGCGACAGATCGAGCGCTACGAATATCTGCTGCAGGACCATGCGGAGCGGAACGCTTCAGGAGCGCGGCCGAAGGCGGCGGCTCCGGCGCCTCTGCTCCCGATGGCCGAAGGCTGATTCCGCAACGGTGCCACAGCTCAGGGAACGCGCATCCATGTCGAACGTCGTCGTACTTGGAACTGGAATGGCTGGCTTCGGTGCGGCGCACCGACTCCGGGAGGAGGGCATCACGCCCGTCATGTACGACAAGAATTCGTATTATGGCGGCCATACGATGTCGTTTCGTCACGAGCCGGGCTTCACCTTCGATATCGGGCCGCACATCTCCTTCACCAAGGACGAGCGCATCCAGGAGCTGTTCGCCGACAGCGTCGATCAGCTTTACGAAACCATCCAGATCAACCTGAACAACTACTGGCGGGGCTACTGGCCGCAGCATCCGGTCCAGCTTCACCTGCATGGCCTGCCGGAGGAGGTGATCGTGAAGGTGATCGCCGATTTCGTGGAGGAGCGGCAAAAACCGGAGGGGCCGATCAACAACTACAATGACTGGCTGGTCGCCAGCTTCGGCTCGACCTTCGCCGAGCTCTTCCCGAAGCAGTATACGCGCAAATACCATCTCACGACGGCCGAGAACATGAGCACCGACTGGTTGGGGCCGCGAATCTACCGGCCGACGCTGGAGGAAGTGCTGCGCGGGGCGATTTCCGCCTCATCGCCGAACATCCATTACATCACGCATTTCCGCTACCCGAAGCAGGGCGGCTTCGTGTCCTATCTGCGGGACTTCGTGCCGAAGGGAAACATCAAGCTCAATCACGAGCTGACATCGATCGATCCCTGGATCAACGAGATCGAATTCTCTAACGGCATCCGGACCCGCTACGACGCGCTGATATCGTCGGTGCCGCTCCCGGATCTCATCCGCATGATCAAGGGCGTGCCGGCCGACGTGCTGGAAGCCTCGCGCAAGCTCGCCTGCTCGTCCTGCGTGCTGGTCAATCTCGGGGTGGACCGCGCGGATATCTCCAGCGCGCATATGTCGTATTTCTACGACGAGGACATCTGCTTCACGCGCCTCGGCTTCCCGCACATGCTCTCCGAGGACAATGCCCCGAAGGGTATGGGAAGCATCCAGGCGGAAGTCTATTTCTCCGACAAGTACAAGCCCTTCACGGGCAAGCCCGAGGACTGGATCCAGCCGGTCATCGACGATTTGCGCCGCTGCGGGCTGCTGCACGACGGCGACCAGGTCGTGTTCAAGACGGCAATGTATCTGCCCTACGCCAATATCATCTTCGATCTCGATCGCGCCGCCGCCCTCAAGACGGTTCACGGCTATCTCGACGAGATCGGGATCGCCTACTGCGGCCGCTATGGCGACTGGGGCTACATGTGGACCGACGAGAGCTTCAAGAGCGGCGAGGCGGCGGCGGAGGCCGTCCTGTCGCGTTCCGCGGCGCTCGACGTCCGCCAGAGGGCGCGTATTGCATGAGCGGCAAGATCGACATCGATGTTCGCGCCGGCGAGCCCGTCGATCTGTCCGGGTCCGGGCTGCAGGAGTTTTGTGTCAGTTCGGTGGCCACCGGCTCCTCCAAGCCCAGCCGGGTCGGGCTCCTGGCCCATTGCGGCACGGGCAATCTGGGCGACGAGGCCTCCATCACGGCGGTGCTCGACAACATCACGCTCCGGTCGCCCGGCGTGTCGGTCGTCGGCCTGTCGATGGACCCCGAAGACACCACGCGCCGGCTCGGAATTCCCTGCTATGCGATGCGTCAGCGGGTTTTCCCGTTCCAGCGGGAATGGTCGTCGGCATCGCACCCCGTGGGTCCGGGCGGGTTCGCGGGGAGGCTGAAGGCGACCGTCAAGAAAACGGGGCCGCTGTTCCACATCGCCAATGCGCTGAGGCATGCGCTGGTCGTATGGCCCTCGCAGTTCTTCCGCGAAATCATGTTTCTGCTGCGTTCGCTGCTTCTGGTCTGGGAGCTCGACATGCTCATCATCGCCGGGGGCGGACAGCTTCTGGACTGGGGCGGCCCCTGGGCGTTTCCCTACACGCTGTTCAAATGGGTCCTTCTCGCCAAATGCGCCAACGTCAAATGCATCTTCGTGAACAACGGCGCGGGTCCGCTGGATTCCTCCCTGAGTCGCTGGTTCATCCGGCGCACGCTTGCCATGGCCGACTATGTGTCCCTGCGCGACGGCGCGTCGGGCGACTTGCTGCGGAAGATCGGCTTTCGCGGCAAGATGAAGGTCGTTGCCGACGCGGTGTGGGGCCTTCGGCTGCCGGAGCGGCCGGCGAAGGAGCCGGTCATGCCGAGCACTCAGCTCGTGATCGGCGTCGGGCCGATGGCCTATGGCGATTCAAAGCGGCACTGGGTCAATGACGATCAGGGCTATCGACGGCTGATCGACAACCTCGCTGCGTTCTGCGGCCAGATGCTGGCGCGCGGGCATCGGATCAGGCTCTTCAGCAGCGATATCTGGTTCGATTCCCAGGCGATCGCCGATCTCGACGCCGCCATCCGGCAGAGCTTTCCCGCGCTGGCGCCGGATCGTGTTACGCGGGAAACGGTCGAGAGCATCGCCGACATGCTGACGGCGCTCTCCCATGTGGATTTTTACGTCACCTGCCGCTTTCACGGTGTCGTGTTCGCGTCGTTGCAGACCGTGCCGACCATCGCGCTTGCACCCCATCCCAAGGTCACCACCCTGATGGAAAGCCTGGGCTTGTCGGATTACTGCGTCGATATTGCCCGCTGCGACGCGGAGGATCTGGTCGCCAGAGCCGATCGGCTGATTGCCGACAGGGACGGAATCAAGGCGCGCATCGGTGTGCGCGCCGCACAGTTCAAGTCGCAGCTCAATCTGCAGTTCAACGCCTTGTTCCTGGCGAATGAGAAAACTTGCGCCGAGGGAACGAGATATTCTCAAGAGGGGGCCCTGAGATGAACGCGCAAACCGGTCCGTTGGTCAGCGTCGTGACACCCGTCTACAATGGCGCGGAATTCCTCAGGGAATGCATCGAAAGCGTGCTGTCCCAAACCTATCGGAATTGGGAATACATCATCGTCAACAACGCCAGCACTGACGGCACTCTCGAAATCGCCGAGGAGTATTGCCGGCGGGACAGCCGCATCCGCGTCGTCAGCAACGAGACGCTGCTGCCGATCATCGCCAATCACAACAGGGCTTTCGGCCTCATCTCGAAGCAGAGCAAATATTGCAAGGTCGTTTCGGGCGACGACTGGATCTATCCGGAATGCCTCGAGAAGATGGTCGCTCTCGCCGAAGCCCATCCATCCGTCGGTATCGTCGGCGCATACCAGCTCAGCGGCGGCGCGGGCATCTGGTACGTTCGGAATGTCGGCCTGCCCTACGCGCAGACGGTCGTCCCAGGGCGAGAGGTCTGTCGGGCCCATTTGCTCGGTACGCTGAGGGTATTGGGAAACCCGTCATCGGTCATGTATCGATCCGATCTGATCCGAAATTCCGACGAATTCTTTCCGAATCCGACGCATGAGGCGGATATCAGCGCGTGCCTCAAGCATTTGCGCTATGAAGATTTCGGCTTCGTGCACCAGATCCTGGGCCATGAACGGATTCATCGCCAGACTGCGACGGCTGTTTCGCTCGAAAACAATGCCTATGTCTCGGCGGAAATCAGCGACTGCCAAGAATATGGCGGCTGGTATCTGACCAAGCAAGAGCTCGAAACACGGGTCGACGAGCTGCTCGACCAGTATTACGCCTATCTCTCCTCCAGCGCGTTCAAGTTCCGGGACAGGAAATTCTGGAATTACCACGCCGGACGGCTGCGGGACCTCGGGCACCGATTCGACGGGCGGAAGCTTTCGATGGGAATTGCCAGAAAGGCGATGGATCTGATCCTGAACCCAAAGGGAACGGTTCAGATTCTGAGCAAACGAATTCGCCTGCATTACATGTTCAAGGGAGTTCGTGCGCCGTAAATCGACAGGACTCAGCGATACTTTCTTCGTATTCGGTCGCGCTTTAAGTCCACCTCGTTCGCTGAGATCGAGCCGACGTCGCTGGCTGTCGCCAGCTGACGTTAAGGATGGCAGGCCGGAAGCCGTTCTGGAATGGCTAACGGATCGTTAATTGACTTGCCGGCGAGACTTTTTTGGATAACAATCCCTTACGTAGATGCCGATGGATGGATCGCCTGTCGATCCGTTGCCTAGTCTGCCTTATGGCGCGCTGATGAGATGCCGCGCCTTATGCCTGCGCTAATCGCTATGTCTGACGATCTTTCATGCTCGTATCTGGCGTCTTATGTCTCCGTATCTCGCGGAGCTGTATCATTTTTTACTCTGAGTTCGATCGTATTAACTGGTATTAAAGGGTTTCTTTATTGGGGTTTCTGCGTGATATTTCTGCGTAAATGAATGCAGTGTGGTCGGCGATATGTGACGAGAGGAGGTTTCGAGACAAATTCCAAATGAGACTTCGGTCTCATCATCTTAACAAGAAACAAGAATGGTAAGCAGATTTACCGGGGGCGTCAGTTTGAGTTGTGTTTGCCCTTTCGGCGGGAGGTTTCAAATGAGGGAGAGCAAAGCCTTCGGGATCGTTCTCATAGGGAAATATTCTCTGATGCGAGAGGGGGTTCATCGCGTTCTTCAAGAAAACAACTTTCGTATCATCGACTCGATCTCCGGAATCGACCAGCTGAGCGGTAAGTCTCGTGTCCAGAACAGCCTTTTTCTTGTCGTCTACACCAACGACGCTTTCGATCTCATCATCGGAGAAATCGAGCTTGTGAGGGATCGGTATCCGGATGCGCATATCGCGGTCGTCGCCGATCGCTATGGACCGGCTGAGCTCGCGGCGGTCTTCAAAGCCGGCGCCAGCGGTTACCTCGTCAACACCAATTCCTGCGATGCCTTCGTCAAATCCATCGAACTGGTGATGCTGGGCGAAACGGTCTTCCCGCCGACATTCCCTTCCGCGGTTCCCGCCGCAAAAAAGCCCCGCCGCCCTAAGGCCGGTCCCGCCGCGGGCGAGGATGACAGGGCGTCTCCCAGCTCTCCCCCGGATGAAACGGTCGCATCGCTGCTGTCGCCACGGGAAATGGGGATCGTCAGCTGCCTGGTCGATGGGGATTCCAACAAATCCATCGCGCGCAAGATCGGCATCGCCGAAGCCACGGTGAAGGCCCATGTCAAAGCGATCCTGCGCAAGATCCGGGTCCAGAATCGAACCCAGGCCGCGATCTGGGGAATGAACAACGCGCTGCTGCTGCAACCGGCCAACAACAATGCCCGGGCGGCCTCCGCCAGCGCCGGCAAGAGACTTCCGGATTCCGCTGCCGGTGTCGGCGCCTATCAATAGCGAAAAGGCCGGACGGGGGCGATGTGACATCGGCCTTGCCCGGCTCGACATCGTCGCGCCCTTCGCATTGGTGCAAGGCGCTCGCCGTTCTCGCGCCATCTCCCGTAGTTTCGGCATCCCGTCGAAAATGCTCGAATGCCATGGCCAGCCGGCTGGCGGCATGGCATTCGATCGGTTTGCCCGGCGGCCGAAACCTTGCCGCCCCTGCAGGGAAAGCAGCGATTCGTCATGTTCCTGGTTTGCGGCGAAGCCCTGATCGATCTTTTCGTCGCTCCGGCGGACGGGAACGAGATGCCGGCGCGGGCCGTCGCGGGCGGTTCGCCCTTCAACCTTGCCGTCGGCCTCGCGCGGCTCGGCATGCCGGCGGCTTTCCTGGGCGGTCTTTCGCGTGACCGCTTCGGCGCATTTCTCGCGGCGCGGCTGACGAAGGAAGGCGTCGACGGGCGCTTTCTGACGGTCAGCGACGGGCCGACGACGATCTCCGCCATCGTCACCGCGCAGGATGGCCAGCCGGGCTATTCCTTCCACGGCGAGGGCGCTGCCGATCGCCTGCTCATGCCGGCCGATCTGCCGGCCGTGCTGCCGCCGGAGATCACGGCGCTGACCTTCGGCTCCTATACGATGGCGGTCGAGCCGGTCGCTTCGACGCTCGCGGCCCTGGCCGAGCGCGAGGCGGGCCGGCGGGTCATCAGCGTCGATCCCAATCTACGGCCGATGGTCGTCGGCGACATGGCCCGCTGGGCCGAGGCGGCCGAGCGCTTCTACCGCGTGGCGACGATCATCAAGGCAAGCGAAGAGGATATCCGCATCGCCTGGCATGGGCAGCTCTCGATCGGCGAGGCTGCATCCTACTGGCTCGAGCGTGGTGCCGGCCTGGTCGTCATCACAGAAGGGGAGCGGGGAGCGACCGCTTTCAACGCCGCCGGGCAGGTTTCGGTGCGGGGGCGCCCGGTGCGGGTCGTCGATACCGTCGCGGCCGGAGACAGCTTCCATGCGGCGCTGCTGGCGCAGCTCGCGAGGACAGGGCGGCTGAGCCCGGCCGCCATCGCGGCACTCGATCTGCCCGCGCTTGCCGAATTGCTCGATTATGCTACGGCGGCGGCCGCCGTGACGGTCACGCGACGCGGCGCCGACCTGCCGACCGATGCCGAGGTGCAGGCGGCTCGCGCGGAAGGTTCTGGTTGCCAATGAGGCGATGCGAGCCCGCGCGCGGCTTCGATTCTTAGCCGCGACATCGCGCCACAGCCTCCGCCCTCAGACTCGTTCGAACGTCGCTTGGCGAGACTAAGCGCCAATATTATATAGATGCTTATGACCAGCATGCCTATAAAACCGCCGCCGACTGTGGGTTTTCTGCTCCATGATGTCGCGCGCCTTTTGCGCAAGCGTTTCGAGCAGCATGCGCGCGATTCCGGGTTGACCCGTTCGCAATGGCAGGTGCTCGCCTATATCGATCAGAATGCCGGCATTCAGCAGGGTGCGCTGGCCGAGCTCATGGATGTCGAGCCCATCACGGTCGGGCGCATCGTCGACAAGCTCGAGGGCTGCGGGCTGGCGGAACGCCGGCCGCACGCGACCGATAGGCGCGTCTGGCAGCTCTATCTGACTGAGAAGGCCGGGCCGAAGCTGACGGAGCTGCGCGCGCTCGGCGAAATCACGCGGGCAGAGGCGTTCGGCGACATTCCGCAGCCCGAGCGCGAGCAGCTTCTCGCGACGCTGGGACAGATGCGAACCAATCTCACGGCCGCCTGCCAGATGCGGGTGGCCGAAAGGCAGGTCCAAAATGGATGACGCAGCCAGAAAGACCGAGGCGGCCGCCCAAGCCGTCCGTGATGAAGAGGCCGAGTCCGGCTCCCCAGGCAATGTGACCGAGATCAGGCGCCTCGAGCCCAAGGCGCCCGCTCAGCCACAGCCGGCGGCGAAGGCGCCGGAAACTACCACGCCGACCGCTCCTGCCCAGGCTGCGACAGCCCCCGCGTCGCCGGCCCGACGCAGCCGCACGCGACGCTTGCTCTTCGCGCTTCTGCCGATCGCGCTCGTCGCCGGTGGCTATTACTACGTCGTCGGCGGACAGGTGATGTCGACCGACAACGCCTATGTGCAGGCGGACATCCTCGGCATCTCGACCGATGTCGCCGGCATCGTCAGCGAGATCGACGTCCGGGACAACCAGACCGTGAAGGCGGGCGACGTGCTGTTCCGGCTCGACGACAAGCCGTTCCGCTTCGCGCTGGAGCGGGCCGATGCGCAGATCGGCGTGGTCCGCAACGATCTCGAAGCGCTGAAGGCCAGCTACAAGACCATGCAGAGCCAGATCGAGCAGGCTCGCACCGATATCGCCTTCTACGAGACCGCCTTCAAGCGCCAGCAGGACCTCGCCACCAAATCCGTCGCCTCCCAGGCGACCTACGACCAGGCCAAGCATGATCTCGATGGCGCAAGGCTCAAGCTGGCGCAGCTCGAAAGCCAGCTTGCCGGCATCGCCGCCAACCTCAATGGCACGCCCGATGCACCGGTCGAGGAACACCCGCGCTACAAGGACGCCGTCGCGGCCCGGGCCGAGGCGCAGCGCCAGTTCGAGCACACCACGGTTCGCGCGCCGATGAACGGCGTCGTCACCAATGTGCCTTCGCTGCAGAAGGGCCAGTATCTGGAGGCGGCGACCAGCGCGTTCAGCCTCGTCTCGACCGAGCATGTCTGGATCCAGGCCAATCCGAAGGAGACCGAGCTCACCTGGGTGAAGCCCGGACAATCGGCGGAAGTCTATGTCGACACCTATCCGGGCGCCGCCTGGAAAGGCACGGTCGACAGCATCAGCCCGGCCTCGGCCGCGAGCTTCTCGCTGCTGCCGGCGCAGAACACCAGCGGCAACTGGGTCAAGGTGGTGCAGCGCATCGCCATGCGTGTGAAGATCGACACCCCCGCCGACCAGCCCCAACTGCGTGCCGGCATGAGCGTGACGCTCGACGTCGACACAGGCCATGAGCGCGGTCTGCCGAGCTTCATCTCGGGCGCCTTCGGCAAGAGCGCCAAGTAGAGCGGCCGGGTAGAGCGCGCCAAGTAGAGCAAGACCAGCAAACAGAAGAGGCCTGTCATGGCCAGCTCAGCCGCCGCGACGACCCCGGTTGCCAATCGCGGCGCCATCACCGCCTGCGTGATCCTCGCGGTCATCATGCAGGCGCTGGACACCACCATCGCCAATGTCGCGCTGCCCTATATTCAGGGCAGCGTCTCGGCGAGCGCCGACCAGATCAACTGGGTCCTGACCTCCTATATCGTCGCGGCGGCGATCATGACGCCACCCTCGGGCTTCCTGGCCGCGCGTTTCGGCCGCAAGCGCGTGCTCTCCGTCGCGATCGTCGGCTTCGTCGTGGCCTCGATCCTGTGCGGCGCGGCCCAGTCGCTGACGCAGATCGTCGGATTCCGTTTGTTGCAGGGCTTTTTCGGCGCCGCGCTGGTGCCGCTCTCGCAGAGCATCCTGCTCGACATTTACACGCCGGAGGAGCGCGGCTCGGCGATGGCGCTGTTCGGCGTCTCGGTCATGGTCGGGCCGGTGCTCGGCCCCGTGCTCGGCGGCTGGCTGACCGAGAACATTTCCTGGCGCTGGGTCTTCTACATCAATCTGCCGCTCGGCATCCTGGCGCTGGCGGGCGTTTCGATCTTCGTCACCGAGACCAAGTCCAGCGCCCTTGCCAAGCTCGACTGGATCGGCTTCGGCTCGCTCAGCCTCGCGATCGCGGCGCTGCAGCTCTTCCTCGACCGCGGAGCGCAGCTCGACTGGTTCGACTCGCTGGAGATCATCGTGGAGGCGACGGTCTGCGTCGCGGCGGTCTACGTCCTGGCGGTGCACACCTTCACGGCGGAGAACTCCTTCATCAAGCCGCGCATGTTCCTCGACCGGAACTTCAATGTCGGGCTGATCTTCATCTTCCTCGTCGGCATCTGCTATCTGGCGTCGCTCGCGCTGCTCACGCCTTTCCTGCAGACGCTGCTGGGCTATCCGGTGGTGACGGCCGGCATCGTCATGGGGCCGCGGGGCCTTGGCACCATGGCCTGCATGTTCCTGGTCGGGCGATTGATCGGAAAGGTCGACATCCGCATCCTGCTCGGCGCCGGGCTCCTGGTCAGCGCCTGGGCGATGTACGACATGACCGGCTGGACGCCGGATGTCTCGCAGCAGACGATCATCGTCACGGGCTTCATCCAGGGCGCCGGGCTCGGCCTGCTCTTCGTGCCGTTGACGACGATCACCTTCGCGACGCTGCCGGCGGAGTATCGCGGGGACGGCACCGGGCTCTACAATCTCTCGCGCAATATCGGCTCCAGCGTCGGCATCTCGCTGGTCAGCTACCTCTTGACCCGCAACGTGCAGGTGAACCACGCCGAGATCGCCAACTATGTGACCCCGTTCAACCGCATCTTCGACATGCCGGCGATCAGGCATGCCTGGGACCCGACGACGCTGGCCGGCCGCGCGGCGCTGGACGAGGTGGTGACGCGGCAGGCGACGATCATCGCCTATGTCGACGACTTCAAGCTACTGATGATCCTGTGCCTGGCAGCTTTGCCGTTCCTGGCGCTGCTGCGCACGCCGCGCCAGCAGGCGGCCCCGTCCGACGATCACGCGATGGTGATGGAATAACGCTGCTGCCGAGCGGCCGATGGCCGTTTTATTCAGTGGGAGCCGCGGTACATCAGGCAATGTCGCGGACAAATTCACCTTAGGTCATTTCTCGGCTTGCACTTTGCCTGCGTCTCGCATTGGATCAGAGATGCGAGGAGCAGGTTTACGGTTCGTTAACGGTAAGAGATCGTTTTATGCGTTCGATGCGTGTCCGGCCACCCGTGACGGTGCCGATCCGGATGCCCTCCGTACGGGACATCCCGCCGCCTGCCAACGACAACCGCCCCGTCGAGCACGAGACGGTGGCGAGCCTTCTGATCGGCCGTTCGCTGCTGATTATCGGCGTTCTGGTCGCGGCCGGGCTCATGCTCGGCTGGGCCGGGTGGCTGGGGCGAGCCGTCTGGCGAACGCTGCATTGATGCCGGGGCGTCCTCCGGCCGCCTGAGGCCCGAGGACGCTGACCCAAAATCGGTCACCTTTGGTTGCGACACATTTGAACGGATATCTAAATTTTTAAGGAAGTAGCCGCTTCCTGTCTCTGACGGCAGCGGGCAAGCCCAGGCAGCAATGCAAGGCCATATCGCTGCCGGATGCCCGTCTCGAGCGAAATGGGGACAGCGTGACGTCGGACTCGATCGAACAGCAGATTGAACAGGCCGTGCGGGCCGATGCCGCCCGGCGCGAAACCGGCTTGGAAGACGCGCTGCGCCGCTGCGAGAGCGCGGGCGAGGCGGTGTTCCTGTTCGGTGGTGACAGCGCGACGATCCATGCGCTGCGCAGCCGCATCCGCTTGGCCTTTCCCGGCCTGCGCCTTGCGGGCATCTGCGACGCCGATTTCTCCGGCCCGGCCGGCCGCGCGATCCTCGACCATATTGCCGCCTGCGCGCCGGACGTGGTCATCGTCGACGTGGCTCCGAAGCGCCACCGGGCGCTGATCGCGGAATTCGCGGCCCATGGGCTGCATACGGGCCTCGTCAACCTGCCCGGCACCTTCGCGCGCCACGCGGCCGCACAGCCGCAGACCGGCGCCGCGGCGGCAAGCCTCGCTGCCCGGCGGCCCTCCCGGATCGGCCAGCTCATGAGCGGTTTCGCCGCAGCCATGCGCTTTTCCGGCATCATCGCCCGCCAGCTCGTTCATGACGTCGCTCCGCGCCCGGTGTCGCAGGCCTATCACGCGCTCCGCCGCGACGGCTGAGCCGGCTTTTCTCCGCAACATCTGATTTTCCCGAGAAGCGGAATCCGCTTCTCGGCCGATGCTGCGATGACCGTCACACCGCGTTCCGGAACGCCTTGGAGCTGAACACCGTCCGGAACAGGATGGCGAGGTCGAGCGTGAACGACCAGTGGTCGATATACCAGAGGTCATGGGCGACGCGGGCCGCCATCTTCTCGTCGGTGTCGGTCTCGCCGCGCAAGCCGTTGACCTGCGCCCAGCCGGTGATGCCGGGCTTGACGTTGTGGCGGCGGGCGTAGAGCGCGATCTTGCGCTCGAACTCCCGGTCATGCGCCAGGGCATGGGGGCGCGGGCCGACCAGTGACATATGGCCGGCCATGACGTTCAGCAATTGCGGCAATTCGTCGAGATTATAGCGGCGCAGCACCCGGCCGATGCGGGTAATGCGGGGATCGTCGCGCCGCGCCTGCACGATCACGGCGCCGTCGTCGGTCGTCGTCATGGTGCGGAACTTGAAGATGCGGAACGCCGCCTGATTGAAGCCATGGCGGCGCTGGCGGAACAGCACCGGGCCGGGTGAATCGATCCGGATCGCCAGCGCGATCAGCAACAGCAGCGGCAGCAGCAACAGCCCGGCCAGCGCCGCGGCGGTGAGATCGAAAGCCCGCTTGCAGGCGATTTCGACCGGCGACAGCGGAGCACGCGTCAGGCGCAGGCTCGAAAGCGCGCCGGCGCTGACGAAATGCGGCTGCTCGAAGCGGCTCATGATCTTCTCGGGCGCGAGATGGATCGCGACCGGCATGTTCATGAATGCGTCGACGCAGGCCTCGATCGTCTCATGGTCCGACCAGGGCACGGCGATGAAGACCGCGTCGGGCCGCTTCGCCCGGCAACTGGCGGCGGCGGCCGCGAGATCGGCCGCAAGGGCTTCGCGCGGATCGCGGCGCGGCTGCTGCGGGTTGAGGAAGGCCACGTCGACGATGGCGCTGCCGGCATTCCATGGCTTGCAGCGGTCGACGAAGGACATGACTTCCTTCTCCCGGCCGATCAGGAAGACGCGCTCGGAGGTGATCCGGCCGGTGCGGCTTCCCGCCGAGATCAGGCGGACGATGGCCGAACGGGTCAGCACGATGGCGGGAATGCCGGCGAGATAGCTCGTCAGGAGGACGGCCCGCGAATAGTGATCGGCGATCTTGGCGAGGACAAGCAGCACCAGGAACGCGACAAACGCGATGTTCCAGGCCGAGAAGGCCGCCGCGACCTGGCCTTTCGTCGAGAGGTAATTGCCGATCTGGTAGCGTCCGCGCATCAGGTTGACGAAGACGAACAGCGCCGCCAGCGTGCCGGCGAGTTCCGGAGTCCGCTCGTCCACCTGGAAAGAGCCCTGCATCGCAAGATCGGTCGACCAGTCCATGGCGTAGACCAGGGCCACGACGAGGACGCCGTCGCACGCCGCCGTCAGCAGGCCGAGCCAGTGCCGCCAGCTTCTCGCAGGGCCTCGGGGCAGCGCCAACGGTGCCTGCCTGAGATGGTCGACGCTCATATTCGCCCAGTCCTTGCCGCTTTGTCTCCCGCTTTCGGCGCGAGGACCGAGATAGGCGGGAGCAGTCGGCGACGCAACCGCAAGCGCCATGCCGCGCGGCATTGCACCGGATCGGTGCGAATTTCAATCAGTGCGTGTGGTTGCCGGCGAAAACGACGCGAGATCACGCCGAAAAAGTGACGGCGTGTTCCGTTACGGCACAGCCTCTTCAGGCCAGGCTGCGCAGGCGCCGTGCCAGATAATCGAGGGAGACGGCAAGGCCGCCGCCGGTCAGGGTCCCCAGAATCTTGACCACGGCATCGTGGGGCCGGCCATGGCGAGTCGCCTCCCAGGTCTGGGCCCATTCGAGCCCGAGCGCGAGAAGCACGATGCCGCCCAGCACGAACCAGCGCTGGCGCGGATAGGCGAAGGCCAGCGCGCCGCCGGCCGCGAGATAGGCCATGAAGCGTTCGACGTCCGCCCCCACATCCGGGAGATGGGGACGCAGCTCGATCGGCGACAGCGTCGAGACGAGGATGGCGGCCAGCGCGCACCAGCCGAGGAAGGTCGCGAGGCGGCGCAGATGGTCGAAGGGATCGGTCAAGGAATCAGAATCCAGAGGCGCGAATCGCGGCTACGCAAACAACGGGCCAGAAGCAGGTTACGCAACCGATTTTTTGGCGAGCGACGTGCTTTATGATCTTGCGAACACGGCAAAGCAATGGCGCAAGCGCGACTTCGCGGTCACCATCATGCTATCGCCGCCCTGTGGAACAATCGCCCGGCGCGGGCGCAACGATCGCAACGGAATGCCGATGACAGACGAAGCCCGTTCCGGACCCGCCTCCCGCATCGCTCGCGGCGGGAGGGCGATCTACGGAGTGCCGCTGGGCATCCTGATGCTGGAAGCGCGTTTCCCGCGAATTCCCGGCGACATGGGCAACGGCACGACCTGGCCCTTTCCGGTGCTCTACCATGTCGTCACGGGAGCGAGCCCGGAAAAGGTGGTCCTGAAGGGAGCCGCCGGGCTTTTGCCGGATTTCGTGGCGGCAGCGCGAGAGCTGGTCAGGCTCGGCGCGGAAGCGATCACCACCAATTGCGGCTTTCTATCCCTGTTCCAGCGCGAGCTCGCGGCCGCGGTGAATGTTCCGGTCGCGACATCGTCGCTGATGCAGGTGCCGTGGGTGCAGGGGACGCTGCCGCCCGGAAAGCGCGTTGGTCTCGTCACCGTCTCGGCCGCGACGCTGACGCCGGCCCATCTCGAAGCTGCCGGCGTGCCGCTCGACACACCGGTCGCCGGCACCGAAAATGGCCGCGAATTCTTCCGCGTGCTGATCAAGGCCGAGAAGGACGACATGGATGTCGAGCTTGCCCGGCAGGATGTGGTCGAGGCTGCGCTCGATCTCGTGGCGCGGCATCCCGATGTCGGCGCGATCGTGCTGGAATGCACCAACATGCCGCCTTATGCGGCGGCCGTGCAGCAGGCGACGGGGCTGCCGGTCTACGACATCTATTCGCTGATCACCTGGTTCCATGCCGGCTTGCGGCCCCGGAGCTTCGGTTAAGATCGGCGCCGGGCATCCGCCGACCCCCGGAACTTATCCCCGGCGCTTCGGGCACCTGCATCATCCAGCCTCGCATCGTCCGATCCCGCGAGGCCCCATGACCGTCACGCCCCGTCTCTCGCTGCCGCTGCTTGCCGCCGGCCAGGCGCAGAAACATGTCACGCACAACGACGCGCTGGTGCGCCTCGACGCCCTGATCCATCTGGTCGTCGACAGCCGCAGCCAGTCCGCGCCGCCAGGCAGCCCGAGCGAATTGTCGGCCTATATCGTGCCGGCCGGCGGCACCGGCATCTTTGCCGGGCGCGCGGGTCAGGTGGCGCTGTTCGAGGATGGCGGCTGGATCTTCCTCACGCCGCGGGTCGGCTGGCAGGCCTGGATCGCCGACGAGGCCGAGCACACTCTCTGGACGGGCACGGAATGGCGCAGGGCCAGCCCGCTCAGCGGCCTTGGCGCCGAGAAATGGGGCGTCAACGCCACGGCCGACGACAGCAACCGGCTGGTGGTGTCGTCGGAGGCGAGCCTGTTCAACCATGCCGGCGGCGACCATCGGCTCAAGCTCAACAAGGCGAATGCCGGGGCGACGGCGAGCGTGCTGTTTCAGTCCAACTGGTCGGGGAGGGCGGAGTTCGGTCTCGCGGGCGACGACGATTTCCGGGTCAAGGTCAGCCCCGATGGCGCGGCCTGGCACGATGCGCTCGCCATCGACCGGGCCGGCGGAGGGGTCGCGCTGCCGGGCTCGCCCTGGGCGGCAGGGCAGAACCTGCTGATCAATGGCGACATCCAGATCAATCAGCGCGGCTTTGCCGGCGGGGCGCTGGTGGCGGGCGCCTATGGCTTCGACCGCTGGAAGGCGGGTGCCAGCGGAGCGAACCTGTCGCTCAGCGGCTTCACGGTGAGTTTGAATACGGGCGCGATCCTGCAACCGGTCGAGCCGGCGGCGTGGGGGATTTCGTCCTTTGCGGGCATGACGCTCGCGGTTTCGGTGGAGGGGCTGAGCGGCGGCGATCTCAGCGTCAGGGTCGGCAGCCAGTCCGGTACGATCACCGCCGGGGCCGGGCGGCGCTTCGTCG
This sequence comes from Allobosea sp. OAE752, assembly GCF_050433265.1. NCBI lineage: Bacteria > Pseudomonadati > Pseudomonadota > Alphaproteobacteria > Hyphomicrobiales > Alloboseaceae > Allobosea > Allobosea sp. OAE752. Next base: position 63,897 of record NZ_JBNPXO010000002.1, read on the forward strand.
CGCTGACGCCGGCGCCGGGGGATAGCGGCCCGCTCGCGGTGAGCTTGGCGCCAGTGGCCGGGGCGGTGAGCTTCGCGCGCGTCAAGCTGGAGATCGGCCGCATCGCGACCCATTGGTCGCCGCGTCCGATCGGCGCCGAACAGCAGCTCTGCCGGCGCTATCACTGGCGGCCGGGCGGGACGGTGCTGATCGACGCCTATCAGGCGGCCGGCGCCGCTGCGCGCCAGACGCTGCCGCTGCCCGTGCCGATGCGGACGACGCCGACGGTGAGCTATGGCATCTCGCAGGACATCAACGTGCAGGGCTCCGACCGCGGCATCGTCGCTTCGTCGCCGGAATGGGCCCAGGCCTATGTCACGGCGCAGGCGCTGGGCCGGGTGCGGGCGGCCTTCGACACGATCGCCTTCGACGCGGAGCTGTGAGGCCGGCTACTCCGCCGCAGCTTTCGCAGCTCCCCAACCCGACACGATGGCGCGCAGTTCCGCCCGCTCGGCCGCGTTGAGTTCCGGCAGGCCGGGCAGGCGGACCGGGCCGACATCGATGCCGAGCAATCCCAGCGCTTCCTTCACCACGGTGACATTGGCGCCGTTGCCGTATTTGGTGCGCAGCTTCTCGAAGCCGGCGATGGCGTCGACCTCGCGGCGCGCGGCGTCGTAGTCGCCCGCTTCCAGCGCGCGCCAGACGGCGAGCGAGCGCGCGGGGACGACATTGACGAGCCCCGAGGTGAAGCCGCGCGCGCCCAGCGCATGGAAGGGCGCGGCCCAGCCCTCGGCGAGACCGCAGATCCAATTGGCGGAAGTGCCTTGCGTCTCGCGCACGCAATCGGCGAGCAGCATCATGTTGGTGGAGGCGAATTTCACGCCCGCGACATTGGGATGGGTCGCGACGCGGATCAGGTCGGTCACGCCGATGGCGTCGGAGCGGATATAGGCGACGAGCGGGATCGTCAGCGCCTCGGCGATGGCGAGGATGTAGTCGGCCTGGGATTGCGGCGCGGCGAAGGGGTCGAGCGGGTGATGCACCATCGCCGCGTCGCAGCCGGCCCTGGCCGCGAGCCTGCCGGTCGCGACAGCTTCGCGCAAAGACCGCCCGATGCCGGCCGTGACGAGCGCCCTGCCGGCGGCGGCTTCGGCCGCGACGGCGTGGGAGCGTTCCACCTCCGCCGTCGTCATCGGGTAGAATTCGCCGGTGTTGCCGGCCGAGACGATGTTGTGGATGCCGGCCTCGGCGATTCCGCGCACGATCCCGCCCGTCAGCGCCCAGTCGGCCTCGCCATCCGCCTTCCAGGCGGTGACATGGACGCCGGAAATGCCGCGCAGTGCGCGACGCACCTTGTCATTCGTCATAGTCCAGTCCCTCCGCATCCGCGCCGAAGACGAGCCGCACATGGGCTTTCCCCGAACGGACGATGTGTTGGCGCATCCTGCGTTCGGCGAGCGCGGGATCGCGCGCCAGCAGCGCCTCGCAGATGCCGCGATGCTCCGCGAAACCCCGGCGGCGCTCCGCCAGCTCCGAATGAAGCGCGATGCGCTGGGCATGGTCGTACATCCGCTGCCCGTCGAGGCGGCGCTCCAGATAGGTGCAGCCCGAGATGCGGTGGATCGCCTGATGATAGGCGCCGTTGAGCGCGACGAGATCCTCCAGCTCGCCATGCTCCGTCGCCTGCTCCATCTCCGCGATCAATCGGGAGAGCTCGCGTCCGCCGGCTTCGGTCAGGCGGTTGGCGGCGATATGGGCCATGACGCTTTCGAGTGCGGCGCGTCCGAGCGCCATCTCCAGCGCTTGCCGGGCAGAGAACTCGACGAAGACGCCGCGCCGCGCCTCGGTCCGCACCAGCCCCTCGCTCTCGAGCTTGCGGATCGCGTCCTTCACGGGGGTGGTGCTGACGCCGAGCATCTCGGCGAGATGGCGCTCATTCAGCCGCTCGCCATTGCGGAAACGCCCGGCGACGATGGCCCGGCGCAGGCGCTCATGGACATGCTCGCGCAGGGAACGCAGCAGGTCGGGCGCAACGGGTTCGACGGCGGGCTGCAACATTCACTCTTCCGGCGCGACGGAAATGGGGAGGCCGCTGCCGGATTCCCCATGGCGGCGTCGGTCACCAGACACCACAATCCGGTTGTCTCGGCAATCTGAAATTTCAGATTTCAAATCTCCAGCCCTGTGTTATCCCTTGGCGCAAGCGCCCGCTCACGAGGCGCAAGGCGGATTCTCCGCATCAGGGAGGAATGAAACCGATGAGCATCACCCGCAGAACCATCATCGCCGCGGCTTGCCTTGCCGCGGCCGGGCCCGCTTTCGCGCAGGGCGAGTATCCCGGCAGCAGGGTCGTCACCATCGTCGTGCCCTTTGCGGCCGGCGGCACCACCGACATGCTCGGGCGCATCCTCGCCGACCGGCTCGGCGCACGCCTCGGCGGCAGGTTCATCGTCGAGAACAGGGCCGGGGCGGGCGGCAATACCGGTGTCGCCGCCGTGGCGCGGGCTCCGGCGGACGGCTACACGCTGACGATGGGCACGGTCTCGACCCATGCGATCAATCCGGCGGTCTACTCCAGACTGCCTTTCGACCACGTCAAGGATTTCGCGCCGATCTCGCAAGTCGCGAGCGTGCCGAACATCCTGATGGTCAATATCGACCTGCCGGCGAAGAGTGTGCCGGAGCTGATCGACCTGCTGAAGAAGAATCCGGGCAAGTACTCCTTCGGCTCCTCGGGCGCCGGCACCTCGACCCATATGGCGGCGGAGATGTTCAAGGTGGCGACTGGCACCGACATGGCCCATGTGCCCTATCGCTCGAGCGGGCAGGTGACGCAGGACCTGCTCTCCGGCCAGATCCAGGTCAGCTTCGACAACATCACCATCGCCTGGCCGCATGTGCAGGAGGGCAAGATCCGGGCCCTGGCGACGGCGACGCCGAAGCGACTCGAAGTGGCCAAGGATCTGCCGGCGCTGGCCGAGTTCATTCCGGGTTACGACGCCAGTTCCTGGCACGGTTTCTTCGCGCCCGCCGGCGTGCCGAAGGAGATCGTCGCGAAGCTCTCGGCGGAGACGCAGGCGATCATGAAGGAGCCGGCGGTGATCGAGCAGCTCAGGAAGCTCGGCGTCGATCCGGTCGGGTCGTCGCAGGACGCATTCGCCGCCCATATCGCCGCGGAGACGACGCGCTGGGCCGAGGTCGCGCAGAAGGCGAATGTGAAGATCGAGTGAGGCGGGGCCCGCCGCCTTGCTGTCAGCGGGTCTGTGCCGCCGCGAAGGCGAGGTTTTCGGCGAGGAGCGCCTCGGCGGCCTCCTGCGTCGGCGCCTCGACATAGACGCGCAGCTCGGGCGCGTTGCCGGAAGCGCGGAAATGAGCCGTGGCGCCATCGCCCAGCGTCAGGCGCAGGCCGTCGCGCCGGTCGCGCGCCGCGACACCGCCGCGGCTCGCGAAGGCCGCATCGCGGAAGGCGGGATCCTCCGCGTCGAGCCGGGCGATGAGCGCCGCGGTCCTGTCCTGCGGAATCTCCTGCAGGCGGTTCGACAGGGCGATGGCGAAGCGGGCTTCGGCGGCGATGGCGCTCAGGGCCTGACCGGATTGCCGGGCGAGTGCGAGCGTCGCCAGGATGGGCAGCATGGCGTCGCGCGTCGGCAGGGCGGGCAGGCGGCGGCCGTCACGCTCGACATCCGAGCCGAGCAGCACGCCGCCATTGGCCTCGAAGCCGATGATCGTCGTGGCACCCTCGGCCCTGGCCTGCTCCATGCCGGCGATGACATAGGGCGAGCCGACACGGGTGCGGACGACCTTGTCGAACAAGCCGGGACGGTCGAGCGCCGAGTTGGAGGTGACCGGCGTGACGATCGCATCGGCGCCGAGGAAGCGCGCGGTCAGGGCTCCGACGAGATCGCCGCGCAGGAAGCGGCCGTTCTCATCGGCGACGAGCGGCCGGTCCGCATCGCCGTCGGTCGAGACGATCGCATCGAGCGCCCGCTCGCCCGCCCATCGACGCGCGAGCTCCTCGTCCTCCGGCCGCAGCGCTTCGGTATCGACCGGGATGAAGTGCTCGCTGCGCCCGAGCGGAACGGGCGTGGCGCCGAGCCCCGCGAGCACGTCGCAGATGACGTCGCGGCCGACGGAAGAGTGCTGATAGACGCCGACGACCATGCCGCCCAGCGGCGAGGGCCCGAAGACGTCGAGATAGCGCGCTTTGTAGGCCGCCAGCGCTTCATATGTGTCCGTCGCCGCTGTTGCTTCGGGCACGGAGGAGAGGGCGAGGCGGGCCTGCCAGTCCAGGATGCGTCCCTCGTCGGTTTTGTCGATCTCACCGGCGGCGCGATAGAACTTCAGCCCGTTGCGATCGTCCGGGATATGGCTGCCCGTCACCATGATGGCGGGGGCGCGGCGCTGGATGGCGGCGAGCGCCAGGGCCGGGGTCGGCAGGGCGCCGCAATCGACCGGAACCAGGCCGGCGTCGGAAACGGCCTGCGCGCATTGGGCGGCGATGAGCGGGCTCGACGAGCGCAGATCCCGCCCGATCAGGACCTCGCCGGCCGGCCCCGCTGCATCGTCCTCGCGGATCATGGCGCAGAAGGCGCGGACATGGCTGTAGGCCGGCAAGCCGATGAGCTCGCTCACCAGGCCGCGCAGGCCGGAGGTTCCGAATTTCAGGCTGGTCATGGACAGGATACCAAGATCTCGCGGTTCGCGGCTGCAGGGTAGAGCATCTTCGAGTGGGGAGGATACCGGTTCGGGCGAAGAAAATGCCACGGAACAAGGGCTAGAGCGGTTCCGGCCTTAAGACATTCGCCGTACGCCTCGGCGCCGCAATGGCTGCTACAGGGCCTCGGAGAGGTCCGTTAAAATTGAAATATCGATTCACCCGGCTTTAGGGCCTGATCGTGCAGAACATCGTGGCGCGGCAGATGTCGCGCCTGCTGCCAGGGAGACGGCATCGATGCTCACGATCGCGACGATTTGGTTGGGTTGCCTGGCGATCTTCCTGCAGCTCGCCGATTCCGCTCCGGAGCTGAGCTGGCACGACTGAGTCGTCCGTCGCTAGCGCATCGCGGCGACGGAAAGGCTTGCGTCGCACGCGCTTGAAGGCGGGCGACAACGTTGCGGTGGTGGCGCTCCGGCGCGTCTTGCTCAGGCGCGTGCGTAGATGTCCTCGATCCGGACGATGTCGTCCTCGCCGGTGTAGGAGCCGACCTGAACCTCGATCAGTTCGAGCGGAATCTTGCCGGGGTTGGCCAGGCGGTGCGTGCAGCCGATCGGCAGGTAGATCGATTCGTTCTCGTGGATGTAGGAGACGGTGCCATCCAGCGTCACCTCGGCCGTCCCCGAGACGACGACCCAGTGCTCGGCCCGGTGGAAGTGCTTCTGCAGGCTCAGCAGGCCGCCGGGCTTGACGTTGATGCGCTTCACCTGGAAGCGGCCGCCGAGGTCGATACGCTGATACCAGCCCCAGGGCCGGTACATGCGCAGATGCTCGGTCGCCTCGCGGCGGCCCTCTTTCTTCAACCGCTCCACCAGCCCCTTGACCTCGGCGGCGCGCGCCTTGGTCGTAACCAGGACGGCGTCCCGCGTCGTGACGACCACGGCATCATCGAGGCCGATGACCGCCGTCAAGATCTCGTCGCTGCGGATCAGCGAGTTGCGGGTGCCGATGGCGACGACCGGGCCTTCCAGCACATTGCCAGCATCGTCCTGGGGACGGATCGCCTGCAGCGAATCCCAGCTGCCGACATCGGACCAGCCGAAGCTCGCACGCAGCACGCCGGCATGGCGTGTCTTCTCCATCACGGCATAGTCGATCGAAACCTTGGTGGCTTCGGCGAAGCCTTTCGGGTCCAGCCGCAGGAAGTCGAGATCCTTGGTGGCCGCCGCCAATGCCCGGGTTGCGCCGGACAGCACCTCGGGCACGAAAGCCTCGAGCTCTGCGAGCATCCGCTCGGCCGAGAAGATGAAGTTGCCGCTGTTCCAGAGGAAGCCCTGCTCGACATAGCCCAGCGCAGTCTCGGCGTCGGGTTTCTCAACGAAGCGGGCGACGGTGTTGGCGCCCTCGCTCTTCAGCGGCTTGCCGGGCTCGATATAGCCATAGCCGGTGGCAGGCTCGGTCGGGACGATGCCGAAGGTCATGATCGGGCCGTCCGCGGCAAGGCTCGCGGCGCGCCCGCAGTCGCGGCGGAAGGCCTCGACATCGGGAATGACGTGATCGGCGGCGAGCGCAAGGCAAAGGCCCTTCTCGTCCTTCTGCGAGACCAGCAGCGCGCCGATGGCGATCGCAGGAGCGGAATCGCGGCGTTCGGGCTCCAGCACGATGTCGCCGGCGACGCCGACGGCCCGCATCTGCTCGGCGACGACGAAGCGGAATTCGTTGTTGGTCACCACGATGGGATTGGCGAAACCGTCGCCTTTCACCCTGAGCAAGGTCGCCTGGAAGGTCGAAAGCCCATCATCGAGCAATGCGATGAACTGCTTGGGCATGGAGTCTCGCGACAGCGGCCACAGCCGCGTGCCAGCGCCGCCGGCCATGATCAAGGGGGTGATGAGGCGGGAGGTCATCAGAGTATCGGACTCCAAATCAGGTTTTAGCCGCGTCGGCCTCAGGGCAGGGCATGTTTCATGCCATATGCCGGCAAGGACCTACAGACTGTTCAGATTTCGATCAGGCTGCGTCGATGGCGTGGGAGGAGACCGGGTCGGAAATGCCGCGGCCGATATCGGCGTAGACGAAGCCCTTCTCGCGGACCTGCTCGCCACGATAGATGTTGCGCAGATCGATCAGGACCGGCGACCTCATGAGCGTCCTGACCCGATCGAGATCCAGCGCCCTGAAGATGTTCCATTCGGTGACGATCACGGCCGCATCGGCATCTTCGACGCATTCATAAGCATTGCCGCAATAGGTGACGGCGCCGGGCAGGACCGCCTTTGCCTGCTCCATGCCTTCGGGATCGAAGGCGCGGATCGTCGCGCCTGCGTCCTGCAGCGCGGTGATGATCGAGAGGGAGGGGGAATCGCGCATGTCGTCGGTGTTCGGCTTGAAGGTGAGGCCGAGCACCGCGACGGTCTTGCCCCGAACCGAGCCGCCGCAGGCCGCCACGACCTTGCGGCCCATGGCGCGCTTGCGCTGCTCGTTCACCGCGGCGACCGTCTCGACGATGCGCGCGGGGGTGCCGTAATCCTGAGCCGTCTTGATCAGGGCCAGCGTATCCTTGGGGAAGCAGGACCCGCCATAGCCCGGCCCGGCATGCAGGAACTTGCCGCCGATGCGGTTGTCGAGGCCCATGCCCCGCGCCACGTCCTGGACGTTGGCGCCGACCTGCTCGCACAGATCCGCCATCTCGTTGATGAAGGTGATCTTCGTCGCCAGGAAGGCGTTGGCGGCGTATTTCGTCAGCTCGGCGGTGCGGCGGCTGGTGTTCAGAATGGGCGCGCTGTTGAGATAGAGCGGACGATAGACATCCGCCATCACCTGCCGGGCGCGGGCGTCCTCGGTCCCGATGACGATGCGGTCGGGGCGCTTGAAGTCCTCGATCGCGGCGCCCTCGCGCAGGAACTCCGGGTTCGAGACCACGGCGAACTCGGCGTCCGGCCGCAATTCGCGCACGATCCGCTCGACCTCGTCGCCGGTGCCGACCGGGACCGTCGACTTGGTGACGATCACCGTGTAGCGGCCCAGCGCCTGCGCGATCTCGCGGGAGGCGGCATAGACATAGGACAGATCCGCGAAACCGTCGCCGCGGCGCGAGGGTGTGCCGACGGCGATGAAGACCGCGTCCGCTGCGCTCACGGGGCCGGCGAGGTCGGTCGTGAAGGACAGCCGGCCAGCGGCGGCGTTGCTGCGCACCAGTTCCGTCAGGCCAGGTTCGAAGATCGGAATCTCGCCGCGCTTCAGCGCTGCGATCTTGCTCTCCTGCTTGTCGACGCAGACGACCTCATGGCCGAAATCCGCGAAGCAGGCGCCGGATACCAAGCCGACATAACCCGATCCGACCATCACGATCTTCATCGCCAACTCCAAAGAAACCTATTTCGCGCCTGCGACACATATATCGCCTTGGACGTCAGTACGAGGGCCAACCGTATCTCGTCGCGGGGCGCAGCCTGTCCTGCCGACCGCGGGGACCGGTCGGAATTCCCACACATCGCTCAAATGCGAGCGATTGCCTGCACCGAAGCGCAAATCCGGAGGAGCTACACCGAGATCAGTTTCTCGGGGTCTGGTCTCGTGCTCATCTATCTCGGCATCGTCTGGCTCGGCTGCGCCGCCATCTTTCTCGAACTAGCCGAACGCGCTCCGGTGATCGAAGGCTGACGCGGCCGATCGGCCCGGCGCGGGTTTCGCCCCCGGGCGCTTGGCAGAAGCGCGCTGCCGTGCTCCGGCCTTTTTCGCTCGCGACTTTGCGGACCTGCCGTCTATAACGGGCGGCGCATTGGCTGGCCTGCAACCGAGATACTCAATGACCGATACCGTGAGCCCCTACGCCGGAAAGCGGCTCGACCCCTCCATGCTCGTCGATGTCGCGGCACTGCAAAGGGCCTATTTCGACCAGCCTGATCCGTCGCAGCGTTCGCAGCAGGTGGCGTTCGGCACGTCGGGCCATCGCGGTTCGGCCTTCTCCGGATCGTTCAACGAGGCGCATATTCTCGCCATCGCCCAGGCGCTCTGCCTCTATCGCCGCGAACAGGGCACCGACGGGCCGCTTTTCGTCGGCATCGACACCCATGCGCTTTCGCGCAACGCCTTCGAGACGGTGCTGGAGGTCTTCGCCGCCAATGGCGTGACCACGATGATCGACGAGAAGCTCGGCTTCACGCCGACGCCCGTCATCTCCCATGCCATCCTGACCTATAACCGCGGCCGCTCCTCCGGGAAGGCGGACGGCGTCGTCATCTCGCCCTCGCATAATCCTCCCGCCGATGGCGGGCTGAAGTACAACCCCCCTCATGGTGGGCCGGCCGATACCGATGCCACCGGATGGATCGAGAAGAAGGCGAACGCCTTTCTTGCCGACAAGCTCGCCGGCATCGCCCGCATTCCCTATGACAAGGCGCTGAAGAGCGAGCATGTCCGGCGGTACGACTACATCAGCGGTTACGTCGCCGATCTCGCCGATGTCGTCGATATGGAGGCGATCGCGCGGGCGGGCGTCTCGATCGGGATCGACCCGCTCGGCGGTGCCGGGCTCGACTATTACCAGCCGATCATCGACCGCTACGGCCTGAAGGGGACCATCGTCAGCAAGGCAGTCGATTCGACCTTCGGCTTCATGACCGCCGATTGGGACGGCAAGATCCGGATGGACTGCTCCTCGCCCTATGCGATGGCGAGCCTGATCGGCATGCGCGACCGCTTCGACGTCGCCTTCGCCAACGACACGGATGCAGACCGGCACGGCATCGTCACCCGCAGCAGCGGGCTGATGAACCCGAACCACTATCTCGCCGCGGCGAGCGCCTATCTCTTTGCCAACCGCCCCGGCTGGCGTGCCGACGCGGCCATCGGCAAGACGGTGGTGTCGAGCGCGATCATCGACCGCGTCGCGGGCAAGCTCGGGCGCCGGCTGGTCGAGGTTCCGGTCGGGTTCAAATGGTTCGTGGAGGGGCTGATCTCGGGCGATTTCGGCTTCGCGGGTGAGGAAAGCGCCGGCGCCTCCTTCCTGCGCAAGGACGGCACCGTCTGGACCACCGACAAGGACGGGCTCATCCTCGGCCTGCTCGCCGCCGAGATCACCGCGAAGACGGGAAATGATCCGGGCGTGCTCTACGACAAGCTGACGGCCGAGCTCGGCAAGCCCTGCTATGCGCGCGTCGACGCTCCCGCGACATCGGCCCAGAAGGCGGTGCTCAAGAACCTCTCGCCGAGCCAGATCACGACGAAGGAGCTGGCGGGCGAGCCGATCACGGCGATCCTGAGCGACGCTCCCGGCAATGGCGCCCCGATCGGGGGCCTCAAGGTGACGAGCGCCGATGGCTGGTTCGCCGCGCGCCCCTCCGGCACCGAGGAGGTCTACAAGATCTACGCCGAGAGCTTCCGCGACGAGGCGCATCTCGCCCGCATCCAGGAAGAGGCGCGGCAGATCGTCGGCGCGGCCTTCGCGGCGGCCTGACCAGCCGCTGGGGTGTCTCCGGTTGCGCAATAACCTCAATGGTTGCGATTGACGGCCGTCCGTCGTCGCGAAGGCTGGCTGAAATCAGTGCGCGCCCGGGCCTCAGAGGCTCGCGGCTAACAGGCGCCAGGCGATCCAGACGAGGAAAGCGATCCAGGCCGTCGTGACGATGCCGGTCAGGGCGAGATAGGCGGCCGAGACGACCTTGGTGGTGAGCGTCTCGGGCGAGGCGTTGACGGGAGGGGGCGTTCGGTCGGTCATGGTCCGCGATCGAGGGATTGGCCCTTCTCACCAGTCGATGGGGTCGGAGATCGTCGGGCGGCGGCCCGGCGTGGTCTCGCGTAGCATCGAGCCGATCTTGCGTTTGTATTCATCCCACGAAGAAAGGATGCGTCCGCATTTGGTGCAGGTCACGTCGCTGTTCTGCTCCAGCCGACCGGGAACCGAAATGCTCGCCGATCCGCAGGTGTCGCACTGAAAGCCGTCCCGCCCCATCACGATCTCCTCAACTCACCGAGCCCGGGCCGGCTCGTCGGCGCCATGAACCGGCATGGCAGATGACTGCCGCCTGAACGCTTCGATCCGTGGCGCGCCCTCCTCATTGCGAGCACTGAGGCGGGGGGGGACCGAGGAGGCTGGTGCGATGGACGTGCGGGCTGCGGCGGCCATGTCGAATGCCGTGCTTCTGTGGGGACGGCTGGCGGCCGAGACGGCGCGCTCGATCGCGGCAAGCAAGGCATCGCCGGATGGCAGGCTACGCCAATCGCCGGCGCCTCCGTGAGAGAAGGCCAGGAACGTCGCAAAGAAAAATGGGCCCGCGCTTTGCGCGAGCCCATTGCCTGGAGAAAGCGGCCGCCAAAGCGCGGCCGGACATCGGCGTCAGCGTGTCGTCCAGGCGCCGTTCTTGACCGTGCGAAGCTCGAGTTCGACCGGCAGCTTGGTCTGGCCGTTCTCGTCGAAGCTGGTATGGCCCATGGCGCCGTCGTACTGGGTCTCGCGGATCGCCTTGGCGATGGCGGCCTTGTCCTTGGTGCCGGCCTTCTTGATCGCCGCGACGATGATGTTGGCGGCGTCGAAGGCATTCTTGGTGTAGGTCGTCGCCGGTTCGGCGAAGTTCGCAGCCTGGTAATCCTTGGTCAGCTTCTCGAGCTGCGGATTGCCCTTTTCCTTGACGATGCCGGAGACGGTGCCTTCGGCAGCCGGGCCGGCGATCTTGATGAAGTCGGCGTCATGGAAGCCGTCGACGCCGATCATCGGCACGGTCATGCCGAGTTCGACCATCTGCTGGCGCACCAGGCCGGCTTCGGTGACGACGCCGCCGAAATAGATCGCATCCGGCGCGCCGGCCTTGATCTTGGTCAGCAGCGCGCGAAAGTCCGTGGTTCCGACCGGGGCGGCCTCGGCGGCCAGGATGGTGCCGCCGGCGGCCTTGTAGAACTTTTCGAAGTTCTGGGTGTTGGCGACGCCGTAATCGGAGGTGTCGGAGACGATGGCGATCTTCTTGCCGACGCTCTCGACCGCCCATTTGGCCAGGGGCTCGTTGGTGTTGACCAGCGTCGTCACGACGCGCGACACCATCGGGTTGTTGCGCTCGGTGATCTTGGGCGAGATCGCGCCCCAGACGACGAACGGCACGCCGGCGCGCTGGAAGACGGGGATCGTGGCCAGCGCGACGCCGCTGTTCCAGTGGCCTGTGGCGGCCAGCACCTGCGGATCGTTGGTGAGCTTCAGCGCCGCGGCGACGCCGGTCTGCGGGTTCGCGGCGTCGTCGAGGACCACGGCCTCGAGCTTGAAGGGCAGGCCGGCCTTGTTCGCCTGGTCGATGGCGAGTTGGAAACCGTTGCGGGCCGAGAGACCCTGCTGCGCATTGCCGCCGCTGAGCGGGCCGATGAAGCCGATCTTGACGGTCTCCTGGGCCGAGGCGGCCATGGCCCCGACCACGACCGCCGTGCTGACGACCGATACGCGCAGCAATGCCGAAAAAGAGCCGTTTCCGGCGCCGAACTTGAAATTCATGATCCCCTCCAGGACGGATTTTGGAGCTCCCGCGGTCAGCCGGGCAGGCGGGCCTAGGATGCCTCGGCGGACAATCCGTCCTTCCCGAAAGGGGAAGCAAATCGGATATTTGGAAGCCCCGGCCTAGCTTTGCCTAAGTAGCTGGCCGGACGGGGCGCGAGCAGGTCCGGCACCCTGCCTCAAGACAAGCAAAGCAGAGATTCCGAAATTACGACTCCTGTCCGCTTGCGGGCTGGTGCACAGCCCAGGAAGCGGCCACGACATGGCCGTCAAGACAAAGAGAGGGACCGGAATGACCGAGCAGCTCCTGCAACAGATCCTGAACTGGATCACGCTCGGCTCGATCTATGCCCTGATCGCGGTGGGCTTCAGCCTGCTCTTCGGGGTGCTGAACATCATCCATTTCTCCCATGGCGACGTGGCGCTGATGGCGCCCTTCCTGGCGCTGGCGCTGGTGCAGACCTTCGCGACCGCGATCGGGGCCGCGGCCTCGCCCGGCGTCATGCTGCTGGCGGTCGCCCTCGCAATCGCGCTCACCGGGCTGCTCGGCGTCCTGCTCGATTTGCTCGTCATCCAGCGTTTCCGCAATGCGCCTGCGATGATGGCGCTGGTCGCTACGGTTGCGCTCGGCATCGTGCTGCGCGAGCTGATCCGCCATCTTTTCCCCAACGGCTCCAACCCGCATGCGGTGCCGCGCCTCGTCCAGGGCAGCGTCGACATGCTCGGGGTGACGGTCCCGGCCTTCAACCTCGTCGCGATCGCGGTCTCCGGGCTTTGCGTTTCCGGGCTTTTCTACCTGCTCGGCAGCACGCGGCTCGGCCTGCACATCAAGGCCGTCTCGCAGGACCGCGACGCCGCTCGCCTGCTCTCGATCGCGCCGGGCCGGATCTTCCGGATCACCTTCTTCATCGCTTCGGCGGTCGGCGCCATCGGCGGCCTGTTCTTCGCAGGCTATGCCGGCATCGTGCGGTTCGACTTCAGCGTGGATGTCGGCCTCATCGGCTTCTCGGCCGCGGTCGTCGGCGGGCTGGGCTCGATGCCCGGCGCCATCATCGGCAGCCTGGTGATCGCCGGGCTCGACACGCTGGTGCAGGCGGTGGTGCCGAACGGCGCGGCCTATCGCCTCGTCTTCGTCTTTCTGCTGGTGATCGGCGTGCTGGTGTTCCGGCCGGCCGGCCTCTTCGGCCGCACCGTCGTCGAAAAGGTCTGAGCCGATGACGGACATGACAATTCCCGCCCGCGCGACGCTCGGCACCGCCGGCGGCCTCGCTTTGGTCGCTCTGACGGAGATCGCCGGCGCCGCCTTCCTGCGCCAATTCCTGCTGGTCGACGACTGGCGCGCGGTGGTCGGCCTGCTCGCCCTGTTCGCCGGCGCGCTGGTCGCGATGCAGCGCCTGCCGGTGATCGAGGCCAATATCGAGCAGGCCTTCGGCGCCAACCGGCGTTTCGCGATGCTGTTCGGCACGGCGATCGTGCTCGCCTTTCCCTTCGTGCTGCAGAACAGCAGCTATGCGCTGCACCTCCTGATCATCGCGCAGCTCTACGCGGTGCTGGCGCTGGCGCTGAACTTCCAGCTCGGCAGCGCCAACATCCCGAACTTCGCCACCGGCGCTTCCTATGGCATCGGCGCCTATGCCTCGGCGCTGCTTGCCCTGAACTGGGACGTCAGCTTCTGGCTCGCCTTGCCGGCCTCGGCGGTGGTCGCGACCATCTTCGGCTTTCTCCTCGGCATTCCCTCGATGCGCACGCGCGACAGCTATCTGGCGCTGGTCACGATCGCCTTCGGCGTCGTCGTCCACCAGCTCCTCAACAATCTGGAATTCACCGGCGGTCCCAACGGGCTGGTCGGCATTCCGGCGCCGGAGCTCTTCGGACACTCCTTTGCCTCGCCGCTGGTCATCTTCGGGCATTCGCTGCCGTCGCAAGCGAATTTCTACTACCTCTCGGCAGCGCTCGTCGGCGTCTCGATCCTGTTCGCCGGGCGCCTGCACCATTCGCGGATCGGCCTGGCCTGGAACGCGCTCAGGGCCGACGAACTCGCGGCCCGCTGCCAGGGCATCAACGCGACCTGGTACAAGGTGCTGGCCTTCGCTGTGGACGCGTTCCTCGCCGGTTTCGCGGGCACGATCTACGCCTTCTATGTCGGCTTCATCTCGCCTGACAACTTCACCTTCCTGGTCTCCGTGACGATCATGACGATGGTCATCGCCGGTGGGATGGACAACACGCTGGGCGTGATCGTCGGCGCGTTTCTGCTGACGCTGCTGCCTGAGAAGCTGCGCGCCTTCTCGGACTACCGCATCCTGTTCTTCGGCATCACCGTGATCGCCTTCCTGATGATCCGCCCGCAGGGAATCTTCCCGCAGCGCCTGCGCCGCTACGGAGGCTGACAATGAACGCGCCAGTCATTCCAGAAAGCCGGGCCCTGCTCGAGGGCAAGGATCTGACCATGCGCTTCGGCGGCCTGGTCGCCATGGCCGAGGTCGACTTCTCGCTGCGCAAGGGCGAGGTGCTGGGCATCATCGGCCCGAACGGGGCCGGCAAGTCGACCCTGCTCAACATCATCACCGGGCTGTACGTTCCGTCCTCAGGCGAGGTCAGGCTGGAGGGCGAGCTGCTCAACGGGCAGCCGGCCCATCGCATCGTCGCCAAGGGCATCGCGCGGACCTTCCAGTCGAGCCGGCTCTTCGCCGACCTCTCGGTGCTCGACAACGTCATCATCGGCCGCCACACCCATATGAAGACCGGGATCTTCGAGGCCATCTTCAACCGCCGAAAGGCCGAGGCCGAGCTCGACGCGGCGGCGGAACTGGCCGAGCGCCTGCTCAAGGCGGTCTCCCGCGAGCTCCACGCCCAGCGCCACCGGCCGGCTGGGGAACTGCCGCAGGCCGACCGCAGGCGTCTCGAGATCGCGCGCGCGTTGGCCAGCGAGCCCAAGGTGCTGCTGCTCGACGAGCCATCCTCGGGCATGGACGATTCCGACACCGACGCGCTGATGGACGATATCCGCTCGGTCTGCGCCGAGCGGCCGGAGCTCGCCCTCATGATCATCGAGCACGACATGCGCCTGATCGCGTCGCTGCCGCAGCGGGTGCTCGTCCTCGATTACGGGCAGAAGCTCGCCGAGGGCACCTATGAGGAGGTCCGCCTGATCCCGCGCGTGCAGGAAGCCTATCTCGGCCGGAAGGGAGCGCAGCATGCTCAGGCTTGAGAACGTCGACACCAATTACGGCGTCGTGGCGATGCTGCGGGACGTCTCGCTCAATGTCGAGCCGGGCGAGCTGGTCTGCATCCTCGGGCCCAACGGGGCGGGCAAGACCACGATCTTCCGGGCCATCTCGGCGCTGCTGCCGCTGGCGCGCGGGCGCATTGCGATCATGGGACAGGATCTCAAGGGCTCGCGCACGGAAGCGCTCAGCGCGCTCGGCGTCGGCTTCGTGCCGGAGGGGCGGCGCCTGTTCGGCGACATTTCCGTCCGTGACAACATCCGCCTCGGCTATGAGGCGCAGGGGCACCAGGCCGGCTTCGAGGAGCGGCTGGAGGAGATGCTGGAGTTGTTCCCGCGGGTGCGGGAGCGCATCCGGCAGCGCGCCGGCACGCTCTCGGGCGGCGAGCAGGCAATGGTGGCGCTGGCGCGCGCGCTCGTCGGCAAGCCGAAATTCGTGATCATGGACGAGCCCTCGCTGGGCTTGTCGCCGAAGCTGATCGACGAATATTTCGACACGGTCGCGGCGGTGAACCGCGGCGGCACGACCGTGCTGCTGATCGAGCAGAACGCCGAGATGGCGCTCTCCATCGCCCATCGCGGCATCCTGCTCACCAAGGGGCGGGTCGTGGCGGCGGGCAGCGCCGCCGAGCTGCTCGGCAGCGACGCCGTCCGGCATCTCTATCTTTGAACCGGACGGGGTGGTCATGGACACGCTGGCGATCCTCGACAGGCTGGTGGGTTTCGCCACGGTCAGTCGCGATCCGAACCGGCCGCTGATCGATTTCGTGCGCGGCTTCCTCGCCGGGCACGGCATCGAGAGCGAGATCCTCGAGGCCGAGGACGGGCGCAAGGCCAATCTCTTCGCCACCATCGGCCCGAAGGATCGGCCGGGCGTCATGCTGTCGGGCCACACCGACGTCGTGCCGGTCGACGGCCAGGGCTGGAGCCACGACCCGTTCCGGCTGCGGGTTGCGGACGGGTGCGCCTATGGGCGCGGCGCGGCCGACATGAAGGGCTTCGTCGCCTCGGCGCTGGCGCTCGCCGCGCGCGCTGCGACGCGGAAGCTCGAGACCCCGCTCCATCTCGCCTTCAGCCATGACGAGGAGATCGGCTGCGTCGGCGTGCGCTCGCTGATCGACCGGCTGGCGGCACGGCCGCTGCGGCCACGGCTCGCGATCATCGGCGAGCCCACTTCGATGGCGATCGCGACCGGGCATAAGGGCAAGCTCGCGGCACGGGCGACTTGCTGCGGCGTCACCGGGCACTCCGCCCTGGCGCCCAACGCCCTGAACGCGATCCATCTCGCCTGCGACTTCGTCGGCGCGCTGCGCGGGTTGCAAGGCGAGATCGAGCGGGACGGCCCGCGCGACCGAGATTACGACATCCCCTACACGACGCTGCATGCCGGGCGCATCGAGGGCGGGACCGCGCTCAACATCGTGCCGGAGCGCTGCACGGTCGATTTCGAGATCCGCAACGTCGCCGAGGACGATCCCGAGGCGATCCTGACCCGGCTGATGGACGAGGCGGCCACCCTCGTCGCTGCGCAGCGGGCGCGCTTTCCGCAGGCCGATATCGGCTTCGAGCGGCTGAACGACTATCCCGGGCTGGCGACGCCGGCATCCTCCGAGGCGGTCGCCTTCTTGCGCGGGATCCTGGACGAGAGCGTGCTGCGCAAGGTCGCTTTCGGTACGGAAGGGGGGCTGTTCTCGCAGCGTCTCGGTATTCCCGTGCTGGTCTGTGGGCCGGGTTCGATGGAGCAGGGGCACAAGGCCGACGAGTTCATCGCGCTCGATCAGCTCGCCGCCTGCGACCGGATGATGGACCGGCTGCTCGGGCGGATCGCGGCCTGAGGTGCTCCGCTTTGCGGGCCAGCTTCTCCCGTGCTTTATGCTGTCGCGATGCGGTTCTCCCTGCGCCAACTCGAATATTTCATCGCGGCCGGCGAGACGGGCAGCATCACCGTCGCCTCCGAGATGATCCATATCTCGCAGCCCTCGATCTCGACCGCGATCTCGCATCTGGAGCGGGAGCTGAACGCGCAGCTCTTCATCCGCCATCACGCCCAGGGCCTGTCGCTGACACCGGTCGGCCGCGCGCTGTTGAGCGAGGCGAAGCGGGTCGTGGCCCAGGCCGAGAGCCTCTACACCGTCGCCTCGGAAACGACCGGGACCGTGCGGGGCACGCTCTCTCTGGGCTGCATGGTGACGCTGGCGCCGATGCTGGTGCCGGAGCTGAGCAACAGTTTCGTCGCCGCCTTCCCCGAGACCACGATCCGCTATGTCGAGGGCAATCAGGAGGATCTGCTGAGGGGGCTGCGTCGCTCCGAGGTCGACGTGGCGCTGACCTATGATCTGCAATTGCCCGACGACATCGCGTTTGCGCCGTTGGTCAGCCTGCCGCCCCATATCATCGTGGCGGATACGCATCCGCTGGCGCGCCAGAGCGCTGTCACCCTCGCGGAGCTCGCGGACCAGCCGCTCGTGCTGCTCGACCTCCCGCTGAGCCGCGAATATTTCCTCGCCTTGTTCATGACGGCCGACGTGGTGCCGACGATCGTGGCGCGTTCGGCCCATCCCGATCTGGTGCGGGCTCTGGTCGCCAATGGCGTGGGCTATTCGCTGTTCAACGTCCGGCCGCGCTCGGATCAGTCGCTCGACGGGCGCAGGCTGGTCTCGGTCCGGCTTGCCGGCCAGCACCGCCCGATGACCATCGGCGTCGCGACGCTGGCGGCGCTCGCCAAGTCGAAGCTGATCGAGGCCTTCCAGGCGCATTGCGAAGCGTGCATCTCGCGCGCCTACATCCCCGGCATGATCGCGCCGGTCATGACTGACCGGCCGCGTATCGAGCCTTGACCTAACTGAAGCCAGCAGGCGATGGCTGGGCGCTCATTCGTCTCCGGGAACGCCGTAGGAGGGCGCCTGCCGCGGATCGAGTGCGCGCTGGATATAGGCGTCGAGCTGCGGCTTGTAGACCTCCCAGGCTGTCGCCACCGCCTCGATCGGGCAATCTTCCGTCCAGTCGCAGCGCAGATCGGCGACCGGCCAGCTGACCTTGTCGACGATCTTCATCCCCGCCGAATGGACCGGTCCTGCCTCGCCACCGGCGGCAAGGCCCGCCCGCATCGCGGCGATCAGCCTGTCGCCGAGATGGCCGGTGGAGGCGAGGAAACCGTCGACGATCGCCTGCGGCACGCCGTCATTGGCGAGAAGGTTGCCGCCGGAAGCGACGTCACGGGCCTGCGCCTGCGTCCAGATGCCCAGCGAGTTCGGGCCGGAGTGGATCGCCGTCTCGCCGTCGCGGTCGACCGCCAGCACCTGCCGGTACTCGATGAATTTCCCGCGCCTGCGGACTTCGGCGACGGCGTCCGTGGCGCTCATGCCGCCTTCCATCAGGTCGAGCGCCAGCGGGCCCAGCGTTGGGTCGGTGACGTTCTGCGAGGCCACGGCCCCGACACCGGCGCGCGCATAGGCGCAGCGTGCCGCGACCGCCGGCGAGGAGGAGGAGATCGCGACCCCGAACATGCCGGTGCGGGCGCAGCGGGCGACCAGCGAGAAGGTCATGCGATCACTCCGGAATCACGGCGGTGCCGTCGATCTCGACGAGCCATTCCGGCCGGGCGAGCGCCTGCACCACGAGCCCCGTCGAGACCGGATGCACGCCTTTGATGTACTCGCCCATGGTGCGGTAGACCGCCTCGCGATGGCGGACATCGGTGATGTAGACCACGACCTTGACCAGATGCTCCATCGAGCCGCCGGCCTCCTCGATCAGCTGCCTGATGTTCTGCATGACCTTATGGGTCTGTTCGACCGGGTCGTGGCTGTCGATGTTCTTGGCATCGTCGAGGTTCTGCGGGCACTGGCCGCGCAGCCAGACGATCTTGCCGCCCTGGGTGACGACCGCCTGGGCGAGGTCGTTGTCGAGCTTCTGCTCGGGATAGGTGTCCCTGGTGTTGAACTTGCGGATGCGGGTATGCGCCATGTCGGCCTCCGTCGGAACTCTGTGTTTCGTTGGTCGTAGCGGTCAGGCCGGTTCGAACGCGCGCTGGGCGGCCTCATGATAGGCCATGTATTGCCGCTGGATCACGATCTGGTCGGCGACGTATTTCGCATCGTGCCAGACCCCCCAGATGAAGCTGGAGCCGCGCCGCGACTGCCAGGGCAGGCCGAGGAAGTAGATGCCGGGCTCGGAGGAGACGCCGCGCTGGTGCCTGGGCTTGCCGCTCTCGTCGAACGCGTCGACCCGCATCCAGCCATAATCGGCGAGGAAGCCCGTCGCCCAGATGATCGTGCCGATGCCGGCGTCCGCGAGATCGAGCGACAGGATCGGCCGTGCGATGCAGGGGGCATCCGGAACCCGGATACGAGCCTGCGGCTCCTCGGGAAGATCGAGGCCGTTGCGGGCGACATAGGCGTCTGCCTCGTCGAGCAGAGCGTCGTGGTTCTCGTCGCCCGCCCGCAGGTTCTCGACGAGATCGGGAGCGAAGCGGATGACGCCGTCCGCACAGGATTCCGTGCGTCCGACCAGGATCATGCCCTGCGCGGCGAGGCGGCGGAAGTCGATGGTGTGGCCGCCCTGGGCGCCGCTGACGGCGATGGTGACGTGTTCCTTGCCGGGTTCGCGCGCCGCGGCGTCCCATTTGCCGAGCACGCCCAGCCACCAGCAGAAATCCCGGCCGCGATAGGCCCGCGGCGGCCGGTCATGCGGG
Organism: Allobosea sp. OAE752; assembly: GCF_050433265.1. NCBI lineage: Bacteria > Pseudomonadati > Pseudomonadota > Alphaproteobacteria > Hyphomicrobiales > Alloboseaceae > Allobosea > Allobosea sp. OAE752. Next base: position 83,923 of record NZ_JBNPXO010000002.1, read on the forward strand.
CCGACCGAGAGATAGACGCACCGCCCCGCCTGCATCAGCTCTTCGGCGATCTGCGCGCCGGAGGAGCCGGAGCCCACGACCAGAACGGCACCTTCCGGCAACTGGGCGGGATTGCGATAGCCGGTGGAATGCATCTGCAGGATGTCGGTCCCGGCCGGCACGACCGCCGGGATCACCGGCGTCTGGAAGGGGCCGGTCGCGGCGACGACGCGCTCGGCCTCGATCACGCCGTCCGACGTCTCGATACGGAAGCCGGGGCGGCCGGCATTGCGTTCGACCTTCAGAACCTCGACGCCGCAGCGGATCGGCGCCGCGATCTTCTTCGCATAGGCGACGAAATAATCGGCGACCGTTTCCTTGCCGGGGAAGTCGTCCGGGCCGACGCCGCCTTCGATATCGGCGAAGGTCATGCTGGGGAAGCGATCATGCCAGGCCGGTCCGTTGGCGACGAGGGAATCCCAACGCTCCGAACGCCAGCGCTCGGCGATACGCTGGCGCTCCAGGACGAGATGGGGCACGCCGCATCGGCCCAGATGCTCGCTCATGGCGAGCCCCGCCTGGCCGGCGCCGATGACGAGCGTATCGACCTTCTCAACTGACATCATCCGCCCTTGCCGATCTCGAAAGCTTCCGCGCGAGGAGGCGCGCTACGGCATTGGTCTAGAGGGCGGCCCGAGCCCGGAAAAATACGAAATCTTGCGGCAGTGCTTAGGAAGCGCTGAAACGGTCGGATCGCCGGGGCGCGGTGAAGCGCTCAGGGAAGAAGGATGGCTCGGCCGGCGCTCATGCGCGCTTCACGGAGAAGAGTCGAAACCGCCCGCGCGACCTGATCGCGACAGCGACGGATCATTCGGCCGAGGCCGGGAGGGATCCAGAGATGTCTATCGAAAGGCCACCTGACGAAGCTCGTCGGCGGCGACCACTTCCCAGCGCGCAAAGCTTGAGGGGGAAGGTGGTAGCGGGAGAGGGACTCATATCCACCCCCCGAGAAGAACAGATCGTGTTCAGTTTCCGCGCTACAGCCGTCCGGCGCGCTGGATAGGGGACTTGAACCGCTGCACAGGGCTGGTAGTCCGCGAGGCCTGCCGCCTCTCGCTCGCCTTGACCTTAAAGCTTCAGGCAACGGCGTTGGAAGGTTGGGCTATCAGAGACGAGCTTCTGGCGTGGCGTGGTGCGTACGGGCTTCTCGATACTGATTTTGACGAGGATAATGCTTCATCGGCGCAAGAATCTCGTTACGCCCGATTGACTCCTTACAGGTGTGCAATCTGAGATTGGCATCCCTGTCCTTGGTAGATTTCGCATGCCGCTTCTCATCGATCTGCAGGCCCCGACGATAGCTCAAGAGCGCCGGGTCTGGCGGCTGTTTCCCGGCAACGGCTATCAGTTTCTGCCGACCTTTATGAACGAGCGGGTCGCATTTCTCGACCTGCCTGGTTTCCCGATGCCCGCACAGCCAATCCAGCAGGCAAATGATGTGATCGCTCGATTGGCCTTCTCGCAGGCTTTGCGAAACGAGCTTTATGAAAAAGGGGCTGATCACCATTCACAGCTGAGTTTGGCGGAATTTTCTGGCGCGCGCCGCACCAAGACCAGGGGCAGAATACGACAGGCCATCGTCAACTTGCTAACCGAGGCGCGGTCTGGGGACCTTGTGGTCGTGCCATCGACGTTGAGCGATGGCGAGATCAATATCGGAAGGTTTCGAGGCGAAGACGTTACTGAAGCATTTTATTATAGAAAATATGGAGAGAATCCGCTTCAGGCGCGGCACGTTGATTGGATTGCTAGAGTAGATGAGGGTTCGATCTCATCGGATTTTCGTAGAACACTAAGGCATCAGCATCCGTTTGCCCTTGTAGAGCGGCAATACTGGATTGAAGTGCTGTCGTTAGCCTATAACACCTTCGTTTTTAGGGATATGCATGTCTCGACTGTCTTTAATCAAGGCGATTACACTGATGCGCATGCATCGTTTCTAGGAAACGTGACTAAGCTTGCTTCAGCTGCCGTCGAAGCCTTGGAGGAAGGGAGAGAGCTGGACCCGGCGCATTTGCTGGACCTCCTGCTGAGTACGCCTCCGGCCGAATTTACGGCCAGTCAGCAGGCTGACATTCATTCGCCTGGCTTCAATCGCTATGTCAGCGCCACAATCGTAGCGCTTGTGAGCGCAGCCTTGGTCGCCGCCTTTATGGCACTCCCAACCGATCGAGCTCAGCTCGCTGTTGCGATGTCAGAAATGACGGTGATTAACTCGTCCCCTGACGCTGATCCTCAATGCACAGCCAAGGTGCACGCCGCGCAGAAACTCGTTATCGAGATGCTCGACGTCGACAAGACTCTCAAGATGTGCGAGGCTGCACGCAAGGCCCAAGCTCGGGGTAATCTCCGGTCATCTGCATCCACAAATCGGTAGTCGCATCATGGCATCGTCTTGGACCAACAATGCGTTGGCGGCCGGCGTCGTCGTGGCGCTGATCGCTTCGATATCCGGAAGCTACTTTTCCTATCAGGCTACGAAGGCGGTTGAAGCTACGAAAACCGCCCTTGAAAAGGTTGTTCGCTTCGAGAGCAACACCAAGGATGTGATCGAGTCCGCCCGCGACTTCATTGCAGCCGTAAATGAAAACAAGGATCTCTCGTCGGTCCGGTCGAAGCTAGTTAGTACTCTAGCGACCCAAGTGCTTGATTCCTCGACGCTCCGCCCGAAGGAGAGGAGCCGTCTTGATCAGGCGGTCAAAGACTATCAACTTGCGCTTGCTGATCTAAAGAGGTTGACGGATTCAGTTAGATCACCAGTGGATATGCCAAAATGGATTGAGGCTTTCAGCAAGGTACTAGAGCTGAAGGCGGAAGTGGCGAGAACCCTGCAATCCGCGTGATTAAGGCTGAGCCTTCGGGGCCACATAACGTGAGGGTTCATCGTGCCAGTGTTCAATTCCAGCGCCATCAGCCGCGCCGAGTATGATCCTGGCTCCCGCGTCCTAAAGCTATGGTTCGCTCAGTCAGGCGGCCCCTACGACTATGTGAGCGTCCCGCAGCACATATTCGATGGCCTATGCAGGGCGATCTCGAAGGGCGCGTACTTCAACGAGCACATCAGGGATCGTTACAGCGTCCGATAGTCGCCGCTAATCCATTCAGTCCGATAGGGTTCGAGATTTTTCCGATGGCGATCGTAACACCTCCGTATTCAGTCACGAGCTCGATGCCAGAGCCTGGCGATATCTTCGCGCGCGCTAGAGGGTCCATCGTGATTTATGGGCTAGTGACCGAACCGGCTCAGCCAGGTCATGCGCCTGGCTGTATGATCATTCACGATCCAAATGAGCCGGGCGTAATCGGCAGAACGCTCAGAATGGAGCACGGCAAATCATTGATCGCGCTGCCCGGAGTTGAGGTCCGATTTTCAGAAGCCGATCTGCAGTATGGTGATTTGGAGCAGGTGCCGCGCGGTGCGATCATGCTGACAGAGCGGGGCCCCTGCTTCGCCGCTTCACGGGGAGAGCACGATCCCATAACGGTCTCGATCAACGACGGGGTTATCTTCACTAACCTCGACTACCATGGCTTCTGGGTGCCCCGTTGGCAGCTCGTGCGCCCTGTCCCTGGGGAAGCACCCGTGACCATCTTCGAATTCGGCAGGACGGCGGTCAGATGATGCGCGTGCTTGTTGGTGATGCTCCGGTTTAGCGCAGCGATCGACAGCCCGTGAATGGCGAGAAGCAAGCATCTATGAGCAACGATAGAACCACCCGCCGCCCGACGAGTGCCCGTGACAAGGCAGAGGCGTTATTCGCGGCGCCAAAGGCCGCGCCGGCCGCTCCTGCCGAGAACCGAACTGTGCTGCCCGGAGCCAAGGAGATGGTCACGCTCAGGATCGACAGCGACGTACTGGCCCATTTCCAAGACGGCGGATCTGGCTGGCAGGACCGCATCAACGAGGCGCTGCGGAAGGCGATGCCGGCGCCCGCGGACGAAGGGCTGAGGCCCGACGAGCTCAACTCTTCGAACGACGGTTGAACCGACAAATGCCCGGCACGGGAGGCAGATATGACGCGCTCGACGATCACGCCGGCCGAAGCCGCAGAGCTTCAGAAATTGTACCAAGAGCACGCCGCGCGGACACAGCGAGCTCACTTGGCGCTTGCCGCCAAGGGCATGGAATCGGCAGAGTTCATCGAGGAAGACATGGCGGCTGGCATCGCTTGGCGACAGATACGGGAAATCTTGGGCAAGTCCGGTCAGCACTGGATGGCATGAGCCGTCCAATAGCGCGCCGTCCTTCGGGGCGCTGCTTGCGCTTGCGTTCTGTGTCGATGGTGTCAAGTTTACGCCCCGCCGCCGAACAGCGATTCAGCGAATGCCGCCCTTCCCGTTTCAGATGGTCAAACGCATCGATGCGGGAGCCGGCAATCCGATTGTCGCCCGTCTGGGGATGCAGACAGCTGACCTTCTCAAGTGGATCGACATATCTGAAGAAAAGCGCGGGGACATCGCACAGCTCTATATCTTCAATCTGTGCGAAAAGATGGTCTATTGCGAGCGGATTATCGAAAGAATTGAGCGACTCAGAAAGGAGGCAGGTGATGCCTCGGCGGCTAACCCTGCTATTGCTCCGTTCATACCGGAGCTTGAGCCGATTTGTCATGATTTCTTGTATCAAACCAAGAACCTTATCAGGGACGCTCTTCTCGTCTTCGATCCGCTTTTCGGCAAGCGATTCAAGGATGCGAGCGACCTCGTCGACCTGAAGCGCAAAGGCAACGCTAAGGTTGTCGACTGGGCTATCAAAGCGCTCGGCCCCAACCACAGCCTGACCGAGATGCTAACCAACGAAGCGACTTGGGTTTCAGAACCGATCAAAATGCGCAATGCTGTGGAGCATCCTGGCGGCTTTTCAGGAACGCTTCAGATTCTCAATGTCAGGCGCATGGCCGTCATAGGTGGACCATTAGTTGGGCCCGTGTGGCGTCGTCGGGAAGGCGGCTACTCTGACGTGCTTTCGGACATGCGGGCAATGCTCGTAAGCATTCTGACGTTCGCCGAAGAATTGATAGTCCAAGCTGTGATGGCACTGCCGGCATCTAAACAGATTCAGGTCTATGAGGTGCCAGAAGCAGAGCGCGATCCTCAGGCGCCGATCAGATTTAAAGTCGCGCCCAATGAGGAAATCCTCGCTCTGATCGCCGCACACCAGGCGCGAGAAAAATGATCGGAGGGATATTATCACATGATGCGCGTGCTTATCGGTGCTGCCCTGTCGCTGATAGCTGCCGGAACGATCGCGGCTGAGCGGCTGCCTTCGTTTCCGAAGGGAACCACATACGGCAATGCTCGGCCATCGCTGCAGGCTATCGGGTGGCAGCCGGTGGAGAACAAAGATCGCGCCGATATCTGCAGCGAGAATGACGACCGATGCCGCTGGCCTGAGGCCGAGTATTGCTCGGGGACAGGGGTTGGCGCCTGCCTTTACCGCTGGCGCCGAGGCGACACCGTAATCGCGATCGGCACCAGAGGCGATGACCCGCAAGTGGTCTATTCGATCCGCTGCGAAGTGAACTGCAAGCGCTAGATGTCCACGCCGGCGCGCGGGATCGCGTTTTGCCGCCGCACGTTCATCTCTTTTAGAATGCCCTCGGAAGAGCTGTTAGTCGATGTCCCGGGCGGGAAGCCGCGAAGGTTAATATCGAGGCTCGCACCGCCGCGCAGATCGACTGATGGTCCTGATAGAAGCGGCGAGCGCAGCGCCTGCCGCAACAGATCAGTTCCGTTTCCAACGCGCGGGAGATCGAGCCCGTCGAGATCGGCCCGCCTGAGGGCCTGCATCCTCGCGTTGAACGCTTCTCCGCCGGCGCTCATACCGTCTGAACCCCTTTTTCCGGCACCGATGCGTGCCATCATCCGGAAGTAGGACGATGCCGTCGTCCCGTTAGCGTCAGCATTATCGCGCCCGCGGGCGAGAGCCGCTGCGCCTCCCGGCCCCTTGAGGTGAGCTGCCGCTAGCCAGCCAGCAATCTCTGCCTCTGACATGCCAGGCTTAATCACGCCGAGCCGCTCAAGGGCCCGCCGGTTCCGAGCAGTATATGCGAGAAATTGTCGATCCTGAACCCCGCCCTCATTGGCCAGGAACTGCCTCAGCGAATTGATGCCATCTTTTCCGGTCCAAGTGTCATCGCTCGTCAATCCGCTATTCCGAGTGCCTGGCCGCACATATCCAGTATCAGCCAAAGCAGCGGCGCCCATCTGCCACCGTCCGCTGAATCCGTAACCGTTGCGGATATTGTAGCGGTTACCGCTTTCCCGATGGCCGAGGATGCTGGCGTAGCGCAGCGTCTGCTCTCTCGTGAGGCCTGGGATTGACCCGTCGGCATTCAGCGGCGCGTCTTCGATCCCTTCGCCCGTCAGCGCGTCCCGCGTCGCCCGCATACCCGGCGAAGGCGAGCGCAGCGCCGGGAAGCGTCCTCCGCCGCCCCAGGGAGAGGCAAGGCCTCGCGCGGAGTAACCAGATGCCACCATGGCGCCGAATGCCGCGTTCTGGATGAGCGAGCCGCCGCCAAGCGGATTGGAGCCCTCAAGGCTCTGCTTTTGGATCGTCGCATCTTGCTGCTGCTTGCGAAGTTGCTCGATCTCCTTTGTGAGCCCTTGAAGCTCCTTCACCAAGTCATCGCGCTTGGTCTCGTATTCACGATCGGTCATTCCTCGAGCGCCGCTACGGTCCCGCGGCACCTTGTCGAGATGGTCGAGCGTCTGCTGGAGCACGTCGCGCTTGCGCTCCAATTTCGGAAGCTCGGCAAACGGATCAATTGGCTTACCGTCGAGTGCTCGCAGAACGTCAAGATAGCGACCATCACGGAATGCCTTCAGCGCGTCGCTTAAATGATTGATCCCACGCGCGGCCTCGACCACTGCGGTCCCGATGGCTCCCATAACAGCCACTATGGCACGGCCGATTTCGCCCCACTCGATTCCTTTCAGGGTCTTCGCAATCTCTTTGACGGCGTCCCGGAAGCCCTCCTTTACGGCGGGATTGTCGATGAACTGTGAGAATTGTTTCGTCAGATCGGCTAGTGTCGTCATCAGTTCGGTGCCGATTGTGTCGCGCAGTCCGATCAGTGACGACTGGATATCATCCATGGCGCGCTTGAAGCGCATCGCCCCTTCCTCAGCGGACTTTGGCACTTGCCCAAGCTTGGCCTCGACATCCTTGATGATCGGGGCGAGGTCTTCGCTCCCAAGGATGCCGAATTGCTTCCCGCCGAACAGCTTCTCCGCGAAGCGCCCGCGGTCGATCGGATCCTTGATCCTCCGCATGAATTCGAGCGCGCGCCGGTAGGCTTCGTCGGGGTTCAGCCCGTTGCGCAGGTCTCGCTGCAGATCAGCGGCCCAACGCGCCACGGCAGGGCTCTGCGACTGCAAAAAACCGGTGATCTCGCCGACACCCTTGCGCAGCTCCTGAGCGTTCTCGGTGAACGTGCGGAACGACTGCCGCATGTTGTCCGGGGCGATGTCGAACCGCTTGCCGACCTCTTCAAGGGTCCGCATGGCGTTGACGGTCATGCCCGTCTCTCGCCCGAGCAACGACAGGCTCGAGGTCGAGCTTGCGAACGAGCGCAACGCTGCGCCGACACCGAGCAGCGCACCGGAAATGCTCAGCCCGGCGATACCGACAGCATTGAGGGCGGGCGTCAGAGTGTTGTTGACCTCGCGGCCGAGGGCGCCGGCGGCCTTCTGAGTGCCTTCGAAACCCTGGCGCATCTTCTCGACGCCCGGCGGGCTGTTGATACCTTGAAGCATCGCCCGCAGGTTCTTGAGCGGCGTCGAGAACTTGTCGACAACTTCGGCGACGAGGCGGAGGGATTCGTCTTGCGCGGCCATGCCCTGCCCTCGCTCAGGTGGTCGTCACGTCAGGCGCATCGGCCTTGGCGGACTTGAAGGATGCCTTTTCTGGAGCGCCGGCAGTTGCCTCGATGCGACCGTTGGCGAGCTGCCGGCCAGGCATGACGAGGTTGAGCACCGTCAGCGTTCCCGCTGCAGATTGGGTGTGCGTCACGCCCTGGACGAACAGGCTCATCTTGTCAGGAAAGAGCATGGGCGATTTGACCGTGACCTGCTCTCCGACGCTCTTGATCCAGAGCTTGCCCGACGGATCGTGCCAGCCCTGCACGGTGATCTGGGCCTGAAGCATCGTCGCTCGTACAAGAGCGGCCTCATGCTCTGCCCTCATCTGCATGTCGCGGTCATCGCCAGGCTCTTCCGCCCTGATGATCAAGATGCGGCCGCCGCGCGACGGCGCCGCATTCTCGACTGACGATGACGACGTGCGAGCCTGATCGCCCCATCGTTGATCGTTCCCCGGTTGAGACCCCGTCGCCTGGATCTTCTTCCAAGGGTTTTCATCGCTCATCACGCAGGTCGCGCTGAGAATATTCCGGCCCTCTTCCAGATGATGGACGGTCTCGCTCTTCGTCTCTTCGAGCCGCTTCGCCTTCAGATTCCCGTTCTCATCGTCGATCAGGAAGAGGTTGCGCATCCGGCAGATCCGAGCCAGTGCATTCATGACCGGCTCCCCAGGCTCGGGATGAAACCGAGCGAACGGCTTATCGGCGCCGGCCGGGTTGCCTTCGATCGAGAATTTGATGCCCGACGACTTGGTAAGATCGGAGCCGATCTGCGCCAGCGTCTTGTTCTGGTAACCCGCGCTCGGCTCGACCGTGTTGTAGTTGAGGTCCGAGACCAGCGAGAGTGCCTTGAGCATCAGCGCGTGCTGCTTGGCGTCATAGGCGACCTGGCGCAGGGCGATGGGGCCCTGTGAGACCTTAACGCCGGCTAGGTAGGCTTCGAACTGATCGCCCACCTTCAGCTTCTGCCCGGCCCACGTACCGGCTTCGATCGGCGATGCCGCTGTGAAGGTCGCGGCGGTCACCGGGTTGCTGAAGTCCTTCTCGACCTGGAGGCTCGTCCAGTCGCGAAACTTCCATCCGTTGACGCGCAGCTCAGCATATTCCTGAGGATTCGGCATCGCTCAGCCCTCGTCCGATGCGGGCTGGATCTCGTCCAGCCATTCCTTGGTGACGCGGTGAAGCTCGAGCAGCGCGAAGGGCGACAGGCCGAAGAGCCAGGGGAGCATGCCGCCGCCGTGAATCCGGTTCAGGGCAAGGGCCATCCGCATCAAATCGTCCCCGGTTTCGGAATGAAAAAAGGGGTGAGGAGCCACTCCAGCTCCAGAAAATCGCTGTGGTGGAGCTTGGTGATCGACGACGGCGGGACGGCCGCGAGGCGCGCCATCATCTGCGCCATGCGTTTCTCATTGTGCTCGACTCCGGGAGGCTCGCTCGCCATGTCCAGCCGGATTGGGCTTCCGATGTCGATGATGTCCTGCGAAGTCGGCGCTCGAAACTTCAATTCGGACAAGTCTTCGCCGTGCGCCGGGATGGGCTCGCGCAGCTTGAAGGTGACGATTTCCGTCATGGTCGTTCTCCTGGAGATGGCAAAGTGCTGATGCCGGCCGCGCGCATCCGATCCTGCAGTCGGGCCCGGACGGTGGTTGGGGGATTGGAAACTCGGGGCTCGATGATAAGCGGCAGGCCGTCGGCGCCGATGCTGATCGCGGTCCACTCTCCTGACCGAAGGGCATCCTCGATCTCGGCATCGGTGATCGGCTCGGCCGGGAGGCAGGCCCGAACACTCATGATCGCAGCCGCGCGAGCGGCAGAGACATCGCGCGGAATGTCCCGGACGTTCGGCCTCGCCCGCGGCGCGCCGGGCGACGACCAGCAGTCGCGATCGAAGCGGACGAGCCTGCCGTTGCCCTGGGCGGCGATTTCTCGGAGGCGCCTCATACAGCGGCTCCCGGTAGGCTGACGATCTCGTCGGCGAGTCCGAGCTCAACGGCGCGCTCGGCTGGAATGGTCGATCCAATTCCGACGAGTGCTGAGAGCAAATTGCGGTTCTGCTGGCCGATGCGCTGAAGGATGATTTCCGCGTGCGCATGCTCGATCGAGTCGATGCCGGTCGCGATGTCGCGCAAGGCATCCGCCGTCAGATCATTTTCGCTTGCCCAAGCCGCGATGCTCGGCCCTACCGCGTATGGCCTGTGCAGGTGGAAATGGCCGCTGCTGACGATGCGGATCACGTCCCCGGCCATAGCGACGACCGCCGCCATTGATCGAGCGGCGAGCACCGTGACACGCTTAGGACGCCGGACGCTGCAGAGCAGGCCATAGACCTCCATGCCGACATCGCAAAGACCGCCATCGCTTTCGATGAAGAGGTCGATTGGACGGTCGCCCTCGGGATACTGCCGCAGGTCGCGCGCGAAGGTTTGGACGCGGACGTTGCTGCCGATGTGGCCATGTACCCATAGCGCCGGCGCGCCGCGCTCGATCGGATTGTAGGTCCGGACAATCATGCCACGGCCCTCGACTGCCGCTGCTGGTGCGCTTGCCAGGCGGAGGGATCGACCGGCACAGGCGTCCACATCTCGGCGCGGCTGGGCTTCCCGGTGCTTTCGTCGACCTCCCCCTTGTCGATGACCCAGGTCCCATCGTTCTTCGGGCTCGGCTTGAAGGCCGTTCCCATGGCGTAGCGGCCGGCAACGCGGCGAATGGCATTTCCTTCCGCGCTCTCGAAGTCGAAGCCGATGCCGAGCTGCCGCGCGGCCGCGGCGACAGGCGCCGGGAGCATCACACCGCCGGCCGCGACGTGCTGCAGCGTGCCAAGGGGACCATGGAACCGGATGGGGCGCGCCAGCACCACAGACACGTCCGGGGCGACGATCGGCACATACGCCGCCGCATTCTCCGGCATGGCCGCCGGCGCCGAGCCATCGCGCACCGCCGCGGCTAGCGTCCGGAGGTGATCCATCTCACGGATGGATGCGCCGATCGCGCTCTGCGGGATATTGAGCGCCTGGTCGACCTCGCTTTGCTTCACGGCGCCGGCGAGATACGCGGCGCAGCGCACGGCCCGTTCTCCTGCGGATTCCGCGCTCAGGAAATCGACCGAGGGCACGTTCGCGTAGACTTCGAGCAGCGCCTTTCGGGCAAAGAAGAAATCCTCTGCGGCCTTGTCGAGAGCGACGGCTGCCTTTTCGATCAGGTTGGCCTTCGCTTCGAGCTCACCGGCGACCCGCGTGCGCTCGGCCAGGTCGGCAGCGGAAACACGCGCGCCCTCAAGATCGAGGAGCTTCTGCGCCACATCGCGGACAGCCACCTCCAGATCGGCCTTCCTGCCGGCCGTGTCGCGGCAAGCAATATCCGCCTTCGTCAGAGCCGCCTCGTCGATTTCGTCGGCCTCAATCAGGATCACGCGGCGCGATTCCGCGGCGCGGTCGGCGGCCAGAACCGCATCGGCGAGGCGCCCGGTGAGTTGCTCATGCCGTTTCCGCAGCCGAGCCTCTTCGGCCTCCGGGTCCTGCCTCAGCATCTTGGCAATCATCTTCGTCGCTTTCATCCGTTGCTCTCTGCTGCAGTGGGCGCGCTGCGGTCCGGACCCGCTTCAAGACGGACCGCAGCGCTGGCCGCCGTCGCTCTCGCCCGCGAGCCGGCAGCTTTCGGAAAGGGTTGCGTTGTTCGTGAGTGCAGAATCGCAGCTGCCAGCCGACTTGTGGACTGGACAAAACCGGACAAAACCGGACAGCCGGCAGCGGTCACTCTGCCGAGCGGCTGACGGCTTCGCGCTGGATGTAGGCGGGCGAGAAATGCCACACGCCTCGGAAGCGGGCGAAGGCAGGATCGCCCCGGCGCCAGCCTCGCTGGGCACGCTTCAAGGCCGCGCCCTCGCTGATCTTCATCAGGTCTGCCGCGATCTTGAGCCTGATGCTCGGCACATTGGGATCGGCCCGGCCCTCACCAATGTTCCGGAGGAGAACATTGCTACCGTCAAGCCGCGCGACCACAGCCTTCATGGCTGCGACCTCGCGCTCGAGCGCTGCGATGCGGGCGGACTGGTCGGGCACCGTTACCCCCGCCGACCTGTTACCTTGCGCGGGGTAACAGCACGCTCTGTTACCTGATTGGCCTCGCCGCCGCGGTTGATGGCTGGACGATCCGCGAGACGACGATCCGTTGCGGCGATGTCGACCATCTCCGTAAAGCCAGCGCCCTCGCCAAACACCAGCAGGCCGCGCTGTTTCCATTCGCTCACGGTCTTCCGAGACACGCCTCGATATCGGGCGAACTCAGACATCAGCATGTGCTTGATGGGCCAATCTTCCGCGAGATTGCTCACTGTTACCTCCTACTGTTACCGGGTTTTCGGGAATATTGCCGTCAGATGGGCCGGGGTCGCGCGTAACCCCCGCCCGGCAGGGGGGATGGAAGGACCCCAGGATTCGTGAGATCAGAGGACCAATCGCGCCCGCTGCGGTCGGGCGATGCGCTGGGGAGCTGCAGATTGGAACGAGTTGGCAACGCGCTGGCCCGCCTCTTACGGAGGTATCCGCGACTTAGGTGGCTCGGGATCGGGTTCGGTGTCGGCGGCGTCTTCGGTCTGTTCTTCGGCGGCATTGGCCTCACCGCGCGAGGCGGCGGCATTGGCCTTTGGGGCTGGGCGGTGTTCGGCATCATCGGTGCACTCCTCGCCAACTGGCTTTTCCAGAGGCGCAAGGAGAAGCTGGCGAGATCTGCCGCCGGTCGGCGCTGACCGGCTCCACTCCGGGCATGCGCCTGATCAGCATCTCCTCCTCGAACTCGACCTGAGCAGCGAGGAAGGCGCAGGTCTCGACGCTGGCGCAGTCCTCAGGCGAGCGGCCGGCTATGACCCAGGCGTGGCAGCTGGGAAGCTGGTGCTTCTGCACCCACAGGATGGCAGTGCTGCCGTCTGTCTGGCGCACGAGGCACCAACCCGGGATGAAGGGAGCGCTCATCCCTGCCTCCTGCTCGGCTCAGGCGAGTAGCTCCCCGGCGAGGCCGGATGCTTTTGCGGGAAGACGATGATCGGCGCCGGCGCGAGTGCGCCCTTCTTCCGCGCGATAGCTCGATCGATATGTGCAACTGGGCTCGGCTGGCAGAGGATGAACCGCGGCAGCGTCTCTCTGCGATCGAGGAAGTCGACGACCGGGGCGCGCTCCTCGACCGGCAATCGCGGCGGCTCGACGACCGAGATCGGCTGAGCTGCAGCCCAATCGAAGAGGGACGGCCCCTGGTCGGCCATTTTGTGGGTCATGATGCCACCTTGGCTTTCTGGGATTGGTCGCGCTCGGTGCGCAGGACGAATTCGAGCGTGCTAATCACACCGTCGACCATCGCTTCCGCGCCCTCGGTATCAATCTCATCGATCAGCCAACGGACGCGCTGGCCGGCTGTTGCCACCCGCTTTAGGCCGAGCTGATGGTCACCATCGCCGAATACCTCGATGAGCAGTTCGCGAGCCTGGGTCTCACCGTTGATGATGCCATCTCGGTCCAGCAGCGGCCGATCGACGCCGCGTTTCGCAGCCCGGGCCAAAATCTGAGCTCGAACGTCGTTTGATGCCCCTAGAGACTTATCCTGAACCGTCTCATCGGAAGGCCCCTGCGATGAGGTTCTGTGGTCAGGTTCAGTGTTAAGGTTCTTTGATAAGGTTAGGGGCTCATTTTTGAGCTCATTGAGGGCTCGTTTTTGAGCCGAATGAGAGCTCAATTCTGAGCTCAATGACGGCTCAGTTTTGAGCTCAATGGACGGTTTCGCCATTGGGCTCATTTTTGAGCTCAATGCGATGTCGCGACCCTCGACCATGAGAGCCACGCGCTCGTCGTGTTCTTCGAGAACCTGTGAGGTGACGGCCGGCGAAGCGCCCATCGCATAGTGGTTGGATCCGCCGAAGCCCCGCTTTTCGCAGATAAGCCACCCCCGCTCGATCGCCTGGGCAATGGACCGCTTGACCGTCGCAACTGACCAGCCAAGCTCGGCAGCTAATCGCTGGATCGACGGCCAAGCGAAGTTCTTGTCGGACGCCATCCTTGCGGCGATTTCAGCAAGCACGGTCATCGTCGCCGGCGAGAGCGATGTGTCCCAGCGGTGGAGCTGAAGCCATTCGGCTCTGACGCGACCGAAGTCTTCCCTGCTCGCCCAATCGAGCAGCTTGACGTCGCGAGGATGCCTGAGCGGCGCCGGCATGGTCAGGCCACAGCCTCAAGCCGGCGGCCGATCAGCGCGACGAGCAGCTCGGCCTGGTCCGGCGCGACCTCATTGATCGCCGCCTGCTCGCGGATGACGTCCGGCCGCGGCTCCAGCCCGAGGGCGTAGATCACCGCCAGGCTGTGGTCGACGTTGGCGCGGGTGTCGTGATCGGACAGCAGCGCGTCGAGGTGTTCGTTGGGGAAAAGGCAGGTTCGTGCCTGAGCGAACAGCGGATCAACCATGTGTGCCGGCCTCCTCGCGCGCAGCTCGGGGGCGTCCTCGGCCAGTGCCCGCGAGACTGAGCACGGGCATTTCCCTATCCGCTGGCCAGTTGTCGCGGAACCAAGCGATGACTTCGTCAAATGTTTTGACGGTGAAGCTCTGCGACGGATCAGCGATCCGCTTGAAGAATGAGCTATCGTTGCGACACCGCCTCGCAACGGTTGAAAGGGCAGCATCGGTCGCGCCCGCATATTGGTTTGCGACCTGGAGCAGGTACAAGCGGAGATCATGCTCGATCATCATGCGATTAACGTTACCGAAATTTCCGTCATTCGCAAGTGGTGTTGACTGAAATATCGTCATGGCCAGTTAGCTCGAAATGACGGATATTGCCGGCATGACCGACCCGCATGAAGTTCTCAAAGCTCGGATCCGCGAGCGCCTGGCTGCTACAAACAAAAGCGCAGCGGCGGCCTCCATCGAGGCTGGGCTTGGTAAATCGGCTATCCAAGACATTCTTGCTGGTAACTCTGTCAGCCCAAGAATGAACACTCTCTACAAGCTGGCCGGGCCTTTAGGATGCTCGTTTTCCTATTTGGCCGGCGCGCTTAATGAGGAGCCCCGCCTGCCTCGCGAGGTTCGCGATGTCCGGACAGAGAGAATCTACGAAACGCTAGAGGCGGGCGTTTTCCGCGCGAATCGCCCCTTTGGCTCGCCAAATCTCGCGGTTAGTGATCCCCAGCGTCCTTCAGAATACCCGATCGCGGACGACCCGCGTCTGCCAGGCTACATTGGAAGATTGTATCGGCTCTCAGATCGGTCCCTTACAGAGGCTGGAATAATGCCGGGAGACATTCTTCACTGCTTCGAAAATCATGGAGGAAAGATTGAGTTGAAGCAGGGTCAGTTAGTTATTGTAGAATACCACTTGTCTCCTAATAACAATCTTATAGAGCGTACAGCGCGTTTCGTTGAAATCATCGATGATGGCTTTCGGCTATCCTTTAAATCGCTCGATCCCCTGCATGAAGACTATTCTATCGATCCCATTCCGATGGGAGAAGAGGATTCCAACTCCTACACGCTGGGTGACGGATGGCTGACAATCGATGGAGTGGTGGGCGCTGTCTTCAGGGAAATGCCCGTGGTGGCATGACGGATAAATCAGTCAATATGGTTGGCGACTGAAAAATCAGTCGTCAGAGTCCCTCCTAAAGCGGAGGGATCGGTGATGGATGTCCATCAAAATGGCGGCGGTCAGGCCGCGCAGTCATTCGTCGGGCCAGGCAATTATCGGTTCCGAGCGCCAGCCAACCCTGCTGTCGCTTGGTGCGAGCTGGACGAGGCAGGCGACGTCGCCATCTTCGGGACCGAGGTCGAAGCCCGATCGGGTAGCAAGCCTCTGATCCGCGTCTCGCAGGATTGGTTCGGCGACATCGCTTTGGAGCGCATCAGCGATCGCTCGAAGCACCCTCCGCGGTGGCAACGCATCCTCGCACGACTTGATGCGCGCGGCGCCATATACGCCGCCGTGGAGGGGCGTCCGGGCTGGTTCGTGGCGGCTTGGTTCGAGCCCGGCTATCCGCAGCCTGACGGCGGGCCCTGGGAGCAGTACTTCCGCCCCGGGCAAAGGATTTATGGCAGCAAGGCCATCCTGAAAGCCGTCGCCCGCCGCGCTGCGGGTCAGGCGGTGCCGGCATGAAGACGGCACTCTACATCCCCGCCGCAGAGGCCGATTATGCTGAGACGGTGTATCGGCTTGCTCACTCCGGTGAGATCCCGCTGCCTGAGGGCGTCCACTCGCTCGAAGCGTGCCGCAGACTGGTGGCTTCGTTCGGAGCTGATGTTCGTCAGCGCCTGAGCATCTGGCACGTCGCAGAACGGTTTGGGCCGTTCGGCTCAATGGTTGTCGCGGCGCGCGTCGCTGAGAATGTCATTCCCATGCCTCGGCGGATCGTGGGCTGATGTCGCGCGCCGCCTCAGCTTTCAACAGGCCACTCGATCCCGCGCTCGTGCGGTTGATCGAGGCGCTTGCGCGGGAGGCGGCGCGCCGTGATCATGCAGTTGCGGCCGCGCAGGGCGCGTTATTGAAGGCTCAGACGCATGCGTGCGGCGATCTACGCTCGGTTCTCAACCGACCTTCAGAGTGATCGATCGGTCGAAGACCAGGTTGCGCTCTGCCGTCCGCATGCTGATCGCCTCGGCTTCACCGTCACCGGCGTCTTCGCCGATCGTGCCGCCTCAGGCGCCTCAATCCATGGCCGACCTGATTATCAGCGGCTCATCGGTCTCGCTCTTGCCGGCCAGTTCGACGTCATTCTGACCGAGGATCTCGATCGCCTCTCGCGCAACCTCGCGGATATCGCTCGGCTCTATGAGACCGCGCAGTTCGCCGGCGTGAAGCTCGTCACCGTCGCCGATGGCGAGATCACCGAGATGCATATCGGCCTCAAGGGCACGATGTCAGCGCTCTTCCTCAAGGGGCTGGCGCAGAAGGTGCGGCGCGGCCTCTCTGGCGTGGTCAGGGACGGGCGCAGCGCCGGCGGGCGGGCCTATGGCTATCGGCCGGTCGCCGGGCAGCCGGGCAAGCTTGAGATCGTCGAGGCCGAGGCCGTCATCATTCGCCGGATCTTTGCCGAGTATCTCGCCGGCGACTCGGCGCGCACCATTGCCGGCCGTCTCAATACCGAAGGAGTGCCGCCGCCTCGCGGAACCTTCTGGGCTGCGATTACCATCACCGGCAACCGCAAGCGTGGCCATGGGCTTCTGCTCAATCCGATCTACGCCGGAAAGCGGGTCTGGAACCGCGTGCGGATGGTGAAGGATCCGGCCACCGGCAAGCGTATCTCCCGCGTGAACGCCGAGGCCGATTGGCAGGAGCAGGATGCGCCGGAACTGGCGATCGTCGATCGCGAGACATACGACGCCGCGCAGGAGCGCCGCGGGGAGCGGAAGGAGCAACCGCAGCGTGATCGCATGACGCCGAAGCATCTGCTCTCCGGCTTGCTCCGCTGCGGCGCCTGCGGTGCGGGAATGCAGGTAAAGGACCGGCGGGCGGATCGCACCCGCATCCGCTGCACGCATTATGTCGAGGCCCGCACCTGCTCCAATGGCCGCGCCTATTACCTTGAGGATATCGAGGCAGCTGTCGTCGGCGGGCTGAAAGAGCAGCTCGGCCAGCGCGAGGCCATCGGGCTCTATGTGAAAACCTACAACGATGAACGCCTGCGCCTGGCGGCCGACGTCGTCAATCAGCGCGCCCAGGCGGAGAAGCGGCTTGCCGCCGCCGAGCGCTCCTATGACCGTGCCTATCGCGGATATATCGACGGAATTATCGAGCAGGAGGAATCGGCTCGCGAGCTGCCGCGCCTCCGCGCTGAGAAGAAGCGACTGCAGGACGAGCTCGCGGCGCTTGACGAACCGCCGAAGCTGGTCACGCTGCACCCGGCAGCGGTGAACCACTACCTCGCGGCGATCGAGATCCTCGCCGAAACGGTCAAGGCCGGCGACGCGTTCGGGGCCGAATCAAAAACCGCCCTGCGCGATCTCATCGCGACAGTGACGGTTCACCCGGCCGAGGCCGGGACAGCACCAGAGGTTTCGATCGAGGGCCACCTGACGAGGCTGGTCGGTGGCGACCATTTCCCGACCCGCCGCATGGGGGGGATACGGGGGGAATTGATGGTAGCGGGAGAGGGACTTGAACCCCCGACACGCGGATTATGATTCCGCTGCTCTAACCAGCTGAGCTACCCCGCCACATGTTCCGGCCGTCGCCGTCGGCGACCCGTCACAGGGGCGCGGTATAGGGGGCGGGGGCGGCCCTCGTCAAGCCTCGTCCGGGATTATCCCGCGAGAGCCGGATCAGGCCGGGAGCGAGGCGCGCTTGCGCAGCCGCACGACCTTGAAATAGCCGCGGCCGATATGGACCGTGTCGTAGCGCCCGGTCCGGGCCGCCCAGTCCGTCAGGCGGCTGACCTTGAAGTCGCTGCTCCAGCCGATCGCCCGCGCCAGCGGCGCCACGGCCGCCCAGAAGGGCGCGAGCGCGCCGCCATCGTCGACGAGGCGGCTCGAGATGACGATCTCGCCACCCGGCTTCAGCACACGGTCCATCTCGGCCAGCGCCTGCTCGGGATCAGGGACGAGCGTGATCACGAATTGCGCCGTCACCGCGTCGAAGCGTTCCGCCTCGAAGCCGAGCCGGCAGGCATCCATCACGGTCAGGCCGCGAACATGACCAAGGCCGCCGGAAGCGACCTTGCGGTTCGCGACCTTCAGCATGTCGAGCGAGAGGTCAGCCCCGACGACGCGGGATTCCGGCGTGAAATAGGGCAGGGTCAGCCCGGTGCCGACGCCGATCTCCAGAATCTCGGGCCCGCAGGCGCAAGCCGCCGTCACGGCCTCGCGCTGCGGCCGGGAGAGCATGCGCTGATAGATCTTGTCGTAGAATTTGGCCCAGGTGGCATAGGCGCGCTTCTGGGTTTCGAGGTGGTCTGTCACCGGCATCGACGATTCCGAACAGGCAAGGTGAGCGACGCGACCGCTGCGTCAGGACAAGGCGAGCGCCGCCGGGGAGGGCGAGGCGGGCATGGCGAGCGGCCGGCGCAGGATCGTGCCGCCGCCGAGCACCTGCGCTCCGGGGCCGGCATCGGTATAGATGACGCAGGCCTGGCCGGGCGAGACGCCTTCCTCATCGGTGGCGAGCTCGATGCGCAGCCCCTCGTCGTCGCGGAAGAGCCGCGCCTCGCGCGGCGCACGCGTCGAGCGGACGCGCACGGCAACGTCGAGCCCTTCCGCCGGAAGAGCGTCGAGCGCCATGCCGCCGAGCCAGTTGAGATCACGCAGGCGGACCTCGCGCACGCTCAGCGCCTCGCGCGGACCGACGATGACGCGGGCGTCATCGGCATCGAGCCGCAGAACGTAAAGCGGCTCGGCGGCGCTGAGCCGCAAGCCCTTGCGCTGGCCGACGGTGTAGTGGAGCACGCCGTCATGCTGGCCGAGCACGCGCCCGTCGAGATGGACGATCTCGCCGGGGCGGGCGGCGCCGGGCTTCAGCCGCTCGATCACGTCGGCGTAGCGGCCGTTCGGGACGAAGCAGATGTCCTGGCTGTCGGGCTTGTCGGCGATGGCGAGGCCGAGCTCGGCGGCGAGCGCGCGGGTCTGCGCCTTGTCGATGCCACCCAGCGGGAAGCGCAGCAGGTCGAGCTGCTCCTGCGTCGTGGCATAGAGGAAATAGCTCTGGTCGCGATTCATGTCGGCGGCGCGGAACAGGCCGCGATGGCCATCGCCGAGATCGCGGCTGACGACGTAATGGCCGGTCGCCAGCGCATCGGCGCCGAGTTCCTTCGCCAGATCGAGCAGGTCGCGGAACTTCACGGTCCGGTTGCACTCGACGCAGGGGATCGGCGTCTCGCCGGCGAGATAGCTCTCGGCGAAGCGCTCGATCACCGCGTCGCGGAAGCGGCTCTCGTAATCCAGCACATAGTGCGGGATGCCGATGGTCTCGGCGACGCGGCGGGCATCATGGATATCCTGGCCGGCGCAGCAGGCGCCTGCCCGATGGACAGCCGCGCCGTGATCGTAAAGCTGCAGCGTGACGCCGACCACGTCATAGCCCTCACGCTTCAGCAACGCGGCCACGACCGAGGAATCCACGCCGCCCGACATCGCCGCGACCACGCGCGTGGCCGAGGGCGGCTTGGCGATATCGAGGGAGTTGAGGGCCGTGGTCATTCGGGATCGAGGTTCAGGAGCGCGTTTCGCGCGGTCGCGGTTCTATATCGGCTTTGGCCGCCTGCGGCCAGCGCGATCGGCAAATCCTGCCGGCTCGATGAAGGGCGAAGGCGGATTCTGCCGCCGGAAACGCAGGGCGTGACGGGCTAAGCCATTGAAATATAGGCGGCCGCCCCTGGCGCGCAACTTGCTGACCGCAAGCGGGTGCCCTTTGCCCGCGTTGCGGAACCGTTCATGCCTGTCGAAACCGTGTTCAACACCTCGCCCGCCAAGGAGACGCCGGCGCCGCGCCGCCGTCCTGCCGAGGCCGGCGCTGCCGGAAGCGGCGAGGGTTTCTCCCTGCCGGAGACAGCCGACGCTTCGTCGGGCTCGCCGGAGCCGAAGAAGGGTGCGGCTGTCGACGGCACGCGGGCTGCAACTCAGCCGCAGGACGCGAAGGCCGCGGCGGAGGCGACGGCCGGCAAGCCCGGCAAGGCCACGGAACCTGCCGACGCGGCGACGCCGACGCGCTCTTCGCCCGTCCAGCCGGATTCCTTCATCGGCACGCTGGCAGAGCTCCTCGCCGCCGCGCAGGGGCAGGGCGCCTCGCCGGAGGGCGAGATCGAGGGCAAGGCCACCGGAACGGCGGAAGCCGGAGAGAAGGGCGGCAAGAAGGCCGGCGAGAACAAGGACAAGAAAGCCGAAGGCGCGGAGGCGGCGTCTGCGGACAAGGACGCCAGCGACAAGGTCTCCGGCGAAGCGGCGGTTGCGCCGGTGGATCAAAAGCCTGTCCCGCAGCTGGTCGCGGCAGTCCTGTCGCTGTCCTTGCCTGCGGCCGGCGGTGAGAAGCCGGACGAGGCCGCGGCTGCGAAAGGCGGAGCCGTGCCGGTCGGGGCGGGCCCTGTCGCGAAGGCACAGCTTCAGGCCGAACGCGCCCTTGCGGCCCAGGCCGGCAGCCCCGATGGGGCCGCGGGCAAGCCGGCTTTCGGCGCCGCGCTGACCGGAGCGACGCCGGGCGAGAGCTCGCAGCATGCTGGGCAAGCCCACAAGTCCGTCGATGCCGATGCCGCCGTTGCCGGCGCGAAGGCGGATGCCGCGCAGGGGCTTCCTGCCCAGGGGCCTGCTGTCGTGGCCGGCGAAGCCAAGCCGGCCGAAGCCGTGCAGCAGGCGCTGGCGCCGATCGACCTTACCGCGCTGGTCCAGCAGGCGGTGGGGGGGACCGGGACGGCCCACTCCCTGTCGCCGCTCGACCAGGCTGCTGCCACGCCGAACCCCGCCCTGCCGTCCGGATCAGGTCAGGCCGCGCTCGCGGCGACGCCCCTGCATGTCGTGCCGATCGAGATCGGCCTGCGCGCGCTTTCGGGCGCCCGGCAATTCGATATCCGGCTCGATCCCGACGAACTCGGGCGCGTCGACGTCAATCTCTCCATTTCCGACAAGGGCGAGGTCAGCGCCCGGCTCGTCGTCGACCGCGTCGAGACCCTGCATCTGCTGCAGCGCGATGCGCGCACGCTGGAGCGGGCCTTCGAGCAGGCAGGGCTCAAGCCCTCCGATAGCGGCATCGATATCAGCTTGCGCGATCCGTCCGACCAATCCGCCTTCCGGCAGCATCGCCAGCAGGAGGAGGCGCCGCAGCGTTCGCGTCCGCCTTCCCTTGCCGAGGCCGGCGACGATGCCGTTCTTCCCACGACACCCGTGCCGCAGCGCCGCCTCGTGCGGCTCGGCGGCGTCGATCTCAGCATCTGAGCGAGGACAGACAACATGGCCGTTTCAGGTGTGGATGGGTCTTCGGGCTCTTCGAATACGTCGAGCAGCTCCTCGAGCAGCAGTTCGATCGCGGGCAATTTCGACCAGTTCCTGCTGCTGCTGACGACGCAGCTCAAGAACCAGTCGCCGCTCGACCCGATGGACACCAACCAGTTCACCGCACAGCTCGTGCAGTTCGCCGGCGTCGAGCAGCAGCTCAAGACCAACGATACGCTGGGCTCGCTGCTGAGCCTCAGCGCGGCCGGCACGGCGACGAATGCGGTCAGCTTCGTCGGCTCCAACATCACGGCGGACGGAGCGACCGCTCTCCTGAAGGACGGCAACGCGTCCTGGAAGGTCAATTCCTCGGCTGCCGGCCAGGCCACGATCACGATCAAGGATTCGAACGGCAGCGTCGTGCAGACGATGACCCGCAGCCTCGCGGCCGGCGACCAGAGCCTGGGCTGGGACGGGACGACCTCGATCGGCACGAAGGCGCCGGACGGCGCCTATACCGTCAGCATCCAGGGCACGAGCGTTGCGGGGCAAAGCCTGACGGTGAAGACGCAGATCAGCGGCGTGGTCGACGGCGTCGATTTCACCACCTCGATTCCAAGCCTCAAGATCGGCTCCATCAGCGTGCCGCTCGACAAGGTGAAGAGCGTCACCCGGTCCGAGTGAGGTGGCGCGAATCAGACGCGGACATCCCGCGCGATCGTTTTAGGTAAATCTTAAAACCGGAAGGTTAGGCTCGCCTTCAGTAGCTCTGTTGAGTTGTGTGAGTGTACCATGACCGAGCCATTGCGACCGCGGGTTAAATACGTGATCGGACCGGACGGAAGTCCGCTGACGATCGCGGATCTCCCGCCGATGAATACAAGGCGCTGGGTCATCCGGCGCAAGGCGGAGGTGGTCGCGGCGGTTCGCGGCGGCCTGCTCAGCCTCGAGGAAGCCTGCCAGCGTTACACTCTGACGGTCGATGAGTTCCTGAGCTGGCAGATGTCGATCGACCAGCATGGGCTCGCCGGTCTGCGCACGACCCGCATCCAGCACTACCGCCAGTAAGCCGGCGGCATCCTCCCCCGTTTTTCAGGGCGTCGGTCTCCGGACCGGCGCCTTTTTCGTCTGCGCCGGCCCCGGCTCGTCAAATGATTAATGGGATGGGGGCAAAAATTAACCGCCCGCTAACCATGCGCTGGGAAAAACTTGCCTAGTGGGCGGCGCAACTCGCGCAGCCCCCGCGGCTTTGTGGAACGGATGGCGGCGTGAGCGGGCTTATCGAGCAGTTTGCGAAATTCGGTGCGGCGCGTCTGGCGGCGATGCTGGCCGTCACGCTCGTGCTCGTCGGCTTCTTCGGCTTCGTCATGCTCAAGATGTCGCAGCCGGCGATGAGCGTGCTGTTCTCCGATCTCTCCAGCCAGGACACGAGCGCGATCCTCAAGGATCTCGACGCGCGCGGGATCAAATACGAATTGCGCGGCGACGGGCAGACGGTGCTGGTGCCCAAGGACGACGTGCCGCGCCTGCGGCTCGACCTCGCCGGCAAGGGCATCCCGGCCGGCGGCGGCGTCGGCTACGAGATCTTCGACAAGGGCGACGCCTTCTCCTCCACCAGTTTCGTGCAGAACATCAACCATCTGCGCGCGCTGGAGGGCGAGCTGTCGCGCACCATCCGCTCGATTGGCCGGGTGCAGGCGGCGCGCGTGCATCTCGTCATTCCCGAGCGGCGCCTGTTCGAGCGTGACCGCGAGCCGCCGCGCGCCTCGATTGCGCTCAAGCTCGCCGGCGATCTCGATGCCGCCCAGGTCCGGGCGGTCCGCCATCTCGTCGCCTCCGCCGTGGACGGGCTGAAGCCGGAGCGCGTCTCGATCGTCGATGAGCGCGGACGGCTGCTGGCCGACGGCGCCCGGGACGAGCAGAGCATTCTGGGGCTCGGCCTCGACGAGCGCCAGACCGCGATCGAGAAGCGCATCAAGTCGCAGGTCGAGGATATCGTCGCTGGCGTGGTCGGCTCCGGCCGGGCGCGGGTGCAGGTCTCGGCCACGCTCGATGCGAACCGGGTCGAGAGCCGTTCCGAGAGCTTCGACCCGGAAAGCCGCGTCGTCCGCTCCAGCCAGAACCGCACCGAGGCCTCGGCGACGGCCGAGGGCGGCAACGGCACCGTCACCGTCGGCAACGAACTCCCCGGCGCGCAGCAGACGAACGGCGCGCAGCAGAACCAGCGCGATTCCTCCTCGAAGAACGAGGAGGTGGTGAATTACGAGATCTCGAAGACGACCCGCACGGAGCTGCAGGAAGGCGGGCGCATCAAGAAGCTCTCCGTGGCCGTGCTCGTCGACGGCAACTACAACCGCGGCCAGAACGGCGAGATGGCCTATCAGCCGCGCGGCAACGAGGAGCTCGACCGGATCAGCGAGCTGGTGCGCACCGCCGTCGGCTTCGACCAGAATCGCGGCGACAAGGTCGAGGTCGTCAATCTGCGCTTCGCCGAGGCGCCGCAGGTTCCGGGCGACCTGACCGAGCCGACGCTGATGCAGCAGCTCCTGTCGTTCAGCCGCGAGGACCTCGTCCGCTTCGCCGAACTCGGCGTCATCTCGCTGCTCACGCTGATCGTTCTGATGACCGTCGTGCGTCCCCTGCTGAAGCAGGTGCTTGCGTCCGACAACAGCGTTGGCGTGCGGCCGATCCCGAGCTTCATGCGCAACGGGACGCTGGTCGGGCCGGATGGCGAGCCCACCGGTGATCCGGCGGTGCCCGGCCGTGCCGTGGCCACGGTCGGCCCGAATGGCGAGCTCGTTTCGTCCGAGGTCGAGATGCCCTCGGAGCGCATGCTCGCCATCGCCCAGGTCAAGGGCCAGCTCAAGGCGCAGTCGGTCGAGAAGATCGGCGCGCTCGTCTCCCAGAACCCGGCCGATTCGGTCGCGGTGCTGCGGAGCTGGATCCATGAGAGAGCACCGGCATGACGGGCCGCTGAACCATGGCAGACACACGCTCCCTCGCGACACGCAGCACCGGCCTTCCCGACGCCATCGAGGGCGGCGGCTTTGGCATGATGACGATCGCCCAGATGACCGGGCCGCAGCGCGCCGCCGTGATCCTGCTCGTTCTCGGCGAGGAGCACGGCAAGACGATCTGGCAGGAATTCGACGACGACGAGATCCGCATCATCACCCGCGCCATGGCCGAGCTCGGCACCGTCGATGCCGACGAGGTCGAGCGGCTGATGCTGGACTTCGTCGGCAAGCTCTCCAGCGCCGGCGCCGTCACCGGCTCCTTCGACCGCACCATCTCGCTGCTCGAGAAGATCCTGCCGAGCGATCAGGTCGCCCTGATCATGGAGGAGATCCGCGGGCCGGCCGGCCGCAACATGTGGCAGAAGCTCGGCAATATCGATGCCGTGGTGCTCGCGAACTTCCTCAAGAACGAATACCCGCAGACCATCGCGGTGATCCTGTCCAAGATCCGGCCGGAGCATGCCGCCAACGTGCTGCGCAACCTGCCCGGCGATCTCTCGATCGAGGTGGTCGGCCGGATGCTGCGGCTCGAATCCGTGCAGAAGGAAGCGCTCGACCATATCGAGAACACGCTGCGCACCGAATTCGTCTCGACCTTGACCCAGACGCGCCGGCGCGACCCGCACGAGATGATGGCCGAGATCTTCAACGGCTTCGACCGGCAGACGGAAATCCGCTTCCTGTCCGCGCTCGACGCCTCCAACCAGGAAGCGGCCGAGCGCATCCGCGCCCTGATGTTCACCTTCGAGGATCTGGCCAAGCTCGACCCCGCCGGGTTGCAGACGCTGATGCGGCAGGTCGACAAGGACGTCCTGGCGCGCGCGCTCAAGGGCGCCAGCCAGCCGATGCGCGACTTCTTCTTCGGCGCCATGTCCCAGCGCGCCGCCAAGAACATGCAGGACGACATGGAAGGGCTGGGTCCCTTGCGCCTCAAGGAGGTCGACGAGGCCCAGACCAAGCTGGTGACGTTGACCAAGGACCTCGCCGACAAGGGCGAGATCGTGCTGTCGAAGGGCAATGCCGAAGACGAGTTGGTGTACTGAGATGGCAAAGGCGACCGCGACGAAATTCATGTTCGGGACCGACTTCCGCGAGGGCAGCCGCAAGGCCGCCAGCGAGGCCGATCTCGGCGCGGCCCGGGCCGAGGGGTTCCACGCCGGCCTGGAGCAGGGCCGCAACGAGGCCGAGGGGCAGCTCAGCGGATTTGCGGGGCAGCTCGCGCGCTCGGCCGAGCGGCTCTTCGCGCTGGAGGCGGCGCGCATGGCCACCATCGAGGAGCAGGCGGCGCAGGTCGCTCTCGCTGCGGCGAAGGCGCTCGCCGGAGCGGCCCTGGCCGAGAAGCCGATGGCGGCGCTGGAGCAGGCCGTGCGCGAATGCATCGTCCATGCGCGGCAGGCGCCGCATCTCGTCCTGCGCGTCCCGGAGGCGTCGGTCGAGGCGGCGGAGGAGCTCGTCAAGCGGATGACGCGGGAGCACGGCTTCGCCGGGCGCCTGATCGTGCTGGGCGAAGCCGATATCCGCCCCGGCGACGGGCGGATCGAATGGGCCGAAGGCGGCTTCGTGATGGATGGCGAACAGCTCTCGGCGCTGATCGAGCAGGCGGTCGCCAGTGTTTTCCCCGGTGGCAGCCGTCCCGGGCAGTGAAGGTTTGAGCCATGAGCCAGCAGAACGATCTCAATCTGCCGCCCCTCAACCAGGCTGATCTGTCGTTCGATCAGAACGATACCTCGGTTGCGCGTTCGGGTCCGGTGCCGGTCAAGACGGCGGAGGATCTGGAACAGGTCTTCGACGTGCCGGTCACGGTTTCGGCCGTGCTCGGCTCCTCGAAGGTGGCGGTCGGCGATCTCCTCCAGATCGTGCCCGGCACCGTGCTGGAGCTCGACCGGCGGGTCGGCGAGGCGATCGACATCTTCGTCAACGAGCGCCTGGTGGCGCGCGGCGAGGTCGTCGTCGTGGAGGAGCGGCTCGGCGTGACCATGACCGAAATCATCAAGGCGGACCGGTGAACGTGCGGCCGCCTTCACGAACAGCAAGCAAAAGGACCTGAGCCATGCGCCTCATCATTGCCGGCGGTCTCAAGGGACAGATCATCGCCGCGGCCAAGATCGCGATGTCGCACGGTGCGGCTGTGACCCATACCGAAGGGCTCGACCAGACGCTCGCGGTGCTGCGCGCCAAGGGCGCCGACCTGCTGATGATCGACGTGGTGCAGCCGATCGCGGCCTATGTGGCGGCGCTGGAAGCGGAGCGCATCCGTACGCCCATCATCGCCTGCGGCACCTCGACCGATGCCCGCGCGGCGGTCGCCGCGATCCAGGCCGGCGCGCGCGAATACGTGCCGCTGCCGCCGGATCCGGAGCTGATCGCGGCCGTGCTGGAGGCCGTGGCGGCCGATCAGACCAGCCTGATCTGGCGCGACCCGGCGATGGAGCGCGTCGTCCAGCTCGCCTCGCAGATCGCGCGCTCGGAGGCGCCCGTGCTCGTCACCGGCGAGAGCGGCACCGGCAAGGAGGTGATCGCGCGCCATCTGCACCAGAAATCGGCCCGCAAGGACAGGCCCTTCGTCGCGGTGAACTGCGCGGCGATTCCCGACAATCTGCTCGAATCCGAATTGTTCGGCCACGAGAAGGGCGCTTTCACCGGCGCCATCGCCCGCCGCGTCGGCAAGTTCGAGGAGGCCAATGGCGGCACGCTCTTGCTCGACGAGATCTCGGAGATGGATGTCCGTCTGCAGGCGAAGCTGCTGCGCGCCCTGCAGGAGCGGATGATCGACCGCGTCGGCGGCGCCCAGCCGGTCAAGGTCGATATCCGCATCATCGCGACCTCGAACCGCAATCTGGGGGATGCGGTGCGCGAAGGCTCTTTCCGCGAGGACCTGTTCTACCGGCTCAATGTCGTGCATCTGCGCCTGCCGGCGCTGCGCGAGCGGCCGGGCGACATCCTGGCGCTCGCCGAGCATTTCGGAAAGAAATACGCCGAGGTGAACGGCTTGCCGGCCCGGCCGATCGCGACTGACGCGCGCAAGCTGCTGCTGGCCAATGCCTGGCGGGGCAATGTTCGCGAGCTGGAAAACACCATGCATCGCGCGGTGCTGCTGGCGAGCGGGCCGGAGATCACGGCCTCGGCTGTCCTGACGCCCGAAGGCGAGGCGCTCGGGCCTGCCGCCACGGTTTCGCGGGATGCCGCGGGCCGGGCCGCGCAGACGGCGGAGGCGATGACGCGTTCCCTGGTCGGCCACACCGTCGCCGATGTCGAGCGGGAGCTCATCCTCGACACGCTCGACCATTGCCTGGGCAACCGGACGCATGCAGCCAAGATCCTCGGGATCTCGATCCGCACGCTGCGCAACAAGCTCGGCGAATACACCGCCTCCGGCATCCCTGTGGCGGAGCCGGGTCAGACCCGCATCAGCGCGGCCTGACCCGGAGAGCGGTTCCTACCAGCGCCGGCGATAATAGTAGCGCGGGCGGGCATAATAGCGCGGCCGGTAGTAGTAGCGCGGCCGATAATAGGGCCGCCGATAGTAGCGATAGCGCGGCCGGCGGTAGTAGTAGTACTGGCTGAATTCGGCGTCGGTCTTGTCCAGCGCCTCCTTCGTCTCCGCCGGGACGGCTTCGGCGTCCTTGAGCGGCGCGCCTTCCGGCGGCAATATCCGAGCCGGTTGCGCGGCTTCGGCGGCGGCGATCCCGCCAAGGCCGGCGGCGGCGAAGCCCCCGACCAATGTCATCAGGAATGAGCGTCTGTCCACGACGGCCTCCAGACTGTCTTCACCACATCTCCCCCTGCATTCATAAGGGCGGAATGCAGGTGGGGAGTAATGCATTTAAATGATGATTTGTTCCCTCTGACGTCTTTTCGGCCCGCATGGTTATTGCCGATGGGAAAGCTCAATCCACCGCGTTAAGAGGCCGCGCGACGCTTTCGAGCGGCTGGCGCTCGGCCCGCACCGCGAAGCGCGCCGAGATGACTGCCGCGGCGAGCATCAGCGCCGCACCGAGCAGATAGCCGCCGAAGACGCTGCCGCGCGAGCCCGTGTCAATCAGGATGCCGAAGAGCCAGGGGCCGGCGATGCCGCCCACGCCGGTGCCGATCGCGTAGAACACGGCGATAGCGAGCGCCCGCATCTCGACCGGGAAGGTCTCGGACACCGTGAGATAGGCCGAGCTCGCCGCTGCCGAGGCGAAGAAGAAGACGACGCTCCAGCACAGGGTGAGATGGGAGGCTGTGAGCCAGTCGCGCCAGAACAGATAGCCGGTGCCGGTCAGGAGCAGGCCTGAGAGCGCATAGGTCGCGGCGATCATGAAGCGCCGGCCCCGGGTGTCGAAGAAGCGTCCGATCAGCAGGGGACCGAGGAAATTGCCAGCCGCGAAGGGCAGGATGAACCAGCCGACCGCCTGCGACGGCACATGATAGAAATCGGTCAGGATCAGCGCGTAGGTGAAGAAGATCGCGTTGTAGAAGAAGGCCTGCGAGACCATCAGCGCGAGGCCGACCAGCGCCCTGTCGCGATGCAGGACGAAGAGTGCGCGGAAGACCTCGCGCAGCGGCGTCGCGGCGCGCGGGCGCAGCCGGGTCGGCGGCAGGACTTCTCCGCCGGGCGAGATGAAGCCGGAGCGGCGCTCGATATCGGCCACGATCGCGGCGGCGCGCTCATGGTGGCCGTGGCTGATCAGCCAGCGCGGGCTTTCGGGAATCCATTGCCTGAGGATCAGGATGACGAGGCCGAGCACGGCACCGATGAAGAAGGCGAGCCGCCAGCCATGCTCGGGCTCGATATGGGCGGGGTCGAGCAGCACGATGGCGCCGAGTGCGCCCAGCGCGGCGCCGACCCAGAAGGAGCCGTTGATGACGAGATCGGTCCAGCCACGGACGCGGGCGGGGATCAGTTCCTGAATCGTCGAATTGATCGCCGTGTATTCACCGCCGATGCCCATCCCCGTGAGGAAGCGGAAGGCGAGGAAGCTCCACAGGTTCCAGGAGAACGCGGTGGCGGCCGTGGCCGTGAGATAGACCAGGACCGTGATGGTGAAGAGCTTCTTGCGGCCCAGCCGATCGGTGAGCCAGCCGAAGAAGACGGCGCCCAGCACGGCGCCGGCGATATAGGCGGCGCCCGCCATGCCGATCTCGGTATTGGTGAATTTGAGGACCGGGCTTTCCTTCAGCGCTCCCGACACCGCGCCGGCGAGAGTGACCTCGAGCCCGTCGAGAATCCAGGTGATGCCGAGCGCGACCACGACGAGGGTGTGGAACCGCGACCAGGGCAGGCGGTCCAGCCGCGCCGGCACGTCGGTTTCGATCACGCCTTCCCGGCTTCTGTCCGGCGCTGTCATGCCGGCGTCCTCCAATCGTTCTGGCGGTGTGCCTCGAAGGGAAGGGGCGGCACCGATCGGCGCCGCCCCTCAGGCTGTCAGCGGACGTAGTAGACGCGGCCGTGGCGGACCACGCGGCGCGGGCGGCGATGCATCGGCGGATGCCGCCGGTGATGCACGGGCGGAGGAGGGCGGCGGTGATGGCGCGGCCGCCCGTGATAATACTGGGTGAAGGCCGCGTCGGTCTCGTCGAGGCCGGCCTTGAGAGCGGGGTCTATGGCGCCGGCGGCAGGTTCGACAGGCGACGGGGCCGTTTCGACCAGGTTCTTCGCCAGGGCGGCACCGCCGATGCCGGCAACCGCGAGACCACCGAAAAGGCTCGTCAGAAAGGATCGTCTGTTCAAGATTTCCTCCGATATCGTTGGGATTTGGCAGGGTCTCGCCGCCCGCCGGCGAGTTGGAACGGCGAATGCGGCCACAACGCGGCCTTTCGATAACCATCCGTTCATCGGAAGGTTCCGGCCCGAAATTCTTTCGCGTCTTAACAATTCGTTCACCATGAACCCGGCAAGAATTGCCGGGTCGCGCTCCGCTCCGGAGCGCGCGGCGTCCGTACGCGGATGACGACCGGCGAGAGGGCGGGGCGGTCGATGACCGATGTGACGGCAGGTCAGGGAGGCGGCTTCAACCTTCCCGATCGCAACGCGATGGGAAAGCTGTTCAACCGTCCGGACTTGTTCCTGGCGATCGGCGTCATGGGCATCCTGGTGGTGCTCATCTTCCCGATGCCGGCGGTCCTGCTCGACCTGTTGCTGGCGCTGTCGATCATCCTGTCGGTGCTGGTGCTGATGACGGCGCTCTTCATCGAGGAGCCGCTGGAGTTCTCGGCCTTCCCGACGGTGCTGCTCATCGTCACCATGTTCCGGCTGGCGCTGAACCTCGCCTCGACGCGCCTCATTCTCGCCCATGGCCATGAAGGCACCTCTGCGGCGGGGCATGTCATCGAGGCCTTCGCCGGCTTCGTGATGAGCGGCAATTTCGTGATCGGGGTGATCGTCTTCACCATCCTGATCATCGTCAATTTCGTCGTCATCACCAAGGGTTCGGGCCGTATCGCTGAGGTCGCCGCACGGTTCTCGCTCGATGCAATGCCGGGCAAGCAGATGGCGATCGATGCCGACCTCTCCGCCGGGCTGATCGACCAGGAGACGGCGAAGCTGCGGCGCCGCGCGCTCGAAGACGAATCCTCCTTCTTCGGCTCGATGGACGGCGCCTCGAAATTCGTGCGCGGCGATGCCATCGCCGGCCTGCTCATTACCTTCATCAACGTGCTCGGCGGCATCATCATCGGCGTGGCGCAGCAGGGGCTGAGCTTCGGCCAGGCGGCGCACAACTACACCCAGCTCACGGTGGGCGACGGCCTCGTCAGCCAGATCCCGGCGCTGATCGTCTCGACCGCCGCCGGCCTGCTCGTCTCGAAGGCGGGCGTGCGCGGCGCGGCCGACAAGGCGCTCGGCAAGCAGCTCTCGGGCTATCCGAAGGCGCTCGGCATGTCGGCGGCTGTGATGCTGCTGATCGCGGTCCTGCCCGGCATCCCGATGCTGCCCTTCCTGCTGCTGGCGGGCGGCGCCGCTTTTCTGGCCCGCCATTTCGGCCGCGCCGCCAAGCAGCGCGCCGATGAGACGGCGCAGGCGGAGGCGGCGCAGGCCAGCGGGGCGGTGATGCCCGACGGCACGCCGCGCGAGGAGACGCTGAACGACCTCCTCAAGATGGACGAGCTCAAGATCGAGATCGGCTATGCGCTGCTGCCGCTGGTCAACGCGCCGGGCGGGCAGGACCGCCTGACCGATCAGGTCCGGGCGCTGCGGCGCCAGCTCGCGGCCGAGCTCGGCTTCGTCATGCCGGCGGTCAGGATCGTCGACAACGTCCAGCTCGAGGCGAACCACTACTACATCAAGATCAAGGAGATCGATGCCGGCCATGGCATCGTCTATGCCGGCCAGTATATGGCGATGGACCCGATGGGCGGCACGGTGAACCTGCCCGGCCACAATGTGCTCGAGCCGACCTTCGGCCTGCCGGCGACCTGGATCGACTCGGCGCTGCAGGATGAGGCGCAACTGCGCGGCTACACCGTCGTCGACGCCGCGACGGTGATCTCGACGCATCTCACCGAGGTGCTGAAGTCGAACATGCCGGAGCTGCTCTCGCATGCCGAGGTGCAGAAGCTGCTGCGTGAATTGCCGAAGGACCATGCCGATCTCATCAAGGAGATCGTTCCGAACCAGATCTCGACCACCGGCATCCAGCGCGTGCTGCAATTGCTGCTGGCCGAGCGCATCTCGATCCGCGATCTCGGCACCATCATCGAGGGCATCGCGGAGGTCGCGGGCGGGATCAAGAACCCGCGCGATATCGCCGAGCATGTCCGGGCCCGGCTCGCCCGCCAGATCTGCGCGCAGTTCTCCGACGGCAACGGCGTGCTGCCGATCATCACGCTCTCGCCGGCCTGGGAGAGCGTCTTCGCGGAATCGATCATCGGCCAGGGCGAGGACCGCCATCTCGCCATGCAACCCTCGCGGCTGCAGGAGTTCGTCCGCCATGTCCGCGACAAGTTCGAGGACGCGGCGCGCATCGGCGAAATGCCGGCGCTCGTCACTTCCGGCATGGCGCGGCCCTTCGCTAGGCAGATCATCGAGCGCTTCCGCCGCGAGACGCCGGTGCTGTCGCAGAGCGAGATTCACCCTCGCGCGCGGTTGAAGACGGTCGGCAGCGTCTAGCCGTCATTGCTTCGTCGCTGACGCTCCTCGCAAGCGCGGTCGGCGCCGCAGCACCTCTCGTTTCCACGGCCCCCTAATGCCTGCCGCGCAATGGTCAGCATCCGGCTGCGCCGCTAAGCGACAATCATGAACCGGAATGCCGCCCTCTTCGCCGTGATGTGCCTCGTCTGGGGGCTGACCTGGCTGCCGGTGAAGGTCGGTGCCTCGCATGTGCCGCCGGTGTTCCTGGCCGCCGTCCGCTTTTCGCTCGCCGGCGTGCTGATGCTGCTCTGGGCCGGGCGCGACCTGCCGAAAGTGCCTGCTGGAGCCTGGCCGCGATTGATCGTCACGGCGCTGCTGCTCAACACCGCGAATTACAGCCTGCTGTTCTGGGGCACCGCCCATGCGCCGACCGGACTCGCGGCCATCGTCAATTTCGCGACGATCCCGATCTTCACCCTGCTGGCGAGCCGCGCGATCGAGGGCGAGCGCATCGACGCGCGCAAGCTCGCCGCGATCGGGCTCGGCACGGTGGGGCTCGGCTTCCTCTTCGCGACGCGGGCGCCGGGCGGGCTTTCGGCGGTGCATGGCGATCCGCTGGAGGCGGTCGGGCTCGCCGCGGTCGCCTTCGGCACCCTGTTCTACTGCACGGGCGCGGTGCTCTCGCGGCCGATCGCGGGCACGATGCCGACGCTGACGCTGGCCGGCTGGCAGACGCTGATCGGCGGCATCGGACTGTCGGCTGTGTCCGCCCTGGTCGAGCCGGTCGGCCGTGCCGATTTCGCTGCGCTGGTGCGATCGCCCGTGCTGCCCGCCGTCGTCTTCCTCATCATCGGCGGCTCGCTGATGGGCTTCACCATCTATATGCGGCTGCTGAGGGATTGGGGCGCTTTCCGCGCCGGGCTCTACGCCTTCATCAGCCCGGCGATTGCCGTCGGCGTCGGCGTCATCGTCCTGAGCGAGCCCTTCGGCGTCTCCGAGGCCGTCGGCGCGCTGCTGATGTTCGGTGCGGCGGCAATCGCGCTGAAGCGCCCGGAACGGGCGCGCTGACCCGTCAGGGCGGCGGCGCGATGCGGGTGCTGCGCTTGAGCTGCGCACGCTCGAAGGCGACCACGATCGGCAGCGAGATCACCAGCGGCAGGATGAGATAGAACAGCCGCCAGATCAGCAGGGCGGCGAAGACGGCAGGTGCCGGCACGCCGGGCATCACCGCGAGGAAGACCGCCTCCATCACGCCGACGCCGCCGGGAACCTGACTCAGCAGGCCGGCGGAGAAGGAGAGCAGGAAGGCGCCGAGCACGACCATGAAGCCCGGATTGCCCTGGTCCGGCAGGGCGAAATAGATGATGCCGGCGGCGCCGGCGAGCTCGAGCGGAGCGGCGAGATATTGTCTCGCGACGATGCGCAGCCGCGGATAGATGACCTCGAACTTGCCGATCTTCACCGGCCTGAACTTGAGCCAGGAGCCGATGGTGTAGAGCGCGACGAAGACGAGCATGCCGACGCCGATCAGGCGCGCCGTGCCGTCGCCGATGGCGAACCATTTCGACAGCCGCGTCAGCGGCCGCAGGATCTCCGGCTCGTAGACCAGCACGATTCCCAACAGCAGCAGCGTGCCGAAGGCGAAGGTGAAGGAGCAGAGCGCGATCAGGATCGCGACATCCGCCGCCGTCAGCCCCTTCGCCGTATAGGCACGGTAGCGCACCATGCCGCCCGAGAAGACCGAGGCGCCGATATTGTGCGAGAGCGCATAGGTCACGAAGGAGCAGAGCGAGATGTAGAGCCAGGAGATGCCCTTCTCCTTGCGCAGATGCATCAGGGCGATGCGGTCGTACCAGGCGAGCGCCGCATAGGCGACGAGGGTGGCGAGCGCGGCGTGGAAGAAGGCGTTAGGCGGGATCACCGCGATCTTGTGGCCGATGCGGTGGGCGATGATCTTGATGCTCTGCCAGAGATTGGCGTTCTGGAGCAGAGCCTCGATGGCCGCGTCCGTGCCGGCCTCGGCCTTGAGCTTGTCCCAAAGCAGCTCGACGGACCAGACGACCGCGACGAGCCCGATGATCGGCCAGAGATAATCGAGATAGCGTTTCATGAAGGCCGCGACGGGAGGGACTTCGAAAGGGCTTGGCAAGCAGGCCCGCGTCGTCACCGCAGCGGCGCGAACCTTCACGTCCTCTTGCCAGCGAGGAGGGCCGAGGGCAAGCGGCGTTGCCGCCGCCTGCCGGATTGATAGCGGCTACTTGCCGTTTTTCCTGAGCCATTCACGCATCTCGCCGACCTCCTTCTCCTGGTCGCGGATGACGTTCTCGGCGAGCTTGCGGATCTCGGGATCCTTGCCATGGGCGAGGACGACCCGCGCCATGGCGATGGCGCCCTGGTGATGCGGGATCATGCCGCGCACGAAATCGGCATCGGCATCGCCGGAATAGGAGATGTCCATGTCCTTGTGCATTTTCGCGTTGGCTTCCTTGAAGGCCTTGGTCGCGGCGCTGTCCGTGCTCGCGCTGTCCATCTTCATGGTGCCGCCGCCATGGCCCTGGTGCTGGGCCGTGGCCTGCTCGACAAAGCCGGGGCCGGCGAAGGCGGCTGCGAGTGCGAGCGCCGCGAGGGACGATTTGAAGCGATTCATTGTTCGGATTCCTGTGAGAACGAATGACGGCTCGCACCGGCAACGGTGTCTGAAGCCGCCTGAAAACGGGAAAAGGATTCAGCTTCGCGCGAGCCCGCTTCGGGGCGGCGGCTTGGCCGGCTCGGTCGAGATGCCGGCGCGCGTCTCGGCCAAAGCGAGGCCGGGCCGCGACCAGAGGATCGTCCGCGAGGGCAGGGCGATCACGGGGGCTTCCGCGATCAGGCCGCAGCCGATGATGCAGCAGATCGGCGGCGCGCCGGCGGGATGCCCCTTCGCGGAAGGCGAAGGCTGGTGGCAGGGTGCAACTTCGGTGGCGGTCAAGGCGCTCGCGGCGGGTGTTCCGAGCGGGTTCGCCCGATGCTGGCCCGAGGATGTCACGGGCATGCGCATCAGCGAAGCGGCGAGCGTGACATGGGGGACCACGGCGAGGCACATCACCAGGAGCGCGAACAGCAGCCGCAGCCGCTGCCCGTTCCCGTACCGCCGATCCGGCGGCGATATGCTCCTGCCATGCGTCATCGCACCATGATCTTTCGGCCGGGATCGTGTCATGATCGCGGCAGACTCAAAACCACCATCGGATGCCGCCTTGACGCAGACCCTGACCATCAGCCTCACTGGTACCACGGACCTACCGCCCGGCAAGATCGCCGCGGTCGTCACGTCGCTGGAAATGTTCGCGAAACCGGCCGAGCGGCCCGACCCGCCGGGAACCGGGGCTTTCTCCCTCGAGCCGATCGACGGGCGCGATACGGAGCGCTATCTCGCCCTCTACCGGCTGCTCGGCGAGCGCTGGATGTGGTTCAGCCGCCTTACCGAGCCGCGTGCCGAGCTGGAAGCGACCCTCACCGATCCATCCGTCGCGATCTATGCCGCACGTTATGAGGGGCGCGATGTCGGGCTGCTGGAACTCGATTTTCGCGAGGCGGGGGAGGCGGAGCTCGCCTTCTTCGGGCTCGACGAGCCCGTGCTCGGCACGGGAGCCGGACGCTGGCTGATGAACCGGGCGCTGGCGCTGGCCTGGGCGAAGCCGATCTCGCGCTTCTGGGTGCATACCTGCACCATCGACCATCAGGGCGCGCTCGCCTTCTACCAGCGCTCGGGCTTCAAGGTCTTCAAGCGCGGCATCGAGGTCAACGACGACCCGCGGCTGGCGGGCCAGATGCGGCGGGATTGCGTGCCGCACCACCCGGTCGTCGCCTGAGGGCGCGATCCACCGCCGTCATGCTCGGGCTTGACCCGAGCATCTCGGAAATCAGAGCGCTCTGGTCATGAGATTCTCGGGGCAAGCCCGAGAATGACGCCCTGTCCCGGTCGGCCGTATCGCCGGCAAACAAAAAAGGCGGAAGCCTGTGGGCTTCCGCCTCCTGATAGCTTTCGGCCGGGAGCGCTCAGGCCCGCGAGCGCAGCCCGATGGCGTCCATCGTCGCCTGGTCGCGGGCGGCTTCGGCGGCGCGCTCGGTCGCCCGTTCGCGGTCGTCGAGGATCTCGACCTTCTTCATCTCCTCGAAGGCCTCCTGCAATTCGGCCTTGGCCTCGTCGAGCTGGCCCTGCAGGTTCTCGGCCGACTGGCGCAGATTGTCGCGCCGGCCGAGCGCCGCCTTGGCGTAGGTCGGATAGGCGAAATGCGCGGGATCGGAGATCCCGGCGCGTGCTTCCTCCGAGTGGATTTCACGATCGAGATCGTTCGCCATCCGATTGAAGTCGGCGATCATCATCTCGATCTGGCTCACCCGGCGACGTTTTTCGTCGACCTGGAAGCGCTTCAGCCGCAGAAGCGTCTCTCGCGACTTCATCTCGTTTTCAACTCCTGATCGCGCATGGTCGCGGCCGACCCCTCGGCCTGCAACCGGAAAACTCCGCGAGACGGCGTCACAATAGGCGCAAGGAGGTTGACCCTTTCTTACCGGAAAGGACTGCCTTTTCTGCATGTTCAAGTCGCATCCGCGCTGCTGCCGCGGCGTGACAGGATGATCTAGTCAGTTTCCGGCGGTCAGCTGGCCGTTCTTTCGGGTTCCTCGCCTTGCCGTCCTCATCTCGTTTTTCCGGCCACGGGCCTTTGCTATGCGGGCTGGTCGCGACGCGGCTCATCGGCTGGGGCACGACCTTCTATTCGCCCTCGGTGCTGATGCAGGCGCTCGACCGCGATCTCGGGCTCAGTGCCGAGATCGTCTTCGGCGGCATCACCATCCTGCTGGTGACGGGCGCGCTGGTCGCACCCGCGATCGGCCGCGTGCTCGACCGGGAAGGGACGCGCCGCTCGATGTGCGTGGGCGCGATCATCTGCGCATTGGGCTTCGCGGTGCTGTCCATGGCGCAAGGGCCGATCAGCTATCTGGCGAGCTGGTTCGTGATCGGGATCGGCCATGCGATGTCGCTCGCCAATGTCGGCAACGTCGCCGTCGCGCAGCTCATGGGCGAGCGGACACGGCGGGTCATCGGCCTGATGATGCTGGTGACGGGGCTGTCCTCCAGCCTGTTCTGGCCGCTGACGGCGATCCTCATGGGTGCCTTCGGCTGGCGCGCGACGCTGCTCGTCTTCGCAGCGATGCAGCTCTTCATCGTGCTGCCGATCTATGCGGCGGTTCCACGCTTCCACGGACATCCCACGCCGGCGGCCGCCGGGACCGCGCCAGCTTCCTCCCTCGAGACCGGGCGGGTCGAGCCCGGAAAGCGGCGGATGGCGTTCTGGCTGACGGCTTTCGCCTTCTCCGCCAGCGGCCTGGTTTCCTGGGGGCTGCCGCTGCATCTCATCAGCCTGTTCCGGGAGGGCGGCCTGACGCAGACGGAGGCGGTCTGGATCGCGACGCTGGGTGGACCCGCCACCATCGTCGCACGGGCGATCGACGCCACGCTGGGCGAGAGGCTGCCAGTGGAGCGCGTCGCGCTCTTCGGCCTGCTGCTCGGGCCGCTCTGCTGCCTTATCCTGCCCCTGGCGCCGACGGGGATCGTGGCGGCCGGAATCTTCGTCGCGGTTTTCAACGCGGCGCTGGGCGTCATTTCCGTGGCGCGTGCGACGCTGCCGCTCGCGCTCTTCGGGCGGCGTGGCTTTGCCGCGATGCTCGGCCAGCTCACCGTGCCGCAGAACATCGCCTTCGCGGTGGCGCCGCTGCTGTTCGCGGTGCTGATCGAGCGTCTCGGCGCCAGTGCGACGCTGATCTTTTCCGCCGTGATCCAGTTCTTCGGCTTCTTCGCGATGCTCGCGCTGGCGCGGATGCTCGCGCGGGCGCCGGCCGTCTCTCAATAACCGGCGAGCAGGGCCAGCAAGGCGAGCGCCGCCGGCAGGGCCTGAATGTAGAGGATCTTGCGGCTCGCAGTGGCCGCGCCGAAGAGGCCTGCGACGAGCACGCAAGCCAGGAAGAACAGCTTGATCGAAAGGCCCGCCGGCCCGAGCCAGAGGCCCCAGCCGAGCCCTGCGGCGAGGAAGGCGTTGTAGAGGCCCTGATTGGCCGCAAGCACCCGCGACTGCTTGGCGAATTCCGGCGTGAGGCCGAAGGCCCGGCGTCCGCGCGGGGTATCCCAGAGCCAGATTTCCAGCACGGCGATATAGACGTGGATCAGGGCTACGAGCCCGGTCAGGATGGTGGCGATCAAGCTCTGGGTCTCCGGTCGGCGTTCGCAGCGGGCTTCAGCGCAGCTCGATCTTCACGACATCGCGCACGGCCCGCGCGCCGCGCTTGTCGCCGGGAGCGACGAGGCGCCAGTCCTGGTCGAGCGGCTTGCCGTCGATCGCCGTCACCAGGAGCAGGGGCAGATTGCCGAAATCCGGATGGATCTCGCCGATCGAGAAGGCGATCCGGTAGCCGTCCCGGGCATTGACGAGGATGGTCTTGGCGAGCTGAGCCTTGAGATCGAGGCCGTCGAAAACCTTGTTCGCCTGCAGGACGTCCCACAGCAGCACGCCCCTGTAATGCGCGGTCGATGGGCCCTTCGAAGTGGCGAAGGTGACGTCGCGGTCGACGTTGGGAAGGGTGGCCACGGTCCGGGGCGATAGGGTGATCGCGGAAGGTCCCGCCCCGATCAGTTCCAAAACGGGCTCCGTGGCCCGCGCAGCCGCGGAGCCCGAGAGCAGCACGAACAGGATCAGGAAAGAGCGCAGCATCGAGATGTCCTTCCGCAGGCGGCGACTGTAACATAGCGTCCCCTGCCGGCGTCAGGGCCTCGGCCTGTCATAGGGCGTCCTCCTGGCGATGCCGTGCTCATGCGCCTTCGCTCATGATCGCTGCGAGGCGGGCATAGCTTTCCGGAAGCGAGGTCGCATCGTCCTTGGCCTGCTTGAGGAAGGCCTCCAGCGCCGGGTTGAGGCGGATCGCCTCGTCGACCTCGGCCGAGGCGCCCTGGCGATAGGCGCCAAGGCGAATCAATTCCTCCATGTCGGCATAGGTCGCGAGCGTGGCGCGCGCCTTCTGCACGACGGGGTAATAAGCCGGGTCGCAGGAGCGCGGCATGGTGCGCGAGACCGATTTCAGGATGTTGATCGCCGGATAGCGGCCGCGCTCGGCGATGGAGCGCTCCATCACGATATGGCCGTCGAGGATGCCGCGCACCGCGTCGGCGACCGGCTCGTCATGGTCGCCGCCATCGACCAGCACGGTGAAGAGGCCGGTGATGGCCCCGTCTTCGGTGCCTGGCCCGGCACGCTCCAGAAGGCGCGGCAATTCGGCGAAGACGGTCGGGGTGTAGCCCTTGGTCGTCGGCGGCTCGCCGGCGGCCAGCCCGATCTCGCGCATCGCCATGGCGAAGCGGGTGACGGAATCCATCAGGCACATCACCTGCAGGCCGCGGTCGCGGAAATATTCGGCGAGCGTCAGCGTGGTGAGCGCCGCCTGCTTGCGCATCAAAGCGGGCTCGTCGGAGGTCGCGACGACGACGATCGAGCGGGCGAGGCCCTCCGGCCCGAGGTCCTCCTGCAGGAACTCCTGAACCTCGCGGCCGCGCTCGCCGACGAGGCCGATGATGTTGACATCGGCGCGGGCATAGCGGGCCAGCATCGAAAGCAGCACCGACTTGCCGACGCCCGAACCGGCGAAGATGCCCATGCGCTGGCCGAGGCAGCAGGTCAGGAAGGCGTTGAGCGCGCGCACGCCGAGGTCGAGCGGCTTGCCAACACGGCGCCGGGCATGGGCCGGCGGCGGATCGGCGCGAAAGGCGTAGAGCGTGTCGCCCTGCGGCAGCGGCGGGCCGCCATCGACCGGACGGCCGAGCGCATCGACGACGCGCCCGAGCCAGGCCGAGGTGGGCGAGAGGCCCGGCTGCGCGCGGTCGACATAAGCCGGGCACCCGCGGCGCACACCGTCGAG
The DNA here is from genome assembly GCF_050433265.1 of Allobosea sp. OAE752. Lineage (NCBI taxonomy): Bacteria > Pseudomonadati > Pseudomonadota > Alphaproteobacteria > Hyphomicrobiales > Alloboseaceae > Allobosea > Allobosea sp. OAE752. The sequence goes on from NZ_JBNPXO010000002.1 coordinate 124,716, forward strand.
ACCGCCGAAGGGCATGACCAGCGCCTTCTCGCCCGAAAAGCCGACGACTTCGCAGGGGACGCGCGTGTCCGGCGCGATCTCGATGCCGACCCGGCCGCCCAGGCTCATCGCGCCGATGGGACCGGCGACCTCGACGAGCAAGCCGCGCACGCCGATGACACGGCCATAGACCGTCATTCCGTCCAGGCCGTCGATGGCGGAGGCCAGGGCCGAGAGCCGTCCAGTACCGTGTGAAGGGTTGCTCATAAGGCCTTCGTCAACCTTTCGTTTACCTCTGTGATTAACACTGTGTTTCGAGATCGCTGCGTGTCGCGGGGCTTTTGCTGCCCCGTTTCCCGAGGCGGTCTCCGCGAAACGGCGTTTTCGCGGAGGAGTGCTCGTCGATCCGTGTCAAATTCGACTCACCTGGACAAGGATCGTTCACTTTCTCCAAGGAAGCCCTTGCGCTCGGGAATCACGGTTTGTTAACCAATTCACCGTAGCGTGTCGCGTGGCGTTTCATCGGGCAAGTGCGTCGTCGTCCGGTTCCGGGCTGGTCCGGGCGAAAAGAGCGATCAACCTGCCCTGCGGGCGAAATTGGGGACGTGGACATGCGGGTTCTGCTGATCGAGGACGATAGCGCGACCGCTCAAAGCATCGAGCTCATGCTCAAATCCGAGAGCTTCAACGTCTATACGACGGATCTCGGCGAAGAGGGCGTCGATCTCGGCAAACTCTACGACTACGACATCATCCTGCTCGATCTGAACCTCCCCGACATGTCGGGTTACGAGGTTCTGCGCAGCTTGCGGGTCGCCAAGGTCAAGACGCCGATCCTGATCCTCTCCGGCCTCGCCGGGATCGAGGACAAGGTAAAGGGCCTCGGCTTCGGCGCCGACGACTATCTCACCAAGCCGTTCCACAAGGACGAGCTGGTCGCCCGCATCCACGCGATCGTGCGTCGCTCGAAGGGCCACGCCCAGTCGGTCATCACCACCGGCGATCTGGTCGTCAATCTCGACACCAAGACGGTCGAGGTCGATGCCGCCCGCGTGCACCTGACCGGCAAGGAATACCAGATGCTGGAGCTGCTCTCGCTCCGCAAGGGCACGACGCTCACCAAGGAGATGTTCCTCAACCATCTCTATGGCGGCATGGACGAGCCCGAGCTCAAGATCATCGACGTCTTCATCTGCAAGCTGCGCAAGAAGCTGGCGAACGCCTCGGACGGCAAGAACTACATCGAGACGGTCTGGGGCCGCGGCTATGTGCTGCGCGAGCCTTCCGACGTCGAGGAACGCATCCCGGCCTGACGTACTCCCGTCGCTTCGTCGTCATGCGACGGTCACGCGGCAGGGAGATAAGAGTTTTGACCTGATCGTCGGATGTACACGACAGGTCGACGGGACCCCGCCGCAAGGCGGGGTTTTTGTTTATCGGGCTCTTTCTGGACCAAGTCTGCCGGGCCAGATCGGAAACGGCCCGGATCGTTCGGAGTGCTTCCGGCGGCGCCTCGCCCCTCGAAAACCTTCGCCTCGAGAATCTTCGCCCAGCTTCAATGTGCGGTGGCGTTGCGACCGGGCGCGCGCCGATCGAGGGGGCGGGGAAATGCGGGTGTCGCCGCCGGCCGTGGCCCGGTCGCCGGCCGGTAAAGCCCGCGGTGCTGCGGGTCAGGCTGCAACGCCGTCACGAGGCCGACGACGGTTTCCGTCGCTCCCAGGACGAGGCCTCCCGCCGGCGCGAGCCGCTGGGCGAGGAGGTCCAACGCCTTCTCCTTCGTCGGCACGTCGAAATAGATCAGGACGTTGCGGCAGAACACGATGTCGAAGCGGCCGAAATGGTCGTTGCGCTCCAGCAGGTTGTGCTGGCGGAAATCGATTTTCGCGCGCAGCCGGTCGGCGATCTGCCATTTGTCGCCGCGCTGGCTGAAATGCTTCAGCAGCATCTGGATCGGCAGGCCGCGCTGCACCTCGAACTGGCTGTAGATGCCGGAGCGTGCCTTCTCCAGCACGTCGCCGGAGATGTCGGTGCCGAGGATCTCAATCTTCCAGCCGGCAAGGCGCTCGGCCATGTCGTCGATCAGCATGGCGAGCGAATAGGCCTCCTGGCCGCTCGAAACCGCGGCGCACCAGATGCGCAGCGAACGCGAAGCGGCGTTGGCGGCGAGCTTTTCGGGCAGCAGGACGTCGCGGAAGAGGTCGAACGGCGTGCGGTCGCGGAAGAACAGGGTTTCGTTGGTGGTCATCGCCTCGACCACGGCGGCCTCCAACTGGGGGTCGCGGCCGAGCCGCATTCGCTGCATCAGCACCTCGATGCTCTCGATGCTGCGGCGCCGGCACAGGATGCTCAGGCGGCTCTCGGCGAGATAACGCTTGTCCGTGCCCAGAGCCAGGCCGGAACGCTGCCGCAGCAGCAGGCGCAGGAAGGCGAAATCCGTTTCCGTCATGCCGGCGGCGCTCCCCGCAGGAGAGCCCGGATCGCACCGCCGATCTCGTCGAGCGGCGCGACCGCGCTGGCGTGGCGGGCACGCACCACCGAGCCGGGCATACCCCAGATCGTGCTGCTCTGTTCGTCCTGCGCGACGACGGCGGCTCCGGCCTGGCGCAGGGCCGCGGCGCCGTCCGTGCCGTCGCTGCCCATGCCGGTGAGCACCAGCCCCAGCGCCGCGGCACCGAGATGGCGGGCCGCATCGGCGAACAGGACATCGACGGCCGGGCGACAGAAATTGACCGGGGGGCCGTCGCTGATCGCCGCCACGATATGGCCGAGCCTCCGGTCAATGCCGAGATGCCGCCCGCCCGGCGCGATGTAGACGGTGCCGCGCGCCAGGCGCTCGCCATCGAACGGCTCGCGTGTGGGGATGCCGACATGGCTTGCGACCTGCTCGGCGAAGGAGGCCGTGAACAGGGGAGGCATGTGCTGGACGACGAGCGTGGTGATGTCCCTCAGCGCGTCGCCGATGTCGAAAAGGACCCGGGCGACGGCGCGCGGGCCGCCGGTCGAGGCGCCGATCAGCAGATAGCGCGGCATCGCCCAGACGAGGGGCCGCAGATCGGTATGGCCGGCCGGCCAGCCGAGATCGACCTCGGGCGGCAACGTCCCCGGCTGGGTCGCGGATTGGGCGATGTTGCCGAGCTTCAGCAGGAACTCGCTGCGGAAGTCTAGCGACAGCGTCATGCCGGCGCGGCTGTCGGGCTTCGAGACGAGATCCATCGCGCCTTTCGTCATGCATTCCAGGGCGAGGCGCGTATTGCGCTCGTTCAGCGTCGCCGCGAGCAGGATGCTGGTGTGCGGGCTTTCCCGCAGGATGTGCGGCAGGGCGCTGGGGCCATCGACGCCACGCATGTCAAGATCGAGCACCAGCACGTCCGGCTTGAAGCGGCCGGCATGGGCCAGCGCCGTCTCGCCGTCTCCGGCCACGGCGACGACATGGAAGTTGCCGGTTTCGCCGAGCCAGCGCGCGAACAGTCCGCGCACGACCGCCGAGTCATCGGCTATGACGACCGTCTTGTGCCGGCCGGAACCGGGCGAGGCTGAACGCGAAACGATCATGCTGGCGCAACCCGGTTGCGGAAAGGCGTCGTCGTCGAAGGCGAGGAAGCGTTGCGAGCCTCGAGGCTCAGAGCAGCCCGACCTGATGGAACTTGGACGCCACGATCTCCTTGTCGAACGGCTTCATGATGTATTCGTCGGCACCGGCATGCATGGCCCGCGCGATATGGGCGATGTCGTTCTCGGTGGTGCAGAACACGACCTTGGGCCGCTTGCCGCCGGGCATCTGGCGCAACGTGCGCAGGAATTCATAGCCGTCCATGATCGGCATGTTCCAGTCGAGCAGCACGGCGTCCGGCATCTCGCCCTTGCAGGCGTCGATGGCGCGCGCGCCGTCTTCCGCCTCGGCGATGCGGAACTGCAACCCTTCGAGGATGCGGCGGGCTACTTTTCGGATCACCGCCGAGTCGTCGACAACGAGGCAGTACTTCATGGTCTGTCTCCAGAAACTCTGCCGGGCACTCAGGCTGCGGCTTGCAGGTCAAGGTCAAGAACGGCGTCGAGATCGAGGATGACGAGCAGTTCGTGGGGGAGGCGGTGGACGCCGCCCGCCAGCGCGGCCCATGTCCTGTCGAGATTGACGGGCAATGGCTCGAGGGTCGAACGATCGAGCCGGACGACCTCGCCGACGGCGTCGACGATCAGCGCATAGGCCTCGCCGCGATGGTCGAGGCCGATCGCCGTCAATTCGGCATGTCTCTGGTCGAGCGTCTCGGGGACCGGGCAGCCCAGCCGGCTGCGCAGGCAGATCGCGGTGACGATGCGGCCGCGCAGATTGAGCAGGCCGACAATGTCCGGCGGTGCCCCGGGAACGAGCGTGATGCGATGGGTGATGAAGACGTCGCGCACGCGCTCGATCGGCAGCCCCAGCAGCTGTCCGCCGATCCGGACCGTCACATAGTCCAGCGAATCCGCGAAATGCGGCGCCGGGCCCTGGTCATGGCTCGGGCTTCCGGTCATGCGGCGTCCCTCATCGTGGAGCCGCTGGCGTTCAACTCGCCCAGCAGGGCGCGGCGGTCGAATTTGGCGACGATTCCGTCGGCGCCGGCCTCGGTCACCCGGCGGTGCAGTTCCGGCGTCGCGCAGGTGGTCAGGCCGAGAAGCCGCAGCGGATTGTCGCGGGGGCGGGCGCGCAGCGCGACGATCAGCTCCAGAGCGGCCTCGAGGTCGCGGTCGAGATCGACGAGGACGATGCCGACCTCCGGCGCCATCGCCGCCTGCGAGGCGGCGTTGCCGTCCGCCGCGGTGGCGAGGATGCGGCCGGAGGCCCGCAGCACGGGGCTCAGCATCTCCCGCAGGAACTCCGAGGGCTCCACCAAGAGGACATGCTCCGGCGCCACGCTTGCCCGGCCTGCGCCGGTCCAGCCGGGCTCGCCGAGCGGCAGGTAATGGGCGAGATCGACGATGTCGGTGGCGCGGCCGCGCAGGATCGCCGAACCGATCACGCCCCGCTCGCCGGATGTCGCCAACTCCAGCTCGAATTCTTCGTCGACGATATCGATGATGGTCTCCACCGCGAGCGCGGCGGTCTGCTCGCCATTCGAGACGATCACGAGGGGCTGGAGCCCTTCGCGCAGCAGCTTGGTTTCGCCAAGCGGCGTCACCGGGACCAGGCGGTTGCGATAATGCAGGAGCGTGCGCCCCGCGCCGTGCTGGAAGCTGTCGGCATCGACCTCCTCCAGCCGCGTGACGAGCGAGAGCGGCAGGGCCTGGATCCGGTCGGCGCCGGTGCGAAACACCAGCATCGTGGTGCGCTCCCCGGTCGCCATCGGCGCCGGCGCGGCTTCCGCCTCGTCATCGGCCGCGTCGGAACCGGCCGCGCCGACGAGCCGGGCGATGCCGTTGGGATCGACGATCAGCACGACGGCACCGTCACCGAGGATGGTGTTGCCGGAGAAGAGCGGGATGTGCCGAAGCTTGCTCGACATCGGCTTCACCACGATTTCCTCGGTGTGGAAGACGCCGTCGACGAGAATGCCGAACTGGCGCTCGCCGATCTGGGTGACCACGATGAAGCCGTCGGTGCCGTCCTTCTTGGCGCCACCCATCAGCTCGCCGAGCGCGACGATCGGCAGGAGCCGCCCGCGCAGGCGCAGCACGGGAGCGCCGTTGATGTCCTCGAGACGGTTCTCGTCGCCGGCCTTGACGCGCACGAGCTCTCGCACCGCCGTCTGGGGGATCGCATAGCGCTCCTCGCCGGCGACGACGATCAGGGCCGAGATGATGGCGAGCGTCAGCGGGATCTTGATGGTGATCGTCGTTCCCTGGCCGGGACGGCTGGCGATGTCGACGAGGCCGCCGACCGAATCGACATTCGCCTTGACGACGTCCATGCCGACGCCGCGCCCGGACACGGCTGTGATATTATCGACCGTCGAGAAGCCGGGATGGAAGATGAAGCGGGCGATCTGGGCGTCGCTCATCCTCTCGATCTCGGCTTCGGTCGCGAGGCCGGCGGCGATCGCCTTGCGGCCGATGCGCCCGACATCGAGGCCGCGCCCGTCGTCGCCGACCGCGATCGTGACCGAGCCGCCTTCATGCCAGGCCGAGACGCGGATCGTGCCGTGCTCGGGCTTGCCGGCGGCGCGGCGCTCCTCCGCGGACTCCAGCGCATGGTCGGCGCAGTTGCGGACCATGTGGATCAGCGGATCCTTGATCAGGTCGAGGATCTGCCGGTCGAGTTCGGTGTCGGCGCCCTCGGTCACCAGCTCGATGCGCTTGCCGAGCTCGCTGCTCAGATCGCGCACGATGCGCGGCAGCTTCGCCCAGGCGCTGCCGATCGGCTGCATCCGGGTCTTCATCACGCCGTCCTGCAATTCGGCGGTGATCAGCGAAAGACGCTGCAGGGGAGCTTTCAGCCCGGCATCTTCCCGCTGCCGCGAGACTTCGAGCAGCTGGTTGCGGGTCAGCACGAGCTCCGACACCATCGTCATCAGATGTTCGATGGTGTCGACCGCGACGCGCAATGTCGGGGGGCCTCCGGTGCGCTGGCCCGCGCCTTCCTCGGCAGGGGCCTGTGGCTTGGTCTCGATGCGGCCATCCGGTCCGCGTTGCGGGTCGGGCACGCTGCGGAAGACGATGTCCTCGGAAGCGGAGGCGCTGGGCGAGGCGAGGGCGGCGGCTTCCTGGGCCTTGCCGTGGCGCGCGAGATAGGCCGCGACGGGATCGACGAACACCTCGTCGGGCGGCGACTGGACCAGCTCGGCCTTGGCATGGCTCGCAAGCGCCTGGAGCTCGCCGATCAGCGTCTCGTCGTTGCCCTCCGGCTCCTGCCCCTTTTCGGCCAGCTCGGACAGGATGTCCTTGATCCGGTCGATCGTCTCCAGGATCGCGGTGACGGCGCTCGGCTTGACCGTCGCGCCGTCGCGGAACTGGCCGATCACCGACTCGGCCGCATGGGTCAGCGCCTCGAGCCGGGGCAGGCCGATGAAGCCGCAGGTGCCTTTGACGGTGTGGACGAGGCGGAAGATGTTCCGCAGGATGTCGCGGTCGTTAGGATTCTGCTCGAAACGGACGAGCTCCCGATCGACCGTGTCGAGATTCTCGCCGGTCTCGGTCAGGAACTCTTGCAGCAGCTCGTCCATGCAGGAAGATCACTCAACGCGACGCACTGCGGGAACTAAAGCAGCAGAAGGGTTTATGATCGGTTGAAACCCGACCTCGACTGCGGAGTTTCGCTCAGGCTTCCGCCTTGGCGGCCTTGATCGTGACCATGTCGCCCTCGATCGCGAAGGTGATCGCCATGCCGGCGGCCCGGGCGACCATGCCGGCATAGAGCGGCTGGACGGCGTGGGCGTCGATCGCGCCGCTCTCGGAACGACCCGCGATCAACTCCTCGACATGGGCCGGGATGCGGGCATGCGAGCCGGTCGCGGTGATCTCGAAGGAGCCCTGTTCGCCCTCGACGACCGCGCGCGAGACCAGCTTGCCGCCGCGCGGCACGGCCTGCGTCGCGATGAGCAGGAGGTTCAGCAGCAGCTTGACCTGGTTCTTCGGCAGGAGGGCGCGCGGCGCTTCCCAGTCGAGCGAGAGCTTCTCGTCGTTGAGGAAGCCGTTGGCGACGTTGCCGGCATCGCCGAGGTCGATCATCGCGCCGGCAGAGCCGGCCGCGCCGAAGGCGAGGCGGGCGAATTGCAGCCGGGCCGAGGCGTTGCGGGCGCTCTTCTTGATCAGCTCGAGCGCGAAGTCGCGCATCGAGGGGTCGTCTTCCTCCAGAACTTCCAGGGCATTGACAATCGCGCCCACCGGGCTGATCACGTCATGGCAGACGCGGCTGCAGAGAAGCGCGGCCAGGTCGAGCGGATCGAGCGAGATGGCGGTCATGAAGGTGGAATCCCGGGATGTGCGATGCGCCGACGGCGTGGCGCCGTTGCTCCCTGGTATGGTGCCATCTTGGTTTTCATGTGGTTAATCCCCATATCCCGGACAAAGTTTCAAAGGATGGGCCGCCATGATCGGCCGTGAGGATCCCCGCCTGCGCGATCGCGACGGGCTGGGACGCAAGCTCGCGGAAGCTGCCAGCGCCAGCGCCGCCGTATTGCTCGCCATGCGCGCCGCTTGCGACGTCAAGCTCAAGAAGGACGGTTCGCCGGTCTGCGCGGCCGATCTCGCGGCCGACCGGGCGGCGAAGGACGCGCTTGCGCGTCTGCTCCCCGATTTTCCCGTCATCAGCGAAGAGACGGTCGACAGCGTGAAGCCCGACGCGGTCTTCATCCTGCTCGATCCGCTGGACGGCACGCGCGAGTTCCTTGCCGGCGGCGACAGCTACTGCGTCGCGATCGCCATCGTGGTCGATGGCCGGCCGATCGCCGGCGCCATCGCCGCGCCGGCGCTGGGGCGCCTCTGGTTCGGCGGGGAGCACGCCTATATGCAAGGCTTCGCGGCGGATGGCTCGCTGACGGGGGCGGCCAGCCGCGTCGCGGTCCGCGCTCTCCCGGAGGAGGGGCCGATCGTTCTGGTGAGCCGCTTCCACGGTGACGGGCGCAGCGACGGCATCACCGCCACCATGTGTCGCGGCAAGGGCGTGCCGATGTCGTCGGCCGTCAAGTTCGGTCTGATCGCCAGCGGCGAGGCCGATCTCCATGTCCGCTGCGGGCAGACCATGGAATGGGACACCGCGGCGGGCGATGCCATCCTGTCGGCGGCGGGCGGTATCATCCTGACGCTCGATGGCGCCGTTCCCCGCTATGGCCGGACGGAGCAGCAGTTCCGCAATCCGCCCTTCGTGGCCGCGTCGAGCGAGGGGCTGGCGCGGCGCGCCATCGCCAGCTGCTGAAGCCGCGACCCGGATGGCGGCGAGCGGCTTCCTGAAAAAAGACCAGGGCTGAGGTCTCAGCGCGCGACAGTGCGTAGCACGGTGCTCCAGCGAGCCTCGGCGGCGCCGAGCAGCGAGCGGTCCTGCAGGAAGCGCCTGCGGTTCTCATCCGAGCGGAACAGGAACAGGCGGGAGCCGACGACCGCGAACCGGCTCGGATCGCTGTCGACCGCCACCCCGTCGGCGACGCCGGTCGGATCGAAGCCCGCGAAGGCCGGGGCGTAGATGCCGGGCGCATCGCGGAAGGCGGCGAGATTGGCGGCCGACGCGAAGCGCCAGACGATCCCGCCCTGGATCAGCTCATGCTCCGGCTGCCCGGCGATGGGCCTGCCTTCGAGGTGATAGGCCACCGGATCGAAGCCGTTGAGCGCCAGGCCGGTGCGCTGGTCGCGCTGCATCGTCTCGCCGAGCGAGGGAAGCGGCGGCAGGCCCGCGGGCAGGCCGTTCTCAAAAACGATGACGGCAGGGGCTGTGGCCGGGGTATTGGCCAGCGCGGCCCGGGCGAGAAACGGCAGCGAGACGCAGCCGATGGCGAGCAAAACCCAGCTTTGCCATGTTGCGGCCTTCATCGCGGGCAAATCCTCGTCTTCCCTCGGTCATGGGCCGGTCGGCTCCGTCCAAATCTTCACGGCTTGGATAGATTTGCAACGTATCAGTTTGGTTAGCGAACTGATTCGCTTTTGTCGGATGTCGCGTTTTCGATGTCCGGCAGCGAGCGGCGGATTGCCCAGGATCGGCCCGCCTTCCGGCCCGCGTGGCGCCTTCCAAAGCAGGTTGCAGAGCAACCGCCGGGCGCCGATCGGACGGACCAACACACCGCTCTGGTGTCCGGTTCTGCCGGCCGCCCTGTCCGGAGATCTTGTTCATGATCCAGACCCGCCGCAGTCTCATCAAGGGCGGCCTCGCCGTGGCCGGAACCGGCCTCGCAGGGCTGCCGATCCCGGCGATCGCGCAGGCGCAGAACTATGACAACCAGCGCTCCTTCTCGCAGAACGAACTCGTCGGCTCCGGCCACAAGTTCTTCGGCAACGTCTCGCGCGGCCTTGCGCTGGCGATCGAGGAGGCGGTGCGGCGCTGGGGCGAGCCGAACGGCTATATCCTGGGACAGGAGGCGTCCGGAGCCTTCGTCGGCGGGCTGCGCTACGGCGAGGGCACGCTCTACACCCGCAATGCCGGCGACCGCCGCACCTTCTGGCAGGGACCCTCGATCGGCTTCGATTTCGGCGGCGAGGGCGCCCGCACGATGATGCTGGTCTACAACCTGCCGACGGTCGAGGCGATGTATCAGCGTTTCGCGGGCGTCGACGGCTCGGCTTATTTCATCGGCGGGTTCGGCTTCACCGCGCTCACGGCAGGGGGCGTCACGGTGGTGCCGATCCGGACCGGGGTGGGCTGGCGGCTGGGCGTTAATCTCGGCTACCTCAAATTCTCGCCGCAAGCGACCTGGAACCCGTTCTGAGGCTGCAGCCGGCCTAGCAGCGCGGTTTCCGACGCTGCGGATGCTGCCGCCGCCCATCGGCTTTTTCTGGCCATGGCGGGGTGGGCGTGGCAGGATTCGGCTTGAGTTGGACCGGATGCGGAGCCGCAAGCCTTGATCGAAGCCGCCATGCTGTTCGCGCTCGGCTTCCTGTGCGCAGCCCTGCTGGCGCTGGCGGCTGTGCCCGCCCTGTCGCGCAGGGCGGACCGCCTGGCACGCAAGCGCGCCGAAGCGGCCTTTCCGCTCTCCCTCGCCGAGATTGCGGCCGACCGCGACCATCTGCGCGCCGAACTCGCCGTGCGGATGCGCTCGGCCGAGCAGGAGGCCGAGAAGGGTTTCGCCGCCAGGGCCGGCGCGATGCAGGAAGTCGGCCGGCGCGACATGGAGATCGGTCAGCTCAAGCGCGACCGGGCCGAGCGCGACGACAGGATCGCGAGGCTCGATGCCGAACTGGCACAGACGCGCGGCCAGCTCGACGAAACCCGCACGGCCCTCGAGACCGAGCGCAGCGGCCACGCTGCGACGACGGCGACGCTGGAAAAGCGGATCGCGGATCTGGCCGCGCTCGAACAGAGCCTCGCCGAGACCCGGCAGGCGCTGACCGGCACCGGCGCAGATCTCGACGAACGGTCCGGCGAGCTCGCCCGGGAACGCGAGACGGTCGGGCGCATCGAAGCGGCGCTGGCGGAGCGCGAGGCGGAGCTGACAAAGCAGCGCGACGAGCATGAGCGGCTCCGGCTCGCGCAGGTCGAGGACCGCACGCAGATCATGGTGCTTCAGAGCGAGCGCGACGAACTCGGAGACCGGTTGGCGGTGACGGAGGAGCGTCTCTCCCGCAGCGAGGCCGCGCTTGCGGCGATCACGGCCGAGCGCGAGGGCGAGCGGCTGCGCGCGAATGCGCTTGCGGCGCGTGCCGAGCAGGCCGAGGCGGGGCTGGCGGCAGCGGATGCGCGCGGCAGCCTCGCGGCGAACGAGGCGCAGCAGGCATCGCGGCTTCTCGAACAGGAGCGGGCCGAGCACAAGCAGGCACAGGAGCGGATCGACAGCCTGGAGGGCTGGCTCGTGGAAGCGCAGCACGCCCTGGCGACGTCTCGCCGCGAGCATGAACAGGAGATCGCGACCGTGACAGGAACGGAGCAGGAGCGCGAGGCGCGGATCGCGGCCTTGCATGCCGAGCTGCAGACGCTCGAAGGCGCGCTGGAGCAGGCGCGCAGCGACGGGATGGAGGCAAAGCGGGAGCTCGCCGCCTTGCGCAAAAGCACGGCCGCCCAGGGCGGCAACATGGCGCTGCGGCAGGAGATCATTCGGCTGGCGGACCGGCTGATGAGCCAGCCGACCGGGCGCGACGCGGCGGAATGAGCGAAAAGCGGTTTCCATGCGCGGGGCCTTGTTCTAGGAGAGCTTGCCCGCGCGCCGCGCCATCTCAATGGTTTTAAATCCCGTGACCGACAGTCCCATCGACCTTCTGTGCCTCGGCGAGCCGCTCGGCGAGTTCAATGCGACGCGGGCGGAATCCGGCGCCTTCCAGTTCGGCCAGGGTGGCGACACGTCCAACTGTGCGGTGGCGGCAGTGCGCCAGGGGATGTCCGTCGGCTATCTCGGGGCGCTCGGCAACGACATGGCCGGGCAGTCGGTCCGCGCGCTGTGGCAGCGCGAAGGTGTGAACGACGCCCATGTCGCGACGCATCCGAGCGCGCCGACCGGGCTCTATTTCGTCGATCACGGGCCTTCGGGCCATGTCTTCTCCTATCTGCGGGCTGGTTCGGCCGCGAGCCTCTACGGGCCGGGCGACCTGCCGCACGGGCTGATCCGCTCGGCGCGGATCATCCAGGCGTCGGGCATCAGCCAGGCGATCTCGGCCAGCGCCTGCGACGCCGTGTTCGCGGCCTTCGAGACGGCGCGCGAGGCCGGCGTGCTGACCGCCTACGACACCAATCTGCGCCTCAAGCTCTGGCCGCTGGCGCGGGCCCGCGCGATCATCCACGCGGCTTGCGCGATGGCCGACATCGTCCTGCCGGGCTTCGACGACGCGACGCAGCTCACGGGTCTCAACCAGCCCGACGCCATCGCCGATTTCTATCTCAAGCTGGGCGCGCGGGTCGTTGCGCTGACGCTCGGCCATGAGGGCTCGCTCGTCGCTACGCCGGTCCGGCGCGAGCGCTTCCGCCCGATCAAGGTCGATGCGATCGATGCGACCGGCGCGGGCGATTGCTATGACGGCGCCTTCCTCGCGGAATATCTGCGCACGGGCGATGCCTTTGCGGCCGGCGCCTATGCCAATGTCGCGGCGGCCCTCTCGACGCAGGGCTATGGCGCGGTGGCGCCGCTGCCGCGGCGCGCCGATGTCGAGGCGCGGATGGCGAGCGAGGCCAAGAACTCCTGATGCAAGACCTCCTGACGAGCGTGCCGATCCTGAAGCATGCGGACGCGCTGCTCGAACGCTACGACGTGCTGATCAGCGACGTCTGGGGCGTCGTCCATGACGGGCTCTGGGCGCTGGAGCCGGCCTGCGCCGTCTTGACCGCCTTCCGGGAGCGCGGCGGCGCCGTGGTGCTGCTCTCGAACGCGCCGGGACCGTCGCAGCACGTCGCAAGCGTGCTCGACGCCAAGCGCGTGCCGCGCGGAGCCTGGGACAGGCTCGTCACCTCCGGCGACGTCACGCGCTCGCTGATCGCCGAAAGTCACCACAGCCGCGTCTATCATATCGGCTGGCAAAGCGACCGGGCGCTGTTCGCCGGTCTCGATGTCGAGCTGGTCGATGAGGCGCAAGCCGACCTCGTGGTCGCGACCGAGCTCAACGACTACCGCAACGAGACGCCGGAGCAGTACCGGCCGCTGCTCAGCCGTTTTGCGGAGCGGGGGCTGCCCTTCATCTGCGGCAATCCCGATCTGGTGGTCCATGTCGGCGAGGATCTGCTGCCCTGCGCCGGCTCGCTCGCGATGATCTATGAGGAGCTCGGCGGCAGCGTCGCCTGGGCCGGGAAGCCCTATCGCCCGGCCTATGAGCTCGCGCTCGCGGCTGCCGCCGAGCTGCGCGGCGGGCGTCCTGTCGAGTCGAGCAAGGTGCTGGTGATCGGCGATGCGGTCCGTACCGATCTCGCCGGCGCGCGATTGATGGGCTTCGACAGCCTGTTCATCGCCGGCGGCATCCACCGCGACGAGACGATGCGCGGCGGAGAGGTCGACCCGGTCGGGCTCGCCAAGGTGCTGGATGGCCTGCCTGTGCAGCCTGTGGCGGCGATGGCGGCGCTGGCTTGAGCGCTGCGAACAGGGCCGCCGGCTCGATCGGGCCCTGATTCAGTCCTTGGGCGCGGCCCGCGCCATCAGCGCGTCCATGTCGATGAGATGGCCGGCACGGTCGCGCTTGGAGGCGAGATAGCGGACGTTGTGGGCGTTTGGCCGCCCGAGCACGCGCTGGCTCGCCGCGACTTCCAGGCCGGCGGCTTCGATCGCGCCGATCTTTTGCGGGTTGTTGGTGAGCGCGACGACGCTGGTGACGCCGAGCTGTTTCAGCATCGTCGCCGCGAAATCGAAATGGCGTTGGTCGAGGTCGAAGCCGAGGACTTCGTCGGCATCGTAGGTGTCCCAACCCTGGCTCTGCAGCTTGTAGGCGCGCATCTTGTTGGAGATGCCGTTGCCGCGGCCTTCCTGGTCCAGATAGAGCAGGATGCCGCCGCCGTTCTCGGCCATCCACTGCACGGTTTCGCGCAGCTGGTCGCCGCAATCGCATTTCAGCGAGCCGAAGAGATCGCCGGTCAGGCAGGCGGAATGCAGGCGCACCGGCACGGCAGTGTCGAGATCGGGCTTGCCGACGATGATTGCGACCTGATCGCGCAGGCCCTCGCCGCCACGGAAGACGACGAACTCGGTCTCCGGCGCGCCTTCCAGCGGCACCGGGGCGCGGCCGACGATCCTGAGCGAGGCGGCCTGCGCGGCGCGGTAAGCGTTCACCGCCTCGATATCGGCTTCGACGAGGGATTCACCGGCAACGGCTTCTGCCGTCACGGGCACGACCAGCGCGGCCGGCAAGACGAGCGACAGCCGCGCCAGCTCGAGCGCTGCGGTGTCGAGCGCGGAAGCTGGCGCGACGGGGGCGTCCATCCGGCTCTCCAGCTTGAGGGCGAGATCGGCGACGCGCTCGAGGTCGATGGTCGGCAACGCGAAAATTCCGGCCTCCGTCCGGCCCTTGGCGCCGAGACGGCGCAGCCGCGCCGGGCTGAGCACGAGATGGCCGTTGCCCGCGGCGAGAGCGTCGAGATTGCGCACCAACTCGGCATCGGCGAGCTCGGCCGACAGCGCCAGGGCAAGCTGTGCACCTGCGCGCAGGAGAACCGGTCGGCCGGCGCGAAACTCGGAAATGGCCCTTTCGACCTTCACCAGCAGGGTTTCCCCAGGGCGGCCGAAGAGCGTACGCGACTCAAGCATCGAAAATTCCGTCAGTCAGATCGCTGGGATCAGGATGTGTCGGGAGTTCCAACGAATTCAGGATATATGTAATCACGATCCGCCATTCCACCAACGTCTCGCAGTGGCGGCGGTTCCGCGATCAAATCCGTGTCATGACCTTGGGTTCCTCGCGGCTGGGCATGCGGCGCTATAGGTCCGCGACATTGAATGTGAGATGAATATCCGGCTGGGCACAGGTTCCCGAGGCTCCGATGGACGCTCGAACGGCAGGAAGCAGCACGGCGCGCCCCGTCTATGGCGGGGTCGCCCGAACGTTTCACTGGGTGACGGTGGTGGCGGTGCTGGCGATGCTGCCTCTCGGCCTTGCCATGACCTATCGCGGCAACACGCTGAACATCTGGGACGGGACCACGGACGCGCTCTACAGCGCCCACAAGCTCATCGGTTTCCTGCTGTTGTGGTTGACGGCCGGTCGCCTGATCTACCGATTCCTGCATGGCGTCCCGCCCGACGAGCCGTCATTGGCGTGGTGGCAGAGGGCGAGTTCGCATCTCGTCCACTGGCTGCTCTACGGGCTCCTGCTCGTCGTGCCGCTGCTCGGCTGGATCGGCGTCTCGCTGTTTCCGGCGCTGACCGTGTTCAACCTGTTCGACCTGCCGGCGTTGACGTCGCCCGATCAGGCGGCTGCCGGCCGGGTGCTCGGGATCCACGGAAAGCTCGCGCTGACGGCGGGCGCCATCGTCGTGCTGCATATCCTGGCGGCGCTCTACCACCATTTCATCCGCCGCGACGGGGTGCTGCGCCGGATGTGGCCGGGGCTGGATTAGAGCTCGCTGATTTTGCCCGGGACGACCCGCGCTTCAGCGAAAACGCAGCAAGCTCCAGGCAAGCGGTTCAGACCGGTCGCGCCCAGAGGTCCTGATGCCCGATCCGGGCGGACGCGGCAGCTTGGCGCGCCTCAAGCCAGGCGGCAATGGCAGCCGGCTCGACCTGTCCTGTTTCGCGCACCGCATCGGTGATGCCGCGGGCGAGGGCGTCGCGCAGGTCGCGGTGGCCTTCATCGAGCAGCCAGGCGCTGTCCGCCGTCGAGACGGCGAAGCCCGATTTGCGGAAGGCCTCTGCCATGATGTCGCAGGCTTCCGGGCCGGCTGCGGGGCCGAAGCCCTTGTCCAGGTGCTGATGGTGCTTGAATGCGGCCAGCATGCGGGCATCGCTGCGATGGGCCGGCTTCCAGTTCTCGCGCCCGTCATAGGTCAGCACCGTGTAGAGCGGCAGCTTCTGGCTCGCCAGCGCGGCGACGAAACGCTCGATCCAGCGCTTGGAGGTGAGGTCGAAGAGGGCGGCGGCGGTCACGAGGTCGGGCCGCCAGCCGAGGACCCAGTCGAGATCCTTGTCGAGATCCACCTGGCGGGTGTCGACGGTGATCGTCTTGCCGTCCTTGGCCAGGACGAGCTCTTCGCCTTGCTCGCGCGCCTCGTCAGCCCAGCCGACCAGGCGCTCGCGCGCCACGGCCAGCAGATCGGCGTCGTGATCGACGAGCGTCCAGTGCTGCCGGTCGGGGAGGACGGCATAGCTGCCGCGCAGGTTCGCGCCGGCGCCGCACCCGAGGTCGAGCACGGAAAGCGACGGCTTCGCCGCGAAAAAGGCGCCGACCGCCGCGAGCAATTGCGGATTGCGTGCCGCATGATCCGCCGGCTCGCGCAAGGCGAGCCATTCCGGAGAGAACCCAGCCATCATCCCACCTTTCGGCCGCCGTCGCCGAGGCATGCCTCCGCGACGATCCGTGCCGTATCCCGCCAGCGCGGCAGCGCCGATGCTGCCGCCCAGGCGGCATCGGCCCGCCGGAGGCGTTCAGCCGGCGCATCAATCAGGGTTGCGAGGGCCTTGGCAAGTGCTGTCGCGTCACCGGGGAGGATCTTGAGGGCCGCCGCCTCGGGCAAGGCATCCGCGCCGGCGCCGCTCAAGGTGCAGACGATGGGCAGGCCGCGTGCGAGCGCTTCCGTCAGCACCATGCCGTAGCCCTCATAGAGCGACGGCATGACGAAAAGATCGGTCTTGTCATAGAGTTCCGCGAGCTTTTGCGAATCCACGGCCCCGACAAGCAAGATGCGGTCCGCCAGCCCGGAACGGGCGATTCGGGCGCACAGCTCCTCCGCCGTGCGGGGGGCGTAGTCCGGCGAACCGGCGATGGTCAGGGTCCAGTGCCGGTCGGCGATGGTGGCGAGGGCCTCGACGAGGACGTCGTAGCCCTTACGGGGGATGATCGAGCCGACGGCGAGCAGCCGCAATGGGGCGCTCCCGGTGGCTGGCGTCGCCCGAGGGGCAGGATCGGTGCCGGGTACGGCGACGGCGATGCCATCCTGCGCGACGCCGTAGTCCGCGACGAGCGTGTCGCGCGTCGCCGGGCTGGTCACGACGACGGCACGCGCATGGCGCAGCGCCAGCCTCTCGCTGTGCCGCAAAGCCGCGATCGTCTCCGGATCCAGGCCGGTTTCCAGCGCGAGCGGGTGGTGAACGAGGGCGACGAGGCGCTGCGAGAACCGCGCCGCGAGCGCCTCGGGGAACGCGCCGAAGGCCAGCCCGTCGACCAGCAGCACGTCGTCGGGGGCGGTCTCGGCGAGAAGCCGTTCGGTCGTCGCCAGATCTGCCGATGTCGGGAAGGGAAAGGTGGCGGGCAAGGCGAGGTGGCGGGCGGTGACGCCGGCGGCCCGCCATTCCCGCAGCAGGCGCCGGTCATAGCCGTAGCCGCCGGTCGGGGCGTCGATGTCGCCCGGAATGGCGAAGACGATGCCGCTCACGCGAGCGCGCCCTCGTAGCTGGCGCGGGCGAGATCGGTCTCGTGGAGGGTGACGCGGATGCGGGCAAGCCCGGCCCCGTCGGCGCCGAGCGCGCCGGATTTGGCGGCCGCCGCCATCGTGTCGAAGATGTGCTTGCAGAGGAATTCGGTCGTGGTGAGCACGCCCGCGAATTGCGGCAGAGCGTCGAGGTTCTGGTACTTCAGCGGTTTCAGGGTTTCGGCGAGCACGTCGAGCGCCGCGCCGATATCGACCACGACGTTATGCCGGTTCAGCGCCTCGCGGAAAAAGGCGACATCGACCACGAAAGTGGCACCGTGCATGTTCTGCGCCGGGCCGAAGAAGGGATCGGGCAGGGAATGGCCGATCATGATGCGGTCACGGACTTCGACGGAAAACATGGCGCACTCCTGCTGCCGGCGGCGCGGGCTGTCTTGGTCGCCTGACGGACGCGCCGTCAATACCGGAGCGCCGCCGCCAGCCCGTTCCAGCCGCAGGACAGTACGGCGGGAAGCCGGGAGGGGGCTTCACGGAAGGGGATTTCCTCCGTGATCAACGCATCCAGCCGGTCGTCGGCGAGGAGCGCCATCGCCACCCGGGCGCGACGCGCACAGTCCCAGCGCGAGCGGCGCGAGGCCGGGATCATCCCGACCTGCGAGGCGATCAGCCGGAGGCGCCGCGCATGGAAGGCGCCGCCGAGCGGCGCCGGCACGGTTCCCGCGCCATACCAACTCAGCTCGACGATGCGGGCTTCGAGCCCGGCGCAATCGATCGCGGTGGCGAGCCCGTCGGCGCTGGCGCTGGCATGGAAGACGATATCGGCGTCCCGCGGCGCAGCGTCGGGCAGGGCGAAGCGGATGCCGAGCTGCTCGGCCGTCGCCTGCCGGCAGGGTTCGACATCGACGAGCGTGACCTCGGCGCCGGGAAGACGTGCGGCGAGCCAGCCGACCAGCAGGCCGAGAACGCCGCCGCCGACGATCACGATGCTGTCAGCCGGGCCGGAACCGGCATCCCAATGCGCATTGAGCGCGGTTTCCATGTTTGCGGCGAGGATGGCGCGGCGCGGGGGCACGTCGTCGGGGACGAGGATCAGACGATCGCGCGGCGCCACGAAGCGGTCCTGATGCGGATGCAGGCAGAAGACGGTGCGGCCGATGAGGTCGGGGGGGCCGGCATCGACCCTGCCGACGGCGCAGTAGCCGTATTTCACCGGGAAGGTGAAGGCGCCCTCCTGGAACGGGGCGCGCATCCGGTCATGTTCGGAAACCGGCACGCGGCCCTCGAAGATCAGCTTCTCGGTGCCCCGGCTGATGCCGCTCCACAGCGTCGTGACGAGGCAGTCCTCGGGCCCCGCCAACGGCAGGGGCACCTCATTCAGGCTGCATTCACGGCGCGAGGCATACCAAAGTGCCAAGGCTTTTGCCCTTGCGTCAGCCGTGGTTGCGGTCTTTAGCTCCCGCGCCATCCCGATCCGATCCCGTCCGTCCGAGCCCGCCTGCTGCCGATCCATGACAGATACCGTCACGAACCAGCACCTCGCTCCGACCACGTTCCCGCGGGTCGCGCAAGATGTCGAGCCGGTCGGCCTGACGCCGGCGGGCCTTCAATCCGTCGCGAGCCTTCGGAAACGGCGGTTCGCTGTGTTCGCGCTCAATCTCGGCACGCTGGCGGCGCTGCTCGCCGGGTTGGCCCAGGTGCTTGGCACCGGCGGCTGGAGCGCGGCGGATGTCGTGATCTTCACGGCTTTCCTGTTCGCCGCGCCCTGGACGGTGCTCGGCTTCTGGAACGCGGCGATCGGCCTGTGGCTGCTGCACGGCCGGCGCGATGGCCTGAAGGCGGTGGCGCCCTTCGCCGCCGATGGCGGAAAACCGGCGCCGCTGATGCTGCGCACGGCGGTGCTGATGACGCTGCGCAACGAGGATCCCGCGCGGGCCTTCCGGCGGCTCAGGGCAGTCAAGGACAGTCTCGACGCCACGGGCGAGGGCGTCTGGTTCGACTATTTCGTGCTGTCGGATACCAGCGACCCTGCCGTGGCGGCTGCCGAGGAGGCGCTTGCCGGCGCATGGGTGCAGGAGATCGGCGAGCCGGCGCGATTGACCTATCGCCGGCGGGTGAGCAACGCTGCTTTCAAGGCCGGCAACATCCGGGATTTCTGCGAGCGCTGGGGCGATCGCTACGAGCTGATGCTGCCGCTCGATGCCGACAGCGTCATGTCGGGCGACGCCGTCCTCGGGTTGGCCCGAATGATGCAAGCGTATCCGAAGCTCGGAATCCTGCAATCACTGGTGGTCGGAATGCCCAGCCGCTCCGCCTTCGCCCGGATCTTCCAGTTCGGCATGCGCCACGGCATGCGGCCCTACACCATGGGCGCTGCGTGGTGGGGGGGCGATTGCGGTCCGTTCTGGGGCCACAACGCCATGGTGCGGATCGCGCCCTTCCGCGATCATTGCCATCTGCCGATGCTTCCGGGCGGTCCGCCGCTTGGCGGGGCGGTGATGAGCCATGATCAGGTCGAGGCGGTGCTGATGCGCCGGGCCGGCTACGAGGTGCGGGTCTTGCCGGTGGAGGGTGGGAGCTGGGAGGAGAACCCGCCGACCATGCTCGACTACGCCAAGCGTGACCTGCGCTGGTGCCTCGGGAACCTGCAATATCTCAAGCTGCTCGACCTGCCGGCCTTGAAGCCGATGAGCCGCTTCCAGCTCGTCTGGGCGATCCTGATGTTCCTCGGCCTGCCGGCCTGGACCTTGATGATCGCGCTGCTGCCGTTCAAGGTCTTCGAGGATCGCGCCATCGCCGATTATCCGGTCGTTCTGGCGGCAGGGCTCTATGGGCTGTTCCTGACGATGCATTTCATGCCGAAGCTCGCCGGCTTTGCCGATACGCTGCTGGAAAAAGGCGGTGCCGCGCGCCATGGCGGCGGCACCCGCTTCCTTGCATCGGCCGTCATCGAGACCGTGTTCGGCTTCCTGCAGAGCGCCGTCTCCAGCCTGCGCACGACGCTGTTCATGATCGGGCTTGCCTTCGGCCGGGCGCATATCGGCTGGAACGGGCAGGCGCGCGATGCCCATGCGCTGTCCTTCGGCACGGCCTGCGCCGGCCTGTGGCCGCATCTCCTGTTCGGAGCCTATCTCTTCGCGACGCTGGCCTGGCTGTCGCCGACGGTCCTCCTCTGGTCGCTGCCGCTGACGGCCGGCTATGTGTTGGCGATCCCCTTCGCGATGCTGACGGCGCTGCCGGCCGCCGGGGCCTGGCTGGCGCGACATGGGCTCTGCGCCATTCCGGAGGATTTCGCGCCGCCGCCGGTGCTGGCGGCCATCGGGGCGGGAGAGCGCGGATGAACGCCGTCGCCTATCCCAAAGGTACGGTGAAGGCGCTCTCGCGCAGCCTGAGAATGCATTATGGCGACAAGGAGCGTCAGGCGGCGATGGACCGGCTCCACGGCGCCTTCCTGACGCCCGGCGACCTCGTCTTCGACATCGGCGCCCATGTCGGCGACCGCATCTCGTCCTTCCGGCGCCTCGGCGCCCGCGTGGTGGCGCTGGAGCCGCAGCCGGGGCCGGCGCGGATCATCCGGCTGATCCATCGGCGCGACCCGCGCGTGACGCTGATCGAGGCGGCCTGCGGCGACCATGAGGGCTCGATCGCACTCAGGATCGACAGCGCCAATCCGGCGGTCTCGAGCGCCTCGGCCGCCTTCATCGGCGCGGCGATCGATGCAGAGGGCAGGGCGGGGCAGGGCTGGGATCACGAGATCACGGTGCCTTGCACGACGCTCGACAAGCTGATCGCGCGCTACGGCCTGCCGCACCTGCTCAAGATCGATGTCGAGGGCTTCGAGGCGCATGTGCTGGCCGGGCTGACCAAGCCGGTGCAGGTAATCTGCTTCGAGTTCAAGACGATCCAGCACGATGTCGCCGAGGGCTGCCTGGCGCTGCTCGAAACGCTCGGGCGCTATCGCTTCAACGTCGCGCTCGGGGAAACCCAGAAGCTCGCGCTGGGGGAGGCCGTCACGGCTGAGGCGATGGGGGATTATCTGCGCGGGCTGCCTCGGACAGCCGGCTCGGGCGACGTCTACGCCATCTTGCAGAGCTGATTCCATCACCGCATAGGCTATCCGTCGGAACGCATCGCCGCAGTGTCGCGTTGGGTCATGACGCGGCCGGCTCGGCGCGCTAGCTTGCGCCGGTCGTTCAGACCTTGAGCGTTCCCGCGTTTCTCCGAAGCGTGGAAAGGTTCTCGATCCTTATCGTGTCGCATTGTCTTCAGGCGAACCGGTATCCGCTTCGCTCGAAACTGCTCTAAGTCTGCCAGAGGCCGTTCATGCCGCGCTTTGCCGCCAATCTCTCGATGATGTTCACGGAGTGGGGCTTCCTCGATCGTTTCAAGGCTGCGTCGGAAGCAGGGTTCGAGGCCGTCGAATTCCTGTTCCCCTATGAGCATGCGCCCGAGCAGGTCGGGCTGGCGCTGGCCGGCGGCGAGCTGGAGCAGGCACTGTTCAACCTGCCGCCGGGCGACTGGGCGGCCGGAGAGCGGGGCATCGCGGCGCTGGCCGGGCGCGAGGCGGAGTTCAAGGCTTCCGTCGATACGGCGCTGGCCTATGTCCATGAGACCGGCGTCCCACGCCTGCACATGATGGCGGGGCTTGCCGACCCCGACGACCCGACCGCACAGAAAACCTATCGTGCCTCGATCGCCTATGCCGCCGACAGGCTCGGCGAGCACGGCATCGACCTTCTGCTCGAGCCGATCAACGGCAAGGACATGCCGGGCTATTTCCTCAACGATTTCGACCGGGCCGCCGCTTATGTGCGCGAGGCCGGGCGGCCGAACGTGAAGTTGCAGTTCGACATGTATCACTGCGCGCTGATCCATGGTGACGTGTCGGGCAAGCTCAAGGCGCTCTATCCGCTCGTCGGCCATGTCCAGATCGCGCGGGCCAATGGCCGGCACGAGCCCGATGCCTCCGGCCCCGACTATCCCCGGCTCTTCGCCGAGCTCGACGCGCTCGGCTATGGCGGCTTCGTCGGCTGCGAGTACAAGCCGGAGCATGGCACGCTGGAAGGGCTCGGCTGGTTCGCGCCCTGGCGAAAGCCGCTCTGATGCGCCCGCCATCGATCGCCTATCCCGTCCTGCTCGCCGATATCGGCGGCACGAACTGCCGGCTCTCGCTGGCGGGGGATCCCGACAGCCCGCAGCGTGCCCTGGCGCGGATCGGCACGGGCAGCTACCCGACGCCGGAAGCGGCCTTCGAGAGCGTCATCGCCGAACTGCCGGAACGGCCGCGCTCGGCGATCCTCGCCGTGGCCGGGCCGCTCGATGGCCGCAGCGCCCAGTTGACCAATGCGAGCTGGCAGTTCGACGGGCCGCGGATCGCCCAGGCTCTCAGCTTGAATCAAGGGCTCCTGGTCAATGATTTCGAAGCCCTCGCGGCCTCCCTCGCGGTCTTGAATCCGGGCGATGTCGAGACGCTGGTCGAGGGTGATCCGGAGCCGGAAGGGGTGAAGCTCGTGCTCGGTCCGGGTACGGGGTTCGGCGCCTCGGCGTTGCTGACGCGCGGCGAGCGCGGCTTCCTGATCCCGACCGAGGCAGGGCATATCGGCATTGGCCCGGAAGACCCGACGGAACAGCGGATGTGGCCGGTGCTGGCCGCCGGGCTGCCGCGCCTCACGGTCGAGCATCTGCTCAGCGGCGACGGGCTCGTCCGCCTCCACCGCGCCGTGGTCGCAACCTCGGGCATGGCGGAGGCCGATACCAGCGCTGCCGATATCAGCCGGCTCGCGTTGGACGGAAATCCGGCGGCGCTGATGACGGTCGTCTGCTTCTGGCGCCTGCTCGCGCGCGTCGCGGGCGATCTCGCCCTCTCGTTCAAGGCGACGGGCGGGGTCTTCATCGCGGGCGGCATCGCGCCGAAGCTCCTGCCGCTGGCGGACCGCGCGACCGTCAAGGCCGTCTTCGCGGGCAAGCCGCCGATGGAGGCTCTCGCGGCCCGCTTCGCCCTGCATGTCATCACGGCGCAGGATGCCGCCGAACAGGGGCTTGCGGCGATCGCGGCTAATCTGCCGCGTTTCGGCCTCGACGATCCCAAGCGGTTGTGGTTTGGCTGAGCGCCTTCCATAGACCTGTCCTTCCGAAAACATCGAGATCGCGTGCAGCCCATCCATTCCATCCAGGTCCTGCGCGCGCTCGCGGCGTTCATGGTCGCCGTGCACCATGTCCAGCCCGATGCCGCCATCGTGGCGGAGCGCGCGGGGCTCGCCTTCGCCCGCAACGACATCCTGCCCTGGATGGCCGGAGTCGATATCTTCTTCGTCGTCTCCGGTTTCATCATGGTCCATGCCTCGCAGGACCTGTTCGGGCGGCAGGGCGCTTCGCTCGCTTTCCTGAGGCGGCGCCTCGCCCGCATCGTGCCGCTCTACTGGGCGATGACGACGCTGTTCCTGCTGGTCGGCCTCGCCGTTCCGGCGCTTCTCAATTCGGGCGCGCCGAGCTTCGGCCAAATCCTCGGCTCCTATCTGTTCTGGCCCATGGTCTCGACGCAAGGGGTGGTGCAGCCGGTCTATTCGCTGGGCTGGACGCTGAATTACGAGATGCTGTTCTACGCCCTGTTCGCCGTCGGGCTCCTGCTGCCGGCGCGCTGGACCTTGCCGGCGGTCGCGCTGGCGCTGGCGCTGCTGGTCGCAGCGGAGAGCCTGGGCGGGCCGACGCCGTTGCCCTTCGCGTTCTGGGGGCAGCCGATCGTCCTCGAATTCGCCGCCGGCATGGGTATCGCGGTGTTGCGCGGGCGAGGCTTGCGCCTGCATGGCGCGGTGCGGATCGCGGTCGCGGCGGCCGGCGTCGCGGTGCTCGTAGCCGCCGCGCATGTTCCGGGAACCGATGGCGGCTGGAGCAGCGTGCTCTGGCGTGGATCGGCGGCCCTGCTGCTGGTGCTGGCGGCTTCCTGCGGCCGGGAGGGCATCGTACCGCTGCTGCCGGTCAAGGCGCTGGCGGCGGTCGGCGACGCCTCCTATGCGCTCTACCTCGTCCACCCCTTCGTGATCCGGGGCACGCGCGAGGCCGTGCTGCGGGTGGGGCTGGCCTGGCCGGCGCTTTACATCGTGCTCGCGCTCATCGGCGCGGTCGTCGCGGCGCTGCTGCTCCATCGCTGGTTCGAGCGGCCGGCGACGCGGCTGGCGCGGCGCTGGCTCGGGGGCTGAACCCGACCTCTCAGCTCAGCTTCATGCCCTTGAGCGACTGGCCGACGACGCCACCGTCCTTGCGCCGCTGGGCGCGCCTGGACTTGATCGTCTCGACATGCTCCGGCTGCGGGTAATAGCCGCGCTCCATGATCTCGAGCGAATATTCCTCATAGGTCAGGCCGAGCGCCTCGGCCTTCTCCTGCCGGCTGAGCGCGACCTCGCGCGGCTTCTTCCAGGCCTTGCGATGGGCGAAGCGCCAGTCGAAATAGCGGCCGATCGTGCCCTTGCCGGTTTCCGCGCGCCGCTTGCGCTCTTGCAGCGGCGGCCCGCCATTATGGCCGATTCCGATGGGGCGCGGGCGGGCTGACGTCATGGGCTGGCTTTCGACTCGAGGCGAGGGCCACGATAAGGGCGCGATTTCGGCTGGCAAGCAGCATGCCATGCCCGGTGGGCGTGACAGCAGCGCCTGCACTCTTGTCTTCATGCAGTATCGGATCGATCCGAAAAGTGGTTTCCACTTTTCGGTCCGATGCTCTATCCCGCAGGCCAGTTCACAGGACGAACCATGGCCCCTTTGCTGCATCTGCGCGACGTCGCGCTCACCTTCGGCGGACAGCCGCTGCTCGAAGCGGCCGAGATATCCGTCTCGGCCGGCGAGCGGGTCAGCCTCGTCGGGCGCAATGGCTCGGGCAAGTCGACCCTGCTCAAAATCGCGGCGGGACTCGTCGAGCCCGACCATGCCGAGCGCTTCGTCCAGCCCGGCGCGACCATCCGCTATTTGCCGCAGGAGCCGGATTTCACCGGCTACAAGACCTCGCTCGCCTATGTCGAAGCTGGCCTCGGGCCGGGTGACGACGCCTATCGTGCGCAATATCTCGTCACGGAACTCGGCCTGACCGGGGAGGAGGACCCCGCCACCATGTCCGGCGGCGAGTCCCGGCGCGCAGCGCTGGCGCGGGTGCTGGCGCCGGAGCCGGACATCTTGCTTCTCGACGAACCGACCAACCATCTCGACCTGCCCGTCATCGAATGGCTGGAGCAGGAATTGAAGTCGTTGCGCTCGGCCATGGTGCTGATCAGCCACGACCGGCGCTTCCTGACCTCGCTGTCACGCGCCACCGTCTGGCTCGATCGCGGCGTGACGCGGCGGATGGAGAAGGGCTTCGGAGATTTCGAGGCCTGGCGCGACGAGGTGCTGGCTCAGGAGGAGCTCGACCGCCACAAGCTCGACCGCAAGATCGCGCGTGAGGAGGACTGGCTGCGCTATGGCGTCAGCGCCCGGCGCACCCGCAACCAGCGCCGGCTCGGCGAGCTGTTCGCGCTGCGCGACCAGCGCCGCACCGCACGCGCCGCCACCGGCAACGTCCGGCTGGAGGCGAGCGAGGCGCAGACCTCCGGCAAGCTCGTGATCGAGGCGGTGGATGTCGCCAAGGCCTATGGCGACAACGTCGTCGTCAAGAACCTGTCGCTTAGGGTGGCGCGCGGCGACCGGATCGGCATCGTCGGACCGAACGGGGCCGGCAAGACCACGCTGATCAATTTGCTGACCGGCGGGCTTCAGCCCGATTCCGGCACGGTGAAGCTCGGCACCTCGCTGGAGATGATGACGCTCGACCAGCGCCGCGAAAGCCTCGATCCGGCGACGCCGCTGGGCGATGCGCTGACCGGCGGCGGCTCGGACCAGGTCATGGTCGGCGGCCAGCCGCGCCATGTCATCTCCTATATGAAGGACTTCCTGTTCCAGCCTTTGCAGCGCGGCACGGCGGTCGGCGCGCTCTCGGGCGGGGAGCGCGGGCGCCTGATGCTGGCGCGCGCGCTCGCGAAGCCCTCGAACCTGCTGGTGCTGGACGAGCCGACCAACGATCTCGACCTCGAGACGCTCGACCTGTTGCAGGAGCTGCTCGCCGACTACCAGGGCACGGTGCTGCTGGTCAGCCATGATCGCGACTTCCTCGACCGGGTCGTCTCGGCCGTGCTGATCTCGGATGGCGACGGGGTCTGGACCGAATATGCCGGCGGCTATTCCGACATGCTGACGCAGCGTGGGCGCGGCGTCGGCGCGAAGGCGAGGGTTGTCGAGAAGGCGCCCGCCGCCGCGCCGAAATCCGCTCCCTCGGGGGCCCCCCCCGCTTCAAGCGCCAAACGCAAGCTCTCCTTCAACGAGAAGCATGCGCTCGAAACGCTGCCGAAGAAGATCGAGGCGTTGCAGACGGAAGCCGCCAAGCTCAACGCCGCCGTGGCGGGCGATCTCTACACCCGCGACCCGAAGCTCTTCGCCAAGGCGACGGCGCGGCTGGAAGAGGTCGCGCGCGAGATCGGCGACGCGGAGGAGCGCTGGCTGGAGCTCGAGATGCTGCGCGAGGAGATCGGGGCGTAACTCCTCGCCATCATGCTCGGGCTTGACCCGAGCATCTCGTAAACCAGCGCTCTCTCGTCATGAGGTTCTCGGGTCTGCGCTTCGCTTCGCCCGAGAATGACGAGTAGCCATTCGATTTCCGTATCCGGCCCCGCCCAAAAGCGCATTTACGACCGCGCTCAATCGTTTCAAACATCGCGGCAAATCGAGATCACGAGGAACGACCATGAGACTGAAGGGCAAGACGGCGCTGGTGACTGGCGCGGCACAGGGTTTCGGCTTCGGCATCGCCGAGACCTTCGTGCGCGAGGGCGCGCGCGTCGCGGTGCTCGATATCAACGGCGACAAGGCGAAGGAGGCCGCGAAGGCGATCGGCCGCAAGGCTTTCGCCGTCACCTGCGATGTCGGCAAGGCCAAGAGCGTCGACAAGGCGGTGGAGAAGATCCTCGCCAAGGTCGGGCGGCTCGACATCGTCGTCAACAATGCCGGCACGACCCATCGCAACAAGCCGATGACCGAAGTGACCGAGGAGGAGTTCGACCGGATCTTCGCGGTCAATGTGAAGTCGATCTACCTGATGGCGCGGGCGACCGTGCCGCATTTCCGCGAGCATGGCGGCGGCGTCATCCTCAATATCGGCTCGACGGCGGGCGTGCGGCCGCGTCCGGGCCTGACCTGGTACAATGGCTCGAAGGGCGCCGCGAACCTGATCTCGCAATCGATGGCGGTCGAGCTCGCGCCGGACAAGATCCGCGTCAACGCCATCGCGCCGGTCGCGGGCGAGACGCCGCTGCTGGCCACCTTCATGGGGGAGGACACGCCGGAGCGGCGCGCGCAGTTCACGGCCTCGATTCCGTGGGGCCGCTTCTCGACGCCGCAGGACATCGCCAATGCCGCGTTGTTCCTGTGCTCGGACGAGGCCGACATGGTGACCGGCAGCGTGCTGGCCGTCGATGGCGGGCGCTGCGTCTGAGCGGGCCGGCTACAGCATCGGCTTTTCCCGAAAACCGCAGTCCACTTTTCGGGCCGATGTCCTATTTCAGACCGCGCCGGCCGAATTCGGTTCGCCGGTGCGGCACCGGCGCCTGACGGGCCGAGCCGAGGAAGCCCGGTGGGCGGGCGGGGGCGGGCACGATCGGGATCGGCCTCTCGCCGGCGATCGCCTGTTCCATGGCCAGCGCGAGCTGCGTATCGACGCGCGCCGGGTCGCCATCGGCCGAGATGAAGCGGCCGGGTGACGAACCGGTGCCGCTGCGCGCCTCGGCGGGGGCGGATGGCGCGTACAGGAGATAGAACCAGAAGCCGCCCAGCAGGAGATAGACCAGGCCGGCATGTTCCGTGCCGTCCAGCGGGCTTTCGTTCGTCCGCAGGATCAAGGCCTGGATTTGCAGGGCGAGCGCCGTGCAGGTGACGATCAGGTAGATGCCGGCCAGCAATTCGCCACCGCCGGCGTCGCGGTTGCGGCGGATGGCGTAGCTGATGCGCTTGTATCCGAAAAAGGCGCCGATCAGGAAAGCCGTCGCGGCCAGCCGGTAGCGCCCCTGTCCGGGCGGACCGAAGAAGGCCTCGTGCTGGACTGCGACGCAGGTCAGCAGGACCGCGGTCTCGGCCAGGCCGAGCAGGCTTGACCTGACGAAGAACTGGCTGCGGCCGAGCGTTCCGGCAAACATCGCACGCTCCTTCCCTGAAGAGAGCCTACGACCTGCGCGTGAAAGACGGGTAAATGCGGAGGGAGCAAAAGTAACGTTGTGCCGGCGTTACACGGGCTTTGCGTGCAGCGCGATCGTCTGGCGGAGCATGACCGTTCCGTCAGGCTCGAAGCCGCGCTGCTCCAGCGTGATCTGCGGCTTCCCGGCGTCACCGTCGATATGGAGGAGATGCCAGGTGCCGAGCTCGCCATGGCCGAGCGGGCCGAGCGAGGCGGAGGGCACACCGACGATCGGCATGTCGTGCTCCGGGCCCGGGCGCCAGGCCAGCGAGAACATGTGGTTGTGGCCGTGCAGGACGAGGTCTGCGCCCTTCTGCTTCAGCATGGCCTCGAAGGCGGCAGCATCGACCAGTTCGCGGCCGCGCTTGGCGCCGCCGACATAGGGCGGGTGGTGGATGAGGATGACGCGGATCAGCTTCTCGTCGCGGGCGCGGTCGAGCAGCGCGCCCGTCCTGGCGATCTGCTCGCCGCCGATGCGGCCCGTCGCCATCAGCGGCAGGGTCGGCACGGCGCTGCTGACGCCGATCAGGGCCACCGGCCCGCGGCGGCGATACCAGGGATAGGCGGCGACGTCGTCATCGCTCGCCGACCAGGGCGCCAGCAGGCTGGCGAGCGCCTTCAGCGAGGAGGGCGCATAGGCATCGTGATTGCCCGGCACGAAGCTGACCGCCTCGCGGGGGCCCAGCGTGTCGAGGAAGGAGACGGCTGTCTTGAACTCGTTCGGCAAGCCGATATGCGCGACATCGCCGGTGCAGGCGACGTGATCGGGAGCTTGCGCATGGATATCGGCGACGATCCGCGCCAGGATGTCCATGTCATGCGCATGCCGGCGCTTGCGACGCCAGTTGACGTAGCCGGTCGCGCGCTTGCCGAGAAGCTGATGCAAAGAAAACCCGGCCAGCGGGCCGAGATGCGGGTCGGACAGGTGCGCGAGCTTGAACACGCTCCAGCGCTTGCCCTCACGGCAGGCCCCCCGTCAAGCGCGCAATTCAGCGCGGTCGGCGGGGCGGACAGGTGATCTTAGTTGGCAGCGCCGGTGAGCTCGGACACGATGCGGGAATCGGTCATCGTGACGGCGGGCTTCCAGACATAGGCCGGCTTGGCCTTGAAGCGGGAGATGATGAAAGAGAGCAACATGGTTCGGGTTCCAGCGGACAGGCGTTTCTATGCACCCTCATTTGGGGCGCGTTTGTGACAGGGCCAGAGTTAATCTAACGCGTCCGTTATGCAGTTTTTGCATAGACAATTCATCTGGGATGGGAAAACGAGCCGATGGAGCCATCACCGCCCGAAAGGGCCATGCGTGAAGAGCCCGGCCTTTCATGGGCGCGCCGGATGCTGGGGCGCCTGCTACATCTTTATTTCCGGCTGGTCCGCAGCGTTACCTTCGGGGTGCGGGTGGCCGTGATCAGCGAAGCCGGCGAGGTCTTCCTCATCCGCCACACCTATGTTCCCGGCTGGCATCTTCCCGGCGGCGGGGTCGAGGTGGGGGAGACGGTTCTGGACGCATTGGCGCGCGAGCTGCAGGAGGAGGCCTGCATCACGCCGACGGGCACGCCCCGCCTGCACGGCATCTATTTCAACCGCCGCGTCTCGCGGCGCGACCATGTCGCGCTCTACGTCGTGCGGGCCTTCCGGGTGGATAGCGTCAAGCGACCCGATCGCGAGATCGCCGAGGCCGGCTTCTTTCCGCTCGACGATCTGCCGGAGGGCGTGACGGCCGGGACGCGCCGTCGGCTGGAGGAGATCGCCAAGGATCTGCCGCCGGCCGCCGATTGGTAAGGCGGGCCGGAAGGCACCCGAAGGTCGTCAGTTCGCGCTCGTGTCAGTTGGCGCTTTTGGCGAGCGCGGTGAAATCCGCGTCGAGCCTGGCGAGAGCATCGGCGATCCGCGCGCGCTTCTCCTTGACCCAGCCATCCTGCTGGTCGAGGCGCTGCCGGGCCTCGCGCAGCATGCGCTCCATTTCAGCCGGCTGCGGGCCGCCGGAAGTGGCTCGGTTCTTCACGATGGCGACGGGATCGAGCGTCGTGCGAAACTCGGCCTCGCTCATCGGCAGCTCGGCCGGCGAAAGCTGCATTTCGGCGGCGGCCTTGCGGTAGATCGCCTGGGCCTGCGCATAGGGGAAATCGGTCGGCTTGATGGCGTTGAGCTTGGCGTAGTCGACGACCTCGGAGGCGAAATGGTGCCCGGCGCGGAAGGGCAGCTTGTACCTCCGCATCAGCACGTCGGCGAGTTCCTGGGAGGCGGTCCAGTCGCTGTTGAGCTCGTCCAGAGCCCGTTCGGGATCGATCGCCAGCGCCTTCAGGATGCGGTCGAGATCCTGAAGGGTCCTGGTGGCGCTGTCGATCATCGCGCTGTTGGCCTTGGCGTCCTTGGCGTCGGGCATGCCGGGCGGGATGTTGTGGGCCTTGAAGACCGGGCCCATCGCCAATGTGAGCGCTGTCGAGGCCTGCTCGCGCGTGCCGTTGAGCAGGCCGGGATTGCGCTTCTGCGGCATGGCGCTCGACACATAGGTGGTGCCGCCGCCGGTGGTGCCGCCTTCTTCGCGCAGGAGAATCCAGGGGCGTGGCTGCGCATATTGCGTCATCACGTCCTGAATGTAGCCGCCGGCATGGAGCGCGATGCCGGTGACGATGGAGCCCGCTTCGACGGGCAGATCGGCGGCCGCGATCTGCGAGGCATCATAGGCATTGTCGACGAGGGCGCCGAAGCCGAGATAATCGGCCATGCGCTGGCGGTCGAGCGGCCAGCTCGTGCCGTTGAGCACGGTCGTGCCCATCGGCGAATGGTCGAGCCGGGCATAGAACTCGCGGATGCGCTGGGCGTCCCTGTCGAAGCCGGCGACGAGGCCGAGCAGGTAGTGGCCATAGCTGTTGGGCTGGGCGGCGACGCCGTTGGTGTAGTTGGGGACGATGGTGCCTTGATGCGCCGCGGCCAGCTCGACCATCGTCCGCATGGTCTTGCCGAGCTGGTCGGCCAATGCCAGCAGCCGGTCGCGCATGATCGCCGCGCGATAGGTCGCGTGCATGTCCTGGCTTGAGCGGCCGGCATGGATCAGCGTGACCTCGACACCGGCCTCCTTGATCATCAGCGGCTCGAAGGTGATGACGGTCGAGGGGCGCCTGGCGCCGGGCTGGTTGCCGGCCTCGATCACCCGCGCGATGCCCTGTGCGATCTTGGGGGCGAGCGCCTTGTCGAGCAGGCCCGCCTGGCTGTTGATGACGGTGCTCGCCTTGTTGATCTCGCCGAGCCAGAAGAATTCGTCGCGCGGCGGAGCCTTGTTCGGCCCGCCTTGCTGCTGGGCTCCCGCAGGCAGCGCGCAGGCGACCGCCAGGGCCGCGATGCCCGCCCGCATTAGCTTGTTCATCATGAGGTTTCCTCCGTTTTCGGGGAGGCGCCTGCGCATCGGCATGCTCTGGCCCGCCCGCTTGTCGTTGCTCTTGCAGGTCGAGGAGGAGTTGAAACCAATCGCTGCGAGGCGGCAAGCCGGCCATGGCTGCGCAGGAAGCGATGGACGCCCATGCGAAGCTCTGCTAGAGGCGCCCTCGATGAACGACCTTCACAGCCAGAGCGACCTGCGACGACCGATGCGCTGAATGCGCCTCCCGGCCTGAGCGCCCGCGCGCCCGGCCTTCGTCATTATCCCGCCGCTGCTGTTTTCTCCGGTCGTCATGACATCCCTGCCTTTGACCATTCGCCACGAGCTTCCCGTGGACCAGGCCGCCATCGAGCGGCTGCATGAGCGCGCTTTCGGCCCCGGCCGCTTCGCGCGCACCGCCTTCCGCCTGCGCGAAGGCGTGCCGCCCGATCCGGCTTTGTCCTTCGCGGCGCATGTCGGCACCTTCCTCGTGGGCTCGGTCAAGGTGACGCCGGTCGCTGCCGGCGGGCACGCGGCGCTGATGCTCGGGCCGCTGACGGTCGATCCGGCCTTCGAGGGCAGGGGGATCGGCGCGGCGCTGATGAACCGCTCGATCGAGGCGGCGCGCGCGGCCGGGCACGACCTCGTCATGCTGATCGGCGATGCGCCCTATTACGCCCGCTTCGGCTTCAAGGTCATTCCGCCGGGGCAGCTCATCCTGCCCGGCCCTGCCGATCCCTCGCGCTTCCTGGCGCTGGAGCTCGTCGAGGGCGTGCTGGTGCAGCGGCGCGGGGCGGTGAGCCCGCTGCGGGCTACGCCTCGCGCCTGAAGCGCCTTCCGCTCTCGCCGAGCCAGCCGGCGACGAGCGCGCCGAACAGGATCGCGAGCCCGATCAGACCGACGAAGAGCGGCGAGATCTGGACGCCGCGGACGATGCCGGAATCGCTGATCCTGAGGCCGATCCAGTCGGCGCCGGCGAACTGGCTGCCGGAGCGTACCGGGACGATGCGCGGAACGTTGACGCCGGAATCGCCCTCATGGCCGATACGGCGCGATGAGCCGCCGGTCGACTGGGCCAGGGCCTGCAGCGCGTTGGGATCGCTGACCACATCCATCAGCTCGCGCGGATTCTCCGGGCCGACGCTGGCGAAGGCGGTGAGGTTGTCGGCGGTGAGGCGATAAAGACCCTGCTGGTCCGTCGGGATCCGGGCGGTGAAGAGACCGGGTTGTCCGGCTTCGAGCGCGACCTGCCGCGACCCACCGTCGGGGCCGGTGATGGTGACGGGGGAGGGATTGTCACCCAGCGTCTGGCGCTCGACCTCGACGATGCCGTTGCGGGCGGTGGCGCGCAGCGCCTCCTCCTCCAGCTCCGGCTCCTTCATCAGCCAGTGGCTGAGGCGCCTGAGCAGGTCGAGATAGGGGCCGCCATTGCGGAAGCCGCGGGCCCAGAGCCATTCATGGTCGGAGAGGAAGAGCGCGACGCGGCCCTTCTGCTCGCGTGAGAGCATCAGGAGCGGGCGGTCGCCGGGGCCGGTCATGACCGGGGCGGCACCGGCTCGCGCCTGCGCGCCGACCATGCGCAGCCACTCGCCCCAACGCGGCGGATCGACCTCCGAGCCCGGCAGGTCGCGGGTGACGGGGTGGCGCTTGCCGAGGTCGCTGACGCGGGCGCGATAGGCCTCGTCGATGACGCTGCCATCCGGGACGGCCGGCAGGATCTGGCCGAGCGGCGTGCGCGCCAGCGTCTGCCCGCCGGCATATTCGGGGCCGGCGGCGACGAGCAGCGCCCCGCCTTCGCGGACATAGCGGACGATGTTGTCGAAATAGACCAGCGGCAGGATCGACTGGTTGGCGTAGCGGTCGAAGATGATCAGGTCGAATTCCTTGATCTTGACCTGGAACAGCTCGCGCGTCGGGAAGGCGATCAGCGACAATTCGTTGATCGGCGTACCGTCCTGCTTCTCCGGCGGACGCAGGATGGTGAAATGGACGAGGTCGACATTGGCGTCGGCCTTGAGCAGGTTGCGCCATGTGCGCTCGCCCGGATGCGGCTCGCCCGAGACCAGCAGCACGCGCAGTTTGTCCCTCACTCCCTCGATGGTGATGACCGCGCGGTTGTTGGCGAGCGTCAGTTCGTTGTCGAGCGGGGAGGCCTCGATCTCGACGACGTTCGGCCCGCCGCGATCGATGCGCACCGGCACCTGCACGACCTGCCCGGTCGCGACCTCGCGGCGGGCGACGATCTCGCCGTCGCGACGGATGGTCAGCCCGGCGCGGCCGGGGCCGCCCTTGTCGACGACGCGCAGGCGGATGATCTGGTCCTTGCCGACGATGCCGAAGCGCGGCGAATCGACCAGCACGATGCGGCGATCGATCTCGGCGTTGCGGCCGCTGGTCAGGACATGCAGCGGCGCGCGCAGGCCGAGCACCTCGGCATTGGGCGGCGCGTCATGGGCGAGGCCGTCGGTGATCGCGATGGCGCCGGCGACGCGTTCGGAAGGCACGTCGGCGAGGCTGTTGGTCAGCGCCTCGAACAGGCGGGTGCCGTCGCTCGTGCCCTGCGCGTCGCGGACGTCGACGATGCGGGTCTCGACATTGGGGATGCCGCGCAATTGCCGTTCGACATCGGCCAGGGCGGCGTCGGTCTGGGCCGTGCGGTCGGCGAGGCGGTTCGAGGCCGAGCGGTCGACCACGACCGACACGACGTCCTTCACCGGCTCGCGGTCCTCGAAGACCAGGGAGGGGTCGGCGAGCGCGATGGCCAGCACCGCCAGCGCGAGCGCGCGCAGGATGGCGCTGCGGCCGGCCAGCACAATGGCCGCGCCCGCGGCGACGGCCGCCAGCACGGCGAGGCCGATCAAAAGCGGCAGCGGGATGAGCGGCGCGAAGGAGAAGCTCCACATGGCTATTGCCCCAGCCTCTCGAGCAGAGCCGGGACATGGACCTGGTCGGCCTTGTAGTTGCCGGTCAGCGCATACATCACGAGATTGATGCCGGCGCGCAGGGCGAGCTCGCGCTGGCGCGGATCGGAGCCCGAGAGCGGGACCAGCCCCTCACCGCGCCGGTCGATTGCCCAGGCGGCGGCGAGATCGTTCGAGGTGATGACGATGGGCGAGACGTTGTCTCCGGCGCGCGCCGGGCGGCGGCCTTCGTCATCGGCGGGCGGCAGGGTCTCGACCCAGGTGGTGCCGGTGTCGTAGCGGCCGACGAGACCGTTCAGGATGTAGAAGGTCTTGGTCAGGACGTGGTCGGCGGGCAGGGGCTCGAGCTCGGGAATATCGAGCGTCTGCAGCATGCGCTTGAGCTGGTCGCCCTCGGGCGTGGTGCCACCGCCGGGCCGGGCGCTCATGGCGTCGCGCGTGTCGAAGATCACGAGGCCGCCGCCCTTCATATAGGCTTCGAGCTTGCGCAGCGTCTCGGCCGAGGGGATCGGGCGGCCGGCGACGATCGGCCAGTAGAGCACGGGGAAGAAGGCGAGCTCGTCACGCTCGACATTGACACCCACGGGGTCGCCCGGTTCGAGCGCGGTGCGGGCGCCGAGCACGGTGTTCAGACCCGTCAGCCCGGCTTTCGAGATGTCGTCCACCGCCCTGTCGCCGGTGACGACATAGGCGAGCCGCGTCATCGCGCCGTTGGCGAGGAGCTCGCGCGGGATTGGCGGAAGGGCGGCTTGCTGTGCGGCGGATGGCGTTTGCGCCGGGGCGGGCTGAGCTTCAGCGCGATTGGGAAGGAAGGCGCCGGCCAGGGCGAGCGTGAGCAGGATTGCGGCCGGCGCGGCGGTGCGGCGGGCACGACCGAAGCCGAGACGTCCGCCGAGCCAGAGCGTCGCGAGCGTGTCGGCGACCAGCAGCAGCAAGGCGAGGACGAGCACGGGCGGGCGGATGTCGCGCGCGATCGGCTCGTCGATCGGCAGGATGGGAGCGCCGAGGCTGGCAAGGTCGAGCGCGGCGATCCTGTCGTTCGGGGCAAGCGCATTCACGGCAAAGGAGCCTTCCGTTGGGCCGTAGAGACCGGGCGGATGCAGCAGCGTCGCGCGCCCGGCGAAGTTGCGGGCGACGGGCTGGCTCGTCGCCGGCGGGCTGCGGAACTGGCCGAGACCGTCGAGCACGCGGGTCGGCGACAGCGTCTCGGCCCGGACTTCCTCGCCCTGCGTGTCGGCGGTCGTTCCGGCGCCGGCGAGATTGACGACCTTGCGCAGCATCTCGACGAAGAGGCCGGAGAGCGGCAGGTTCGACCAGGTGGTGTCGGCGGTGACGTGGAACATCGCGATGAGCCCGTCGCCGCGGTGCTCGCCGGTAACGACCGGCGTGCCATCCTCTAGCGCCGCCCAGGTCTTGCGGGAGAGGTTCGGCTCGGGCTCGGCCAGGATCTGCCGATTGACGCGGAGCTCGTCGCCGATGGTCAGGCCGAAGAAGGGGCTCTCGCGGGTGAAGGCGGCGAGCTTGCGCGGCGTGTCCCAGGAGAGGCCGCCGCCGAGGGTGCGCCCGCCGCGGCGCAGCTTGACCGGGGTCAACTCGTCGGAGCTGGCCGCCAGGCGCGGGCCGGCGAAGCGCAGCAGCACCCCGCCGCGCTGCACGAAATCGCCGATCTTCGCGGTCGTCTCGCGGTCGAGCGCGCCGATATCGGCGAGCACCAGCACGGAGAGGTTCTGCGCCAGCAATTCGCCGATCGGGTCGTTCGAGCCCTGGCGCGGCTCGCGGATCTCGGCGAAGGGCTGGAGCGCGCGCGAGACGTAATAGGTCGGGGAGAGCAGCGGCTGGGCGGTGTCGGCCGTGGTGCCCGAGACGATGCCGACGCGGCGGCGTTTCGAGCTCTCGTCGAGCAGGGCGACGGCTCCGGCGCTGCGGATGCCGGCGATCTCCAGGCGCGAGACGGCGTTACGCACCTCGATCGGCAGGGTCAGGCGCGCGGTGGTTTCCAGCGCCGAGCCCTCGAAGACGAAGGGGGCGTCACCGAGCGACAAGCCTTTCAGGTCGAGCGCGCGGACCGTGCCGGTGGCGGGAGCGGCGGTGTTCGGGCGCAGCACCTTCACGGTGAGCGCGCCGGCCTGGTTCTCGGGAGCCGCCAGAGCGAGCTGGATCGCCGGGCCGGCATGGATGGCGAGGCGACGGTTGCCGGCAACCTGCTTCAGCCGGGACAGGAAGGGGCCGGGGTCGCCGATCGCGAGCCCGTCCGACACCCAGACGATCTCGGCCTCCGGCGCATTGCGCAGGACATTCTCGATGCGGGGCAGGTGGGCGGCGCGGTCCGGCGCATGCGGTTCGAGCGTCATGGCCCGCAGGCGCTCGAGAGCGGTGCGTGGATCGAGCAGCGAGATTTCCGCCGGGTTCTCGGCCAGGCCCACCACGGCGACGGTGCGGCCTTCGCGGGTCGCGGCGGCGATGCGGGATTCGGCGACGGCGATGCGCTCCGCCCAGTCGGGCGCGGCAGCGAAGCCGTTATCGACGAGGAGCAGCACCGGACCGCGCGCCGGCCCGGCATCGCGGGGCGGATTCCAGACCGGGCCGGCAACGGCGAGGATGGCGAGCGCGGCCACAGCCATCCGCAAGGCGAGCAGCCACCAGGGCGTATGCGCCGGCGTCTCCCGCTTCGAGACGAGGTCGGCCATGATCTTGAGCGGCGGGAAGTCGATGCGGCGCGGGCGCGGCGGCGTCACCCGCAGCAGCAGCCAGAGTGCCGGCAGCAAGGCGAGCGCCGCCAGCGCCAGCGGTGCGGAGAAGGTCAGGGGCAGGGCGCCGAACATCTCGCGTCCCTCCCTAGAAGCCGGAAGCGCCGCGCGCGGCGGCAATGAGGCTCGCGACGCGCAGCACGCCCTCGCTCGCCGGCCGGTCGGTGCGGTGGAGCGTCAAGGTCCAGCCGGCCTTGCGGCAGGCCTCCCTGATCGCCTCGCGATGGGCGGCGAGCCGCTGGCGATATTCCTCGCCCCAGGAACCGGCATCGCCGACGCGCAGGGTCAGGCCGTCCTCGAGGTCGAAAAGCTCGGCCTGGCCGGTGAAGGGGAAGGTTTCCTCGATCGGATCGGCGATCAGCAGGACATGGCCGCGCGCGCCGCTCGACGACAGGGTGCCGATGCGCTGCGCCAGCGAGGCGGAGGGCGAGAGCCCATCGGTGATGATGATCGCATCGGCGAGCCTCGGCAGCGGCATGGCTGGCGGCAGATCGTCCTCCGCGTTCTTGCGGTCGGCGACGATGGCCTGGGCGAGCAATTCGATGATGTTGCGCGAGGCGAGCGGCCGGGTCAGCCCGAGATGGCCGACGCGCTCGCCGCCTTCGACCAGCGTCTCGGCCAGGGCGAAGCCGGAGACGAGGGCGCGGTCGATCTTGGAGGTGAGGGCGAGCGAGGAGGCGAAGCCCATCGAAGCCGAGCGGTCGATCCAGAGCCAGACGGTGTGGGAGGCTTCCCATTCCCGCTCGCGCACGAAGAGGTGGCCGTCACGCGCCGAGCGGCGCCAGTCGATGCGCGAGGCGGATTCGCCGGCGACCAGCGGCCGGTATTGCCAGAAGGTTTCGCCCGGCCCGGCGCGGCGGCGACCGTGAATGCCATGGACGCTGGCCGAGACGCGGCGAGCTTCGAGGATGAGGCGGGGCAGGCGCGCGGCAAGGTCGAGCGAAGCGGTGAGGACGGGCCTCGCCGGCTGTCGCTCGGTCTGACTCAGGACACGCGTGCGCAGCATCAGCCTATCCCAGCCGTTCCACCAAGCGGCCGATCACGCCCTCGACGGTCTCGCCATCGGCGCGCGCGGCGAAGGTCAGCGCGACACGATGCTTGAGGACGGGGGCGGCCAGCGCGACGACGTCGTCGACCGAGGGGGCGAGCCGGCCCTCGACGAGCGCGCGGGCGCGGGCGGCCAGCGTCAGCGACTGGCTGGCGCGCGGGCCGGGGCCCCAGGCGAGCTTGTCGGTGATGGCCGCGTCGCCCTCGCCGGGACGCGCGGAACGGACGAGGTCGAGGATGGCATCGACCACGGCATCGCCGACCGGCAGACGGCGGACGAGCCGCTGGATCGACATCAGCGTCTCCGCGGTCATCGCCTGCGAGGGCTTGTATTCGGTGGCGCCGGTGGTCTCGAGCAGGATGCGCCGCTCGGCCTCGCGGTCGGGATAGCCGACATCGATCTCGAGCAGGAAGCGGTCGAGCTGGGCTTCCGGCAGCGGATAGGTGCCTTCCTGCTCGATCGGGTTCTGGGTGGCGAGGACATGGAAGGGGGCGGGCAGGTCGTAGCGCTCGCCGGCGACGGTGACGTGGTGCTCCTGCATCGCCTGCAGCAGGGCCGACTGGGTGCGAGGGCTCGCGCGGTTGATTTCGTCCGCCATCAGGAGCTGGGCGAAGACCGGGCCCTTGATGAAGCGGAAATGGCGCTTGCCGTCGCTCGACTCGTCGAGAACCTCCGAGCCGAGGATGTCGGACGGCATCAGATCGGGCGTGAACTGCACGCGCCGGGCCGAGAGGCCGAGCACCGTGCCCATCGCCTCGACGAGCTTGGTCTTGGCGAGGCCGGGCACGCCGACAAGCAGGCCGTGGCCGCCGGCCAGCAGCGTGATGAGCGAGAGATCGACCACCTTCTGCTGGCCGAAGATGACCTGGCCGATCTCCTTGCGGGCCGAGCCGATGGCACCGAGCGCGGCCTCGGCCGCCTCGACGATGCCCGTATCGAGGTCGATCGGCGAAGTGCTCTCGTTTGCCCGGGCTTGCGCCGCCATGTCGATCTCCTTCACCCTTGCATCCTTGCTGCTTTCGGGACGCACATCGCGGGACGCGAACCCGACGGCATGTTCCACCGTTGAATGTGGACGGGCCGTTTTGCAGTCTCAAGCGCCGATTGCGGCGGTACACATAAACTCGGCTTCACGATTATGTGGAGTTCAAGGCGGAAACACGATGCAACCAATATGCCGCGGACGAAAACGGCGGGGCTTTCGATGACGGCGCCGGGCAATGCGATGGAAAGGCTGATGGCGGCGCTCGGGGGCGGAACGCCCGGCAAACCGCGCGGCCTGCCGCCTGTCGAGCGCTGGAACCCGCCCTTTTGCGGCGATCTCGACATGCGCATCGCCGCCGACGGCACCTGGTTCTATCTGGGTACGCCGATCGGCCGGCCGGCGCTGGTGAAGCTGTTCTCCTCGGTTCTCAAGCGCGAGGGCGACGAGCACTTTCTCGTGACCCCGGTCGAAAAAATCCGCATCCGGGTCGACGATGCGCCTTTCCAGGCCGTGGAGATGCAGGTCGACGGTGAGGGCGACGGGCGCACCTTGGCCTTCAGGACGCAGGTCGACGACCTGCTCAGCGTCGGGCCGGAGCATGGCCTGCGCTTCGAGCGGGCTGCCAAGGACGGGCTGAAGCCTTATGTGCATGTCCGGCGCGGGCTCTGGGCCCGGCTGACGCGGGCCTTGACCTATGACCTTCTGGCACTCGGCGAGGTGCGGGAGGTCGCGGGCGAGGCAATGTTCGGCATCGCGGCCGCGGGGCATTTCTATCCGGCGCTGCCCGCAAGCGAGATCGAGGGCCTCG
Organism: Allobosea sp. OAE752; assembly: GCF_050433265.1. Classification (NCBI taxonomy): domain Bacteria; kingdom Pseudomonadati; phylum Pseudomonadota; class Alphaproteobacteria; order Hyphomicrobiales; family Alloboseaceae; genus Allobosea; species Allobosea sp. OAE752. The sequence continues at coordinate 165,346 of NZ_JBNPXO010000002.1, forward strand.
ATATCTCATGACATCAGGGAAAGCCCTCAATCTCAGCGCCGATGCCTTCGCGGCGCTGGCGCGGGAGCGCCTGCGGCCCGAGCCGCCGCTGCTCGGCGATGTGATCGCCCGGCCGCGCGGCGACCATGAGAACCAGCCGCAGCCCGTGCCCATTCCCGACGAGGAGCGGGCGGTTCCCGCCGCCGTGCTGATCGGCGTGGTGGCGCGCGCGGCGGGGCCGACCGTGCTGCTCACCCAGAGGTCGGCGGCCTTGCGCAACCATTCGGCGCAGGTCGCTTTTCCGGGCGGACGGGTCGATGCCGTCGATGGCTCGCCCGTCGTGACGGCGCTGCGCGAGACGGAGGAGGAGATCGGGCTTGCCCGCGAGCATGTCCGCACGCTCGGCTTCCTCGACGCCTATCTGACCGGAACCGGCTACCGCATCGTGCCGGTGGTCGCGCTGGTTGAGCCACCGTTCTCGCTGACGATCAACCACAACGAGGTCGACGAGGCCTTCGAGACCCCGCTCTCCTTCCTGCTCGACCCCGCCAACCACAAGCGCGAGGGGCGCGAGTGGCAGGGCCATATGCGCTCCTACTATGCGATGTCTTTCGGGGATCGCTATATCTGGGGCGCGACCGCCGGCATCATTCGTAACCTTTACGAGCGGCTGGCGGGCTGAAGGACGAGAGAATGCTGCGCGCGATCATCGAAGAGGTTCTGCTCTTCGTCCTGCCCTTCTGCATCTTCGCGGGCTATCTCGTCGTCCGGCGGCGCAACCCCTTCGATGTCGAGCACTGGAGCCGACATGCCTTCTGGCTGGCGGTCGTCGGGCTCGCGCTGGTGATCGGCATCCTCGCCGTCGAAGGCTTCATGACGAAGCGCAGCCAGGGTGCCTACGAGCCGCCGCATATGGAGAATGGCGTGCTCGTGCCCGGCCGGTTCCGATGAACGCTCCGGCACAGGACAGGATCGCGGCCTTCCTGGCGCGACCGGTTCTGGCGCGCCTGCTCGCCGCGCTCAACGGCGAGGGGGAGGAGACCCGCATCGTCGGCGGCGCCATCCGCAATCTGCTGCTCGGCGAGCCGATCAACGATATCGATCTCGCCACGACCGCCCTGCCGAAGGAAACGATCCGGCGCGGCCGGGCGGCGGGCTTCAAGGCCGTGCCGACCGGCATCGCGCACGGCACGGTGACGCTCGTCGGTGGCGGCGCGAGCTTCGAGGTGACGACGCTGCGGCAGGATGTCGAGACCGACGGACGCCGGGCCAAGGTCGTCTTCGGCCGCGACTTCACCACCGATGCGACGCGACGCGACTTCACCATCAACGCGCTCGGGCTCGACCGGGACGGCCGGGTCCATGACTATTGCGGAGGCCTCGCCGACCTTGCCGCGCGCCGCGTGCGCTTCATCGGCGATGCCGCGACCCGCATTCGCGAAGACTACCTGCGCATCCTGCGCTTCTTCCGCTTTCATGCGCGCTATGGCGCAGGGGGCCCCGATTCCGAGGGGATCGCAGCCTGCATCGCCGGGCGCGAAGGCCTCGGGGGCCTGTCGCGGGAGCGGGTGCGGGCGGAGCTGATGAAGCTGCTGGTCGCGCCGGGCGCCTCGGCCACCTTGCAGGCGATGGCGGGGGCCGGGCTGCTGATGCCGGTGATCGGCGGGGTGCCGCATCTCTCCCGTTTCGCGGCTGTGGCCGGGGATGGCGGCGAAGGTGTCCATCCGGCGTTCCGGCTGGCGGCGCTGTCGGTCGCGGTGAGCGAGGACGCCGTAAGGCTGCGCGAGCGATTGAGGCTGTCCAACGAGGAGTTCGACCGGATCGAGCGAATCGCCGCCGCGCTGGAAAGCCTCGGCGGGCAGCCGGGCCTGCCTCCCGTCGTCTCGCTGCGCCATGCCGCTCAAAGCACGGGGAGCGATGCGGTCGCCGCCGCACTGGTCCTGCTGAGCGCTTCGGCCGGGAAAGAGGCCGGACGTGACGTGCAGCAGCTCATCGCTGAGCTCGCCAGGACGCCGCCCTTCCTGCCGACGGGCAAGGACGTCGTCGCGCTTGGCGTCCCGCCCGGGCCTCGTGTCGGACGGCTGCTGGAAGCAGCCCGGCGGGGCTGGATCGAGGCCGGCTGCCCGGCCGGCATGGATGAGCAGATGGGGTTTGTCGGAGAGATCGTAAGGTCGGCCCGGTAAGCGCCGGTTGCCCCGTGCCCGCTTGGCGAGGCTGCGCGCCTTACGGCCAGCGCACCGTCGGCGGCATCGAGGACAGGATGGAATCGACGTTGCCGCCGGTCTTCAGGCCGAAGATCGTGCCGCGGTCATAGAGCAGGTTGAACTCGACATAGCGGCCGCGCCGGACCTGCTGCTCATGGCGCTGGGCCTCGGTCCAGGGCTTGCCGATGTTGCGGCACAGGACGTTCGGATAGATGTCGAGAAACGCCTCGCCGACGGCGCGGGTGAAGGCGAAGTCGGCTTCGACATCCCCGGTCCAGACATAATCGTAGAAGATGCCGCCGATGCCGCGCGGTTCGTTGCGGTGCTTCAGGAAGAAGTACTCGTCGCACCACTCCTTGAAGTTCTGGTAATCCGCGACCTTCGGGAAGCGGTCGCAGGGCCGGCGCATCGCCGCGTGGAAGTCGTGGCTGTCGGGATCGTCCTGAGTGCGGCGCGCATCGAGCACCGGCGTCAGATCGGCGCCGCCGCCGAACCAGGGACGGGTCGTCACCACGAAACGCGTGTTCATGTGGACGGTCGGGGCGTTCGGGTTCCAGGGGTGGGCGATCAGCGAGATGCCCGTGGCGTGGAAGCGCGGATCGTCCGCAGCGCCGGGAATCTGCGCGGCGAAGTCGGGATGGAAGCTGCCATGCACCGTCGAGACATGGACGCCGACCTTCTCGAAGACGCGGCCCTTCATGATCGACATGACGCCGCCGCCGCCCGGCGCGCCGTCGTGATTGGTGCGCTGCCAGGGCTTGCGGGCGAAGCGGCCGGGCGTGGCATCGGCCTCGGGCGCGAAGGGGCCGGCGGCCTCGTCCTCGATCTGCTCGAAGGCGGCGCAGATCTGGTCGCGCAGATCCGCGAACCAGGCCGCCGCGCGTGGCTTCAGCGCGGCGAAGACGGCCGGGTCGGCGGGGGCGGAGGTTTCAGCGGGGCGGCGCATGCTCATGATCGGTCCGGTTGGCTTCTGCGCGGCCGGGAAAGCCGCCTGTCTGTCGCAATGCCTCGCCCATTACCATCGCGGCGGCCAGCGCGACATTGATCGAGCGCAAACCGGGGCGCATCGGGATATGCAGGCTCGCCTGCGCCGCCTCGCGCACCTCAGGCGTCACGCCGGCGGATTCGCGCCCGACCATGACGATGTCGTTCGGCCGGAAGGCGAAATCCGGCAGGGCGACATCGCCATCCGTCTCGGCCAGCACGAGCCGGCGTCCTTCCGCCCGGCGCCATTCCTCGAAGGCCCGGAAGGAATCATGGCGCGCCACGGTGGCGCGCTCGAGATAGTCCATGCCCGAGCGGCGGAAATGCCGGTCCGAGACATCGAATGCCGCCGGCTCGACGATATCGACGGCGAGGCCGAGACAGGCCGCCATGCGGATCATCGTGCCGGCGTTCTGCGGAATGTCCGGCTGGAAGAGCGCGAGGCGGAGAACAATGGCTGTCATCGGGCTGCTGTCATGGGCTGGCGGGCCGACATGCGTCAAGCAGGGTGGTCTTCGGTCTGAATCGAACCCATATCTCGCTCTGAATTTCGCCGCGATATCGACCCAGAGGAGGGCGGTTCATGTTCGCATCGCTTTTCCGCTGGCTCGAGAGCCGCATCGACGTCTTCGCTCCCTTCGACGAGCGGGAGACGCCGCCGCGCGGCGTCTGGCCGTTCATGTGGCATCACATCAAGGGCGTGAAGGGCTGGATGGCGGTGATCATGATCACCGGCCTCGGCTTCAGCGGCATCGAGGCGGCGATGTATCTGATGGTCGGCTGGTTCGTCGACCTGCTCTCGACCCAGTCGCCCGAGACGATCTTCCGCGACCATGGCTGGGTGCTCGCGGGGGCGGCCTTCCTGCTCGTCGTGGTGCGGCCGCTGATCTATTTCGCCAACCACGCCATCGTCGACCAGGTTGTGGTGCCGCAGATCACCAACCAGATCCGCTGGCGCAACCATGTCTACACGCTCGGCCACGCGCTCTCCTATTTCCAGAACGATTTCGCCGGGCGGCTCTCGGCCCGCGTCATCCAGGCGGGGCAGTCGATCCGCGGCGCGACCATCGAGGTCATCGACGACCTGTGGTACGCGCTGGTCTTCGCCACGGTCGCCATCGGCTTCTTCGGCAAGACCAGCCTGTGGCTGGCGCTGCCGGTCGTCGCCTGGCTCGGGGCCTATGTGGCGCTGCTGATCTATTTCGTGCCACGGGCCAAGAAGCGCTCGGAGGCGAATTCGCTCGGCCGCTCCAGCACGACGGGGCGCATCGTCGATTCCTATACCAACATCCTGACAGTGAAGCTGTTCGCACGGGCCGACGCCGAGCGTTCGGCCGTGCGCGAATCGCTGGGATGGTGGAATGAATCCTTCCTCAATCTCTCACGCCTGATCACGGGCGTCAGCGTCATCCTGCAGGCGATGAACAGCCTGCTCGTCGTGGCGACGGCGTGGCTGGCGCTCTGGTTGTGGAGCCATGGCGAGATGACGCCCGGCGCGGTCGCGGCGGCCATCGGCCTGGTGCTGCGCCTCGTGCAGATGTCGAGCTGGCTGATCCATCTCGTGCGCGGCATCTTCGAGAATATCGGCTCGGTGCAGGAGAGCATGGAGACGATCGCCAAGCCGCACGACCTGCCGGATGCACCCGGCGCCGTGCCGCTGGTGATCGACGAAGGGGCGATCCGCTTCGACAAGATCCGCTTCAACTACGGCAAGGGGGAGGGGCTGTTCGACGGGCTCGACCTGTCGATCAAGCCCGGCGAGCGCGTCGGGCTTGTTGGCCCCTCCGGCGCGGGCAAGTCGACCCTGGTGAACCTGCTGCTCAGGCTCTACCCGCTCGAGGGCGGGCGCATCCTGATCGACGGGCAGGACATCGCCCATGTCACGCAGGACTCGCTGCGCGCCCAGATCGGCATGGTGACGCAGGACAATTCGCTGCTGCACCGCTCGATCGGCGACAACATCGCCTATGGCCGCATCGGCGCGGGCGAGGCCGAGATCGCGACCGCGGCGACGCAGGCCGCGGCGCATGACTTCATCCTCGGCCTGCACGACCAGGACGGCCGCAAGGGCTTCGATTCGCGCGTCGGCGAGCGCGGGGTGAAGCTCTCCGGCGGCCAGCGCCAGCGCATCGCGATTGCCCGCGTGCTGTTGAAGGACGCACCGATCCTGATCCTCGACGAGGCGACCTCGGCACTCGATTCGGAGGTCGAGGCCGCGATCCAGCAGCAGCTCGCGGCGCTGATGCAGGGCAAGACGGTGATCGCGATCGCGCACCGGCTCTCGACCATCGCGGCGCTCGACCGGCTGATCGTGCTCGACAAGGGCCGGATCGTCGATGTCGGCAGCCATGAGGAGCTGATCGCGCGTGGTGGGCTCTATGCCCGGCTCTGGGCCCGCCAGTCCGGCGGATTCCTGGCCGCGGCCGATCCGGAGAAGCTCGCGGTCTGAGCCCTCGCCAGCCGCCTGTGCGCCATGCGCTGACGGGACGCTCGCGACAGTAGACTTCGTCAAATCTGCATGTCAAAGAGCCCAAGGTGACGCACCGCCGCATTGCGGAGGTTGCGACGCGCCCCTATGAGGGCGACAGGCGACAATTTCGAGCTGTTCCAGCTCGCAAGACGTATGAGGGATTGGATCGTGGCGCACGCGACCGATACATCGACCGGAACAACCCGCCGCGACTTCCTGCTGCTCGCGACCGGCGCCGCCGGCGCGGTCGCGGCCGGCTCCATCGTCGTTCCGCTGATCAGCCAGCTCGCGCCCGATGCCCAGACCATCGCGGCCGGCGCGCCGGTCGATGTCGATCTGGCGCCGATCGCGGCTGGCCAGGCGATCAAGATCTTCTGGCGCGGCAAGCCCATCTTCGTGCGCCACCGCACCAAGAAGGAGATCGACGAGGCGCTTGCCGTCGACGTCAGCACGCTGCGCGATCCGCAGACCGACCAGCAGCGCACCAAGGCCGGCCACGAGCAGTATCTCATCGTCTTCGGCAACTGCACCCATCTCGGCTGCATTCCGCTCGGCACCGCTCCGGGCGAGTCGAAGGGCGATTTCGACGGCTGGTTCTGCCCCTGCCATGGCTCGCACTACGATTCCTCCGGCCGCATTCGCAAGGGCCCGGCACCGCTCAACCTGCCGGTTCCGCCCTATGCCTTCACGGCGGACACCAAGATCAAGATCGGCTGAGCGATGCGCTCGACGCTTTCCCGACAGATTGAGACAGCCTTGAGGCATTCTTCATGAGTGGTCACAGTTCATACGTTCCGAAGACCGGCATCGAGCGCTGGCTCGACGCGCGCCTGCCGATCATCCGGCTGGCTCATGATTCGGCGGTGTCCTATCCGGTTCCGCGCAACCTGAACTACCTGTGGACCTTCGGCGGCATCCTGGTGTTCATGCTGGTGGCGCAGATCATCACCGGCGTCATCCTGGTGATGCACTACACGCCGCATGCGACGATGGCCTTCAACTCCGTCGAGCACATCATGCGCGACGTGAACTACGGATGGCTGCTGCGCTACCTGCACTCCAACGGCGCCTCGATGTTCTTCGTCGCGGTCTACGTGCATATCTTCCGCGGCATCTATTACGGCTCGTACAAGGCCCCGCGCGAGGTGCTCTGGATCCTCGGCGTCGTCATCTTCCTTTTGATGATGGCCACGGCCTTCATGGGCTACGTGTTGCCCTGGGGCCAGATGTCCTTCTGGGGCGCGACCGTCATCACCAACCTGTTCTCGGCCCTGCCGGTGGTCGGCGAGACGATCGTGACCTATCTCTGGGGCGGCTACTCGGTCGACAACCCGACGCTGAACCGCTTCTTCTCGCTGCACTACCTGCTGCCGTTCATGATCTTCGGCGTCGTCGGGCTGCACATCTGGGCGCTGCACGTCGTCGGACAGAACAACCCGACCGGCGTCGAGGTGAAGAACGTCGAGAAGGACACCGTTCCGTTCACGCCCTATGCGACCATCAAGGACGTGTTCGGCATGGTCGTGTTCATGATCGTGTTCGGCTGGTTCGTGTTCTATCAGCCGAATTTCATGGGCCACGCCGACAACTACATCCAGGCGAACCCGGCCGCGACGCCGGCGCATATCGTGCCCGAATGGTACTTCCTGCCGTTCTACGCGATCCTGCGCGCCATCCCCGACAAGCTCGGCGGCGTCCTCGCCATGGGCTCGGCCATCGTGGTGCTCGCCTTCCTGCCCTGGCTCGACACCTCCAAGGTCAAGTCGATGAACTACCGGCCGATCGCGCGCCAGCTGTTCTGGGCCTGGGTCATCGTCTGCATCGGGCTCGGCTATCTCGGCGCGATGCCGCCGGAGGGCGGCTACGTCATCGCCTCGCAGATCTTCACCGTGCTGTATTTCGGCTTCTTCGTCGCGCTGTTCGTCGTCGGCCTGTTCGAGCGTCCGAAGGCGCTGCCGACCTCGATCGCCGACTCCGTGCTGGCCTCCACCAAGAACGGCTCGGCCGTCCGCATGGCGGCCGCCACCGCTGCCGAACCGAACGTCAAGGGCTGACGGAACCATGAGCAGAACATCGTTTCGTCTGGCCCTGACGGGTCTCGCCGCCGGCCTTGCCTTCACGGCACTGTCGCTTCCGGCCGCCCACGCGGCGGAAGGTCGTGTCGAGCCGCCGCAGCTCAGCTGGAGCTTCTCGGGCCCGCTCGGCAAGTTCGACCGGGCGCAGCTCCAGCGCGGCTTCAAGGTCTACAAGGAAGTCTGCTCGAGCTGCCACGGCGCCAGCCTCGTCGCCTTCCGCAACCTGTCGGAGCCCGGCGGCCCCGAATTCACGCCCGGCCAGGTCGCGGCGCTCGCGGCGACCTACCAGATCAAGGACGGCCCGAACGAGACGGGCGAGATGTTCGACCGGCCGGGCCGCCCGGCGGATCGCTTCCCCTCGCCCTTCCCGAACGAGCAGGCGGCCCGTGCGGCCCAGGGCGGCGCCTATCCGCCGGACTTCTCGGTTCTGGCCAAGGCGCGCACCTATGAGCGCGGCTTCCCGCGCTTCATCTTCGACATCTTCACCCAGTATCAGGAGCAGGGCCCGGACTACATCCACGCCCTGATGGTCGGCTACAAGGAGCCGCCCGCCGGCTTCCAGGCTCTCCTGCCCGGGCAGAACTACAACGAATACATGCCCGGTCACCTGATCGCGATGCCGAAGCCGCTTTCGGACGGCCAGGTCGAATATCCGAAGGGCGCGGACGGCAAGCCGCAAGTGCCCGAGACGGTCGACCAGTACGCGCGCGACGTCGCCGCCTTCATGGTCTGGATGGCGGAGCCCCATATGGAGCAGCGCAAGCGCATCGCGCTGTGGTTCATGCCCTTCCTCGTGATCCTCGCCTTCCTGCTCTACTTCAGCAAGAAGAAGATCTGGTCGCGCATGCCGGATGGCTCGCCGGCCCATTGAGGCAACAGGACATCCTTCTGGAAAAGGCCCCGCCCGGCGGGGCCTTTTTCTTTTGGGACCTCCGTTTCCACCCATCTGGCTGGTCCTGTATTGCGAGCGTCATCGAAAGGTGATCCCTTCCGCGCCCGCACCGGAACGCCGCGCGTCCTATCGGGCGCGGCAACGGCGATCGACCTATTTGTTACCGCATCGGATTCCCCCGAAAAGTGGCTTCCACCTTTCGGCCTATGCTTGAGGGACGTATTCATGAGCGAAGCCGTACTCGGAATCATCGGCGGATCGGGCATCTACGATCTGCCGGGCCTGACCGACATCCGCGAGGAGCGGATCGAGAGCCCCTGGGGCGAACCTTCCGATGCGCTGCGGATCGGCCGGATCGGCTCGACGAAGATCGTCTTCCTGCCGCGGCACGGGCGGGGCCATGCGCTCTCTCCCTCCGACATCAACTACCGCGCCAATATCGACGTGCTGAAGCGGGCGGGCGTGACCGATCTCGTCTCGCTCTCGGCCTGCGGCTCCTACAAGGCCGAGCTCTATCCGGGGCTCTTCGTGCTGGTCGACCAGTTCGTCGACCGTACCAGCCGGCGCGAGAGTTCCTTCTTCGGCAAGGGCTGCGTCGCCCATGTCTCCGTCGCCCATCCGGTGGGGCCGGGTCTGCAGAACCGGCTCGCCGAAGCGGCTGAAGCGGAGGAACTGCCCTTCGTTCGGGGCGGCACGCTGGTGACGATGGAAGGGCCGCAATTCTCGACCTATGCCGAATCGATGACCTATCGTGGGCTCGGCTATGACCTGATCGGCATGACGGCGATGCCCGAGGCCAAGCTCGCGCGCGAGGCCGAGATCACCTACGCCACCGTCGCGATGGTGACGGATTACGATTGCTGGCACGAGCTGCATGGCGCGGTCGACGTCGCCTCCGTCGTCGCGGTGCTGCATGAGAACGCCGACAAGGCGCGTCGCCTCGTCGCTCGCCTGGCCGCGGATTTCCCGGCCGAGCGCGAGCCCTGTCCGGCCGGCTCGCACAACGCTCTCGACAACGCGATCATCACGGCGCCTGCCTTCCGCGATCCGGCCCTGTTGGCCAAGCTCGACGCCGTCGCCGGACGGGTGCTCAAGAGCGCGTGATGGCCGCACCCTTGACGAAGCGGGCCGGGCGTCCGACCAAGGCGCTCGACCACGCGCCCGGGATGCCGCCCATGAATCTCGCCGACACGATCCGTGCCATCCCGGATTATCCGCGGCCCGGCATCATCTTTCGCGACATCACCACGCTGCTCGGCGATGCGCGTGCCTTCCGGCGCGCGGTGGACGAGCTGGTGCAGCCCTTCGCGGGCTTAAAGATCGCCAAGATCGCCGGCATCGAGGCGCGGGGCTTCATCCTCGGCGGCGCGGTGGCGCATCAGCTTTCGGCCGGCTTCATCCCGGTGCGCAAGAAGGGCAAGCTGCCGGGCGAGACGCTGCGCGTGACCTATGCGCTCGAATACGGAACCGATGAGATCGAGGTGCATCGCGACGCGGTGCAGCCGGGCGAGCGCGTCTTGCTCGTCGACGATCTGATCGCGACCGGCGGCACGGCGGAAGGCGCGGTCAATCTCCTGACGAGACTCGGCGCCGAGGTGGTGGCGGCGTGCTTCATCGTCGACCTGCCGGAGCTCGGCGGGGCCGACAAGATCCGCCGGCTCGGCGTGCCGGTCCGGACGCTGGTCTCCTTCAGCGGGCATTGAGCGCAGACAATGAAGATCAATGGCCAGCCTTACCGGACGATCTGGCTCGCACAGGATGGCTGGCGCGTCGTCGTCATCGACCAGACGCGGCTGCCTTTCCGCTTCGAGACGGTGGCGCTCGGTTCGGCCGAGCAGGCCGCCGACGCGATCCGCAACATGGTGGTGCGCGGCGCGCCGCTGATCGGCGCAACGGCCGCCTATGGCGTGGCGCTGGCGATGCGGGCCGACGCGTCCGACACGGCTCTGGACGCGGCGTTGGCCCTCCTTGGCGCCACGCGCCCGACGGCGGTCAATCTGCGCTGGGCGCTCGCGCGCATGCGGTGCGTGCTGACGCCGCTCGCTCCGGCCGCCCGCGTCGAAGCAGCTTATGGCGAGGCGGCTGCGATCTGCGACGAGGATGTCGCGCTCTGCCGCGCCATTGGCGGACACGGCCTGCCGTTGGTCCGCGAGATCGGGGCGCGCAAGCCGGCGGGCCAGCCCGTCAATATCCTGACCCATTGCAATGCCGGCTGGATCGCCACGGTGGACTGGGGCACGGCGCTGGCGCCGATCTATCTGGCCCATGATGCCGGCATCCCGGTCCATGTCTGGGTCGACGAGACGCGCCCGCGCAACCAGGGCGCGGCGCTGACGGCCTATGAGCTCGGCGCCCATGGCGTGCCGCATACCGTGATCACCGACAATGCCGGCGGCCATCTGATGCAGCGGGGGCAGGTCGATCTCGTCATCGTCGGGACGGATCGCACCACGGCCGCCGGCGATGTCGCCAACAAGATCGGCACCTATCTCAAGGCGCTGGCGGCGCATGACAACGGCGTGCCGTTCTATGTCGCGCTGCCCTCGCCGACGATCGACTGGAGCATTCGCGACGGCCTGCGCGATATTCCGATCGAGGAGCGCGCCGGCCGCGAGGTTACGCATCTCGCCGGGCTGGCGGAGGATGGCGAGGTGAGGGCGGTCAGGGTCGTGGCGCCGGGCAGCGCGGTGGCGAACCCGGCCTTCGACGTCACGCCGGCGCGGCTGGTGACGGGGCTGATCACCGAGCGTGGCGTCTGTGCCGCGAGCAGCGAGGGGCTGGCGGGGCTGTTCCCGGATCTGGCGTGTGGAGCGGCGGCATGAACGAGCAGGCGTTGCGGGCAGAGATCGTCGGGGTCGCGCAGGCGATCGACCGGGCTGGATTCTGCCCCTCGAAATCCGGCAATGTCTCGGCGCGCTTCGAGGGCGGTTTGCTGGTCACGCCATCCGGGCTGCCCTATGCGCAGACCAAACCGGAGGATCTGATCCATCTTTCGCTCGACGGCGCGGTGCTTTCGGGCGCGCGCAAGCCATCCTCGGAATGGCCGTTCCATGTCGAGATCTACAAGGCGCGGCCGGATGCGCAGGCGATCGTGCACACCCATTCGCCGCGCGCGACGGCGCTCTCCTGCACGCGGCGCGGCATTCCGGCCTTCCACTACATGATCGCGCTCTGCGGCGGGGCGGATGTGCGTTGCGCCGATTATGCGACCTTCGGCACGCCCGAGCTTGCCACCAATGCGGTGCAGGCGCTGGAGGGTCGCAAGGCTGTGCTGCTCGCCAATCACGGCGTCATCGCGCTCGGCGGCTCGCTCGCCGGCGCGCATCAGATCGTCGCCGAGGTCGAGAACCTCGCCGGGCAGTATCTCGACATCCTCGCCGCGGGGCTCGAGCCGGTCATCCTCGACACCGAGGAGATGGCGCGGGTCTCGGCGAAATTCGCGGGCTACGGCAAGGTCGGCTGAAGGCGCGGCGGCTTTCGCAAAGCCGGAGCATCCGCACGGGCTCGTGCAAGCCGAGCCCGTGCGGGGCGTTGGGGCTCAATCGTGGATCGAGCGATGCTTGATCACCAGGACCGCGATGATCGTCAGGGCGCAGCAGGCCATCAGATAGGCGGCCACCAGGGTCGGCTTGCCGCCCGCAGCTGCGACCAGCGATGCCGCGATCAGCGGCGTGGGGCCCGCGACGAGCACGCCGTTGAGCTCACGCGACATGGCGAGACCGGAAAAGCGATAGCGCGTCGGGAACAGGTTCGCCAGGAACGCGCCCTGCGCGCCCGCCATCGCCCCGAAGCCGATGCCGTAGCCCAGGCCGATGCCCACCGTGGACCAGACCACGCTATGCGTGTCGAACATCCAGAACAGCGGATAGGCCAGGAGGAGCACGAACAGAGCCCCGCCGGCATAAACCTTGGCGCTGCCGATGCGATCGGCCAGCGCCCCCATGATCGGCACGCCAGCGATGCCGAATAGCGAGCCGATGGTGACGGCGACCAGGCCCTCAGTGCGGGACATGCCGACCGTGTTGATCATGTAGCTGAGCGAGAAGGCGCTCAGGATATAGGCGTTGGCGTTGTGGCCGGTGACGCTCAGGAAGCCGAACAGGACCTCGCGCGGGCTGTTGCGGAAGAGCTCGCCGAGCGGCACGCGCTGCTCGTGGCGCTTCGCCTCGGCGCGGGCCATCGCCGCGACATATTCCGGCGTCTCGTCGAGATGCTTGCGGATATAGAACGCGACCAGGAACAGCGCGCCCGAGATCAGGAAGGGAACGCGCCAGGCCCAGCCGAGCAGCACATCCTCGGGCAGATAGGAGATCAGCAGGAAGGAGAGCGTCGCCAGCATGATGCCGACGAGCGTCGCGGCATTGGGCAGCCCGGTGTAGAAGGCGCGCTTGCTGGGCGGCGCGTATTCCGCGACGAGGACGATGGCGCCGGCGAGCTCCGCGCCCGCGCCGAAGCCCTGGATCAGGCGCATGAGCACGAGCAGGATCGGTGCTGCAAGGCCGATGCTTTCATAGGTCGGCAGCAGGCCCATCAGCACGGTCGCCAGACCCATCAGGGTGATGGTCAGGATCAGGGCCGGCTTGCGGCCGAACGTGTCGCCAATATGCGAGATGACGATGCCGCCGACGGGGCGCGCGAAATAGCCGACCGCGAAGGTCGCGAAGGCGGCCAGCACACCGGTCGTCGGCGAGAGGTTGGGAAAGAACAGCTTGTTGATGATCACGCCCGAGGCAGCGCCGTAGAGCGCGTAATCGTACCATTCGATCACCGTGCCGACCGTCGCGGCGGTCACGGCCTTGCCGAGATTCGCCCGGCCGGCCTCGGTCGCCGCCGGCGTGGAAGCGTCTGTCGTCGTCATATCTGTGGGCGTTCCTCTTTTGATTCTGTCCGTTCGCGGCGCCCGCTCACATGATTCCGGTCTTGGCGAAGATCGCGGTCGTCGTCTCGCCCGCCAGGATCATGTCCCGGACATCGTTCTCGCCGCGCACCTTGTCGAAAGCAGCCGCCAGAACGTCCTTTTCGTGCCTGGCCGGGACGATGACGACGCCATCGATATCGGCCACGACGAGGTCTCCGTTCTCGACGCGACAGCCATTGCCGAAGCGCAGAGGGCAGCGATAGTCGATGACGCGGCCGCGCACACGCTGGTCCTGCGCATAGCTGCCCGCCGAAAAGATCGGGAAGCCCAGACCCAGGATCTCGCGGGTATCGCGGTGGTAACCGTCCAGCACGGCGCCGACCGCGCCGAGCTTGGCGGCACGCGTGCTCATCAGGCCGCCCCAGAGCGCATAGGTCGGCGAGGAGCCAGTGCAGATATAGATCTCGCCGGGCTTGAGGTCGTCGAGAGCCTCGAACATCAGGCCGAAGGGCTCGGCGCCACCGCGCACGGCGGTGTCGCCGGCGCAATCGGCCTCCTGAACCGTCATGGCCCTGCCGGCGATGACGGTTCCGGGCACCAGAGCCCTGATTTCGGGCGGAAGGAACTGGCTCGTCAGCCCCATCGCGTCCATCACGTCGCCGAGAACGGCGGTGTACAGCTTGGCCTTGATCTCGGCGAACAGGGCTTCCTCCGGCGAGGCGATAGCGGGATTGGCAGTCATGATGGTCCTCGGTTCTGGGTGAGCGCGCGCTCGAAGCGGCCTATGGCGGAGGCGAAATGCGCGGCCATGCCGGCGCGGGCGCGTCCGGGATCGCCGGCGATGACGCCGGCAGCCGTTTCAAGATGGACTTCGACGATCACGCCCCATTCCTCGGCATTGCGGGCGAGGCTGAGGCCGCTGCGGGTCGACCGGCTGGCGACCTCGCTGATCCCGGCGAGCAATGAAGCGAGCAGATGGTTGTCGCTCGCCTCGGCCAGGGTCTTGTGGAACTGGATATCGAGGCGCCAGAAGGTCTCGACGTCGCCGCGCGCTGCTCCGAGCGCCGCTGCCAGCCTTTCCAACTCGGCAGCCTGCTCGGGGCTACGGTTCAGCGCGGCAAGCTCGGCCGCGACCTCCTCGAGCCCGCGCCGCACATTCATGACGTCCAGCATCCTGACCTGGCCGATCGCGAGGCCATGATTCATCAAATTGGCGAACGGCGCCTGCGCCAGGGCCGACACGGTCGGGCTGCGCCCGCTCGACACGGTGATGAGGCCGCGTCCGGCCAGCGCATTCGTCGCCTCGCGAACGGCTGGCCGGCTCACTTCGAACTGGCGTGCAAGCTCCGACTCGCTCGGCAGGGCGTCGCCGGGGCCGAGCCCTTCCTCAAGGATCAGCCGGACGATGTAGTCGGCGACCTGATCTGAAATGCGTAGCTGTTTCACGCGATCGCGCCCGGAGTTTCAGGGCGTGAGTTCTCGTTTGAGCTTGCTTGTCTGTCAAGCTGTATGACAGGTTTGGCGCGACTTTAATGTGAATGGCGCTCGGCGGCGCTGAGAAGGTCGAGGCTGAGAAGTCGGCTGCTGCAAAATTGCCGATTGGGGCGATGCGGGGGAATCTGCCCGCGCGCTTCGGACCCGCGACCGAGACGATGCGCTTACGCCGGCTTCCGCTCGACGAACACGCAGCCGTCGAAGCTGAAGACCTCTTCGCCGCGCTGGTTGACGCCGGTGTTGCGGTGGAAGAACAGGCCCCATTGCGGGCGCGAGGCGCTTTCGCGCTTGTCGGCGACTTCGGAAAAATAGGTGATGCGGTCGCCGGCGAGGACCGGCTTCGACCAGCGCAGGTTCCTGAAGCCGGGCGAGGGACCGAGACGCGCCGGGCGGCCGGTCGTCATGGCGAGCTGGCGCTTGCGATGCGAGACCATGGTCGCCATCCAGACCGCAGCCGTATGCCAGCCCGAGGCCGCGAGCTGGCCGAAGAGGCTGGTGCGCGCCGCCCCCTCGTCCATATGGAAGGGCTGTGGATCGAAGCTGCGGGCGAAGGCGACGATCTCGTCGGGCGTGAAGACGAAGCTGCCGAGCTCGTAGCGCCGGCCGATCTCCAGCTCCTCGAAGAAGCGCGTCGGTTCGGGGGCTTCGGCCGGTGCGATCAGCGGGCTTTCCGAGGCAGGGCGTTCGTAATGCGGCGCATGGGCAAGCCAGTCGCCGCTGGGCTGGGCTGCGACATCGGAACCCCTGCGGCCGAACATGATCCAGTTGGTCTGTTCGAGGACGGGCTCGTCGCGCTGGTTGAGCAGTTCGAAGCGGAAGCGCACCAAACCCATCTCGGGACGGGAGCGCGAGGCCTTGGTTTCGAGCACGGTGCGCCGGGCGCTCAAGACATCGCCGGGGAAGACGGGCCTGAGCCATTTCACCTCGTCGATGCCCGGTGCGCCCATCGCGGTCGAGCCGAGCAGGAAGTCCTCCGCGATCAGCCGCATCAGCAGCGCGCAGCTATGCCAGCCCGAGCCGATCAGCCGGCCGACGAAGCTCGCCTTGGCCGCTTCCGGGTCGGTGTGGAAATCCTGCGCGTCGTAGCGCGAGGCGAAGGCGATGATGTCGTCCTGCGAGACGGCGATGCCGCGCGTATGGACGCTTTCGCCGACGACGAAATCCTCGAACTGCAGCATCGGCCGGCCCCCTGCTCGCGCCTCAGTTCGCGAAGCGGAAATGCAGCACGTCGCCGTCGGCGACGACGTATTCCTTGCCTTCGAGCCGGAACTTGCCGGCCTCGCGCGCGCCTGCCTCGCCCTTGTTGGCGATGTAGTCGTCATAGGCGATGGTCTCGGCGCGGATATAGCCCTTCTCGAAATCGGTATGGATCACGCCGGCGGCCTGCGGCCCTTTGGTGCCTTGCTCGATCGTCCAGGCGCGGGCTTCCTTCGGGCCCACGGTGAAATAGGTCACGAGGTTGAGCAGCTTGTAGCCGGCGCGGATCACACGGTTGAGGCCGGGCTCGTCGAGGCCGACCGCTTCGAGATAATCGGTCTGTTCCTCCGGCGGCAGCACCGCGATCTCGCTCTCGATCTTGGCGGAGACGACGACGGCGACGGCGCCTTCTTCGGCCGCGCGCGCCTTCACCAGTTCGGAGAAATGATTGCCCTTGTCGGCGCTCGCCTCCTCGACATTGCAGACATAGAGCACGGGCTTGGAAGAGAGCAGGCCGAGAAGCTCGAAGGTGCGACGCTCGTCGGCTGCGACCTGGACGAGGCGGGCCGGCTTGCCGTCCCGCAGCAGCGCGAGGCAGCGATTCATCAGATCGGCCAGTTCCTTGGCCTCCTTGTCGCCGGACTTCGCCTTTTTCTCGAGCGGCTGGACGCGCTTCTCCAGGCTTTCGAGATCGGCCAGCATCAGCTCGGTCTCGATCGTCTCGATGTCGTCGACCGGCGAGATCTTGCCCTCGACATGGGTGATGTCGCCGTCCTCGAAGCAGCGCACGACATGGGCGATGGCGTCGCATTCGCGGATGTTCGCAAGGAACTGGTTGCCGAGACCCTCGCCGCGCGAGGCGCCGCGCACGAGGCCGGCGATGTCGACGAAGGTGAGCCGCGTCGGGATGATCTCCTTGGAGCCGGCGATGCCCGCGAGCTTCTCGAGCCGCTCGTCCGGCACCGCGACGTCGCCGACATTCGGCTCGATGGTGCAGAACGGGTAGTTCGCGGCCTGCGCTGCCGCCGTCTGCGTCAGCGCGTTGAAGAGGGTCGACTTGCCGACATTCGGCAGGCCGACGATTCCGCATTTGAAGCCCATGATCGCCTATCCGATGCGCTGCTGCGGCCGAAAAGGCGGGCGCGCGCGATGTTGCAGAAATGATGGCGCCTTATTGGGGGGAGAGCGCCGTAAACACAAGGGGCAGGGCCGAATGGCGGGGCAGCGGCCTCACGGGAACGTGCATGGCGGCCGGCCGACGGCGCGTGCTGGATCGCTCAGCCGAGACATCTCGATAGGATCGCTCCCATGCTTCGCCTGCCATCCGTTGCCACCATCGCGTTGCTGGCCACCTCCGCAGTACTTGCCCAGACGCCCGGTACGCGGCTGCGCGGCGAGGTCGAGGCCATGAGCGGTTCGGTGCTGACGCTCAAGACCTCCGATGGCCGGGAGGCGAAGGTTGCGCTGGCCCCGGGCTTCTCCGCCGGCGGCGTGGTGCCCGCCAAGGCCTCCGACATCGCCAAGGGCGCCTTCATCGGCGTCGGTGCCAAGCCGCAGCCGGATGGGACATTGCTGGCGGTGCAGGTGATGATCTTCCCCGAGGCGATGCGCGGGACCGGTGAGGGGCATCGGCCATGGGGCGTGCTGCCGGACGCGACCATGACCAATGCGACCGTGGCCGATACGGTCTCGCGGGTCGATGGGGCCAATCTCGTGCTGAGCTATCCCGGTGGCGAGCAGAAGGTGACGATCACGCCGGACGCTGCCATCCTGATGGCCGCGCCGGCCGATGCGGCGGAGCTCAAGCCCGGCGCGCAGGTCGCGATGACGGCAAGCCGCCAGGCCGATGGCAGCTACAGCACGAGCCGGATCACCATCGCCAAGTCGGGCGCCAAGCTGCCTTACTGAAAGAGATTATCTTTTCGGCAGGAGCCCCGTCATTCCGGACAAGCGGCGAACCCGCGCTGATCCGGAACCCATCGGAGGGTTCGGCGCTCTACGATGGATTCCGGGTCTGCGCTTCGTTTGCCCGGAATGACGAAGTCATTTCCGGACTAACGACGGCGTTCTTCGGATCCGGACGTCAGCCCTCGCTCTTCTCGCCCAGCCGTTTCACGGCGGCGTGGCCGCGCGCATCCATGAAGAGATGCACCTTGTTCTGGAAGCCGGCATCGTCATGGGCGGCGAGGAGAGGGGCGAAGTCGGCGCAGGCGGTGCAGAGATCCTCGACCCAGGGCTGCTCGGCCTTGCCGAAATCGTTCAGCACATAGCCGTGGACCAGCTCCTTCAGGCCGGGATGGCCGATGCCCATCCGCACGCGGCGATAATCGTTGCCGATGGCCGCGGTGGTCGAGCGCAGGCCGTTATGGCCGGCATTGCCGCCTCCCAGTTTGATCCGCAGCTTCGCGGGGGCGAGGTCGAGCTCATCATGGAAGACGACGACATCGGCGGGCGCGATCTTGAAGAAGCGGGCGGCCTCGCCGATCGCGCGGCCGGATTCGTTCATATAGGTCTGCGGCTTGAGCAGGATCACCTTCTCGGTGCCGATCGTCGCCTCGCAGGCCTCGGCCTGGAAGCGCGAGCGCCAGGGGGAGGCGCGATGCAGGCGGGCGATCTCGTCCACGGCCATGAAGCCGATATTGTGCCGGTTGCGGGCATAGCGCGCGCCGGGATTGCCGAGGCCGGCGAAGATCAGCATGGCGGGACTCCGGCAGGCCTATCGATTCAGCATGGGGCTCGGCCGAAAAGCGCAAAGCACTTTCGGTCCGATGTCATAGCAAAACGGCCGGGGGAGCCCGGCCGTCTCGTGATCGTTCCAGGTGAACGGCGCCGGGCGGCGCCGTTTCATCAGGCCTTGGCTTCGGGAGCGGCTTCCGCGGCTTCGGCAGCGACGGGCTCTGCCTCGACGGTCGGCGCAGAGATCGTGACGATCGTGGCGTCAGCGCCAACGGTGAGCTTGGCGCCCGCCGGAAGCTTGATCGCGTCGGCGTGGATGGAGTCGCCGACGTTCAGGCCGGCCACCGACACGTCGATGGACTCCGGAATGCTGTCGGGCTCGACGGTGACTTCGAGGGCGTGCTCGACGATCTGGACCAGGCCGCCGCTCTTGACGCCGGGGCTCTGCTCCTGACCGACGACGTGAACCGGAACCTGGACCGTGACGGTCTGGCCCTTGGCGACGCGCAGGAAGTCGACATGGATCGGGAAATCCTTGACCGGGTCGAGCTGGTAATCGCGCGGAATGACGCGCTGCTTCTTACCGGCGACTTCGATCTCGAAGATCGTGGTCAGGAAGTGGCCGCCGAAAATCAGCTGGCGGGTCTTGTTGGCGTCGAGCGCGATGGCTTCGGGAGCGGCGCCCCCACCATAGATCACGGCAGGCGTCTGGCCCTGGCGGCGAACAGCACGGGCGGCCCCCTTGCCGACCTGTGCGCGCGCCGAAGCCTCGATTTGCTTCACGGCGGTCATGTTGGATGTCCTTGACTTGTAAAATGACAAGGCCGCCTCGTGGCGGCCATCGGATTGCGCGCCCAGAGCCTCCAAGGGTGTCAGCCGGGCGCGTGGCTGCTCATAGGCGAAAACCATCGCGATCTCAAGTCCGTTCAGGCCGCGGTCCCGAAACCGGGGCGGCCTGAATGACGGAGAGGTCAGGCGGCGACCAGGCCCAGGCGTTCGTCGCGACGGCGCAGGAGCTGCATCAGGGGCAGGGCGATCACGATCATCCAGGCCTTGCCGATCACCTGGCCGGCGAGGAAGTCGAGGCTGCCGAAAGCCAGATGCAGGAAGATGACGCTGTCGACGACCAGCCCGACGAAACCGGAAGCGACGACCGCGGTGACGAAGCGCCGGCGCTGCAGCGGCGTATAGACGGCGAAATCGGCGAGCTCCGACAGGGTGAAGGCCGCGACGGAGGCGATCACGATCGCCGATGGCGCCAGCAGCGCCGAAATCAGCGTGCCGATCGCGATGGCGGCAAGGCCTGCGGCCGGGCCCAGGCGCCGCTGAACGATGTCGCGCAGCACCAGTGCGAGCCCGATCATCAGCACGCCGCTCGGGGCGCTGATGCCGGGCCAGACCGGGACGAGGCAAGGGCCCTGCGGCACGCAGACCGTGCCGACATTGCCGATCATCCAGTTCGCCGCCGGGATGGTGAGGCCGAACAGGACGAGCGCGATGACGCCCTCTGTCAGCCGCTGACGATCACGTGTCATAAGATGGTCCGCTGTTGCCGGGTGCGGCCAAATAGGCCGCAAAGCCTTTCGCACGCAAGTCGCAGGCCGGGCAATGCCCGCAGCCATAGCCCCAGCCATGCCGCGTCGCCCGGTCGCCAAGATAGCAGCTATGGGTCTCTTCGAGAACGAGGTCGAGCAGGGCCTGGCCGCCGATCTCGCGGGCGAGAGCGAAGGTCTGGGCCTTGTCGCGCCACATCAGCGGCGTGTGCAGGACGAGCCGCCGGTCAAGGCCCAGGCCGAGCGCGACCTGCATCGCCTTGATGGTGTCGTCGCGGCAGTCGGGGTAGCCGGAATAGTCGGTCTCACAGACGCCGAGCACGATGTGGCGCAGGTTGCGCCGGTAGGCGAGCGCCGCCGCGAAGGTGAGGAAGATCAGGTTCCGGCCGGGAACGAAGGTGGTCGGCAGGCCCGTCTCGGCGAAGACGATCTTGGTCTCGCGGGTCAGCGCCGTCTCGGAGATGGCGCCCAGCGCCGCGAGATCGACGACATGGTCCGGCCCGAGCCGCTCGGCATAGGTGGCGGCGAGGGCGGGCAGCTTCGCCCGGATCGCCTGACGGCATTCCATCTCGACGCGATGACGCTGGCCGTAATCGAAGCCGATCGTCTCGACCGCGTCGAAGCGGTCGAGTGCCCAGGCCAGCGCGGTGGTCGAATCCTGACCGCCGGAGAACAGCACCAGGGCGCGCGACTCTCCCAAGGCGGGCTCAGTCGAACAGGCTGGAGACGCTGGTCTCGCTCGCCGTGCGCTCGATCGCCTCGCCCATCAGCGCGGCGATGGAGATGACGCGGATGTTGCGGGCAACCTTGACCGCCTCGGTCGGCATGATCGAGTCGGTGATGACCAGCTCCTTGAGCTTGGAGCTGGCGATACGCGCCACCGCTCCGCCCGAGAGCACGCCATGGGTGATGTAGGCGAAGACTTCCTTGGCGCCCTGATCGAGCAGGGCCTCGGCGGCGTTCACCAGCGTGCCGCCGGAATCGACGATGTCGTCGATCAGGATGCAGGAACGGCCCTCGACGGAGCCGATGATGTTCATCACCTCCGACTCGCCCGGCCGGTCACGGCGCTTGTCGACGATGGCGAGCGGCGCGTCGATGCGCTTGGCCAGCGCACGCGCACGCACCACGCCGCCGACGTCCGGCGAGACGACCATGGCGTTCTTCCATTCCAGCCGGTCCTTGATGTCGCGCGCCATCAGGGGCGCGCCGAACAGGTTGTCGGTGGGGATGTCGAAGAAGCCCTGGATCTGGCCGGCATGGAGGTCGAGCGTCAGCACGCGGTCGACGCCGGCATGGGCGATCAGGTTGGCGACGAGCTTGGCCGAGATCGGCGTGCGGCCGGAGGCGCGCCGGTCCTGCCTTGCATAGCCGAAATAGGGGATCACTGCCGTGATGCGCTTGGCCGAGGAGCGGCGCAGCGCGTCGGTGACGATCAGCAGCTCCATCAGGTGGTCGTTGGTGGGGAAAGAGGTGGACTGGATGATGAAGACATCCTGCCCACGCACATTCTCCTGAATCTCGACGAAGACCTCCATATCGGCGAAGCGCCGGACGGACGCCTTGGCGAGCGGAATGCTGAGATGGTTGCAGATGGCTTCGGCGAGCGGCCGATTGGAATTGCCGGCGACGACTTTGAAATGAGAGGCCATGCCGTGGCGTACCGTTGGAAGAGGCGGGGCGCGAGCCAGCAGGGCGGGCTCAGTTGGAAGCGCTCTTAACAGCGCCGCCGCATGGAGTCGACCGCTGCGCTGCAATATCCGCGTGCAAAACATATGACAACGAAGGGCCGGCGGCATGTCCGGCCCGCGGAGCGGGGAATGAAGCCCTCGGATGCGGCTGTTGGGGAGGGCCGGTTGGCTCAGTCCCCGGAGGCGATGTCAGAGCCGCTTGCCGTTGCCTGCCGAGGCGGTGTGGGTCGCGGTATCCTTGCCGCCGGCCTTCGCCTTGCCGCCGCTCTTCTCGGCCGGCCCCAGCGCGGCCTCGGCGGCAGGCGTCGTGACGAGGAAGCCCGCGATCGCGTCCATCGAATCCGAGGCGGCCTTGGCGACGACGGTCTGGTCGATGCCGGCCCAGGGATCGGAACCGCCGCCGCGCTTGCCGATGCTCTCGCCCTGGACGCGCTGGGCGCGCTGCTTGGTCGAATCATAGACGTCCCAGACGAAGGCGAGCGCGGTCTGGCCGTCCTCGGTCGGCTGGGCGGTGAGATAGCCCTTCACGCGGAAGCGCGCCGGCTTGTCGCCCGGAACGATTTCCATCTTCCGCTCGGCCGCCGCCTCGCCGAGCAGGCCGGCGAAGTTCGTCGTCACGTCGTCGGGCGCGCCGGAGATGCTCTGGACCGAGACGGGGACGCCGGGCGCGTCGACGCGCGGGCGGGCCGCGGTCTGGGTGGTTTCCTGGCAGCCTGCGAGGGCAAGCGCAAAAACCGGCCCCAGAGCGAGGCCGCTCAAACGATGAAACATGACGCCTCCCGCCCTTTGGGCTGTGGATCGCTGCGAACTACCCTGTGCGCTCTTTCTAGGCGCATCGCCGGGCAAGGTCCAGATCGGGCGGTGAGGCGACCGTCCCGTCGCCGGCCGCGGCTTTCGATTGCGATGCGGGCGGGCTTCTCCCATATAGGCCGGAAAGCGGATGCCCCATCCGCCCGGGAGACAGCCATGGCCAGCACCAGCAACCGCTTCCTCGACGACATCGCCCGCCTCGCGACCGATGCGGCCGGCGCCGCGCAGGGCGTGCGCCGCGAGGTCGAAACCGTCGTCAAGACGCAGATCGAGAAGCTGCTGCGCGAGCTCGACGTCGTGAGCCGCGAGGAGTTCGAGGCGGTGCGCGAGATGGCCCTGATCGCCCGCGAGGAGAACGACAAGCTGGCGGCGCGCCTGGCGGAGCTCGAGGCGAAGCTCGCCAAGTCCTGACCGGGGCACCCTGACCTAAGGTTTGCGTGTCCACAGCCAAGTGCTGTGGACAGAGCCTGCGAGGGATTGAGCCCGGCGCCCGAATCCGCGGAGCTTCGGCGCTGTGTTGGGAGCGTCACAGCGCCTGCGCTATCGTCGGTGGAAAGAATTGATTCGCTAAGCAGATTCGCTCTGCCGAGGCGGACGGGAACGCTCCTCTCCGGAGCGTTGCGGAGGTGAGTTGCGTTCCTTCGGCTTTCCAGTCGCCGTGTTCCTCTTCTCGAACGCGCCGGATGCGCCTGCATCCGGATGGTGGACCTAGGGCATGATGGATCTCGATATGGATGCCGATGCGGATCGGCCCTCCAACCCTCTCGACCTGTTCGAACGACTTGCTTCCCTCAACAACTGGACCTTCGATCGCGACAGCGAGGACGAGCTGTCGGTCTCGGTGACCGGCGGCTGGGCCGAGTACCATGTCGCCATCACCTGGCTCGCCGAGGTAGAGGCCCTGCACATCGCCTGCGCCTTCGACCTCAAGGTGCCGGAACGGCGCCGCGGCGAGGTGCTGCAACTCGTCAGCCTGGTCAATGAGCAGCTCTGGCTCGGCCATTTCGACCTCTGGAGCAGCGAGAGCATCGTGATGTATCGCCATGCGCTGCTCCTCTCCGGCGGCGCGGAACCGACGGACGAGCAAGCCGCGGCCTTGATCAAGAGCGCGATCGACGCCTGCGAGCGCTACTATCAGGCCTTCCAGTTCGTCGTCTGGGCCGGCAAGACCGCCAAGGAAGGGCTCGAAGGCGCGATGCTGGAAACGATGGGCGAGGCCTGAGGGCACCGCGCCACGCGTCATGGCCGGGCTTGACCCGGCCATCTCTTGCAGGCTCTGGTCCTGAAATGCCTGGGGCAAGCCCAGACATGATGTTTCGTTCCCAGCCGCCGAGGGCCTGCCATGACCGCTTCCTTGCCGCAATCGCTCGTTCTGATCGGCGCGGGCAAGATGGGTGGGGCCATGCTGGAAGGCTGGCTGCGCATCGGGATCAAGCCGGCCGGCATCAGCCTGATCGACCCCAAACCGTCGGATGAGATCGTCGAGCTCGCGGGCGAGAAGGGGATGCGGCTGAACCCCTCGGCGAAGGAGATCCCGCCGGTCGAGGTGCTTGTGCTGGCGACCAAGCCGCAGATGCTCGACACGGCCGCTCCGGCCGTGCAGGCCTTCATCCATCCCAAGACGCTGCTGATCTCGATCCTGGCGGGCAAGACGCTGAGCGACCTCGCCGCGCGGCTGCCAAATGCGGGCGCGATCATCCGCGCCATGCCGAACCTGCCGGCCTCGGTGCAGCGCGGTGCGACGGCGGCCGCGCCGGGCAAGGGCGTCAGTGCGGCGCAGCGCGCGACCGCCGACGCGCTACTCGCCAGCATCGGCAAGGTCGAATGGCTCGACGACGAGGCGCTGATCGACGCGGTCACGGCGGTGTCGGGCTCGGGGCCGGCCTATGTCTTCCATATGGTCGAATGTCTTGCCGCGGCCGGCGTCGAGGCGGGGCTTCCGGCCGATGTCGCCGAGCGGCTGGCGCGCGCCACCGTCGAAGGGGCGGGGGAATTGCTGTTCCAGTCGCCGCTGCCGCCCGGGACGCTGCGCCAGAACGTGACCTCTCCCGGCGGTACGACGGCGGCGGCGCTCGAAGTGCTGATGGCGGAGGACGGCCTCAAGCCGTTGATGCTCAAGGCCGTCGCTGCTGCCAAACGTCGCGCCGGCGAGCTTTCAGGCTGACGCCGTTCGGTTTATTGTTGAAAGGCGAGCGATTTCAGCCGCTTGCGTGAGGAGTCTCGTCGCGCGATCCGGCGTCCGCCGCGCGCGAAAATGCGCCGGGCGGTCTTCCACCTGCCACGATGGCGGCTTACCTTCTCTTGAGAGCGAAGCGAGAGGAGCAGAGCCATGGCCCGCAAACCCGTTTCCACCAAGGCCGAAGCCGCCGAGGCGACGGCCAAGGAAGCCACCAAACCGGCCGATCCGCGCAAGCGGGCTGTCGATGCGCTGATGAACCTGGCCGCAAGCCGGCCATGGGACGAGATTGAGCTTCCTGATATCGCGACCGAGGCGGGGCTGACGCTGGCGCAGCTGCGTGGGCTTTTCCCGTCCAAGCTCGCCATGCTGGGTGGCGTGACCCGCATCGTCGACGATGCCGTGCTCGCGGGCATGTCGGACGATCTCGCCGCCGAGCCCATCCGGGAGCGGCTCTTCGATCTCGTGATGCGCCGGCTCGACGCGATGGCGCCCTACAAGGCGGCTCTGCGCAGGATCGTGCCGGTCATCCGCCGCGATCCGCTGGCGCTGGCGGCGCTCAATCGCAGTGCGGTGAATTCCTGGCGCTACATGCTGGCCTCCGTCGGCATCCCGACGGAAGATTCGCTCGGGGCCTTACGCGTGCAGGGCGCGGTGCTGCTGATGGCGCGTGTCTCCGACACCTGGCTGGACGACGACGAGCCGGAGCTGTCGAAGACCATGGCGCGGCTTGACCGCGAGCTGAAGACCGCCGGCCGCATCATGGCGCGGGTCGAGGATGTGCACCGGCTGACGGCGCCGTTCCGGGGGCTGGCGCGGGCGATCTGCTCGGGCCGCCCGCTGAAGGCGCGGCGGCGCGAGCGGGCTTCCGAGCGCGGCGAGGACAACGAGGATTACGCGCCGGCGATCTGACCGGCGCAGCCCCTGCCGAAAGGTCCGCGGGCGGGCGTCGCTTCCGCCTGCGCCGGCAACCCCCGAACATGGCCGAAACGCGACGATTTTAAGCGCGCTTTAGGCAATTCATGGGAAAGGACGACACTTCTCCTCGCGTGCAGGACAGGCGATGTCGTTCTTCCGGAAAATTGCGACCCTATCGATCGGTCGTTCCTTCGCCCTGATCGCGGGCCTGGCCGTCATTATCGCGGCCGGAGGCGTCGGCTACACGCTGAACGCCGCGCACACCGAAATGCTCGCCCTGAAGCGCGCCGAGATGAAGAACGCGGTCGAAGCCGCGGCGACCACGGTGAAGAGCTATCTGGCGCGGGCCGAGGCCGGCGAGCTCAAGGAGGACGACGCCAGGAAGATGGCCATGGAGGCCATCGGCAATGCGCGCTTCGACAACGGCAACTACTACTTCATTGTGAATTACGACGGCATCAGCGTGCTGCATGCCAACAAGAAGATCCAGTCGACCGACATGAAGCCGCTCAAGGATGCGGACGGCAAGTTCTTCGTGCAGGACATGGTCGCGCTGGCGAAGGCGAAGGGCGAGGGCTTCCTCGACTATGGCTGGCTCAAGATCGGCGACAGCCAGCCTTCGCTGAAGATCTCTTACGTCATCGGCATTCCGAAGTGGCAATGGGTGGTGGGCACGGGCGCCCATGTCCAGGATGTCGACGCGGCTTTCCTCGGCATGGTCGGCGGCGTCGCCAAAGTCCTGGTTCCGCTGGGCCTGCTCATGCTCGGTCTCGTCATCGTCCTCAGCCGCCGCGCCTCGCGGATGCTGACCGCTTTGTCGTCCTCGATGAACGAGCTCGCGGCGGGCGATCTCCAGGCCGAGATCGCGCATCAGCAGCGGCCGGACGAGATCGGCTCCATGGCGCGCGCGCTCGTCGTCTTTCGCGATCAGGCGCTGGCCAAGGAGGCGATGGAGGCGGACAAGCTGCGCGCCGAGGAAGAAGCGGCCGGACACCGCAGTGCGGCCGACACCGAGAGGCGGCGCAACGAGGCCGACCGCGTGGAGCAGGCGCGTGTGCAGGCCGATGTCGTCCAGGCGCTGGGAGCGGGGCTCGAGCATCTGGCCGGCGGCGATCTGACCTACCGGATCGACGAGGCGTTCTCGGCCGAATACGTCAAGCTCAAGGACGATTTCAACGCCGCCATCGTCAAGCTGCAGGATGCGATGCGCCAGATCGCGGCCAATACCGAGAGCATGAAGGCGGGCTCGGTCGAGATCAGCCAGGCGGCGGACGATCTCGCCGGCCGCACCGAGCAGCAGGCCTCCTCGGTCGAGGAGACGGCTACGGCGCTCGACCAACTGACTGCCACCGTGCGCCAGACCGCCGAGAGTGCGCGCCTGGCCAACCAGGCCACCGAACAGGTCAAGACCGAGGCCGAGCAGTCGACCAGCATCGTGCGCGATGCCGTGACGGCAATGGGGGGCATCGAGAAATCGGCGCAGGAGATCTCGCAGATCGTCGGCGTGATCGACGAGATCGCCTTCCAGACCAATCTGCTGGCGCTCAATGCGAGCGTCGAGGCGGCGCGCGCCGGCGATGCCGGCAAGGGCTTCGCCGTCGTTGCCTCCGAGGTGCGCGCCCTGGCGCAGCGCTCGGCTTCGGCGGCCAAGGAGATCAAGGGGCTGATCGACGCTTCGACCCTCGAGGTCGAGAAGGGGGTCGCGCTGGTCGGGCAGACCGGCGGGGCGCTGCAGCGCATGGCCTCCGAGATCGCGCGTGCCACCGGCCTCGTCGCCCAGATCGCGGGCGCGGCGCAGGAGCAGGCCTCCGGCTTGCAGGAGGTCAATGCCGCGGTCGGCGAGATGGACCAGGCGACGCAGCAGAACGCGGCCATGGCCGAGCAGTCCACCGCCGCGGCCCATTCGCTGTCGCAGGAGGCCGACCGGCTCTCGGCGCTCGTCGCCCGCTTCCAGATCGGCGGCGACGCTGCCAGGCTGCAGGCGATCGCCCGGACGATGCAGGCGGCGGTCGCTCCGGCCCCACCGGCACCGCGCCCGGCTGTGCCACGGGTCGCAAAGGTTTCCGCCGGCGTGGCCGCCGCTGCCCGCAAGCCCGATCTCGATGCCCATGACAAGGGGTGGGAGGAATTTTGAGCGCGTCCCAGGAAACAGCCGCGACGATCGGCTTCGACGATTTCCTCAAGGTCGATATCCGCGTCGGTACGATCGTCGAGGCGGAGCCTTATCCGGAAGCGCGCAAGCCGGCGATCAAGCTGGTGATCGATTTCGGCGGCACGATCGGGCGGAAGAAATCCTCCGCCCAGATCACCAAGCATTACCGGCCGGAGGATCTGCCCGGCCGGCAGGTGCTCGCCGTGGTCAATTTCCCGCCGCGCCAGATCGGCAAATTCATGTCGGAGGTGCTGACGCTGGGCATGCCCGACGCCGATGGCGAGGTCGTGCTGATCGGCCCCGGCCATGCCGTGCCGGATGGTGGGCGGCTGTTCTAGACAGCGCTGGCCAAAGCGGGTTGGTCCCAGAGGCCGGTCTGCAAGGTGGTCGGCGCGTAAGCCGGTGCTGACCAGCGCAGCGGTAGCGCATTTTCACGACGCCAGCCGCGCCTGACATGAAAGCGCCAGAGCCGCTCCGCGCCATCGAGGCGGGCGGCTTCGGGATCGTTCCAGAGAATCTCGACTGCACCCTGGAGCTGCAGCACCGTGCCCGTGCGGAAATCGACGAAGAGCAATGCGGCGCGCGGCTCACGCAGGAGATTGCCCAAGGTGTTGAAATAGCTGTTCCCGGCGAAGTCCGGCACCGTCAGCGCATCGTCGTCGATGCGGACGAAGCCGGGTCTGCCGCCACGGTGGGACATGTCGATACCGGCGGCCGCACCTGCATCCGTCCCGGCAGCGCTCGCCACAAAAAAGGTATCGGCTGCCGCGATCAGCTGTCGTGCCGGTGCGTCGAGACGGGTGACCTCTACCGCTTCGGCCGACCCCGACTCCGTCCACCCTTCGATCGTGCGGGTCTGGATGTATTTGGCGCAATTTCCGAAACTCTGAGTTACGGCGACGGAGAAGCCGGTTTCTCCGACCGCTGCGATCGTTCCGTTGGCGCGATTGCGCCGCCGCGTCTCGAACTGGATGCCGAGAAGGCCGATTCCCGCTCCCGCTTGGAAGGCCTCGGCGGCAGGGTCCTGCGTCGAGGGCAGCGCCCTGACGATGAGGGTGTTCGGCGTCGGGCTCTCGATCAAGCCCGGATGCCCGGTCAGCACTGTCGCAAGCGGCCAGCCCTGCGCGTCCAGAATGCCGGCGAAGAACCAGGGCAGCTCGGCGAAGAACAGGCGGTGCTGATCCGGCATGAAGCCACGGATGCCGCCGCCGCGCGAGAACTGGCCGGCGCGTGCCTGCGCCTCCAGCTCGCCGCCATGGAAGGGCGTGAGGGACGCGTCAATCATCGCTGGTCTCCTCGGGCAAGGGCGAAGGCGGGATTGGCTTGAAGAAGGACAAGGCCTCGATGCGGGCGAGCCAGGCCCGCAGGGACGGATAGGACGCGAGCGACAGCCCGCCTTCCGGCGCATGAGCGACATAGGAATAGCAGGCGAGGTCGGCCAATGTCGGATGGTCCGCTGCCAGGAAGCTGCGCTTGCTGAGATGCGCCTCCATGAAGGGGAACAGGCGCTCGGCAACGCGCCGGGCCCTTGCCTTGTCGTCGCACAGGCCGAACTGAACGATCATGCGGGCCGTCGCCGGACCGTGCATGACCTCGCCTGCGGCAATGGACAGCCAGCGCTGGACCTGGGCGGCTTGCAGCGGGTCGAGCGGTAACCAAGGACCCTGTGGATCATAGCGCCGCGCGAGATAGACCATGATCGCGTTGCTGTCGGCGAGAGCGAGATCGCCGTCTTGAAGCACCGGAATCTGGCCGAGCGGATTGAGCTGGAGAAAGGCCTCGCTTCGGCGGACATCGGCCGGGGCCGCCTCGAAGCGATAAGGCAGGCCGAGTGCCCGCAGCAGCAGCTCGACGCGGTGGGTGTGACCCGAGAGGGCCGTGCCGTGAAGCGTGATCTCCGTGTGCATCGCCGATCTCCCTGCAGCCGCCATATGCGCCGGGGATAAGATCGTCATTTCACCATTCGAGCGAAATCTGCTATTGATTGAAATCAGAATTCCAAAATCTGAAACAGTGACATGGACCGGCTGGACGAGCTCGCCATCTTCGTCGCGATCATCGAGGCCGGCAGCCTTGCCGGCGCGGCGCGACGCCTGCGCCGCTCGCGTCCGGCCGTGACCCGTGCGCTGGCGGCGCTGGAGGATCGCGTCGGACAGCGGTTGATCACCCGCTCGACCCGCCGCTTCATGCCGAGTGAGGCCGGCCGTGAACTCGCTATTGCGGCGCGCCGCGTGCTCGGCGATTACGCGGCTTCGCTCGGCGGCGTCTCCGAGGCGCCGGTCAGCGGACTGCTGCGCATCACGGCGCCGCTCTCCTTCGGGCGACGCCATGTCACGCCGCTGGTCTCGGAATTTCTCGATCTTTATCCGCAGGTGCAGGTCGAACTGGTGCTGGCCGACCGCAATCTCGACCTGATCGAGGAGGATCTGCAGGTCGCCGTGCGGATCGGGCCCCTGCCGCATTCGCGTTTTCGCGTGCGCAAGGTCGGCGAAGTCAGGCGTATCCTGGTGGCTTCGCCGGCTTATCTGGCAGGGGCGCCGCCGTTGCGGCGGCCCTCGGACATCGCCGCCCATGAGACGATCGTCAGTGTCGCCGCGACCCCGATCATGACCTGGCAGTTCGGCGGCGCCGGGCGGCGCAGCCGTGTGGCGCTCACGCCCAGGCTGATCGTCAACGAGGTCGAATCGGTGCTGATCGCGGCACGGGCAGGGCGGGGCCTGGCCCGCCCGCTCTCCTATCAGGCGGCCGACGACATCGCCGCCGGAACGCTGGTGCGCCTGTTGCCGGAATTCGAGCCAGAGGCACTGCCGGTGCAATTGGTGACTCCCGGCGGCCGGCACCCGCTGCCACGGGTGCGTGCTTTCATCGACCATGCGGTCGAACGCCTGCCGAAGCTTGCGCCGATCGGTGCCGCGTAAGGCGTGCAGACCGTTCCGGCATCGGAGGCTCTAACGCAACGAGCCGGCGAAGCTCGCTATCGCCGAAACGACCTGACCCTCGCGGCCGATGAAGCCGTGATAGGCGCGCGCCTGGCAGGGATTGCCCGTCGAGGATCCGCCGTCGATCCAGAGCAGGCGCGCCTTGCCGCCGGTCCATTGCTGAAAGGCGACGGCCGATTCCGGCAAGGTGACGCGGCACGTGTCCTGACGGTGATGAATGATCAGGGTCGGCGGCAGGCGCCCGGGATCGCCGATCATGCCGCGCGCTTCGTCGAGCATCGACGAGGCGAAGACGATGCCGTCCGGCCGCGCCGGCAAGGTTCCCGCGACCTTGAGCGCGCCGCGGCTCATCGCGACGACGATCACCCGCGGCGCGATGGCGCGCATATATTCGACCGCCTTGGCCGGGTCGGCATTGGCGTCGAGCGTGATGCTGGCGATGCCGCTGCGCAGATAGGCGCTACGTGTCCTGACGATCCAGTTGCCGTCACGTGCGACGCTGCCATCCGAGCCGATGCCGACATAGCCGTCGCCGCCCGTGAGGAGCACGAGGCCGGCGCGGGCCTTTCCGGCCGGCTTGTCCAGCAGGGCCCGGCCTCCGCCGAACAGGCCTCCGCCGAGATCGACGACCTCCTCGGCGCGGGCTGCGGCGATCGAAAGGAGGAGCGACGCCACCAGAAGCGCTGCAACGATCCGGAATGTCTGCATGGCGAGCCCCAACAAGCAAACTTTGAGACCAGTTACGGCTCCGGGCCGACAAGTGTCGAGTCGCTTTCCGCTGCGTCAGACCGGCAGCCGCACCGTCGCGCGCAGGCCGCCGAGCGGGGAATCGCCGAGCATGATGTCGCCGCCATGGGCGCGGGCGATGTCGCGAGCGATGGCGAGGCCGAGGCCGGTGCCGCCGCCATCGACATTGCGGGCCTCATCCAGGCGGAAGAAGGGGCGGAAGACCTCCTCGCGCTGGTCCGGCGGAATGCCGGGGCCGTCATCGTCGACGGTCACGATCAGATAGCGCGCGTCATGGGTGGCGCGGATCGCGATGCGGTCGCCATAGCGGGCGGCGTTGGAGACGAGGTTGGTCAGCAGGCGACGGAAGGCATCGGGCCGCACGACGACCAGCGGGTCGCCCATCACCTCGAGCGCGGTCTGGTGCCCCTGCCGCTCGGCATCGGCCTTCAGCTCCTCGAGCAAGGCGCGGATATCGGTCTCGACCGGAACCTCGCCGGCGTCGCCGCGCGCGAAGGCGAGATAGTCCTCCAGCATGCGGCTCATCTCGTCGACATCCTTCTCGAGCGCTTCGATCTCGGATGATCGTTCCAGGAGCGCGAGCGAGAGGCGGAAGCGGGTGAGGATGGTCCGAAGGTCGTGGCTGACGCCGTTGAGCATCGTGGTGCGCTCGCCGATGGCGCGCTCGACACGGCGCTTCATCTCGATGAAGGCATTGCCGGCTCGGCGGACCTCGCGGGCACCGCGCGGGCGGAACTCGGCGTCGCGCCCCTTGCCGAAAGCTTCCGCCGCGTCGGCGAGCTTGAGGATCGGCCGGATCTGGTTGCGCAGGAACAGCACGGCGATGGTCAGGAGGATCAGCGAGGTGCCGATCATCCAGAGCAGGAAGATGTGGCTGTTCGAGGCATAGGCCGCGTTGCGCCGGGTCAGGATGCGCATCACGTCCTTGCCGAGCTTGATGCGGATCTCGATCAGGCTGGAGCGGCCGACCGTGTCGAGCCAGAAGGGGCGGGCGACCTGCTGGCTGAGCTCGGTCGAAAGCGCGTTGTCGAGCAGCGAGAAGAAGGGGCGGGGGCCGGGAGCGGGCAGGTCGGTATCGGGAATGATGTCGACATCCATGCCGAGCCGCTCGGCGGCGATGCGCGAGAGCGTCGTGATGTCGGCATCCTGCGGATAGCTTTCATAGACGTCGATCAGCATGGCGATGTCGGCCGAGACGGCGGCGGAAAGCCGCTGTGTCACCAGCTGCCAATGGCGCTCCATGAAGACATAGGCGATGACCGATTGGAGCAGCACGACAGGCGCGATGACGATGACCAGCGCGCGCGGGTAAAGCCCCTTGGGCATGTAGCGCGCCACGATATGGAGCGGCCGGCCGATCTGTCTCAGGACCGGCTTGATGGCGCTGTTGGCCCGGTGTGCGAGGCGGGGCAGGGCGGAGCGGGCGCGCGCGAGCCAGGTCGTCGCGACCTGCAGCGCGCCTCGTCCTTGTCCGTCCTGCTGAACCGGTGTCACGTCCTGTCCGTCAACAGCCTGTAGCCGACGCCGCGGACGGTCTGGAGGTAGAGCGGATCGGCCGGGTCGCGCTCGATCTTGCGGCGCAGACGGTTCATCTGCACGTCGACGGTGCGGTCATTGGCGGCGGAACCCTGCGCGGCCAGCTCTTCGCGCGGCACGACCTCGCCGGCGCGCTCGGCCAGCGCCGTCAGGATTTCGCGCTCGCGCTCGGTCAGGCGGATGGTCTCCTCGCCCTTGCGCAATTCGCCGCGTGCCAGCCCGTAGAGGAAGGGGCCGAAGCGGACGAAATCCGGCCGCGTGCCGGATTGCGCGGCCTCGACGACCACGGTGCGCTTCAGGATATTGCCGAGGCGCAGCAGCAATTCACGCGGTTCGAAGGGCTTTGCCAGATAATCGTCGACGCCGATCTCCAGCCCGTTGACGCGGTCCTTGCCATCCGCGCGGGCGGTCAGCATCAGGATCGGCACGGCGGAACCGCCGCGGAAGCGGCGGGCGAAGTCGAAGCCGTTCTCGCCCGGCATCATCACGTCGAGCACGATGGCGTCGAAGACGAGGTTGTCGAGGCGCGTATCGGCTTCCGCGGCATTGGCGGCCGTGGTGACGCGGTAGCCGTTGTCGCCGAGAAAGCGCGCCAGCAATTCGCGCAGGCGCCGGTCGTCGTCGACGACGAGCACATGCGGGGCCTCATCGGGCAATATCTTGCGGGCCGGCTTCGCCGGGGCTTCCATTGCGATCATCCGAGCGTCTCTATTCGTCGCGCATCCCTTGGCGCGACCCTCCGGCCCTCATAGCACAGGGCGATGACGGGGTCGTCAATCGATCATGGGAACCCCGCTGCCCGGTGGCCGCAGGGCCGGCGCGGCATCGTGGTTCAGGCGCCGGAGAGCAGTCCCTGCACCTTCGGACGTTCGGACGGGTCGATCAGCGCGGCGAGATAACGCGCGATGGTCTCGGCCGCTTCGGGGCCGACATTGTCGAGCGCCGCCATGATCCGCTTCGACTGGAGCTGGACGAGGCGCTGCGCCAGATCCTGTCCGGCCGGCGTGGTGTGGAGATGGCGCTGGCGCTTGTCCTGGCGCCCGGTGCGCTGCTCGATATAGCCCTTCTCGACCAGCTCCTTCAGCACGCGGTTGAGGCTCTGCTTGGTGATCTGGAGGATGTCGAGCAATTCGGCGATGGTCAGCCCCGGCCGGCGCTGCACGAAATGCAGCACGCGGTGATGGGCGCGGCCGAAGCCGTAATCGGCGAGGATACGGTCGGGATCGCCGACGAAGTCGCGATAGGCGAAGAAGAGCAATTCGATCAGGTCGAAGGGGACGGGCGCAGCCGTCGCCGGCAAAGGGGCCGCCCCCTTTGGCACGATCGGTTCCGAGCGGGTCTGGCTCTGGGCCAAAAAAGCTCTCCAGAAATTTAGGTCAACGTTGTTGACATATCTCAGACGGAAGATTACCAGTCAAGCGCGCTGAGCGAACGATTATTTCAAAGCGTGTCGTTGCAGCGCAGCTTTAGACCCATGCTTGCGTTCCGGATTCGGCTGTGCCGGAGTTCGGATGAGGAAGCACCCAGGAGAAGGTCCCATGTCAGTCATTCCTTTCGACCAGCGCGATGGCGTCATCTGGTTCGACGGCAAGCTCGTGCCCTGGAAGGACGCGAAGATTCACGTACTGACCCATGGGCTCCATTACGGCTCCTGCATCTTCGAGGGCGAGCGCTCCTATGACGGCGTGATCTACAAGTGCACGGAGCACTCCAAGCGCTTCCACAAGTCCGCCGAGATCATGGATTTCACCATCCCCTATTCGGTCGCCGAGATCGACGAGGCCAAGTATCTCTGCCTGAAGGAAAACGGGCTCAAGGACGCCTATATCCGCCCGGTCGCCTGGCGCGGCTCGGAGATGATGGCGGTGTCCGGCATCAACAACACCATCCACACCGCGATCGCGGTCTGGGAGTGGCCGAGCATGTTCGACATGGCGGCGAAGCTGAAGGGCATCCGCCTCGATATCGCCGACTATCGCCGGCCGGACCCGGCCTGCGCGCCGGTCCATGCCAAGGCGGCGGGACTCTACATGATCTGCTCGCTCTCCAAGCACAAGGCGGAGCGCGCGGGCTATGCCGACGCGATGATGCTGGACTGGGAAGGCAATGTCGCCGAATGCACCGGCGCCAACATCTTCTTCATCAAGGACGGCGTGATCCATACCCCCCTGGCCGACCGCTTCCTCAACGGCCTGACTCGTCAGTCGGTGATCGAACTGTGCCGGCAGCGCGGCTTCGAGGTGGTGGAGCGGCGCATTCGGCCGGAGGAGCTCGAAGGCTTCAGCGAGTGCTTCATCACCGGTTCGGCCGCCGAGGTGACGCTGGTCGCCGAGGTGGGTCCGTACAACTTCATCACCGGCAATATGGGCAAGGTGATCATGGAAGATTACTCGGCGGCGGTGCGCCCGCAGTCGAAGGCGGCGTGAAGCAGCGCCCTTGTGCCCGGGTCTGACCCGGGCCTCTCCTTCAGAACATCCCGGCGCCGGCGTTTCAGCCGGCTCCGGGAATGGCATCCTCAGCGGTTCGCGCTGCGATACAGCGTGATCCAGTCTTCGGGCGCGATGCCCCGGCATTCGCCCATCATGGCGAGTTCGGTGCGCGCGAAATCCTTGCCGGTCCAGGCATAGCCGCCGCTCACGCCGCAATCGCCGATGCCGCGCCCCTTGGCGAAGAAGGCGAGATGGCCGGTGCGCGGATCGAAGCTGGCATTGGTCAGTTCGTTGCCGTCGTTGCCGTCGCCATCCGCGAAGCGCAGCGGCGTCGCCTTGGCGGGCTCGTTCTCGGGCATGACGAAGAACGACGACGACAGATTGTAGGCTCCGCGCGAGCAGGCGAGCGCCACCAGGGTCCGCTTGTCACTCAGCGCCCAGGCTTCGTCATCACTGGCCGCAGCATCCTCGCAGGCATCGGGGCTGCGTTTCTTCAATTCCGCGCGCAGCCGCGCGGCCTGCTGCTTCGCCGCCTTCATATCGAGCATGGGCGGTGCCGGCATGGCCGTGACCACCGGCAGAGCGGGAGCAGGCGGAACGGTGGCATTCGCGCCCTTGCGGATGAGCGCCGTGGTCGTGCCGAGCCGCCCCTGCTGCTCGTCGATCCAGAGCATCGCGGCGACGGCGCCGGCGAGCGAGATGCTGCCGGTCACGCCGGGAGCGGTTGCCGTCAGCTTCGCCGCCTTGCGGGCAGCTTCGATCAGCGCGGCAGTGTCCTCGGCCGAGAACGTCACCGTGACCACATCGCCATCCGCCGTTGTGGAAAGCGGCTTGCCGCCGGCCGGGAAGGCGGCGCCGTCGAGCTTGAGCTGGATCGTGGCGGGCGGCTTCTTCCAGTCGCTGCGAAGCCTGAGCAGGAGGCGGGCCCTGCCGTCGGGGCCGGCAGGGCGTTCGAGCCGCAGATAGGCGACCGTCTCGGCCGCCTCGGGCGGCAATGACATCGCCGTGCAGGTCTTGACGTTGTCGCAGCCGGCCATCCAGTCGCGGAAGGTCTTGGGATCGTTCGCCGCGACGGCCGCGGTAACGGCGCTCAGCCACAGCCCGGCCGCAAGAGCGAGCCGGCCGGGGTTCTTCGTCCTGTTCGGAGCTTTACCGGTTCCAGCGCTCTGCCGCATCGTCGTCACCAGCCTTGGCTTCGACCCAGCCGCCGAGCGTGCCGTCGGCGCGGTGCTCGCGCTTCCAGAACGGGGCGCGGGTCTTGAGGTAATCCATCATGAAATCGGCGGCCTCGAAGGCGGCGCGGCGGTGTGCGGAGGCCGCCAGCACCATTACAATCTGTTCGCCCGGGCGGACGAGGCCGTAGCGGTGGATCGCGACGAGGCCGAGCAATGGCCAGCGCGCCGCCGCCTCCGCCGCGACACGGGCGATCTCGGCCTCGGCCATGCCGGGATAATGCTCCAGCTCGAGCGCGGCGAGCGTGCCGGCTTCATCGCGGCAGAGCCCGATGAAGGACACGACGGCGCCGATATCGGCGCGGCCGTAACTCAGCGCCGCGATCTCGTCCGAGAGGTCGAAATCCTCGTGCTGAATGCGGATGATGGGCGTCATGGCGGCCTCAGCCGCCGGTCATCGGCGGAAAGAAGGCGATCTCGCGCGCACTGCCGAGCGCGGCATGCGGCTTGGCGTGGACCTGATCGAGCGCGGCGCGCACCACCGCCTCATTGGCGAAGGCCGCCTCGTAGTTCTCGCCACGCGTTTTCAGCCAGCGCACGAGATCGGCGATCGTGGCGAGATCGGCTGGAATGTCGAGCGTCTCGCTGGGCACTCCGACGCGTTCGCGCATCCAGGCGAAATAGACGAGCTTGACGGTGCGGGTGGTGGTCAGGGGCGCAGTGGCGTTCATGGCATGCGCTCGTCCTGCTCGACGAGATGGCGGATGCCGGCGTTGAAATAATCCCAGCCGGTGTAGATCGTCAGGCCCGCCGCTGCCCAGAGCAGCACGATGCCGATCTGCGTGTTGCCGGGCAGGACCTTGTCGCCGGCCGGGCCCACGACGAGAAAGCCCAGCGCGAAGAGTTGCGCCGTCGTCTTCCATTTCGCGACCTTGCTGACGGGGACGCTGACCTTGAGATCGGCCAGGAACTCGCGCAGGCCGGAGACCAGGATCTCGCGGCAGAGGATGACGATGGCGGCCCAGAGCGTCCAGCCCTCGATCTGGCCGGTATAGACGAGCATCAGCAGCAAGGCGGCGACGAGGAGCTTGTCGGCGATGGGGTCGAGCATGCGACCGATCGCCGATTGCTGGCTCCAGGCGCGGGCGATGTAGCCGTCGAGATAGTCGGTGATGGCGGCGACCGTGTAGATTCCCAGCGCGAGCCAGCGCATCCAGTCGTCGCGCGGCCAGAACAGGATCGCCACCAGCGCCGGAATCGCCAGGATCCGGCCGTAGGTGAGGAGGTTTGGCAGCGACCAGGGGCCCCGCCGCCTGATGGCGTCTGGAAGAATTGTCACGGCGAACACCAAAGC
Organism: Allobosea sp. OAE752; assembly: GCF_050433265.1. NCBI lineage: Bacteria > Pseudomonadati > Pseudomonadota > Alphaproteobacteria > Hyphomicrobiales > Alloboseaceae > Allobosea > Allobosea sp. OAE752. Next base: position 203,652 of record NZ_JBNPXO010000002.1, read on the forward strand.
AAGGCCGCGGTCGCAGCGTCAACACGCAAAACCGCGAGGGCGTCAGAAAGCTCAGGCATCGTGAAAGAAATCATGCACGGCCTTGGCGGTGGCGGCGTTGACGCCGGGGGTGCGCATGAGGTCGTCGAGCTTGGCGCGCTGGATCGCCTTCACCGTACCGAAATGCAGCAGCAGCGCCCGCTTGCGGGAGGGGCCGATGCCGGGGATCTCGTCGAGCGGGTTCTTCATCGTCTCGCGCTTGCGCTTGGCGCGATGGGTGCCGATGGCGAAGCGATGGGCTTCGTCGCGCAGGCGCTGGATGAAATAGAGCGCGGGATCGCGGGGCTGTAACTTGAACGGCTCCTTGCCGGCCATGTGAAAGGTCTCGCGCATGGCGTTGCGGTCGGCCCCCTTGGCGATGGCGACAAGCGGGATGTCGATGGCGCCGAGCTCGGCCATGATCTTGCGGGCCGCCTCGAACTGGCCCTTGCCGCCATCGACGATGACGAGGTCGGGGCGGGACGGGAAGCCATCCTCATCCTTGCGCGGCTTGGCCGCCTTTCGTTTTTTCCCACCCGAGCCCTCAGCCTGGGGAGCACCCTCAGGCGCACCCTGAAGAAGGCTCGCGGAGGCCTCGCCGTTCTCCGGAACATCCTTCGCGGGAGCTGCCGGCGCGGGCGCTTCGGGGGAAGGCTCGGGAGAGAAGCCTTCTTCCTTCGCCAGTTTTGCGAATCTCCGCGTCAGCACCTCGCGCATCATGCCGAAATCATCGCCGGCGATGGTGTCGGTCGAGATGTTGAAGGTGCGGTACTGGTTCTTCACGAAGCCGTCCGGGCCGGCCACGATCATGCCGCCGACCGCGTTCGTGCCCATGATGTGCGAGTTGTCGTAGACCTCGACCCGGCGCGGGGCACTCTCCATGCCGAAGGCGGCACCGAGCGCGGCGAGCAGCGCGCTCTGGCCGGCATTGTCGGCGAGCTTGCGCGAGAGCGCCTCGCGGGCATTCTTGACGGCATGGGCCATCAGGTCGGCGCGCTCGCCGCGCTTGGGATGGGCGACCTCGACCTTGCGGCCGGCACGGGCTGAAAGCGCCTGGGCGATCAATTCGATCTCCTCGACCGGATGCGAGAGCAGGACGAGGCGCGGCGGCGGCTTGTCGTCGTAGAACTGGGCGACCACCGAGGCGAGCACCTCGGCCGGGGTCAACGAGCGGTCGGCGCGCGGGAAGAGGGCGCGATTGCCCCAGTTCTGGTGGTTGCGGAAGAAGAAGATCTCGACGCAGAACTGCCCGGCCTGCTCGTCGATGGCGAAGACATCGGCCTCCTCGACGCCCTGCGTATTGATGTCCTGCCCGGCCTGCACGGCCGAGAGCGCGGCGAGACGGTCGCGGTAGCGCGCCGCTTTCTCGAATTCCAGTTCCTCGGCGGCGGCTTGCATGCGGGTCGAAAGCAATTGCTTCACCGCTGAGGAGCGGCCGGAGAGGAAATCGCGGGCCTGGCCGGCCAGCGCCTGGTATTCGGGGATCGAGATTTCGCCGGTGCAGGGGCCGGAGCAGCGCTTGATCTGGAAGAGCAGGCAGGGGCGGGTGCGGTTCTCGTAGAAGGAATCCGAGCAGGTGCGGATCAGGAAGGCCTTCTGAAGCGCGTCGATGGTGCGCGTCACCGCCCAGACCGAGGCGAAGGGGCCGAAATAATCGCCTTTGCGATGGCGTGAGCCGCGATGCTTGAGGATCGCCGGCGCCTCGTGATCGCCTGTCAGCAGAATATAGGGGAACGACTTGTCGTCGCGCAGCAGCACATTGTAGCGCGGCCGGAGTTGCTTGATCAGATTCGACTCGAGCAGCAGCGCCTCAGTCTCGGTGCCGGTGGTGACGAACTCCATATTCGCCGTCTCGGCGATCATCCGGGCCACGGCGTTGGTATGCGCCATGCCGCGGGCGTAGGAGGTCACGCGGTTCTTCAGGCTCTTGGCCTTGCCGACATAGAGCACCTCGCCGGCGCGATCGAACATCCGGTAGACGCCCGGCCTATTCGGCAGGTGCTTGGCGAATTGCTGGATGACCTCGATGCCGGCCTTGAGCGCGCCGGGGGCGGCCTCGGCAATGTCGAGCGCCGGCTCGGCGGGGAGGGCGTCCTCCTCGTCCTCGAACTCGTCCTGCGGTAGATCGTCCTGACGTTCGCGACTCATGGGGCTCATGTAGGATGCACGAGCCGTTTCGTCATGTCAGGAGCCGGCGTCTTCCCGCGATATCGCTTGGATCACGCCGCCGCGATGCAATCGATCTCGATGTCGAAGGGACCGAACCACTCGGGCACGCAGAGGAAGACGCGGGCCGGAGGATCTTTGGGAAAGTAGCGCGCGTAAACCTGGTTCACCGTCGCGAAATGAGCGGCGGAGGTGCAATAGACGTTGCATTTGAGCACGTTGCCGAGCGATGAGCCGGCGGTTTCGAGACACAGCTTCATTTGGTCGAGGACGATCTCGGTCTGACGCTCGATCGGCGCCTGGACGATCTCGCCGGTGGCGGGGTCAAAAGGCGGGATGCCTGAAACATAGAGAGTGTCGTTGTGGCGGACGACTGTCGAAACCGGCACCTTCAGACGTTCTCCCCAGCTCGAAAACGGCTCGACTCGGATGGTGTCTCGACTCATCGGGCGGGGCTCCTGTCTTGCTTTCGGCGGTGTGCTGCAAAGCTTAAAGGGAGCCGTGTGCGCTGCAACGCGGAACGCTACGGAACCGACCGAAGGATCATGCGGAAGATGGCGATGACGACCTGGCAACCGCCGCGCCGCGGCCGCATCATCCTGCTCAACGGCGCCTCCAGCAGCGGCAAATCTTCGCTGGCGCGGGCTCTGCAGAGCCGGATCGACACGCCGTTCTGGCATATCTCGATTGACCATCTGCGCGATTCGGGCGTGCTGCCGACGGCGCGCATCCGCAGCAAGGAATTCGACTGGCGCACCATGCGCGAGCTGTTCTTCATCGGCTTCGAGCGCTCGCTGCTCGCCTATGTCGAGGCGGGCAACGACCTGCTCGTCGAGCATATCGTGGAGAACGCGGCCTGGTTCGAGCGTCTGGTCAGGACGCTCGCCGGGCAGGACGTGTTCTTCGTCGGCGTGCATTGCGCGCTCGAGGAACTGGAGCGACGCGAAATCGCGCGCGGTGACCGGCCGCTCGGCGATGCGCGGCGCGATTTCTCGTGCGTCCATTCCTACAGCTCCTATGATTTCGAGGTCGACGGCATGGCCGAGGTTTCGGACAGCGCCGACAAGGTGATCGCCGCCTGGCAACAGCGTACGCGACCATCGACATTCGAACTGGTGAGACAAGCGCTCCGATTTTGAGCTGTCGATCCGGCGGGGCGGCGCCATATTGGCAGGCTATGGCGCTTCGTCGTTCGTCAGGGAGGATCGCAATCCATGTCGCAATTCGAAAACACCCGGATCGTCCTCGCCTCACGACCGGAGGGACGTCCGACGCCGCAGAACTTCCGACTCGAGCAGGCCGCCATCCCGGCGATTTCCGAAGGGCAGGTGCTGCTCAAGATCCTGTATCTCTCGCTCGACCCCTATATGCGCGGGCGGATGAGCGCGGCGAAATCCTATGCCGCTCCAACCGACATCGGGCAGGTGATGGAAGGCGGCACCGTTGCCGAAGTCATCGAAAGCCGCGACCCTTCCTTCAAGCTAGGCGATATCGTGCTGTCTTATTCCGGTTGGCAGTCGCATGCCGCGGCCAGCGGCGCGCAATTGCGCAAGCTCGACCCGGCGAACGCGCCGGTGACGACGGCACTCGGTGTGCTCGGCATGCCGGGTTTCACCGCCTATGCCGGGCTGCTCACCATCGGCCAGCCCAAGCCGGGCGAGACGGTCGTCGTCGCGGCGGCGAGCGGGCCGGTCGGTTCGGCCGTCGGGCAGATCGCGCGGATCAAGGGTGCACGGGCGGTCGGCATCGCCGGCGGACCGGAGAAATGCGCTCTCGTGCGCGAGACCTTCGGCTTCGATGCGGTGATCGACCATCGTGATCCCGACATGGCCGGCAAGCTGGCGGCTGCGTGCCCGAACGGCATCGACGTCTATTTCGAGAATGTCGGTGGCCATGTCTGGGATGCGGTCTTTCCGCTGCTCAACACCTTCGCGCGCATTCCGGTCTGCGGCCTTGTTGCGCAGTACAATGCGAGCGGGGACTTCCCGGGGCCGGACCGGCTGCCCATGCTGATGCGCGAGGTGTTGTCGAAGAGCCTGACGATCCGCGGCTTCATCCAGCGCGAATTCGTCGCAGCCCAGGGACCGGCCTTCCGCAAGGAGATGGCGAGCTGGATCGCGGACGGCAGCGTCAAATACAAGGAAGACGTCGTTCAGGGGCTGGAGAACGCGCCGGAAGCCTTGATCGGCCTGCTGGAAGGCAAGAACTTCGGCAAGCTGATCGTCAAGCTTTGAGGCGCGGCGCGCCACGCGCCAGCCTTTTTCCTTGACCATTGAGCGGGCGCGCGGCCATCACCATGCGCCCGCCACCGGACCTCGCCATGCCCGTCTTCGCCATTCCCTTCCCGATGATCGACCCCGTCGCGGTCGAGATCGGGCCCCTCGCGATCAAATGGTACGGGCTCGCCTATGTCGTCGGGCTGCTCGGCGGCTGGTGGTATGCCCGGCTGCTCGTGGCGACGGACCGGCTCTGGGGCAAGCGGCCGCGGCCGAAGCCGGTCGAGCTCGACGATATGCTGCTCTTCGTCGCCTTCGGCGTCGTGCTCGGCGGCCGCACCGGTTTCGTGCTGTTCTACGATCTGCCACGCTACATCGAACGGCCGCAGGACATCCTGGCGATCTGGCAGGGCGGCATGTCCTTCCATGGCGGGCTGATCGGCGCGACGCTCGGCCTGTGGCTCTTCGCCAAAAGGCGGGGCTATCCCGTGCTGTCGGTGTTCGATCTGGCCGCCGCGGTGGTGCCGATCGGGCTTTTCCTCGGGCGCATCGCCAATTTCATCAATGGCGAGCTCTGGGGCCGGGTGGCACCGGATTTCCCGCTGGCGATGGTGTTCCCGAATGGTGGCCCGTTGCCGCGCTATCCAAGCCAGCTCTTCGAGGCTTTCTCCGAGGGCATCCTGCTCTTCGCGCTGGTCAACCTGCTGGTCTGGACGGGCTGGTTCCGCAGGCCCGGCTTCGTCGCCGGCGTCTTCGGCATCGGCTATGCGCTGGCCCGCATCGCGTGCGAGTTCTTCCGTGAGCCCGATCCGCAGCTCGGCTTCCTGTTCGGTCGCTCGGTCGATGCGCTCTCGGGCGGCATCACCATGGGCATGCTCCTGTCCCTGCCGGTGCTGGCCGCCGGGATCTGGCTGATCGCAACGAGCCGGCGCGAGGCGGCGTGACCACGCTCAAGGCGGAGTTCATCCGCCTGATCCGCGACGAGGGGCCCTTGCCCATCTCGCGCTTCATGGCGCTGGCGCTCGGCCATCCGCGCCATGGCTATTACATGACGCGCGATCCCTTCGGGCAGGAGGGGGATTTCACCACGGCTCCCGAGATCAGCCAGATGTTCGGCGAGCTTATCGGCCTCTGGTCCGCGCATCTCTGGCAGGCGATGGGTGCGCCCGCGCGCTTCCGGCTGGTCGAGCTCGGTCCGGGGCGTGGTACGCTGATGGCGGATGTGCTGCGGGCGACGCGGATCGTGCCCGGCTTCCACGCCGCGCTCTCGGTCCATCTCGTCGAGACGAGCCCGGTGTTGCGGGCGAAACAGGCCGCGACATTGAGCGGAACCGAGCCTGTCTGGCACGATGCCGTCGCGACGGCGCTCGACGGGCCGGCGATCGTGCTGGCCAACGAACTCCTCGACGCGCTGCCGCTCGACCAGTTCGTGATGACGGCGGAAGGCTGGCATGAGCGGCTGGTCGGGCTGGATGATCATGGAGGGCTTGCCTTCGGACTGGCGCTGGTCGGCGAGGATTCGCTGAAGATCGCCGCGCCGGCCGGCAGCGTTTTCGAGCAGCCCTTTGCCGCGCTCGACGTCGTTGCGGAGGTCGCGCGCCATCTCGCGAATGCGGGCGGCGGTGCCTTGTTCATCGATTACGGCTCGATGCATTCGGGTCTCGGCGACACGCTGCAGGCGATGAAGCGGCACGCCTTCGTCGATCCGCTGGCCGAGCCGGGCGAGGCGGATTTGACGGTGCATGTCGATTTCGAGCGAATGGGGCAAGCGGCCCTGAAGGCCGGTGCGGCGCTGCACGGGCCGGCGTCGCAGCGCGATTTTTTGCTGGCGCTCGGGCTGGCGCAGCGCGCGCAGACCCTGTCTCAGAAGGCGGACACTGCGCAGCGCCAAGCGATATCGGATGCGTTCGACCGGCTGATTGCGCCGGGCGAGGCCGGTATGGGCGATTTGTTCAAGGTTGTGGCGTTATCTCATCCAGCCCTGCCGCCGCTGCCCGGATTTGACCTTCATCGGCTGCCAGAGCAGGGCTGAAAGCTGCGAAGGCCGGCGTATCCGGGATTCGCGCCAGACGGGACGACGCCATGTTCATCACCTCCGCCGAACTCGCCGCCGAAGCCGGTATCCGCCACGCCTTCTTCACACGCGAAGGCGGCGTCTCGACGGGCATCTACGCTTCGCTCAACGGCGGGCTCGGCTCCTCGGACGATCCGGCTGCGGTGCGGGACAACCGGGCGCGGATGGCGCGGCATCTCCATGTCGAGCCCGACCAGCTCGTCAGCGTGCATCAGGTGCATTCACCCGATGTCGCCGTTGTCACCGGCCCTTGGCAAAGCGAAAAACCCCGGGCGGATGCGATGGTGTCGATCTCGCAGAATGTCGCGCTCGGCATTTCGACGGCCGATTGCGGACCGATTCTCTTCGCCGACAGCGAGGCATGCGTCATCGGCGCCGCCCATGCCGGCTGGAAGGGCGCCTTCGGCGGCGTCGTCGGCGCGACCGTGAAGGAGATGGAAAAGCTCGGCGCCCGGCGCGAGCGCATCCTTGCCGTGCTCGGGCCGACGATCAGCGCGGCGGCCTATGAGGTCGGGCCGGAATTCATCGAGCGCTTCAAGGCCGAGAACCGGACCTATTCGCGCTTCTTCACGCCATCCGAGCGCGCGGCCCATGCGATGTTCGACCTGCCTGCCTTCATCAGGCTCAAGGCGCAGGAGGCTGGCATCGGCCGATTCGTCGATCTCGGATTGTGCACCTATGGCGACGAGCGGCGCTTCTTCAGCTATCGGCGCACGACGCATCGCGGCGAGCCCGATTACGGCCGGCTGATCTCGGCGATCACCCTCGACTGAACAGGAAGCGGTTGAGGAAACCGCCGCGCCGCTTGCCGACAACCCCAGGTCGAGGCATCATCGTCGGTGCAAGCTGGCTGGAATGCATCGCTTCCCCGGCTCAGAGACGTTCTTGGCGCGGTGCATTCGTCTGCGGGGGCCGATATGGAACAAATCCTGATGAACCTGATCGCCGGTGCGATCGGTGGCAACGCGGCCGGCAAGGCCACTCCCAGCTTCGATCTCGGGACTCTGGGCAACACGATTTCCGGGCTGGTCGGCGGCGGCGTGCTCGGCCAGCTCATCCCCCTGGTGCTGCCGGCCATCAGCGCGGCCGCGCAAGGCGGAAACCTCAGCGTCGGCGGCATCCTCACCAACCTGATCGGCGGCGGCGTCGGCGGCGCGGTCCTGACCGCCATCATCGGCGCCGTGAAGAACAAGGCGGCCTGAGGGCGCCGGCACATCGGCGTCCCCGTTCGGGGACGCTGCGCGGAGCGGGGTTGCGCGGCCAGGCGTTGCGCAACCGCAGGGACGGCTGCGAAGCTGCGGCGTTTCCGCTGCTCCTGCCGGGTGTCCCGTCGTGCCACGCTCAATCCAATATTACTTCTCGCTGCATTCGCCCTGGACCTATCTGGGCAACGAGCTCTTCCACGAGATCGCGCGCAGGCATGGCGCGAGCATCGCCTATCGCCCGATGCCGCTGCGCTCTGTCTTCGACGAGACCGGCGGATTGCCGCTGCCGAAGCGGCATCCCGTCCGCCAGCGCTATCGCCTGGTCGATCTGCAGCGCTGGCGCGAGCGGCGCGGGCTGCCGCTCGTGCTCGAGCCGAAGCATTTCCCGTTCGATCCCTCGCTGGCGGACCGCGTCGCTGTCGCGATCCTCGCGGCCGGCGCCGATCCGGCCGGCTTCATCGCCGATGTGATGGCCGGCGTCTGGGCGCGCGAGGAGGATATGCGGGAACCGGAGGCGATTCGGGCCTGCGCCGTGCGTGCGGGCTTCGATGGCGAAGCCCTGCTGGGGCAGGCCGCGAGCGAGACCGTGCGGCAGCGCTATGAGGCGACGCTCTCGGAGGCCGTGGCGGCCGGTGTCTTCGGCGCGCCGAGCTATGTGCTCGACGGCGAGGTGTTCTGGGGGCAGGACCGGCTCGAACTGCTCGACTCGGCGCTGTCGAGCGGGCGTGCGCCCTATCGGCCGGACGGCGCGGTCTGATCAGTCGACGATATCGGGCGTGCGCCAGCCCAGATGCTGGCCGGCATCGACGGCGATCATCTGCCCAGTTACCGAGCGGGCGCGGGCCAGATACAGCACCGCCTCGGCGATCTCCTCCGCGGCGACGCGGTGGCCGAGCAGCGTCGCCGCCGCTTCCTGCTCCATCAGCCGCTGTCCGTCATGCGGGTTGGGAAAGGTCGGGCCGGGGCCGACGGCGTTGACCCGGATGCGCGGCGCCAGCGCCTGGGCCAGCGTGACGGTCGCCGTCAGCAGGGCGGCCTTGGTCAGCGTGTAGGAATAATATTGCGGCGTCAGCTTCCAGACGCGCTGGTCGACGATGTTGACGACCGCCCCGTTCGCATCCGGTGGCAGGCGCTCGGCCATGGCGCCGATCAGCAGGGACGGCGCCCGCAGGTTGACCGCGAACTGACGATCCCAGATTGCGACGTCGAGCGAGCGCACATCGTCGATAACGAAGCTCGAGGCGTTGTTGACCAATAGCGTGACCGGTCCGAGCGCGGCTTCGACCGACGGCAGCAGAGCGCGAACCGCTTCGGCATCGGCGAGATCCGCCTGAAAGACGCCGCAGGAGCGCCCCGCCGCCGTCAGGCGATTCGCCAGTTCCTGCGCTTCGCCGCGGCCGCTGCCGTGATGGATCGCAACGGCATAGCCGGCATTCGCCAGCCGCTCGACGATGGCGCGCCCGATTCGCCGCGCCCCGCCGGTGACGAGCGCGACCTCAGTCATCGTTCGCGCGTTTGCCGGCGGAAGCGCCCGGCGGCGTGATGCCGGCGTCGCGCTGCAGGCGTCTTTCCCAATGCTTGGCGGCGCGCAGATAGCGGTAGAAGGCGAAGTTCATCGCGGTCATGAAGCCGTAGAGCCCGCGCAGCGCGTGCCGGCGGCCGATATAGGCCTTGATGAAATTCGCCGGGAACTCGGCGAGGAGGCGGAAGACCGAAATGGTCTCTCCGCGCGCGTCGAGGTCGTCCGCCTGAGCGTCGCTATAGGCGTTGAGCTTCTCCATCTGCTCGCCGAGCGAGCGCACCGAGAAGTGATGGATCGTGCCCTTCAGCTTGCCGACCCGCGCATCGGGCTCGAGATCGACGCGATCATGGACCGGGGAGAGCGAGTAGCGTCCCTTCGACTTGCGGTAGAGCCGCACGGGCGCCAAGGCATAGGCGAAACGATGCGGGGCCTTCTCGCCAGGGAAAATCTCCGCGATTCGCGTCTTGTAGGCGTCGGCCGGCGGCATGCCTGCCTGGAACAGGGCCGCGATCTCGGCAGCGAGATCGGGGGGCAGCACCTCGTCCGCATCGAGATTGAGCAGCCAATCATGGCGGCACTGATCCTCGGCGAAGCGCTTCTGGCGGCCATATCCGGGCCATGGATTGAAGATGACGCGAGCGCCGAGCGCCTCCGCCACGGCCTGCGTGCCATCGGTCGAGCCGGAGTCCACCACGACGATGTCGTCGCTCAGGGAGCGGGCCGCCGTGATGGTGTGGCCGATGCGATCGGCTTCGTTCAGCGCGATGATGAAAATGGAAAGAGGCGGCACGGTCTCGTTCGATCCCTGAGATTTCAACGCTTAAGCACGCTTGACGAAGGGCGGCAAGACGAGTGCGCCGAGGTTCTTCGCGCATGAAAAAAGATTCGTACCGGTCGAGGAACCTTGCGCAAGCAGGGGCGTTTCTCGACCGGTTCTCCATGGCCGCCGAGATGCCAGCGGCGTTCTATTAGTATTCGATTTACCATGCTGGCTTTCACGGCCGTGGTTAACTCGGCTTTACCTATTTGCATTCAGTTATCGCATTCGTGCCGCATTTCTGCCGCGGTCTGCAAGGTAGATGTGCTTCCGGTGCAACAGACAAAAGCGACGACAGGTTCTATACCATCGTCATCGAAATCACCCGCCGGGCTTTCCGGCGACCGCGACGACTAAGGAGTTTGTCATGAAGAAGTATCTGCTCGCGAGCGTTGCCGCTTTCGGCATCATCGCTGCCGGCGCCGCCTCGGCTGCCGACCTGCCGTCGCGCAAGGGCCCGGTCGCTGCCCCGGTCTACATCCCGCCGGTTTTCACCTGGACCGGTTTCTACGTCGGTGGCAACGCCGGCTACGGCTGGGGCAACGTGAACGCCAACGGCTTCACCAACGTTGGTGACGTCGATGGTTTCACCGGCGGCGGCCAGATCGGCTACAACTACCAGATGGGCCAGTTCGTGCTCGGCCTCGAAGCCGACCTGCAGTACGCTGACCTGAGCAGCGGCAACAGCTTCAGCGGCATCAACGTCAAGACCGACTATTTCGGCACGGTCCGTGGCCGCGTCGGCGTCGCCTTCGACCGGTTCCTGCCCTACATCACCGGTGGTTGGGCTTACGGCAACGTGAAGACCTCGATCCCGGGTCTCGGCTTCTCGTCCGACAAGACCCACACCAACGGCTGGGTCATCGGTGGTGGTCTTGAGTACGCTGTCACCAACAACATCATCGCCGGCGTCGAGTACCTCTACGTCGACCTCGGTGAGAAGAGCGTGCTCGCCGGCTCGGGCACCAAGGTCGGCACCGATTTCTCGGTCGTCCGCGCCCGCCTGAGCTACAAGTTCTGATCCGATCACATCGGATTTGAGCAACCCGGTGGCCTCGGCCACCGGGTTTTTTGTTGTGCGCGAGACATGCGCTTCGACAAGGCCACAAGAAATAAAGCCCGGCGCTTTCGCGAGCGCCGGGCTTCTTTCGATCGGGGGAGCGTTGGCGAGCAGAGCAGGGCCGTCTTGGAGCACGCCGATTGATACAGAGCTACGCGGTCATCCCGGGCTTGACCCGGGATCCCCGCCGGAGCGTCCGATCAAGGTTCAGGCATGGATCCCGGCTCTTTGCTTCGCTCCGGCCGGGATGATCCGCATTTCCATGAAACGCAGCAGACGCTAGCCCTTGAAGCGCGTGCTTTCGAAAGCCGGAACGCGGGCCGCGAAATCATCGAGCCAGGCGACCAGCTTGGGATAGTCGGCGCGCCAAGTGCCCGCGAAGCGTAGATCGAGATAGCCGAGCGCGCAGGCGAGCGCGATCTCGCCGATGCGCGGGCGGTCGGTGAAGGCGGGCGGGTCGGTTTCCAGCGTGGCGAGCGCCCGCGAGACCTTGCCGGCCTGATGGGCGAGCCAGTCGGCGTTGCGGCCCGCTTCCGGCCGGAAGCGTCCCTCATAGACTTGCAGCAAGGCCGCGTCGCAGATGCCATCGGCGAGGGCCTGCAGGCGGAGCTGAGCGAAGCGGGCCTCGCCGGCCGGGATGAGTTTTCCGCCGCCGGCGAGATGGTCGAGATAGTCGACGATCACGCGCGAATCGAACAGCGTCATGCCGTCTTCCAGCACGAGCGTCGGAATCTTGCCGAGCGGATTCTGCCGGCGCAGCGGCTCCGCCGGATCGGTGGTGTCGGCCACGACGATCTCGATACGGTCCATCAGGCCGAGTTCGAGGGCCGCGATCTTGACCTTGCGGCCGAAGGGCGAGGCGGGGGAGGAGCGCAGGACGAGCATCGGTCGGGAATCCTGGAGGAAAAGGAGAGGGCGGTCAGCCGTCGGAGCGGATCGGCTCGCATAGATAGCGCGGCCGCTGGCCCTGCGCGAGCCGCTCGGTCAGCGCGGGCAGCAAGATCTGCATGTCCTCGGCGAGCTTCCAGGGCGGATTGGCGATCAGCAGGCCGGTGGCGCCGAGGCCGCCGGCGGCTTCGGGGCGATCGACATCGATCTCCAGCCGCAGCAGGCGGCCGATATCGGCATCCAGCACCTCCTCCACCATCGTCGCGACGGCGCGCCGGTCCTTGATCGGATACCAGAGCATGTAGATTCCCGTCGGCCATTTGCGATGGGCGGCGATGAACTGCGTGGTCAGTGTGGCGAATTCGTCCTTCTCCTCGAAGGGCGGGTCGATCAGCACGAGGCCGCGCCGTTCCTTCGGCGGGGTGTTGGCGCGCAGCGCCGTCCAGCCGTCGATGGCCAGAGCCTTGCTCCGCGAATCGCGCCCCAGCACCTCGGCGAGCCTGCGATAGGTCGGCGGATGGAGCTCGGCGGCGATCAGCCGGTCGAAGGGGCGCATGGCGTGGCGGCAGAACCAGGGCGAGCCCGGATAGGCATCCGGCCCATGCTCGGCGCGGACCGCGGCAAGGACTGCCCGGTAGGGCGCGAGCAGCGCCTCGGCGGCGGGGGCAAGCGGCGAGCGGTCGAGCCGCGCCACGCCATCCTTCCATTCATGCGTCCGCAGCGCCTCTTCCGAGCCGAGATCGTAGCGGCCGACGCCGGCATGGGTGTCGATGACGCGATAAGGCGTCGGCTTGGCGTCGAGATGCAGCAGGATGCGCGCGAGGACGGCGTGCTTCAGCACATCGGCGAAATTTCCGGCATGGAAGCCGTGGCGGTAGTTCATGCGCCGCTTCTAGAGCATCCGCCCGAAAAGTGGGATGCGGTTTTCGGAGACGCGGAGGCGATAATCCGTATCAGCGCGGCGCGACGACGGTGAGCTCGCGCGCCCGGCAGCCCGAACGGTCGACCTCCTGGCAGGTGCGGAAGTCGCGCAGATCCTTGCTGAGGCAGATGCGGACCTCCTGCAGCACGCCGCGCTTGCAGGAGACGGACATCATGTCCGTGCGCAGGCCCGGATTGGCGGCGACGAAGGCGCGTTCGAGGTCGAGGACCGTCCAGCTCTGGTCGCTGTCGGCCTTGGCGAGGGCCGGCGGGACGACGACCTTGTCGCGGGCGCGGCGAGCATCGCGGAAATAATCGGCAGGGCTGGATCCGGAGCAGGTGCCGTGCTTGCGCCACTCGTAGCGGGCAAGGCCCTCGGTCGGATAGACGCCCTCCGCCTCCGCCATCGCCATGCGCGAGGGCGACCGGCCGGAGGGGCCGCAATCGCTCGGAAAGCCGCGCTCATATTGCGGCCAGAGGCCGTGAACGACGAAGCGCAGGCCGCTGCCCCCGGCGCATTGCTCGCGATTGCGCGTGCGGTCGCCGTCGAGCTCGCAGAAGCCCGGCGACCAGGAGAGCGCAAGCACATAGAAATCGAAGTCACCCGGCGCGCCGCCGCGCTGGCCGAAGCCTTGCGCCTGCGCGGCGCCGGCAAGGCAGAGCCAGGCGAAGGCCGCCAGGGCGATGCGCCCGATCATCGCAGGACGCTCAGGGCCGGGCCATCTTGCAGTCGGGTGCGTAGGAGCGCTCTCTGTCGAGGCCGGCGACGCACCAGTTCACGTTCCAGGTCATGCCGAACAGGCCGAGATTTTCGCGGACCGAGTAATCGACACGGTGATAGATGCCATTGTTCAGCAGCAGGCGGGCCGAACAGAAGCGCCGCGGAATGAAGTCGGCGCCCCAGGGGCGGAAGCCGAGCTGCGCGATGCGGTCATAGGAGAGCGCCCGCAGCGGTCCCCAGAACTTGGCCTCGCGCGAATCGAACCAGCTCGACAGATGGGAGAGCACCGCCGGGTCGTCGCAGCCCGGCAGATTGCCGTACATCGGGATGATGCGCGCCTCGGCACGGTCCGGCGGCGCGACATAGCGGCCTCCGGCAGCCTCGGCGGCACTGAGGCCCGCCAGGCAGGCGAGCGAGACAAGGGCGGTACGGAGCAGGGCGCGGCGCATGGAATCAGGCCTCGTAAAGGCAGAACGCTGGTTGCGCTTACGATGGCTCCCCGCCCGGCAGGGGTCAAGGCATCGCGCTTCGCGAGACCGTGATGCTGCGCGGCCGTGGCATTTCGGCCCGCCCGCCGGCTGGCCTTGCGTTCGGCGTAGGGCGCGGGCAACGCGCGCGGGCTGGCCGGACAGGCCAGCTTGGGTGACAATCGCGGCAACGAGGGAGGTAACATGGACGATTGCTTCGACGACCCTGCAGCGCGCATCGAGGATGCCGCCTCGCTGCGCAGCCATATCGGCCCTGTGAATCCGGTGGCGGCGAGCAAGGTGCTGGACCGGCTCGACCGCTTCTGCCGCGACTTCATCGCGCTCTCGCCCTTCCTGGTGCTTGCAAGCAGCGACGGCGAAGGCGGGGTGGATGCGAGCCCGCGAGGCGATGGGCCCGGCTTCGTGCGCGTGCTCGACGAGCGGACGCTGCTCATTCCCGACCGGCGCGGCAACAATCGCGTCGACAGCTTCGGCAATGTCCTGGCCTCACCGGGCGTCGGCATCGTCTTCATGGTGCCGGGCATCAACGAGACGCTGCGGGTCAACGGCAAGGCGCTGATGACGCGCGATGCCGAGCTGCTCGCGCCCTCGACGGTGCAGCAGCGGCCGCCGCTGACCGGGCTGATCGTGACGGTCGAGGAGGCTTATTTCCACTGCGGCAAGGCGCTGATCCGCGCGAAGCTGTGGGACCCGTCCAGCCAGGTGCCGCGCCACAGCTTCCCGACGCTCGGCCGCATCGTCGCCGAGCAGACCCGGATGGTCGAGGCCGAGGAAGCCGATCGCAATCTCGAAGAGGCCTATCGCAGCCGCCTCTATTGAGGCGGCTGCTCTTCGTCAGAAGGAGGCTTCGAGCATCGCGGCATAGTCGGCCGCCGTCGCCGGGCGCGGATTGGTCGCGCTCGAATGGTCCAGCGTCGCGGCCTCGGCGATCGCCGGGATGACGCTGCGCGACGCGCCCATCGCCGCGAGGGTGGCGGGCATGCCGAGGCTGGCGACCAGCTTCGCGATCCAGTCGGCCAAGTCGGTGTCCGGGGCGAGGCCGAGCACGCGCCGGATCTCGGCATATTTCGCTTCCGCGGAGGGGGCGTTGAAGCGCAGCACGGCCGGCAGCAGCACGGCGTTGAGTGTGCCGTGATGCAGCGAGACCTCCTTCAATCCGCCAAGCGGGTGCGAGAGGGCGTGAACGGCGCCGAGCCCCTTCTGGAAGGTCATGCCGCCTTGCAGGGCGGCCATCATCATCTCCTTGCGGGCCTCGCGGTCGGAGCCGTCCTTCACGGCGCGGCCGATATGGGTGACGGCGCGCCTGAGGCCGTCGAGCGCGATCGCCTCGGCCGGCGGGTTCTCGCGCGGGCTGAGATAGGTCTCGATGCAGTGGGTGACGGCGTCCATGCCGGTGGCGGCGGTGAGCCAGGCCGGCAGGCCCATGGTCAATTCAGGATCGCAGATAGCGAGGCGCGGGATCAGATGCGGCGAGATGAAGCCGAGCTTGCGCCCATCCTTCAGCGTGATCAGCGCGGCGCGGCCGACCTCGCTGCCGGTGCCGGAGGTGGTGGGGATCGCGACGACCGGCGCGACCCCGGCCGTGACCTTGGGAATACCGCCGAGGATGGCCGCATAGGTTTCCAGCGGGCCGTCATGGGTGGCGAGCAGGGCGACGCCCTTGGCGAGGTCGAGGGGCGAGCCGCCGCCGATGGCGACGAGGCCGTCGCAGCCATGCTGGCGATAGAGCGCCAGCGCCGCTTCCACCGCCTCCTCGGTCGGGTTTGTGGGGGTGTCGCCGAAGACGGGCGCGTTCTTCAGAACGCCGGCATGCCGGCTCACCGCGTCGACGAGGCCGGCGGCGACGATGCCCTTGTCGGCGACGATCAGCGGCCTGGCGATGCCGAGCCCGGCCAGATCGGCCTCGATGCCGGCGATCTCGCCGAAGCCGAACTTGATCGTCGTGAGATAGGTGATCAGCGCCATGGTTTCCTCCGGCCCCGGATTCGGTCCGCTTCGCGAGCGCGGCAGGGCATCGGGCATTCTTGGCCTGCCATGCGGGTCGGTGCCAAGCCCGTCGCTACGAACTCAGCGCAGGGCGGTCAGGCGACAGGCGGGGCCGCGCGTCGCAAGGCTAGCCGGCGGGATGTCTCAGGCGCTGCCGGCATGTGCGCTCCGATCGCCGGATGCGGCTCGGCCGGCGATGCCCGCCGCGCGCCGCTCCAGCAGCATCAGCGCGAGGCCGGCCGCGACGATCAGGGCGGCGCCGCACAGCATCAGCGGCGTCGGCCAGTCGCCAAAGAACAGCCAGCCGAAGAGCAGGGCCCAGATGATGAAGGTGTATTGATAGGGCGCGACCACCGACGCTTCGGCGAGCTTGAGCGCGCGCGTGACGCACAGATGTCCCAGCAGGGCGACGATGCCGAGCAGGCCGAGCAGGGCGAAATCGCGCGGGGTGGGCGTCACCCAGCCGAGCGGCAGCAGGGCCGTGCCGAGGAGCAGCGAGCCGAAGGTCTGCCAGGCGACCAGCGTGACGTCGGGCGTGCCGCGCAGCTTGCGTCCGGCGATCAGCAGCGCCGCGAAAAGCACGCTGCCGGTCAGCGCCAGCAGCGCCGGGGGCGAGAAGCTCGCGCCCGATGGCGCCAGCGCCAGCGCAACGCCGAGGAAGCCGAGGCCGGCGGCGGCCCAGCGAGCGGGGTCGACACGCTCGCCGAGCAGCAGGGCCGCGAGCAGGACGGCCCAGACCGGCGCGGCCATCCAGAGCGTCATCGTATCGGCCAGCGGCAGATGCGCGACGCAGACATAGAAGAGCGTCGATTCGGTCGCGCCGATCACCATGCGCAGAAGCTGCAGGCGCGGGCGCTCGGGCCGCAAGGTGCGGCGGATGCCTTGCCTGAGGATGAAGGGCGCGAGCACGAGCAGCGCGGCGGCGCTGCGAAGCAGCATGAGCTGGCCGGGCGTGTAGGTCGAAACCAGCCATTTCCCCATCACGTCGTTGAGGGAGAACAGCAGGATTCCGAACAGCATCACAGCGATGCCGGTCAGGGATGCGTTGCGGGGGATCATGATGGGCAGGGTTCCTCGGGCGCGCTTCCACTGGCCCAGGCGCCGCGCACTGGCAACCCCGGCAGACGGCATGGCGCCATGCAGGCCATAATTTAATTGTTGACTTAATTAAGTGAATAGCGAATTATAAGTCCATGGATCGTTTTGCCGCCCTCGCCGAACCGACGCGCCGCCAGATCGTGGAGATGCTGGGGGAGAGGCCGCTGGCCGCGGGTGAGATCGTGGCGCGATTCCAGATGAGCGCGCCGGCTGTCTCGCAGCACCTCAAGGTGCTGAAGGAAGCCGGGCTCGTGCGGGTCGAGGTGGCCGGGCAGAGGCGGATCTACAGCCTCGATCCGGCCGGGCTCGACGCCTTCGAGGCCTGGGTGCGCAAGGTGCGCGGCTTCTGGGGCGCGCATCTCGATCTGCTGGAGAAAGAACTGGCAAAGCCCGATGCGGGCGAGGGAGAGTAGCCATGAGCGCGTATGGTGTTGTTCTGGAAAGCGGCGCGGTGCGTTTCGAGCGATTGCTGCCGGGGCCGATCGAACGGGTCTGGGCCTATGTCACCGAAGGCGACAAGCGGGCAACATGGTTCTGCGGCGGCGATGTCGAGCCGCATGTCGGCGGCGAGGTCGCGCTGTTCTTCAAGCATTCGCGGATCACCGACGAGCCGCCGCCGGAAAGTGCCCGCAAGATGAACGATGAGGGCAAGCTGATGACCGGCACGGTCACGGCCTGGGAGCCGCCGTATCGCTTCGCCTTCAACTGGACCGGCATGGGCGATCCGGATTCAGATGTCGAATTCGCGCTGTCGCAGGCTGGCGACAAGGTCCGCCTCGTGCTGACGCATCGCCGGCTGGCGACGAAGGACCGGATGGCGATGGTCTCGAGCGGCTGGCATCTGCATCTGGGCCTGCTCGAGGATCAGCTCACCGGCGCCAGGCCGCGCGGCTTCTGGTCCGTGCATGAGCGGCTCCAGGCCGAATATGCCGAGCGGCAGAAGGACGCGTCGATCTGATCGGGCGCCGCTGCCCACGTGAAGAAGGCCCGGCACTCGCCGGGCCTTCCCGCAAGCCGGGGCTCAAGCTGCCGATGGCGTCGCCTGGACTCGCCGCTGGCGCAGGACATCCGCGATGAAGAGGCGCGACAGTGCGTGATAGAGCGGCTCCCGCGTGATCAGCCGGGCAGTCCCGTAGCCGAGCACGGATGCCGCCATCAGTGCGATGACGTTGTCGTGGTTGCCGGTCATCTCGAGGATGATGACGAAAGCCGTCATTGGCGCCTGAACCACGCCCGAGAAATATCCGGCCATGCCCAGGACGGCGGCAAGACCGATCGGAGAGCCGAGAAGGGCGCCCAGCGTGCTGCCGAGCCCGGCGCCGACCGACAGGGACGGCGCGAACAGCCCGCCCGGAATGCCGGAGACGGACGAGGCCAGGCTCGCCAGGAATTTCGCCAGGAAGAAGGAGGCCGGCAGCGGCGTGCCTTCGATGGCGCTGCGCGCCTGGGCGTAACCCGTGCCGAAGGTCGTTCCGTCCGAGGCGACGCCGATGACGGCGACGAGGCAGCCGGCCGCGACCGCGACGATCAAGGTGCGCCGGAGCGGAGTTGCGGCCCGCCAACGTCGGATACGCCGCGTCAGCGCGACCATGACGCTGCTGAAACAGGCCCCGAAAGCGCCTCCGAGGACGCCGCAGCAGAGCACCAGAAGCCCGTCGCGCCTGAGTTCGGCCGTCGCGTTGGTGAAGCCGAAATAGGTGTAGTTCCCGACGATGGCCAGCGAGGCGAGGCCGGCGATGATGACCGCCGAGAGCACGATGCCGTTGGTGCGGGCCTGGTAGGTCCGGCTCATCTCCTCGATGGCGAAGACGATGCCGGCGAGCGGCGTGTTGAATGCCGCGGCGATGCCGGCGGCAGAGCCGGCCAGGATGAGGCCGCGCGCCTGCACCATGCCGCCCCAGCGGGCCACCTGCAGCATGATGGAGGCGCCGACCTGCACCGTCGGTCCCTCGCGTCCGATCGAGGCGCCGCAGAGCAGGCCGATGATGGTCATGACGATCTTGCCGGTCGCGATGCGCAGCGACAGGAAGCGGGAGCGCTCGGCGTCGTCGCGCAGGTGGCGCGCGGCGATGGCCTGGGGAATGCCGCTGCCCTGAGAGCCCTGGACGAAGCGCGCGGCAATGAAGGCGCACAGGCCGAAGCCCAGGGGCGTCACCAGCAGGGGCAGGAAGCGCAGCCCATCCTGCCGGCCGGCGATCTCCGAAAAGAGCTGCTGGGCCTCGTCGGCCAGCCGCGCGAAACCGGCGCTGACAAGGCCGATGGCGAGCGCCCCGAGCCAGAAGACCAGCCGCTGCCGCCAGTAGCGCGGCGTGATGACCAGGGCGCGCGAGCGCCGGAGCAGTCGCATTTTGCCTGGGCCGCGCACGTCATCCTCTCCGCAAGCCGATATCGGGACAGCCGGCTATAGCAGGATTGCCGGCGGGTATGTCGAGCGACGACCGGCATGGCAGCCCTGCGCTGCCCGGTGCCCTCTGCCGCTCCGGGAGGCGGCTGGCGGAGCGCGTTCCTAGAGGCTCGCCGCTGCCCGTGCCGCCTGGTCGTACTGGCCGGAGAGGGAGCGCATCATTGCGGCGATCTCGGAGAGTCGGGCCGGGTCGGCTCCGGTGGCGCGGACGGATTTGACCAGGAGCTGCTCGCGGATCTGGGCGTAGCGCCGGCAGGCTTCCTCGCCGGCCGGCGTGACCTCGACGGTCTTTTCCTTGCCCTTGCGGCCACCCTTGAGGAGCTTCAGCCGCTCGAGCTTCTTCAGCGAATAGTTCACCAGATGCGTGTCCTCGATATTGAGGACGAGGCAGATATCGGCGAGCCGCTTCGGCTTGCCGCGGTGGTTGACGTTGTGCAGCACGAGCACGTCGAGCGGCGACAGGTCGGGCATGCCGGCCGCCGCCATGCCGCGCACGATCCAGCGCTGGAAGGCATGCACGGTCATGCTGAGCGCGAACTCGAATTCCGAGAGCGCCGGCAGCGCTCCGGATGCGAGATGGCCGGAGGAGACGATGGGGCCGAGATCGTCGGAAAAGGGAGAGGTCATCGCACTCGTCCTGAGTGAAGTCGCTGGGTCATCCGGACAAGCCGCGAAGCGGCGCCGATCCGGGATCCATGCCTGAACCGTTCCGGCATGGATCCCGGGTCTCCCTTCGGTCGCCCGGGATGACCGCGCTCTTGATAGAAGCGTGGCGGAGCCGCTCGCCTCACATCTTCTTGTAGGCGTCGATGATCGCCTGGCCGTCGGCGCCGGCCTTCTTCAGCCAGTCGGCGGTCAGCGTCTCGCCCGCCTTCTTGAAGCCGCTCGCCAGCTCCGGCGAGGGCGCCTGCACCTTCATGCCCTTGGCCTTGAGCTGGTCGATGTACCAGCCGGCCTTGTCCTGCCACATCTTCCAGCCGCGCTCCTCAGCGGTGGCGGCGGCCTTGAGGATCGCCTCCTGCGTCGGCTTGTCGAGCGCGTTGAAGGCGGCCTTGTTGACGAAGGTGGCGTCCTTCGGGATCCAGGCCTGCACGTCGTAGAAATGGTCGAGCGATTCCCAGACCTTGGAGTCGTAGCCGGTGCCGCCCGACGACATGAAGGAGTTGACCACGCCGGTGGCCAGCGCCTGCGGCAGCTCGGCAGCCTGAATGGTGACCGACTGCATGCCGAGCAACTCGCCGAGGCGGGCGGTGCCGACATTATAGGCGCGCCACTTCAGCCCCTTCATGTCCTCGACCGTGTTGATGTCCTTCTTGGCGTAGACGCCCTGCGGCGCCCAGGGAACCATGAAGAGCAGCTTGATGCCCTGCGCGTCGAGCTTCTTCTCGATCGCTCCCTTGGAGGCGGCATAGAGCTTCTTCGACTGCTCGAAGCTCGTGGCCAGGAAGGGCACGACATCGATGCCGAAGACCGGATCCTCGTTCTCGTGGATCGACATCAGGATCTCGCCCATCTGGGTCTGCCCGCTGGCGACGGCGCGCTTGATCTCGGGCGCCTTGAACAGCGCGGCATTGGCATGGACCGTGATCTGGAGCTTTCCTGATGTCGCCGTCTCCACGTCCTTGGCGAAGAGGGCGAGGTTCTCCGTGTGCGGGTTGTCGGTCGGATAGGCGTTGGGCAGGTTCCACTTGGTCTGCGCCGCGGCGGGGGCGGCCATGGCGAGCGCGCTGACGCCGAGCGCGAAGGCTGCTGCCGTCAAGGTTCTGCGATTGATCATGCTGACATTCCCTCTCTCTGGTTGATTGTGATTGTGACGCTCACCGATCCGGGAAAGCGAGGTTCGGCAGGTAGAGCACGATGTCCGGGAAGGTGGTGATGATGATGACGGCGACGTTCAGCAGAAGGAAGAACGGAAAGGCCGCCTTCGCAATCGTCATCGTGTCCTTGCCGCTCATGTTCTGCAGCACGAACAGATTGAAGCCGACCGGCGGGGTGATCTGCGCCATCTCGACATGGATGACGAGGTAGACACCGAACCAGACGAGGTCGAAGCCGGCTTCCTTCACCATCGGCAGCACGATCACCGCCGTCAGCACGATCATCGAGATGCCGTCGATGAGGCAGCCCAGGATGATGTACATGCAGGTCAGCGCCAGCACGAGCATGTGCGGGGAAAGCGACTGGCCCTTGACCCAGTCTGCGAGCGCCGCCGGGATGCCGGTATAGGCCATCGCCGCCGTGCAGAACGCCGCGCCGGCCAGGATCAGCATGATCATGCAGGTCAGGCGCGTCGCGCTCATCACGCTTTCGAAGAAGGTCGACCAGGTCAGCGTGCCGCTCCACCAGGCGAGGAACAGCGCGCCCGTCACACCCCAGGCGGCGCATTCCGTCGCCGTCGCGAAGCCGAGGACCAGCGACAGGAAGACGGCGGCGATGAGCAGCAGGCAGGGCGCGAGCTTGGCCGATTGCCGGATCTTCGCCATGAACGCCATCGGCGGGTCGCGCGGGGGTATCTTCTTCGGGTTCAGCAGAGACCAGATGATGACGTAGCCCATATAGAGCGCCATCACGAGCAGGCCGGGCAGGAAGCCGCCGAGGAAGACCTGCAGCACGGAGACGTTGGCCGTGACGGCATAGACCACCATCGGGATGGACGGCGGAATGAGCAGGCCGAGCGTGCCGGAGCCCGCCAGCGTGCCGATGCTGATGCCCTCGTCATAGCCGCGCTTCTTCAGCTCCGGCAGGGCGATCTTGCCGATCGTGGCACAGGTCGCCGCCGAGGAGCCGGAGACGGCGGCGAAGATGCCGCAGCCGACGATATTGGTGTGCACGAGGCGGCCCGGCAGCCATTGCAGCCAGGGCGATAAGCCCTGGAACATCTGGGCGGAGAGGCGTGTCCGGAACAGGATCTCGCCCATCCAGATGAACAAGGGCAGCGCCGCCAGCGTCCAGGAGGCCGAGGCGCTCCAGACCGTGGTGGCCATCACCTGTCCGATCGGGACGTCGGTGACGAGGATCATGGCAAGCAGGCCGACAAGGCCGAGACCGACCGCGATCCAGACACCGCTGGCGAGGATGACGACGAGGAAACCGAGCAGGACGATGGAGAGGATGGGAAGGCTCATCGCTCAGACGCCCCCGCCCTGCGCGACACGCTCGATCAGCTCTTCCGTCGTCTTCGGCGGCTCGGGCTCGTAGGTCGGCCTGCCGCCGCGCGCCACGGTGACCCATTCCTCAGCGATGGCGATCAGCAGGATCGCGAGTCCGAGGACCATGCCGCTCTGCGGGATCCAGAGCGGCACGGAAACCACGCCTGTGGACATGTCGAAGAACTGCCAGGAATCATAGGCGAGCTTGCCGGCCTGCCAGGTGAAATAGGCGATGAAGGCGGCCGCGATCGTCAGCGAAACCAGCTCCGCGATCCGACGTGGCCGGCCGTGCAGACGCTCGAGCAACAGCCCGACGCGGATCATCTCGCCCTTCCTGAAAGTGTGGGCGAGGCCGAGGAAGGCCATCGCGACCAGGGACCAGGCGGTGAAGTCGTCGCCCGAAGGCACGTTGAGATTGACCTCGCGGCCGAGCGACAAGAGCATCATCAGCACGAAGATGCCGACGAGGAACAATCCCGCGAGATAACCGGCGGCGAGGTAGAGGAGGTCGAGCGTTCGGCGGGTCATCGCGGCGCCGCTCCCCGCAAGGCGGGGCACACGCCCCTGATTGTCAGGACCGTTCGCATCGTCGCATCCTCCACCTTTCGCTGGAGAGGCCCCTCAGCCTTCTTCCAGCCACAATTGGGATCGTAGCCGGCGAAATCGGCTTGTCAACACAACATCGACGATTTATCGATGAAATGTCGGCGTTGATCACCCGCCGGCAAGAGGCGCGGGGGAGAGCTTTCCGATGACGGCACGCTGGGACTTCTGGATCGATCGCGGCGGCACCTTCACCGACGTGATCGGGCGCGATTCTGCTGGCAATCTCCATGCCAGGAAGCTGCTCTCGGAGAATCCCGGCGCCTATCGCGATGCCGCGGTGCAGGGCATCCGTGACCTGCTCGGCCTGAAGGCCGGCGAGCCCATCCCGGCCGGAGCCGTCGGCGAGGTGCGCATGGGCACCACCGTTGCCACCAACGCGCTGCTGGAGCGCAAGGGCGACCGCACGCTGCTGGTCACTACCAAGGGCTTTCGCGACGCGCTGCGCATCGGCTACCAGGCCCGGCCCGACATCTTCGCCAAGCAGATCGTCAAGCCCGAGCAGCTTTATGAAGACGTGCTGGAGGTCGAGGAACGCGTGCTCGCCGACGGCACGGTCGAGCGCGTGCTCGACGAGGCGGCGGTCCGCACGGCCTTGCAGGCGCAGTTCGATGCGGGCTTCCGCGCCGTCGCCATCGTGTTCATGCATGGCTACCGCTACAGCGCGCATGAGCAGGCAGCGGCTCGCATCGCCCGCGCAATCGGCTTCCCGCAGGTTTCCGTCAGCCACGAGGTCTCGCCGCTGATCAAGCTGGTCGGGCGCGGCGACACCGCCGTGGTCGACGCCTATCTCTCGCCGATCCTCGGCCGCTATGTGCAACAGGTGTCGGAGGAGCTCGACGTCGCCCGCACCGGCGCGCGGTTGATGTTCATGATGTCCTCGGGCGGCCTCACCGCTGCCGAATTGTTCCAGGGCAAGGACGCGATCCTCTCAGGCCCGGCCGGCGGCGTCGTCGGCCTCGCCGAGACCGGCCGCTCGGCCGGCTTCGACAGGGTGATCGGCTTCGACATGGGCGGCACCTCGACCGACGTTGCCCATTTCGACGGCGAATATGAGCGAGCCTTCGAAACTGAGGTCGCCGGCGTGCGCATGCGCGCGCCGATGATGCTGATCCATACGGTTGCGGCCGGTGGCGGCTCGATCCTGCATTATGACGGCGCGCGCTTCCGCGTCGGTCCGGATTCGGCGGGTGCCAATCCCGGTCCGGCCGCCTATCGCCGTGGCGGGCCGCTCGCGGTGACCGACGCGAACGTCATGGTCGGCAAGCTGATCCCATCCTATTTCCCGGCGATCTTCGGGCCGAAGCAGAACGAACCGCTCGATGTCGCGATCGTCCGCAACAAGTTCGCGGTGCTGGCTGCGGAAGTCGGCGATGGCCGCTCGGCCGAAGAGGTCGCGGACGGTTTCATCCAGATCGCGGTCGCCAACATGGCCGAGGCGATCAAGAAGATCTCCGTCCAGCGTGGCTATGACATCACCCGCTATGCGCTGAACTCCTTCGGCGGCGCCGGCGGCCAGCATGCCTGCCTCGTGGCAGACGCGCTCGGCATCAAGACCGTGCTGTTGCATCCGTTCTCCGGTCTGCTTTCGGCCTATGGCATGGGGCTCGCCGAAATCCGCTCGACGCGGACGGCCGCGCTCGATGTCGCGCTCGACGGCGAGGCCAAGGCCGCTATCGACGCCGTGGCGGAGAAGCTCGCGGCCGAGACCCGCTCGGAAGTCGCCGGCCAAGGCGTGGCGGAGGGCGATATCGCGATCCATACCCGTGCCCATATCCGCTATGCCGGCACCGACACGGCCATTGCAGTCCCCGCCGGCACGCACGCTGTGATGCAGGAGGCCTTCCAGACCGCGCACAAGGCGCGCTTCGGCTTCATGGACGAGACCAAGGCGCTGGTCGTCGAGGCGGTCGAGGTCGAGGCCGTCGGCGGCGGTGCGAAGTTCGAGGAAGCCTCGGCCGGCGAACAATCGGGCGAGCCGGCGGTGGCCGAGCGCACGCGCTTCTTCGCCAAGGGCGCATGGCACGAGGCGGCGATCGTCCGCCGGGAGGCGATGAAGCCCGGCCAGAGCGTCGCCGGCCCGGCGATCATCATCGAGCCGAACCAGACCGTCGTCGTCGAGGAGGGCTGGAGCGCCAAGCTCACCGCCAAGGACCATCTCGTCCTCGTTCGCGTCAAGGCGCTGGTCCAGCAGGCGGCGATCGGCACCAAGGCCGATCCGGTGATGCTCGAGATCTTCAACAACCTGTTCATGTCGATCGCCGAGCAGATGGGCGTGACGCTGCAGAACACCGCCTATTCCGTGAACATCAAGGAGCGGCTCGACTTCTCCTGCGCGGTCTTCGACCAGACCGGCGCGCTCGTCGCCAACGCGCCGCATATGCCGGTGCATCTGGGTTCGATGGACCGCTCGGTCGAGACCGTGATCGCCAACAACCCGGTGATCAAGCCGGGCGATGTCTACTGCTTGAACGCACCCTATAATGGCGGCACGCATCTGCCGGATATCACGGTCTGCACGCCGGTCTTCGACGCGCAGGACAAGAACATCCTGTTCTGGGTGGCGAGCCGTGGCCACCATGCCGATGTCGGCGGCACGGCGCCGGGCTCGATGTCGCCGCTGGCGACCAATATCGAGGAAGAGGGCGTCTATATCGACAACTTCAAAATCGTCGATCAAGGCCGCTTCTGCGAGGAAGACCTCGTCAAGCTCCTGACCGGCGCGCGCTATCCGGTGCGCAACGTCGTGCAGAACGTCAACGACCTGAAGGCACAGATCGCCGCCAATGAGAAGGGCGTGGCGGAGCTGAAGAAGATGATCGGCTCCTTCGGCCTCGATGTCGTGCAAGCCTATATGGGCCATGTCCAGGACAATGCGGCCGAGAGCGTGGCGCGGCTTCTCACCAAGTTGCATGATTCCGAGTTCACCTATCCGATGGACCAGGGCTGCGCGATCAAGGTGAAGATCACCATCGACCGTGAGAAGCGCGAGGCGACGGTCGATTTCACCGGCACCTCCGAGCAGCGGCCGGACAATTTCAACGCCCCGGCGCCGGTGACGCGGGCCGCCGTGCTCTATGTCTTCCGCGTCATGGTCGACGATGCCATCCCGATGAATGCGGGCTGCCTCCGGCCGATCAAGATCGTCGTGCCGGAAGGCTCCATGCTGGCGCCGCGCTATCCGGCTGCGGTGGTGGCGGGCAATGTCGAGGTCTCGCAGGCGGTGACGAACACGCTGTTCGGCGCGCTCGAAGCCATGTCGGCCTCGCAGGGCACGATGAACAACCTGACCTTCGGCAACGATCAGTATCAATATTACGAGACGATCTGCTCGGGTTCGCCGGCCGGTCCCGGCTTCAACGGCACCTCCGGCGTGCACGTCCACATGACGAATTCGCGCCTGACCGATCCGGAGATCCTCGAGACGCGCTTCCCGGTCGTGCTGGAGGATTTCCACATCCGCCTCGGCTCCGGCGGCAAGGGCGAATGGACGGCGGGCGACGGCACCAGCCGCACCATCCGCTTCCTCAAGACGATGGACTGCGCCATCCTCGCCTCGCATCGCAAGGTCCGCCCCTTCGGCGTGAAGGGGGGCGAGCCCGGCGAGCTCGGCAAGACGCTGGTGCGCCGGCTTTCCGGCGCGGTCGAGGAGCTGAAGCCCTCCGACCAGACCTTGCTCCAGGCCGGCGAGGCGGTGACGGTGATCACGCCGACGGCCGGCGGATACGGCAAGGCGAAGGGCTGAAGCTGTGACAACCTTGGGACGTCGGGCGCCTCAGTGCTGCGCCGGCGCCCGGCCCTTCACGGCGTTGGCCCGCGCGACATAGGACGCGCCGCCATCGCCTGCGATGGTGATGCGCGCGCGGACCTTGTCCTTGAGCAGAGCCACCGTCTGCGCGGGCAGGGCGGCAATGGCCGGGGCGACGGTCGAGCCGAGCGTGCTCGCATGCCAGAACGCGTCGAAATCGGCGAAATGGCGGCGCACGCTGATCTCGCGCGTCTCGACATCGCTGAGCCCGGCCTGTGTCCAGAGTTCGGCCAGGCTCTCGATCCGTGAGACGTCGGCGCTCGGCGGGCGCGGCGGCGTCATCCCGAGCGCCTTGAGTTCTGTCAGCACGGGGTCGAGCGGAAAGCCACCGCCTGGCATGTCCCAGGCATAGGCTGCGACGAGGCCGCCGGGCCGCGTGACGCGCACCATCTCCGCCACGCCCTTGGCCGGATCGGGCACGAAGAAGATCACCAGCGCCATCACGGCCGCATCGAAGCTCCGGTCCGGATAGGGCAGGTCCATGGCGTCGCCCAGCGTGAATTCGGCGAGGCTGGCGACGGGGCGCTTGCGGGCATAATCCAGTTGCCCCGGCGACGGATCGATGCCGCTCAAGGCTGCCGGTGCGCAGCGATCGAAGATCAATTGCGTCGAGGCGCCGTTTCCGCAGCCGATATCGGCCCAGCGCAGGCCTTCGGGCGCGGCGAGCCAGTCAAGGAAGACATCCCCGGCAAGACGGCTCCACTTGCCCATCATCTCTTCATAGGCGGCGCCGTCGTTGAAGCGGATCTGCTGCTCGGTCATGGCGACGGCCTTTTCCAGCGGTTCGGGATGGGACGATCGATCTGGAAATAGGGGCGGCAAAGCCATACCTCCAGTCTCCCTTTCGGAGAACGCACATGCCACAGACCTGGATGATCACCGGTGCCAATCGCGGCATCGGGCTTGCCATCACGACCCAGCTCCTGCGCCGGGGCGACCATGTCATTGCTGCGGCGCGCGATCCGCAGGCGAAGGCGCTGGCGGAACTCGCCTCCGCGCATGCGGGCCAACTCACGCCGCTGGCGCTCGATGTGACGTCCGATGCCAGCGTGGCCGCAGCCAAGCATGCGCTCGCCGGCCGGGCGATCGATGTGCTGCTCAACAATGCCGGCCTTTACGGGCCGCGCGACCGGCAAAGCGGCCTCGATGTCGATTTCGATGCCTGGCGCGAGGTTTTCGAGGTCAATGTCTATGCGCCGGTCAGGGTGGCGCAGGCGTTCCTGTCGAATCTCGAGGCCGGGCAGGGGCGCAAGATCGCGACGATATCGAGCCGCATGGGTTCGATCGGCGCCAACCCCGGCAATGCATTGATCTATCGTTCGTCCAAGGCCGCGGTGAACATGGCGATGGTGGTGTTCGGCAACGCGGTCAGGGCGAAGAACGTCGCCGTGCTGCTGTTCCATCCGGGCTGGGTCCAGACCGATATGGGCGGCGGCGGCGCCGACATCACGCCGGCCGAGAGCGCCGCCGGCCTGATCCGCACCATCGACGCCTCCGGCATGGCCGAGACCAACAGCTTCCGCGACTACAAGGGCGAAACAATCGCCTGGTGAGGGCGTCTGCCGTTCAGTTCGCTCGCGTCGAGGCGAGCCAGAGGCCACCGCCGATCAGCAGGCTGCCGCTGAACTTCGACATCAGCCGGACGCGCCTTTGCGAGAGCAGCTGGCCGGCGCGGCCGGAGAGCAGGGCGTAGGCGCCGTCGCTCAGTGCCGCAAAAGCCAGCGCGGTGGCGCCCATGATGGCGATCTGGGTGGCATGGTCGCGCGTGGGGTCGAGGAATTGCGGAAAGAAGGCGCCGAAGAACAGCAGCGTCTTCGGGTTGCTCAGGGCGACGAGCGCACCTTGCAGGAAGAAGCCGCCACGCGGCGGCTTCGCCGGGACTGTCCCTTCCATGTCGGCACCGGCCGAGCGGAACATCTTCCATCCCAGCCAGATCAGATAGGCGGCGCCGGCCAGACGCAGCCATTCGAACCAATGGCCCAGCGCCGCGGCGACCGAGCTCAGTCCGATGCCGGCGACCACGACCATGATCGCGAGCCCGGCCTGCGTTCCTGCCACATTGAGGAGACCGGCGCGGGTACCGTGCTTCAGGCTGTTGGCGATGATCAGCGTGACCGTGGGACCGGGAACGATGATGATGACGATGCAGGCGAGGAGATAGGCGGCATAGACTTCGAGCGACATGGCGCGGGCCTCCGATTTTGTCGCTAGTGATCTGCCGATATCGAGTTTCTGTCCAGTCACGCCGTATCGTTGCCGAGCGGGAGTTTTGCGATGAGCCAGGCCAGTTTTGCCGTCTTGCCGCTGACGCCGGAGCGCTGGAGCGATCTGGAGGATCTCTTCGGGCCGCAGGGGCCTTGCTACGGCTGCTGGTGCAATCATTTCCGCATGCCGCAACGCTTGCGCGTGCCGCTGCTCGGGGAAGGCGCGCGCCGGCTGTTTGAGGAACGGGTGAAGCAAGGTCCACCGCCGGGTGTGCTGGCTTACGCCGGGGACAAAGCCGTCGGCTGGCTTCAGATCGGGCCGAGGGCGCATATCCCCGAATGGAACAATCCGCGGCGCGCTTCGACGCCACTGCCGGACGCGCCGGCGGAGGATGAGCGGAACTGGGCCGCCTCATGCTTCTTCGTCCGCAAGGGATTTCGCGGCAAGGGCGTCACCGGCGCGCTGCTCGACGGTGCGATCGATTTCGCGCGGGCGAGCGGCGCGCGCTTGATTGAAGCCGCGGCGATGGAGAACCAGGACAAACGCAGTGCGGAAGGGCTCTATGTCGGGCCGGAAAGCGTTTTCCGCCGCGCGGGTTTCGTCGAGGTGGCGCGGCAGAAGCCGGGACGGCCCTTGCTCAGGCTGATGATCTGAGCGCGGCCGGCCGGTCGGATCTCAAGGCCCGAGACCCTGAAGGAAGGTCGTCAGCCGGTCGAGCGCCTGCCGCCCCTCCGGGCGGTCGAGGTCGAACTGGTATTCATGCGGCAGTTTCGGCTCGGTTTCGGGCGGGAAGAACAGCGTGTCGACCTTGACGCCACGGTCGCGCAACGCCTGGGCCATCATCACCGATTGCGGTGCCAGCGGGTCGCCATTACCGGCCGAGATGAAGCTCGGCGGAAAGGCCTCGGTGACATAGCGCGGAACCGCCGCCTCGGTGATGCGATCGCTGTCGAGAGGGTTCGACGTTCCGAAATAGGCGAAGAGAATCGAGCGCAGGAAACTGCCGAAAGGGCCGGCGAAGTCGAGGGCGGTGGGGTCGAAGGCGCCGCAGAACAGGACGACGCCCTTGAGGAGGGAGGGCTCGACCGCGGGCTGGAGGCCAAGCGTCGCGGCGTAGTCCTTCCCGGTCAGGCCGGCCGCGAGCTGGGCCGCGATATGGGCGCCGGCCGAATCGCCTGCGAGCACCATGGTGCTCGCATCGATGCCCAGCCGGGCGGCTTCGCGCTGCAGGAAGCCGAGTGCCTTGTTCGCCTGTAGCACCGGCGTGGGATAGCGCGCCGCCGGCGCGAGGCTGTAGCCGATGGCTACGGTCGGGTAGCCCTTGCCGGCGACGATCCTGAGATAAGGGGCCACGTCCTGCCGGTCCCCGCCGACGAAGCCGCCGCCATGGATCCAGACCAGGACGGGGCGTCCCGGCCGTGCCCCCTCGGGCGGCAGATAGATGTCGAGCCGCTCGTCGGCGGCGTCTCCATAGGCGATGTCGCGCTGTTCCCGGATACCGGCCGGGACATGCTTCGCGAGGGCCGCGTCGGTCTTCGAGGCGCCATAGGCAAAGCCCGCGCGGATCAGCAGCGCCGACGGCCAGGGCGAGAGCACGAAGGCCGCATAGGCGGCAAACGCGACACCGAGACAAAGCAGGAGAATTCGGATCGCGCGCGGCCTCATGGAACGGACGCTAGAGATTCGCCGGAATATTGACCAGAGCGCATGCCGGTCGGATCGCTGCGCGGTCGATCCGGATCAGGGGTTCTCCACCCCTATCCGGCGCCCCGGCCTGCCGCGAATGCCGGCGCCGAAGGAAGTCGCCCGCTCAGGGGACATCGACGCCGGATGCGATCTGTTCCCCGGCTAAATATTTGAATTATATATTTTTTCTTCCTGCTCCAATCCGCTTTTTCGATCTCCCGTTAACCCGTCATTCGTTCGCATCGGCGAAAGAGAGGGCGCACTACAGGTGGGATGATGAGACGGCGACCGGGACTGACGGCAAAGATCATGATGCTCTTTGCACTGCTGAGCATCGCGGCTGCGCTCGGCCTCGTCAGCGTGCTGGGTGGACTTGACGATGTCCGTCGCATCGACCGGGAGGCCTTTTCCGGCATCACGCTCGCCAGCAGCGCCTCGCTGCTCGCCAGCCGGGTTGCGAACGCCTCTCTGCTCGGCCGCCTCGATGCCGACGCCTCGGCTGCCGAAATCGCGGCGTCGCTGGAGAAGCTCGATGCCGCCATCGAATTCGTCGATGCCGCGCGCGCGCATTTCATCTCGGCGTTGCCGAAGGCCATGATCGAGGCGAATCCGACGCTCGACGCGCGCATCAACACTTTCATCGCCTTCCAGCGCGGTATCGTCGATATCGGCCAGCGCGTTTCCGCCAAGGCGGCGGTGCTGGAGGCCGGCGCGGAGGAGGCGCGCCTCAATGTCAGCCAGATCATCGCCACGACCTCGGCGATGCGCGACGCCCTGGCGGCGACGGCAAGCGAAGCCGGAATCCGCGCCGGGGAGCGGGCGGAGCTGGTGCGATTGCGCACCATCGTCATGGCGCTCCTACTGCCCCTGGCGGGCGGGCTCGCCGCGCTCCTGCTGCTCAGCCGCCATCTGACGCGCCCCTTGCGTGAGCTGATGATCTCGATCCGCGAGACGACGAGTTCCGACAGGGTCATCGCCGTACCGCATTGCGGCCGCTCCGACGAAATCGGAGAGCTCGCCCGCACGGTCCAGCAGCTCAGCGAGGTCCGTGCGACCCTGGTGACGCGAGAGACGGAAGCCGGACAGGCCCGCCAGCACCAGCAACTCCGCAGCCGGGAGCTGGCGCGCATCGCCGACGAGTTCGAGGCCCGGCTCGGCCTGCTGCTCGGCGAGATCGGACGGGCGAGCGAGACGCTGCGCACGACGCTTCAGGATGCCGCCGTGCGGGTCAACCAGGTTTCCAGGAGCTCGGAGATCGCGGCGGCGTCCGTGACCGGCGCCGGCGAGGAAGCGAACCGCACGACGGAAGCCGCCCTGCGGATGGAGTTCGTCATCGGGCAGATCAACGACGAGGTCAGGCGGGTCTCGATGATGGCGAGCGCGGCGAGCCAGGAGGCGAGCGGCACGCAGAAGCTGGTCGCCGAGCTCGCCGAGAAGGCCACGCAGATCCGGGACGTCGTCGGCATCATCGAGGCCGTGGCGCGCCAGACCAACCTGCTCGCGCTCAACGCCACGATCGAGGCCGCGCGCGCCGGCGCACATGGCCGCGGCTTCGCGGTGGTCGCCTCCGAGGTCAAGGCGCTTGCCGGCCAGACTGCCGAGGCGGCATCCCGCATTGTCGGCCGGATCGCGCAGGTCGACGCGGCCTTGTCCCATGCCGCGGGCGCGGTCTCGACCATCGGCAACAGCATCGGCACAGTCGAGCAGACCGGGACCGAGATCGCGACCATGGTCGACTCCCATGCCGAATTGCTCGGCTCGCTCGGCGAGACGGTGGCGCGGATCTCCAGCGTCACCGGCACGGCTGCGATGGCGATGGCGGAGATCGCCGCCGCCAATATGCAGACCGTCAACCAGGCCGATATGGGAGCGCTGAGCGCGCGCAATCTCGACGAGCGCATCACCGCCCTGCAAATGGAGGCCAGCGCCTTCGTCCGGCGCCTGCGCGCCGCCTGAGCCCGGGAACCGACGCCGCCGGGCTTGCCTTCGCGGCGCGACTCGGCCCCTTCTGCGGCATGTCCGTCATGATCGTTTTCAACCGATGAGCTGGTCGCTCCAGCAGGATGCCGCATTGTCGGCGGTGGCGCGCTGGCTGCAGGCCGGTGATCCGCAGGTGTTCCGCCTGTTCGGCTATGCCGGCACGGGCAAGACGACGCTCGCGCGCCACATCGCCGAGGCGGTGGACGGAGACGTCGTCTTCGCCGCCTATACCGGCAAGGCCGCGCTGGTGCTGCGCAACAAGGGGTGCGCCGAGGCGCAGACCATCCATTCGCTGATCTACCGCTCGCGCGGCGTCGACGAGGAGAGCCCGATCTTCGCGCTCAACCGCGACAGCCAGGCCGCCAAGGCCAAGCTCATCGTCATCGACGAATGCTCGATGGTGGACGAGGAGCTGGGCAAGGACCTGCTCTCCTTCGGCACGCCGGTGCTGGTGCTGGGCGACCCGGCGCAGTTGCCGCCGGTGAAGGGCGGGGGCTTCTTCACCGAGCAGGAGCCGGACGTGATGCTGACGGAGGTCCATCGCCAGGCGGCGGACAATCCGATCGTGCGGATGTCGATGATCGTGCGCGAGGGCGGCCGGCTCGACTATGGCGATTATGGTCTCAGCCGCGTCATCCGGCGCGACGAGGTCAATCCCGAGGTCGTCATGGGGGCCGACCAGGTTCTCGTCGGGATGAACAAGACGCGCCGCAACTACAATGCCCGCATCCGCCAGCTCATGGGCCGCACCGAGACCAATCCGGTGGCGGGCGAGAAGCTGGTCTGCCTGCGCAACGACAAGAGCAAGGGGCTGCTCAATGGCGGCTCCTGGATCGTGCAGGAGATCAAGACCTCGAAGAAGGGGCTCGTCACCATGCGCGTGACGCCCGAGGACGATACCGCGGCCAAGGCCGTGAAGGTCTCGGTGCTGCCGAACTTCTTCGACGGTACCGAGGAGGAGATCCCCTGGGAGCTGCGCAAGCACACCGACGAATTCACCTTCGGCTACGCGCTGACGGTGCATAAGTCCCAGGGCTCGCAATGGGACGATGTCGTGCTCTTCGACGAGAGCTTCGCCTTCCGCGAGCACCGGGCGCGCTGGCTCTATACGGGGCTGACGCGTGCGGCCGAGACGATCACCGTAGTGATGTAGGACGCGGCGTTGCGCTACGGCGCGGGGCCGATTTGGTGTTTTCCGTCAAAAGGATGAGAGCCGGGCCCAGCCTGCCCATTTTTGCTGTTGAAGATGATCGCGGACAGGCAGATGCTGCGGATGCGGCCTGAATCTGGGGACCTCCCCCATGAAATATCTACTTCTCCTCATCCCCTGCATCGCCTGCCTCTGGGTGCCGCTCTATAACGGCATCGAGCCGAGACTGGCCGGCATTCCGCTGTTCTACTGGTTCCTGATGCTGATGATCCCGGTCTCGTCGGTGTTCATCTGGTTCGCTTCCAAGGTGGAAGGAAGCGACTCATGATCGACCATCTCAACTGGCCGGCGACGGCCGTCTTCGTCTTCTTCTTCGCGCTCGTCACGGTGATGGGCTTCGTCGCCTCGCGCTGGAAGTCCGGCAATCTCGAGGAGTTGCACGAATGGGGGCTGGGCGGGCGGCGCTTCGGCGCCTGGATCACCTGGTTCCTGCTCGGCGGCGATCTCTACACCGCCTATACGGTGATCGCGGTGCCGGCGGTCGTGTATGCTATCGGCGCCTATGGCTTCTTCGCGGTGCCCTACACGATCCTGATCTATCCCTTCATCTTCCTGACGATGCCGCGGCTGTGGAACGTCGCGCATAAGAAGGGCTACATTACCGGTTCCGACTTCATCTACGGTCGTTACGGCAACAAGGGCCTCGAGCTCGCGGTCGCCTTCACCGGCATCCTCGCGACCATGCCCTATATCGCGTTGCAGCTCGTCGGCATGGAGAAGGTGATCCAGGCGCTCGGCTTCCAGGGCGAGGGCATGATGTCCCATCTGCCGCTGACGATCGCCTTCGTCATCCTGGCGCTCTACACCTACAAGAGCGGGCTGCGCGCGCCTGCCATGATCGCCTTCGTCAAGGACATCATGATCTACGTCTTCGTCATCGCGGCGGTGGTGATCGTGCCGGCGAAGCTCGGCGGCTACGGCGCCGTCTTCGATGCGGCTGCGAAGGCCTATGAGGGCAAGCCGAACCAGGGGCTCATCCTCTCGCCCACCCAGATCGCGCCGTTCATCACATTGGCGATCGGCTCGGCGATGGCGCTGTTCATGTATCCGCATTCGATGACCGGCGTGCTCTCGGCCTCGGGGCCGAAGGCCCTCCGACGCAACGCGATCGCGCTGCCGGCCTATTCGCTGGTGCTGGCGCTGATCGCGCTGATGGGGTTCATGGCCCATGCCGCGGGCATCGAGGTCGCCAATCCGCAGGATGCGGTGCCGCAGCTCTTCCTGAAGATGTTTCCGTCCTGGTTCGCCGGCTTCAGCTTCGCGGCCATCGCCATCGGCGCGCTGGTGCCGGCGGCGGTGATGTCGATCGGCGCGGCCAATACCTTCACCCGCAATATCTGGCGCCCCTTCGTCGAGCCGGAGATGTCGCCGGGCCGCGAGGCGTCGCTGGCCAAGCTGATGTCGCTAATCGTCAAGGTCGGCGCTCTGGCGGTGATCGTGTTCATGCCGACCAAGTTCGCGCTCGACCTGCAGTTGCTCGGCGGCGTCTGGATGATCCAGATCTTCCCGGCCATCGTCTTCGGCCTCTATACGAGCTGGTTCAGCGGCGAGGCGCTGCTGGCGGGCTGGGTCGTCGGCTTCGGGCTGGGCACCTACCTGTCCTGGGGCCCGACGGCCTGGGTGCCGACATCGCTCGTCCTCGGTTATGGCGCCTATAACGGCATCGTCGCCGTCGTGGCGAACACGGTCGTCGCCGCCGTGCTGTCGCTGGTGTTGCGCCGGGCGCGGGGCAAGATCATCACCGGTGACTTCGCGGACGCTCCCCGCTCGGCTTGAATGGTCGGCACGGGGCGCCACGGCTTGATCGGAGCGGGGGCCTGGAGCGTTTTTTCCGGGCTCCAGCGATCGCTCGACCGGCGGCTGGCCGTCCTCGCATTGCCGAACATTGCCGATTTGTCATGAAACCCTTCGGTTTTTTGCCATAGTCGCCGCCGATGCTGATGCGCATGGTCAGCGGAGGCCGACGGCATGGCGGGACCGGACGATCTGAAGGCGGGGGCCGTCGCCCTCCAGCGTTTCGGCCTCGGAGCGAGGCCGGGGCAGGGCGAGGCGATACGCCGGGAGGCTCGCGATCGATTGCTGGCCGAGATCGCGGCCGGCCCCGTCGCGCAGCCGCAGGGCGTGGCCTTTTCGGGTGCAGCCGAGATCGGGCAGGCGCTCTACGCATTCGAAGATCAGGAAAGGATCGCCCGGGAGGCCAAGCGCGTCGCCGCGCAGCAGGCGCAGGCCGCATCGCCGGGAGCGCAATCTGCGGGCATGCAGGTTGCCGGAGCGGGGGCGATGTCCGGCCAGATGGAGGTTGCCCAGGCGCCGGCCGAGGTCAAACCATCCGGCCAGAACCAGGCCGCGCAGCCGGCCAAGCCGCCGCCCAACGAACCGGCACTGCCCTTCCGGACCTATCGCGACGAGGTGAAGTCGCGCGTCGATCTCGCGCTTGCGGCCGAGACGGGCTTCGGCGAGCGGCTCGTGATGTTCTGGTCGAACCATTTCTGCATCGGCGCGACCAAGAGCAATATCTGCCGGGTCATGGCCGGCGCCTATGAGCGCGAGGCGATCCGCCCGCATGTCTTCGGCCGTTTCGAGGACATGCTGATCGCGGCCGAGAGCCACCCGGCGATGCTCGACTTCCTCGACAACCGCCAGTCGATCGGCCCCAACTCCCCGGCCGGGCGGCGACAGCGGCGCGGGCTCAACGAGAACCTCGCCCGCGAGATCATGGAGCTGCATACGCTCGGCGTCTCCGGCGGCTACAACCAGGCGGACGTCACCAATCTCGCCCGGATCATCACCGGCTGGACGGTGGTGGGGCGTGAGGGCGTGCTCGGCTTTCCCGGCTCCTTCGCCTTCAATGCCGGGCTCCACGAACCGGGTGTCACGCCGCTGCTCGGCCGCTCCTACGACCAGCCGGGCCGGGCGCAGGGCGTTGCGGCGCTGACCGATCTGGCGCGCCATCCCTCGACCGCCCATTTCATCGCGACCAAGCTCGTGCGCCATTTCGTGGCCGACGATCCGCCGCCGAAGCTGGTCGACCTGCTGGCCGCGACCTTCCGTCAGAGCGGCGGCGACCTGCCCAGCGTCTATCGTGCGCTGATCGGCAGCGACGAGGCCTGGAAGGCGCCGGCGACCAAGGTGCGTTCGCCGCAGGAATTCCTGCTGGCCTCCTATCGCGCGACGGGGCTGCAGCCCAATCCCGGACAGATCCTCGGGCTGCTCGGCACGATGGGGCAGCCCTTCTGGCAGCCCTCCGGCCCGAACGGCTATGCCGACACCAACGCCGCCTGGGCCTCGGCCGAGGGGATCAAAACGCGCATCGACGTCGCCGCCGGCTGGGGCCGGCAGACGGCAAACGCGGTGCCGGACCCGCGCAGCCAGGCCGACGACATTCTCGGCCCGATCCTGTCGCCCGAGACGAAGCAGGCAGTGGCGCGCGCCGAAAGCAGGCCGCAGGCGATCGCACTGCTGCTGATGTCGCCCGAATTCCAGCGGAGGTGACGGTGATGGATCATCACGACGATGACGATTGCGAACGGATGACGCCGTCGCGCCGCGCCGTGCTGGGTGCGGCGGGTGCGCTGTTCGCCTGGTCCTTCGTGCCGAAATTCGCCTATGCGGCGGCGGGCGCGCGCGATCCGCGCTTCCTCGTCGTGGTGCTGCGCGGCGCGCTTGACGGGCTCTCGGCCGTGCCGCCGATCGGCGATCCCGGCTATGCCGGCTTGCGCGAGGGCATCGCGCTCGCCAAGGACGGACCGGACGCGGCGCTGCCGCTCGACGGCTTCTTCTATCTCCATCCTGCGATGCCGAATCTCGCGCGGCTGTACAAGTCAGGGCAGGCGGCGATCGTCCATGCGGCCGCGACCGGCTATCGCGAGCGCTCGCATTTCGACGGGCAGGACGTGCTGGAAAGCGGCCAGCCCGGGCCCGGCCATACGGCGACGGGCTGGCTCAACCGCCTTCTCGCCAGCCTGCCGGCCGGCGAGGGCATCGCGCGAAAGGGGGTGCTCGGCGTCGGCGTGGTGCCGCCGCTGGTGGTGCGCGGCGACGCGCCGGTGCTCGGCTGGGCGCCGCCGCGCATGGCGCGCGCCGGGAGCGACCTGACGACGCGGCTCGCCGATCTCTATGGCCAGCGCGATCCGCATCTGGCCGCGGCGTTGCAGCAGGCGATCGAGACGGAAAGCCTGGCGCAGCGGCGCGGCATGGACGGCAAGATGGGCGGTGGCGGCCCTGATTCCGTGGACGGCATGCGTCGCATCGCCGAGGGCGCGGCCGGACTCGTCGGCGCCGATGACGGGCCGCGCATCGCCGCGCTGGCCTTCGAGGGCTGGGACACGCATGCCAATGAGGGCGGGGCCAAGGGCCGGCTCGCGACTCTTCTCGGCGGGCTCGACGGCGCCTTTGCGACCTTCGAGCAGGGTCTTTCGCCGGTCTGGAAAGACACGGTGGTGATGGTGGTGACGGAGTTCGGCCGAACTGCGGCGGTAAATGGCACCACGGGCACCGATCACGGCACCGGCACGGTCGCTTTCCTCGTCGGCGGAGCGGTCAAGGGCGGGCGCATGATCGCCGACTGGCCCGGGCTGAAGCCCGAGCAGCTCTACCAGAACCGCGATCTCAAGGCGACGACCGACATCCGCGCCGTGGCCAAGGGCGTTGTCGCCGACCTGTTCGGGCTGTCGGGGCCGGTGCTGGCGGAAAAGGTGTTTCCCGGCACGGGCGATTTGGGGCCGATGCGCGGGCTGGTGGTTTAGGTTCTTCCCCTCTCCCGCGAGGGGAGAGGGGGGAGCGTTGCGAGCGCCTCAGGCCCAGGCGCGCTGCTTCAGCTTCTCTTCATAGGCGTCGATCTTCGGCGCCTTCTCCATGGTCAGGCCGATATCGTCGAGACCGTTCAGCAGGCAGTGCTTGCGGAACGGGTCGATCTCGAACCTGATCTCGCCGCCGTCGGGGCCCTTGATCGTCTGGTTCTCGAGGTCGATCGTCAGCGTCGCGTTGGAGCCGCGCTCGGCATCGTCGAACAGCGCGTCGAGCTGCTCGGGCGTGACCTTGATCGGCAGGATGCCGTTCTTGAAGCAGTTATTGTAGAAGATGTCGGCGAAGCTGGTGGAGATCACGCAGCGGATGCCGAAGTCGAGCAGGGCCCAGGGCGCGTGCTCGCGCGAGGAGCCGCAGCCGAAATTGTCGCCCGCGACCAGGATTTCCGCCTTGCGATAGGCCGGCTGGTTGAGCACGAAATCGGGGTTCTCCGAGCCGTCATCCTTGTAGCGCATCTCCGAGAACAGCGCGGTGCCGAGGCCGGTGCGCTTGATCGTCTTCAGATACTGCTTCGGGATGATCATGTCGGTATCGACATTGACCACCTTCAGCGGGGCCGGCGTCGAGGTCAGGGTGGTGAAGGGCTGCATGGTGCGGTTCCTGTGCTTGTCCTGCGCGCCCGGCCTCAGCCGGCCGCCTGTTCGATGGCTTCCATGTCCTCGTCGGAGAAGCCGAAATGGTGGCCGATCTCATGGATCATGACGTGGCTGACGATGGCGCCGAGGCTCTCGTCGTGCTCGGCCCAGTAGTCGAGGATCGGCCGGCGATAGAGGTGGATGGTGTTGGGCATCTGGCCGGTCTGGGGCCCGAAACCCTGTTGCGGCAGGCCGACGCCGGTGAAGAGGCCGAGCAGGTCGAAGGGGCTCTCCGCCTCCAGCTCCTTCAGCACGTCGTCCTCCGGGAACTCGGTGACGTTGAAGACGACATCGGCGCAGAGCGCGCGGAACTCCTCCGGCAGGCGGTCGAACGCGGCCTGGGCCAGGTCGTCGAACGCCTCCAGCGACGGGGCTTTCGCTCCGTCCCAGTCGATCCGCGCTGTCTTCGCCACGGCGGCATCCATCTCCGTCACCAGAACTTCAGTTGATGGCCGAGCCACCAGGCCAGCACGATCACGCCGAGGAGCGAGAGCGCACGGCCGATGCGCCGGCCCCAGAGCTCGATCCTGTCGCCCTCCGGCGCGTCGGTGCCGGAGAAATGATCGGCTGCCCTGCCCATCGAGGAACCGAGCAAGGTCTCGCTGTCGCGCTTCACGCGCTCCAGCGCGGCCTTGGCCTCGGCCTCGCGGGCGGCTTCGCGGGGATCGTTCGACATGGCGCTCTCCCCGCTGGACCGTTCAGCCGAGCGTGCGGACGTCGACGAAGCGGCCGGTCAAGGCCGCCGCCGCCGCCATCGCCGGCGAGACGAGGTGGGTGCGGCCGCGATAGCCCTGACGACCCTCGAAATTGCGGTTCGAGGTCGAGGCTGCCCGCTGGCCGGGCTTGAGCTGGTCGGGGTTCATGCCGAGGCACATCGAGCAGCCCGGCTCGCGCCATTCGAAGCCGGCGGCGATGAAGATCTTGTCGAGACCCTCGGCCTCTGCCTGCTCCTTCACCAGGCCGGAGCCGGGGACGATCATGCCGTAGTCGAGGCTCTCATGGATCTTCTTGCCCTCGACGATCTTTGCGACGGTGCGCAGATCCTCGATGCGGCCATTGGTGCAGGAGCCGATCCAGATCACGTCGAGCGGGATGTCGGTGATCTTGGTGCCGGCGGTCAGGCCCATATATTCCAGCGCACGCTTCTTCGAGGCGCGCTTGACCTCGTCCTGGATCAGCTCGGGATCGGGAACCGCGCCGGTGACGGAGATCACGTCCTCGGGGCTCGTGCCCCAGGACACGATTGGCGGCAGGTTGCCGGCGTCGAGCCGGACCACGCGGTCGAAATGCGCGCCCTCGTCGGTCTGCAGCGTCTCCCAATAGCGGACGGCGGCGTCCCATGCCGCGCCCTGCGGCGCCTTCGGGCGGCCCTTCAGATAGGCGAAGGCCTTCTCGTCCGGGGCGACCATGCCGGCGCGGGCACCGCCCTCGATCGACATGTTGCAGAGCGTCATGCGGCCTTCCATCGTCAGGCCGCGGATGGCTTCGCCGGCATATTCGATCACCGAGCCGGTGCCGCCGGCGGTGCCGATCTCGCCGATGATGGCCAGCGTGATGTCCTTGGCGCCGACGCCGGGCGCGGGCGTGCCGTCCACCTGGACGAGCATGTTCATCGCCTTCTTCTGGATCAGCGTCTGCGTGGCGAGGACGTGCTCGACCTCCGAGGTGCCGATGCCATGCGCCAGCGCGCCGAAGGCACCGTGCGTCGAGGTGTGCGAGTCGCCGCAGACGATCGTGGTGCCGGGCAGGGTGAAGCCTTGCTCGGGGCCGACGATGTGGACGATGCCCTGGCGCTTGTCGAGCTCGTTGAAATACTCGACGCCGAATTCCTTGGCGTTCTTCGCCAGAGCCTCGACCTGGATGCGGCTTTCCTCTTCGGCGATGCCCTTGGAACGGTCGGTCGTCGGGATGTTGTGGTCGACGACGGCGAGCGTTTTCTCGGGGGCACGGACCTTGCGACCGGTCATGCGCAGGCCCTCGAAGGCCTGCGGGCTCGTCACCTCATGGACGAGGTGGCGGTCGATATAGAGCAGGCAGGTGCCGTCATCCTGCCGGTCGACGACGTGGTCGTCGAAGATCTTGTCGTAAAGCGTGCGGGGAGCTGAGGTCGCAGTCATGGCTTGATCTCGGTCTGTTCAAATCTGATCTGGAAACGAGAAAGCCGGCGTTGAAGGCCGGCTTGCAAAAACGCTACGCCTGTCGCCGGCCGCGCGATGCGGCCGGTCTCAGGCGCCGGTAAGGCCTGCGGCGATGGAGGCTGTGAAGCGGCCGAAGAAGCGCCAGGGCAGGCGGGCATGATCATGCAGCGCGGCGAAGTCCTGCGTCGTCGGCAGGGGCGGCAGATGGCCCTCTCCCTGCACGGCGCAGAAGCGCTGGAACTGATGCACACACGGCGACATGGCTACTGTGTAGCAGTTCCAAGGAAGCCGGACAATCGATCCACTCGCGGAGCCGTCATTTGCCGGACGCGGGGCCCGGCGCCGCCGTGTCGACGCTGACGACCACCGACATGCCGGGCGTCAGCCGTTCCGCCAGAGGCTGGCCCGGGTCGATGGCGATGCGCACCGGGACGCGCTGGGCGATCTTGATGAAGTTGCCGGTGGCGTTGTCAGGACGGATCACGCTGAACTCGGAACCGGCGGCCGGCGAGAAGCGCTCGATATGGCCGCTGAGCTTCGCATGGCGGAGTGCATCGACGGTGAAGCTCACCGGCTGGCCCACACGCATGCCGGCGAGCTGCGTCTCCTTGAAATTGGCGATGACCCAGACCTGGGCGGGCACGAGCGCCATGAGCTGCGTGCCGGCTGAGACATATTGCCCGAGCCGGGCGGAAACCTCGCCGAGGCGTCCATCCTGCGGGGCGAGGATCCGGGTATTGATCAGGTCGATCTCGGCAAGATGAACGGCGGCTTCGGCCCCCTCGACCGCCGCGATGAGCGACTGGCGGTTGACGATCGCGGTCTGGATATCCTGCCGCGCGACTTCGGCGGCAGCGTTGTTGGCGGTGAGGGAGGCGCGCGCCTGGTCGAGCGCCTGCTGGCTCTGGTCGGTGCTGGTCTGGTTGACGACGCCGCGCTCGCGCAACGGCTCGATCCGGCCCCAATTCGCCTCGGCGGTACGCAGGACCGCTTCGGCACTGGCGACATTCGCCACTGCGGCGCGCAGCCGGGCTTCGGCCGTGGCGCGGGCCTGATCGGAATTGGCGAGGCCGGCACGCTGGGCGGCGAGGCCGGCACGGGCCTGTTCCAGCTTCTGCGCGAAGATCCG
This sequence comes from Allobosea sp. OAE752, assembly GCF_050433265.1. NCBI lineage: Bacteria > Pseudomonadati > Pseudomonadota > Alphaproteobacteria > Hyphomicrobiales > Alloboseaceae > Allobosea > Allobosea sp. OAE752. The sequence goes on from NZ_JBNPXO010000002.1 coordinate 246,585, forward strand.
GTCGTCGATGCGCAGCAGCAGGTCGCCCTGTTTCACCGTGGCGAAATCCTGCACCGGCACTTCCGCGACATAGCCGGCGAGCTGCGGCGCGATCACCGTGACCTGGCCGCGCACATAGGCGTTCTCGGTGGTCTCGATGGCGCTCGCGAAGGGTGGCAGCCGCCAAGCGTAGAGGACGAGAGCGACGCCGGCGAGGCCGATCGCCAGCGCGATATAGGTCGAAAGGGAGCGGAACAGGCGGGTCATGGTCGCAAGCGGAAGGTCAGGTTGTCGCGGAGGCGGCCGGCGCGGCCGAGCGTGCCTTCCATTGCAGGAAGGCGAGATGGGTGAGAAGGCCGGCCAGGGCGAGGCCGGCGATCAGCGAGATCAGCAGGAAGGCGTCGTTATAGGCCAGCACCGTCGCCTCCCGCGTCGCCTGCTGGGCCAGCAGCGACACGCCTTCCGCCCGCGTCAGCGTCGGGTCGGTCAGCACATGACCATAGGCGCCGCCGAGCTGGCTGACGCGCTGCGCGACCAACGGGTCGGACAGGGTGAAATGCTCGGTCAGCACATTGTAGTGGAACGTCGTTCTCAGCGTGATGAAGGTGCCGAAGATCGCCGAGCCGAACAGGCCGCCGATGCTCTGCGTGAACAGGAAGACGGTGAAGAAGCTCAGGATATAGATCGGCCCGCGCACGATCGCGGCGCCGAGCCCCTGGGCCATCGCGGCTGGCAGGAAGAGCGCCGAGCCATAGGCGACGAGCGACTGGCTGAGCCAGATGTCGTCCGGCCGGGTCAGGCTGGTGGCGCCGCTGTCGAGCCAGGCGCCAAGCGCGACGCAGGCGAGCGCGGCCCCGTAGAACCCGTTCTCGCGGCCGGGGCGCAGCAGCGCGGCGCAGGTCAGGCCGCCGGCGATGATCGCGGCGAGGATGATCGCGTAGAGCGGTACGGTCTGCTCGTTCTGGATGCCGAGCGCCTGGAAGAAATTCGAGGCGCCGACGGTCTGCTCCGCCAGGACGAGGCGCAGCAGCAGCAGCGTGCCGGCGAAATGCAGCGTGGTCGGGCTGGTCAGCCAGCGGATGTCGACGAGCGGGCTTTCGCGGTGCAATTCGATGATCGCGGCCAGCACCAAGCAGACCATGGCGACGGCAAGGAGCCAGCCGAGCCAGGGCGCCTCGAGCCACCAGTAGAGGCGGCCCAGGCTGAGCGCGACGGCGATGCTGCCAAAGCCGATGGCGATCAGCAGATAGCTGACGATGTCGAAGGGGCCGATCCATTTGATGCGCGGCGGCGTCGCCAGCGGCAGCGCGTAGACGAAGCCGAAAGCCAATAGGGCCAGCCCCATCTCGATCATGGTGAGGCTGTGGAAGCCGCCGAGATCGAGCAGATAGGGCGAGATCAGCCGCGTCACGGGGATGCCGAGCGTGGTGTTGGTCAGCGCCAACGACAGGCCGACGGTCAGCTTCCGCTGGGGCGGCATCGGCTCGATCATGTAGAAGAAGGCGAGCGAGGACATCGGCGCCGCCGCCATGCCGCTCATGAAGCGCACGGCGACGGCCGATTGCAGATCCTGGACGAAAAAGAAATTCAGGGCGGCGGCCAGCACGAAGCCGGCGATGCTGATCTCCGCGAAATTGCGCAAGCCATACTGCATGCGGATCTTGATCAGCGCGATCGAGAGCGAGACGTTGGGCGCCATATAGGCGGCGACCAGCCAGTTGGTCTCGGCGACGGTGGCGCCGAGCTCGCCCTGGATCTGGTAGATGTTGGTGTTGACGATGTTCTGGCCGATCTGCTGCGTCATCGCCAATGTGACCGAAGCGAGCATGTAGGCGAGCGCGCGCGGCACCGGCATGGTGAACCAGCCCTGCGTCGGGGCAGGGGGCGTCGCAGCGGCTGGCGCGGAAGCGGGCTCTGCCGTGCTCATGGGGCGGCGCTCCGTCCGGCGGCGATGTTGCGGGACGTCCGGCGCAGGACATCGAGTGCCATTTCCAGCTCCCGCGGCGCGATGCCCTGCAGGATATCAGCACGCAGGGCGGCGAGGAAATTCAGGATGTCCTCGGCCTGAGCGCGCGCCATGGGCGTGAGGAACACGCGGCGGGCGCGGCGATCCCCTTCGACGGCGCGGCGCTCGATCATGCCGTTGCGCTCGAGCCCGTCGAGCAGGCGCACCAATGTCGGCTGCTCGATGTCGAGGAGGCCCGCCAGATCGGACTGGATCGGCCCGTCCTCACGGGCGAGCTCCATCAGCAACCGGGCGCGGGACCAGGTCAGGCCCATGTCGCGGGCGCGCTCGTCGACGAGAGTGCGCAGCTTGCGGTTGACGGCCGCGAGCTCGGCGGTGAAGGCGGCCTGGAGCTGTGTCTGATTCATAGGATGAATATCAATAGCAAGCTAATGATTGGCATGCTTATAGGGGCGTTATACGCATATCAAATGAAAATTATATGTACCGATATGCGTTTATTGCATTCGACTGGGCAGCCATCATTCCGGGTGCCCCCGCGCCACGAAGCGTTGCGCGCAACAAAAAAACGCGGCCCCGAAGGACCGCGTTCCTGAATTCTCGAAGGGTGCCGCGGCTTACTTGCCGGCGGCCTTGCCACCCTTGGCGGGGCGGGCCTCGACGCGCTCGGCGATGCGGGCCGACTTGCCGCGGCGATCGCGCAGGTAATAGAGCTTGGCGCGACGCACCTTGCCCTTACGGATGACCTTGATGGAATCGAGGTTCGGCGAGAAGAGCGGGAAAACGCGCTCGACACCCTCGCCATAGGAAATCTTGCGGACGGTGAAGCTCTGGTTGAGGCCGCCGCCGTTGCGGGCGATCACGACGCCCTCATAGGCCTGGACGCGGCTACGCTCGCCTTCCTTGACCTTGACGTTGACCTGCACGGTGTCGCCGGGCTGGAAGGCCGGGATCTCGCGACCTTCGCTCAGCTTGGCAATCTGCTCGGCATCGATCTGCTCGATGATGTTCATGGGTCTCTCCATGGCCGTATTCGCGCGGAAGCGCGGGCTTTCGGCTCGCTGTTTTCAGTTGAGTGCGGGGCCATACAGGAGAGTCCGGCATTTGTCGAGCGGGAATGCCGGCAAGGCGCATGCGGGTCGGCGATCTTGCGGCCGTGGCTTCGCGAAGCATAGCTTCCGGGCGCCATTTCCCCATCACGTCCCATTGTCCGGATGCCCGCATGATCAGCACAGTTTCCAAGGTCGCCCTCGTCACCGGCGCCGCGCGCGGCATCGGGCTGGCGACGGCGAAGCGCTTTCTCGCGGATGGCTGGCGCGTCGGCCTGCTCGACATCGACGGGGCCGGGCTGGAGCGAGCCGTGGCGGAGATCGGCAAGCCGGAGGAGACGCTGGCGCTGGCCTGCGACATCGCCGAGCCGCGGCAGGTCGCGGGCGCTTTCGACGCGCTCGTCGCGCGCTTCGGGCAGCTCGACGCGCTGGTCAACAATGCCGGCACGGCCGTGTTCAAGCCGCTGCTGGAGACGACCCATGAGGAATGGCAGCGCGTGCTCGCGGTCAACCTCACCGGGCCCTTCCTGGCGACGCAGCTTGCGGCCCCGCTGATGGCCGACCGAGGCGGCGGCGCCATCGTCAACATCACCTCGATCTCGGGCCTGCGCGCCTCGACGCTGCGCGTCGCCTACGGCACGTCCAAGGCCGCGCTGGCGCATCTGACGAAGCAGCAGGCGGTCGAACTGTCGAGCCTCGGCATCCGTGTGAACGCGGTCGCGCCGGGCCCGGTCGAGACGGGGATGGCCAAGGCCGTGCACAGCCCGGAGATTCGCGCGGACTACCGCGACGCCGTCCCGCTCGGCCGCTACGGGCTGGAGGAGGAGTTGGCGGAGTCGATCTTCTTCCTGTGCTCGGACAAGGCGAGTTACATCACCGGGCAGGTGTTGGCCGTCGATGGCGGGTTCGATGCGGCCGGGATCGGATTGGCGACGCTGCGGGGTGAGCGGCGGAATTTATAGAGGGGCTGGTTTCCCCCTCCATCCGCTTGCCGGCGGGTTTCCCGGAAAGCGGGATGATCTTCGCAGCGGCTGTTGCCGGTTGTGTTACTTCGTCGGCTGAGTGCGCGCGGTGAGCTTGTTTCCGTCGGGGTCGCGAAGGTAGGCGACGAAGGCTCCGTTCGGGCGCTCGCTGGGTGGGCTCTCGATCGACGTTCCGCCATGGGCGGTGCCGGCATCATGCCATGCGAGAACATGGTCACGGCTCGCCGCGGCGATACCGATTGTCCCACCGTTGGCCGCCGTCGCTGGCTTGCCGTCGATCGGCTTCGTGATCATCAGCCGACCGCCGTCGTGGACATAGATCAGCCTGCCTCTGGCATCGATCTCGCCGGGCTCGCCTCCCAACGCGGCGAATGTGGCGTCGTAGAACTCTCTCGCCCGCTCCAGGTCGTTGCTGCCGATCATGACGTGAGTGAACATCGTTTTGTCTCCAAAGAGGGCCGGTGCGAGATCATCGGGCGCGAAGAGGGGCGGCTGCCCGCGCATAAAAGGTCGGTGATCGTCAGCTGCACTGTACGGCCTTTGAGCCGCATTGCCCCCTACTTGTAGAACCCCTCGCGCAGGTTGAAGCCGTGCTCCAGCCAGACTTTCATCGCGCAGAGCATGCCCGTCCAGCCCTCGCAATTGCCGTAGGAGGCCTTCAGCCCCTCCGGCGTCCGTGACCAGCCCTGTTCCGATATCCGGACGAGCGTGCGGCCGTCTTCGAGCGGCTCGAAGGTCATCGTGACGGTGGTCTCGCGGCTGGCGGCGGGGTCGGGCGTCGTCTCGGCCGAGCCCCAGCGCAGGACGATGCGCCTGTCCTTCTCCACCTCCACGACATGGACCGGGAAGGCGCCGGGGAAGTCGTGAAAATCCCAGGTGACGACCGCTCCGGTCTCGAGCCGCCCCTTCGCGCCGCCGGTCGTGAAGAAACGGGAGAGGCGGTCGGGATTGACCACTGCCTCGAAAACCTCGCCGACCGGCTTCGCGATGCGCCCGGCGACCGAAAATTTCAGATCCATCTGCGGTTCCATCGACGCCCTCCCATTGCTGCCGGGATTATTATGTTATAGATTTATAACATGTCAATAGACGACCAGGACGACGCGCTCTTCAAGGCGCTGGGCCATCGCGCCCGGCGGCGGATTCTGGATGCGCTGAAGGCGGGCCCTCGCACGACGGGGATGCTGTGCGAGCTCATGCCGGAACTCGATCGCTGCACCGTGATGCAGCATCTGAAGGTGCTGGAGGAGGCGGGCCTTGTAATCGTCGAGCGGCGCGGGCGCGAGCGCTGGAACCATCTCGACGCGCTGCCGATCCACAGCATTCACGAGCGCTGGATCGGTCCCTATGCGGCCTATGCGGCGGCCATGCTGAGCCGCCTCAAGCGGATGAGCGAAGGCGAGGTGGGCGCCCCGACGCATCAACCGACGGGCGCGAAGGAAACGGGGGACGCCTAGCGGCGCTCTAGATGCGCGCTCGCCGGCCGGTCGCGCCTCCGCTGACGCCGGGTGTCAGCACATCGTCGGCAGCGGCTTTCGGCTGGCGGCAGCCATGCTAAGCCTGTTGTGACGCGTGGAGAGTTCACCGATGGCTTCAGACCCCTTGTTCGAGCGCCTGTGGAACGGCAGCGCGCCCATGGAGGAATGGACCGCCGCGGTTTCCGATGGCGCCGCCACCGCCGTTGCGGACGGCATCATCACGGTCCACACCACCTATTTCTGCGGCAGCGTCACCGCGATCCGCACCATGGAAGGGCTGGTCCTGATCGACACCGCCAAGCCGGATACGGCGCAGCGGACGCTGGAGGTGATCCGGAGCTGGGATAACAGCCCGATCCATACGGTGATCTTCACCCATGGCCATATCGACCATACCAGCGGCATCGCCGTCATCGATGCGGAGGCCGATGCGCGGGGCGTCCCACGCCCCCGGATCGTCGCCCATCGCAATGTCCGCCGGCGGATGGAGCGTTACGCGGCCTCGCACGGCTTCAACAGCATCGTGCAGGGCCAGCAGTTCAACAAGCCCGGCTATGTCTACCCCATCGGCCAGCGGCAGCCGAACGAGGTCTATGACGAGACGCTGTCGCTCACGATCGGCGGCGAGCGGCTCGAACTCTTCCATGGGCGAGGTGAGACGGACGATGCCAGCTTCGTCTGGCTGCCGGAGCGGCGCGTCCTGGCAAGCGGCGACTTCGTGATCTGGGTGTTCCCGAATGCCGGAAATCCGCGCAAGGTCCAGCGCTATGCCGCCGAATGGGCCGTCGCGCTGCGGCACATGGAGCAGCTCAGGCCCGCCATCCTGATCCCCGGCCATGGCCCTGTCGTCTTCGGCGAGGAGCGGGCGTTGCAGATGCTGCGCGACGGTGCGGAAGCGCTCGAACATCTCGTGCGCGAGACGCTGGCACTGATGAACCGGGGCGCCACGCTCGACGCGGTGCTGCATGCGGTGACGGTGCCGGCGGGTTACCTCGCGAAGCCCTATCTTCTGGCGAAATACGACGATCCGGAATTCCTCGTCCGCAGCATCTATCATTTCTATGCCGGCTGGTTCGATGGCGACCCGGCGCATCTCAAGCCGGCGCGCACCGCCGAGATCGCCACCGAGCTCGCCCGGTTGGCGGGCGGGGCGGAGAAGCTGGCCGAGCGGGCGGCCATCCTGTCGGAGCAGGGAGCGTCCCGGCTCGCCGTGCAACTCGCCGAGCTTGCCGGTGCGGCAGCGCCCGACGCTCCCCGCATCCAGGCCATTCGCGCCAGCGTCCTGCAGAAGGCCATCGACGGCGAGAGCTCGCTGATGGGCAAGGCCTTTCTCTCGGTCTACCAGCGCCAGGCGCAGGAGCGGGCCGGCTGAGCCCCGTCGTCCCGCTAGCGAGGGGCGCTTCCTCGCGCCGCCTGCCGGCTCCGCTGCGGTGCGGCACATAATCTCCTTGCAGCCGATCGTGAACGGCGCGAACCTGCCTCGACATGCCTCTTCGACGGCCGCTCGGCCCGCTCGGGCCAGTGCGACCGCCGCCTGACCGGTGCTGCGGGCTCTTCCGTCCCGACGCGCCGGCCTCCATCCGCGTCGATGAGAGGCCAAAGGCCTTTCGTCCTCGTGGGTCCAACCCGAAGGAGGACGTCATGGCTGCACAGAACGGCAAGGGAGACGCGGCATCCGGCACCCGACGCGCGGGGCCACGATGCATCGCGATCGTCGGCCCCTTCCAGAGCGGCAAGACCACGCTGCTCGAAAGCATCCTGATGCGATGCGGCGCGCTTTCCCGCACCGGCTCGGTCAAGGCCGGCAACAGCGTCGGCGATGCCTCGCCCGAGGCGCGGGCTCACCAGATGAGCGTCGAGCCCAATGTCGCGAGCGTCGAATTCCTCGGCGACCAGTTTCAATTCATCGACTGTCCCGGCTCGGTCGAGTTCCTGCACGAGATGCGCCATGTCCTGCCGGCGGTCGACGCGGCCGTGGTGGTCTGCGAGGCGGATGACCGCAAGGCGCCGGCGCTGGAGCTCGTGCTGCGCGAGCTCGAGGAGGCCGACATCCCCCGCTTCCTCTTCCTGAACAAGATCGACACGGCCTCGCGCCGGGTGCGCGAGACGCTCGCCATCCTGCAGCGGGCCTCGCGCACGCCCTTGCTGCTGCGCCAGATCCCGATCTGGCAGAAGGGCATCGCCATCGGCTTCATCGACCTCGCGCTGGAGCGGGCCTTCATCTATCGCGAGCACGCGCCCAGCGAGATCGTTCCGATCGACCCCGACGAGAGCGGCCGCGAGAAGGATGCGCGCTTCTCGATGCTGGAGAAGCTCGCCGATTACGACGACGAATTGATGGAGGAGCTGCTCGGCGACATGGAGCCGCCGCGCGATCGCATCTTTGACGATCTCGCCCGCGAATTGCAGCACCGCCATGTCGTGCCGGTGCTGATTGGCGCGGCCGAGCGCGGCAATGGCGTGACGCGGCTCCTGAAGGCGCTGAGGCATGAGGCCCCGACGCTCAGCGAGACGCGCGGGCGGGTCGGCATCGTCGAGAACGGGCCGCCATTGGCGCAGGTGATGAAGAGCTGGCATGCGGGGCAGGGTGGCAAGGTTTCGCTCGCCCGGGTCATGCGCGGGCGGCTGGCCGAGGGCGACGTCGTCACCTCTTCCGCCGGCGTCGAGGCGCGCATTGCCGGCATCGTCTCCCTGAAAGGCAGCGAGCAGAGCCGCAAGCCCGCCGCAGAGGAGGGCGAGGTCGCCGGCTTCGCCAAGCTCGACGGCATCGGTACGGGCGAGGCCTTCATGCTCGGCAAGCAGCGTGCCGGCGTGGTCAGCGCGGTCGCCCCGCCCGAGCCGGTGCATACGCTCGCGATCGCGGTCAAGGACCGCAAGGACGATGTCCGGCTCGCCGCCGCGCTGCAGAAGATCGCGGAAGAGGATACCGCGCTCCTCGTCACCCAGGTGCCGGAACTGAGCGAGACGCGGCTTTCGGGCCAGGGCGAGATGCATCTGCGCGTCACGCTGGAGAAGCTCGCCGGCCGCTACGGCGTGAATGTCGTAAGCCGGCCACCGCAGGTCGGCTATCGCGAGACCATCCGCGGCCAGGCCGGTGCGCGCGGGCGCCATCGCAAACAGAGCGGCGGCCATGGCCAGTATGGCGATGTCGTGATCGAGATTGCGGGGCTGCCGCGCGGGGAGGGCATCCGCTTCATCGACAAAATCACCGGCGGGGTGGTGCCGCGCCAGTATATCGGCTCGGTCGAGGCGGGCATGCGCGACTATTGCGAGAAGGGGCCGCTCGGCTTCCCGGTGGTCGATCTCGCGGTCACGCTGACGGACGGCTCCTATCACACGGTCGATTCCTCCGACATGGCCTTCCGCCAAGCGGCCCGACTGGCGATGAGCGAGGCCATGCCGCAGGCCAGGCCCGTGCTGCTGGAGCCGATCCTCTCCATCGAGGTGGTGATCCCGTCCGAGGCGATGTCGCGTGCCTCGGCGCTGATCTCGGCCCGGCGCGGGCAGATCCTCGGCTACGACACCCGCCCCGGCTGGCGCGGCTGGGACCAGATCAACGCCCTCGTCCCGGAGGCCGAGATGTCCGGGCTGATCGTCGAACTGCGCTCGGCGACCTCCGGGGTCGGTTCCTTCAGCGCGCGCTTCGACCATCTGGCGGAGCTCGCCGGCAAGCCGGCCGAAGCGGTGGTCTCGGCCCAGGCCCTGGCGGCGGCGCAGGCGCGCTAGAGCCGGATGATGTCAGATGGAATCACATGATGATCCCATCTGACATCTGAATCCGTCTCTCATCAAAGAGACAGAGCAGGATTCTCGCGAAAAAGCCGGCTCCTGCTTTTTCGCATCCTGCTCTAGACGGACCTCTTACGACGATAGTCTCGGCGGAACTCGCTCTGCCAGGGCTTGCCTCGCCGTCCCGCGAAAGGTTTATATCTAAACAATTCGTGGGGTGGCGAGAGGTCGCGCTTGCGCGCCGGGCCGCCGTTCCGCACTCTATGGTCGTGAAAAAGCGCGCCGGAGGCTTTGCGCGAGCAAGCTGAGCCGGCCGAGAGGGAGGAGACCATGACTGCGATCGGCGTCGCGCAGCCCATGCAGGGTGCGCGTCCGTGGCTTGCGCATTATCCGCCGGCCGTCCCGGAAACGCTCGACGAGGCGAAGATCGGGACATTGGCGGATCTGATCCGCTCGTCCTGCGCGACCTATGCCAATCGCCCGGCCTTCGAGAGCTTCGGCAAGACGATCACCTTCGCCGAGACCCTGCGCGCGGCGGAGGCCTTCGCGGGCTGGCTTCAGGCGAGGGGGCTTCAGAAGGGCGACCGCGTCGCGCTGATGATGCCGAACATCATGGCCTATCCGGCGATGATCTTCGGGACGCTGCTCGGCGGCTTCACCGTCGTCAACGTCAACCCACTCTATACGGCGCGCGAGCTCACCCACCAGGTCAACGATGCGGGGGCGCGCATCCTCGTGGTGATCGAGAACTTCGCCCATGTCGTCGAGGAGGCGAAGGCGAACCTGAAGCTCGACGCCATCGTCATCGCCACGGCCGGCGATTTGATGGGCTTCAAGGGCAGGATCGTCAATTTCGTCGCCCGCCGCATCAAGAAGGTGGTGAAGCCCTTCAATCTGCCGGGCGCCGTCGAGCTCCGGCATATCCTGCAGACGGTGGAGGGAATGGAGCCCGTCGCCATCGTTCCGGAAGACGTCGCCTTCCTGCAATACACCGGCGGCACGACCGGGGTCGCCAAGGGTGCGACGCTGACGCATCGCAATGTCGCCGCCAATGTTCAGCAGGCCGGATTCTGGCTCGAATGGACGCTCGAGCCTCCGCAGGGGCGAGGCGAATACCAGCATGTGATGGTGACGGCGCTGCCGCTGTACCACATCTTCGCGCTGACCTGCTGCTGCATGTTCCTGCTCCGGATCGGTGCCAAGAGCCTGCTGATCGCCAATCCGCGCGATATTCCCGGCTTCATCAAGACGCTGAAGGCGAGCCGGTTCACGCTGATCTCGGGCGTCAACACGCTCTACAATGCGCTCGCCAACCATCCCGAGATCGGCACCGTGAATTTCGGCGAGCTGCGCTTTGCCGTGGCCGGCGGCATGGCGACCCAGGCCGCCGTCGCCAAGCACTGGAAGGAGGTCACGGGCAAGCCGATCATCGAGGGCTACGGGCTTTCCGAAACCTCGCCGGTCGCGACCATCAACCGGCCGGATATCCAGGAGTTCTCCGGCACGATCGGCTATCCCATTCCCTCGACCGATGTCGCTGTTCGCGACGCCGACGGCAACGACATGCCGCCCGGCGAGCCCGGCGAGATCTGCATCCGCGGGCCGCAGGTGATGCGGGGCTACTGGAACCGCCCCGACGAGACCGCCAAGGCGATGACGGAGGACGGCTATTTCCGCTCCGGCGACATCGGCGTGATGCTGCCCGACGGTCAGTTCAAGATCGTCGACCGCATGAAGGACATGGTCCTCGTCTCGGGCTTCAACGTCTATCCCAACGAGGTCGAGGATGTGCTTGCGGCGCATCCCGGCGTGCTGGAAGCGGCGGTGATCGGCCTTCCGGACGAGCATTCCGGCGAGGTCGTCGCGGCCTTCGTCGTGCGCAAGGACCAGACGCTCACGGCCGACGCGCTGCGCGCCTACTGCAAGGAGAACCTCACCGGCTACAAGGTGCCCAGGCAGATCTTCTTCCGTGAAACCCTGCCCAAGACCAATGTCGGCAAGGTCTTGCGCCGGGTCCTGCGCGAGGAAATCGTCGCCAAGGGGTGAGTGCTCGCGGCGTCCGGGAAGCTGCCAAGCTCCGCCGGGCAGTCGACAGAGGGCGGAACAGCGTGTTGTCTGTCCGGCCGCTGTCGCCGGAGACCATTCTCGCTTGCCACGCCGCCTTATCGAACTGCCCTTGCTGCGCCGGCTGAAGCCGGGGCTCTACGTCCATGACGAGGAGGCCCTGAACGCCGAGCCGGCGCTCGATCTCCTCGACGAGGCGATCACGCCGGTCAGCGCCTTCTTCATCCGTAACAATGGCGAGCTGCCGGACATTGCCGATGAAGGCTCCTGGACGCTGACGATCGACGGCGAGGTCGAGCGTCCCGCCGTCTGGACGCTTCCGGCGCTACGGGAGGCTTTCGAGACGGTCACCGAGACCGCCGTGCTGGAATGCGCCGGCAACGGCCGCGCCCAATTCTCGCCCGCGACCGACGGGCTGCCATGGCGGCTCGGCGCGGTCGGCTGTGCGCGCTGGACCGGAGTCAGGCTTGCCGATGTGCTGAACCATGCGGGCGTAAGACCGGGCGCCGTCTATACCGCCCATTTCGCGCCCGACCGGCAGATCGGCAAGCCGGAGAAGGAGGCCCTGTCGCGCGGCCTGCCGATCGCCAAGGCGCTGTCGCCGGAGACGCTGATCGCCTTCGCCATGAACGATGAGCCCCTGCCGCGCCTGCATGGCGGGCCGCTGCGCATCGTCGCGCCGGGCTATCCCGGCTCGGCCTGGCAGAAATGGCTGAACCGCATCAGCCTGCGGACGCAGGAACATGACGGCGAGAAGATGCGCGGCACGGATTACCGCCTGCCGATCCATGCGCTGCGGCCGGGCGAGCCGCTCGATCCCACCCATTTCGCCGTGATCGCCGACATGCCGGTGAAGTCGCTGATCACCCGCCCGACGAATGGCTTCACCGTGGCGGCGGGCGAGATGGTCGCGGTCGCCGGCTTCGCCTGGAGCGGCGCCATTCCGCTTGCCGCGGTCGAGCTCTCCTGCGACGGCGGAAGCCGTTGGGACGATATCGCGCTGGCACCGGGCGAGGGCCCCTTCGCCTGGCGTCGTTTCGAGACCCGTCTGCCGGCCGTGGCGCCGGGGCCGCTCACGATCATGGCCCGCGCCCGGGATACGGCCGGGAATTGTCAGCCGCTCGAACCGCCGTGGAATCCGCGCGGTTACTGCAACAATCAGGTGCAGCGCGTCAGCGGGACGATTACGGCGCGCGACGCGAGGGGTTTGCGCGAGGAATTTTCTCGGGGCATTTGAACCTTTTACGGCGCGGGCGCGTCTAACCCCTCGAGTCTGCCGCTGCCGGCACGGCTCTGCCGCCTCGGTCACTCCCTCCTCCCATCGGCGACCGAGGCGGCTATTTCTCTTTGTTTCGGCTCTTCAGGCGGCCAGCAAGGCACGGCCGTCGCTGGCATGGCCGGTGACCGAGACGATCCGCCCCGCTTCGATCTCGCTTGCGAACCGGACGAGCGTGAAATCCTCGGCGCGGCCGGTCTTGCCGCGCTCGGTCAACACCGAGAGCGCCCGGCCCATCCGGGCCGCGAGGTGCCGCTGCTGAGCCGTCGCGGCGGCCGCACGCAGCCTCGATGCCCGCTCCGTCACGATCTCGCCCGGCAGTTGCGGCATGCGCGCGGCCGGTGTTTCGGGCCTTGCCGAATAAGGAAAGACATGGACGAAGCTGAGCCCGCATTCCTCGATGAGGGACAGCGAGCGGGCGAACATCGCCTCATCCTCTGTCGGGAAGCCGGCGATGAGGTCGGCGCCGAAGACGATGTCGGGGCGCAGGCGCCGCATCTCGTCACAGAAGCGGATTGCGTCGCTACGGCTATGCCGGCGCTTCATGCGCTTGAGGATGAGGTCGTCGCCATGCTGCAGCGACAGGTGCAGATGCGGCATCAATCGCGCTTCCGTGGCGATGAGATCGCGCAGGGCATCGTCGACCTCGACCGCATCGATCGAGGAGAGGCGCAGCCGCCGGAGCTCCGGGATTTCGCGCAGGATGTCCGTGGCGAGCGTGCCGAGCGTCGGCTTGCCGAGCAGGTCGCGGCCATAGCTGGTGAGATCGACGCCGGTCAGGACGATCTCGCGCGCGCCGGCCTCGACGAGACGTCGGCACTGGGCAAGGACATGGCCCGCCGGCAGCGAGCGCGAATGGCCCCGGCCGAAGGGGATGACGCAGAAGGTGCAGCGATGGTCGCAGCCGTTCTGCACCTGCACGAAACCGCGCGTATGCCCGGCGAAGCGGCCCGTCGGCGCCGCGCGCATGGTCGCATGGGCCATGATGTCGCCCACTGCGAGCTTGTCGGCAGGCAAGGCCTGCTCGCCGCCGAGGCTGTTGGAACGGGCAAGCGCCTCCCAGCTCTCCGGCCGCAGCTTCTCGTCATTGCCGAGGACGCGGTCGGCCTCGGGCATGGCGGCAAAGCGGGCCGGCTCGATCTGCGCGGCGCAGCCGGTGACGATGACGGGCCGGTCCGGCTGCTCGCGCTTGAGGCGGCGGATGGCCTGACGGGCCTGCCGGGTCGCCTCGGCGGTGACGGCGCAGGAGTTGACGATCGCGGCGTGTTTCAGCCCGGCGGCTTCCGCCTGGAGCCTGAGCGCCTCGCTTTCGACGATGTTGAGGCGGCAGCCGAAGGTAACGACCTCCAGAGCATTTCCCAGTTTCTCCGAAACGGGGAAATGCTCTGATCCTTTGTCTTCTCGCATTTTCTTCACGCGAACCGGTGTCCACTTCGCTCAAAAATGCTTGGCCCCCATCAGGCGGCGCTCTCGAACAGGGACGGATCGAGTGTGCCTTCCCACTCAAATTCGGCCGCGCCCGTCATCAGGACGTGGCCATCGCTCTCGCGCCATTCGATGGTGAGATCGCCGCCCGGCAGGCTGACCACGGCCTTGCGGGCTGATAGCTCACGGCGCACTGCGGCGACCAGCGCCGCGCAGGCGCCCGAGCCGCAGGCCTGGGTGATGCCGGCGCCGCGTTCCCAGACACGCAGCACGATATGGTCGGGCGCCTTGACCGCGGCGAGCTCGATATTGGCGCGGTCGGGGAAGATCGGGTGGTTCTCGAGCAATGGGCCGATCTGCGCGAGATTGTAGGCATAGGGGTCCTCGACGAAGAAGACCGCATGGGGATTGCCCATATTGACGGCGCAGGGCGTGTGCAGGATCGGGTCGTCGATCGGGCCGATCTGCAATTCGAAGCGGCTGGTATCCTCGAAGGGCTCGGCGAGCGGGATCTCGTCCCAGGCGAGGCGCGGGGCGCCCATATCGACGGTGAAGATCGTCTCGCTCTCGCGCCTGACCGGCAGCAGGCCGGCCTTGGTCTGCAAGGTCAGGCTGGTCCTGGCGGGGTCGCCCATCTCGGGGTCGGCGACCATCGCCCTGGCGACGCAGCGCGTGCCGTTGCCGCAGGCGCCGGCCTCGGAGCCGTCGATGTTGTAGATGCGCACGAAGGCATCGGTGCCCGCGACCTGGGGATCGTGCAGCACCATGAGCTGGTCGAAGCGGGCGCGCGGCTCGGCGGCGATGGCGCGCGCGTCGTCGGCGCCCACCAGGAGCTTGGTACCGCGCAGGTCGAGCACGGTGATCTGGTTGCCGAGCCCGTTCATCTTCAGGAACCGGCGATTGGCCAGAGCGTTCATTTGGTCACACGTCCCATGAATAACGGGTCTATGACGGAGGCGACGTGAAAAAGCCACCCTCGTCCCCGTTCCTGAGAGAAGGTGGACATTCTATGCTGCGCTGCAAGGGCGCGAATCGCGAGAAGCTAGGGCCGTGACGATGCGGTATTTCCGGATTTGTGTTCTGGCCTGCACCGGCATGGCCGGTGCCGTGTCGATGGCCTTCGCCCAGGCGACGGCTGCTCCGCCTTCCGCCGTCCAGTCGGCGCCGCTTGCCCCGCCGCCTGGCGCGACCCCGGTACAGGTGCCGTCGGCCCCCAATCAGGGCCCGCCCGCAGCGGTTCCCGATTCGCAGCCCTCTCCGCAGCCGGTCCAGCCCGCGCCGCCGCCGCCCTTTCCGGTGACGCCGCAGCCGGTGCAGCCTGCGCCGACGCCACAGCTTCCGCTGGAGCCGCAGCCGGTGCAGCCGCCGCCGACCCTGCCGGCGCCGGGCCAGCCGCTGCCGCCCGTCCCGCAGCAACAGCAGACCGGCGTGCCCGACCCGAATTCCACGCTGGCCGGCAAAGGCTCCGATACGAGCGATGTCGCGGAGGTGACGCTCTCGCCCAAGCCCGTGCTTCTCCTGTCAGGGCAGGCGACATGGGATCAGGGCTTCCAGAAGCTCTCCGACAGCTTCAAGGCGTTGCGGGCCGAGGCGCAGAAGGCGGGGCTCACCGCCGCCGGCCGGCCGCTGACGCTCTTCGTCGAAACGACGGATGAAGGCTTCCGTTTCGATGCGATGCTGCCGGTCGCGATCCCGCCGGGCGGTCAGGCGCCTTCGCTCGGCGCCGATTTCAAGATGTCGACCTCGCCCGCCGGGGCGGCGCTGCGCTTCCTGCATCAGGCGCCTTATGACGACATCGATTCCACCTATGAGACGATCACCGCCTATCTGGAGGCGAAGAGCATCGTCGTGAAGGACGCCTTCCTCGAGGAATATGTCAGCGATCTCAATGATCCGGGCGATCCGAATCTGGAGATCAACGTCTACGTCCAGCCGAAATAAGGCGGGGCGTCACGCGCTCCAGCTCAGGCCCGGCCGCATCGGCCGGAAGCGCTCTTCCGGCAAGCCAGCGGCAGCCAGCGCCGCCTTCAGCGCCTCGGGCGGGCGCTCGACGCCCTCGTCGGTGAGCTGGAAGGTACCCCAGTGGTGGCCGATGGCCGCCTCGGCGCGAAGCGCCTGCATGACCTTCACCGCCTCTTCCGGGTTCATGTGGTTGTCCGACATGAACCAGCGCGGCTCATAGGCGCCGATCGGCAGCACGGCGAGGCTGAACGGGCCATGGTCACGGCCGAGCCGCTCATAGAGCGAGCCGTCATGATAGCCGGTGTCGCCGACATGGAAGAGCTTCGTGCCGCCGGTTTCGAGGATGAAGGAGCACCACAGCGCCATGCGGCGATCGAAGGCGCCGCGCGCCGACCAGTGATAGGTCGGCACCAGCGTGACGGCGACGGCGTCGGAGAGCTGCAACCGGTCGTCCCAGTCATGCGCCTCGGTGCGGGCATCGGGGATGCGGGCCCTGACGATGGTGTCGTTGCCGAGCGGCATGATCATCCGCGGCCGATCGCGATGGTGGATCCGCGCCAGCGTCTCGATATCGAGATGGTCGTAATGATTGTGGGTGATCAGGACCGCGTCGATCTTCGGCAGGTCGTCGAAGGCGACGCCGGGCGCGTTGACGCGCTTCGGCCCGAGGAAGGTGAAGGGACTGGCGCGCTCCGAATAGACCGGGTCGATCAGCAGGTTGAGGCCGGCGATCTGGTAGAGGAAGGAGGCGTGGCCGAGATGGACGATGCGCACGCCCTCGACCCGCGCCGGCGGCTTGTCCTGCGCAGGCGCGGCGTATTGCGGCGGGAAGGCTTCGCGCTCGCGTTTGCCGGTCTGCCAGCGCAGCACGTCCATCAGCCCTTTGCTGACCGTGCGGCCGTCGCTGAAAAGGAGGCCGTCGAAATGGTCGCTGACGGGGCCCTGGTAATAGGGGTTGCGCGAGCGGGAGATCGCGGCCCAGGCCGCGCCGGTTGAGGCCAGCAAGGCACCGAGACCGAGGAAGGAGAGGAGTTTGCGGCGGTTCATGGCCCGGTAGAGGTAGGCGGTCGTGACGTTCGATCAAGACCGCCTACGGCAGTATTGCTTCTATAAGGCGATGGCCGTCAGTTGCTGCCCGAGCGGATCGCCACCGTCGCGACGCCGGCGCCGATCAGCAGCGTGCCGCCGGCCTTGTTGAACAGGCCGATGGCGCGCGGATTGCTCACCACGGCGCGAGCCCGGGAGGCGATCAGCGCGTAGCCCATGGCGTTGGCGAAGGCGAGGCCGATGAAGGTCGTCTCGAAGATCAGCATCTGCGTCCAGAAATCGCCCTTGATGTCGAGGAACTGGGGGAGGAAGGCGACGAAGAAGGTGATGCTCTTCGGGTTCAGCGCCGTCACCAGCCAGGCATGGCCGAGCATCTTCCAGGCGGGTGCCGCGTCTTCGCGCGGCTTGGCATCCAGCGTGCCGCCGGCGCGGAAGAGCTTGATGCCGAGCCAGATCAGATAGGCCGCGCCGATCCATTTCAGCGCGGTGAAGATCATGGCTGATGTTGCGAGCAGCGCGCCGACGCCGAGCATCGAAAGGGTCATGGCGGTGAAGTCGCCCAGCGCGACGCCGACCGCGATCGGGAAGGCCGTGCGCCAGCCCTGGCCGAGCGCATAGGAGATGACGAGCAGGATCGTCGGCCCGGGGATGACGAGGAGGACGGCGGTGGCGGCGGCGAAGGCGGCCCAGGCTTCGAAGGTCATGATGATGGCTCCCTGAAAACCAGAGCCATCACCAGAAGCGGGTGCTTGTAAAGAGGTCAGCCGCGAGCGGCGTCGACAAAGTTGCAGAAGCCGCGGCGGACCTCGCCCTCATGGCCGATCTGGCCTGCCTGGACGGTGAAAACGAGATCGAGGCGGGTGGCGCCGCCGCTCTTGCGGGCGGTGATGCGCAGCGATTGCAGGCGGCCCGAGCCGGCTCCGTCCTGAAGGGCGGTGAGCGTGTTGGTCGCCTTGTCGACGCGGATCCCGCCAAAACCTTCGGCGGACACGGCGCGGGCGGCGCCATTAATGGCCTTGGCCGGCGGGCTCTTGACGAGGTCCCAGGTGCGGTAAGTGATCTCCGACAGCATCGGCACGCCGGCGCTGGTGAAATTGGTGGAGCAGGGCTGCGCCTGGGCTCCGTTCAGGCCGGCAAAGGCGGCGGACACGGCGATGACACAAGGTATCAGGAGGCGGGTAGGCATCGTTGCGCTCGCAATCGATTAAGGGACGCCCTCCGTTACCGAGGTTGCGGCATCCTGTCACCGTAACCCAAGGTTACGCGCGGCTCCGGTTCGGCTGCGACGACCAGCACCCACCAGGCGCGGTAGCTCGTGCGCGGATCCTTGGAGAGCGCGATGCCGTAGCGCGTCGCCTCCTTCATCCGCAGATTGGCGTCGTGGCCGGGGGATTTGCGCCAGCCCTCGAAAGCCTCCTCGACGGAGAAGTAGCCCCCGCCGAGATTTTCCGCGACGCGGGCGGAATCGAGGCCTGCCGCCTCGACGCGCCCGCCGAAGCTGCCGCCGGCGTCATGGGAGAGGGCGTTCTTCGCGACCATGGCGTCGGCCTGGCGCTGGGCCATCGCCATCAATCGCGGATCGGGCCGGACGGGTCCGAGGCCGAGGCCGGCGCGATAGGCGTTGAGGATGCGCCCTGCCTGCGCCGGATCGAGGGAGACGGCGTTGAGCCGCTCGACCATGCGGGGATCGAGCGGGCCTTCGCGGCGGGGCTCGCCCGCGCAGCCGGCAAGGAGGAGGGTGAGGGCCAGCAGCGGCGGGGCGATCACGGTCTTCATGGGCTCGGCTCGATTGGGGGCGCGATGCGATGCCGTCAGATCAGGGCCATTCTGGGGCCGAACGCCATTATTCCCATGAGCGAGAGGTGGCCCGTGACGGCAAGATCGCCCACAACCTTGACTTTCGCCACATTCTTCCGCTTTAAGGGCGCCATCCGTTTCGCCGACATCGCCGAAACCACATCCGCCGACCGGGCCGCGCAAGCCGCTTCCATGAGCCCGGAGGTCAACGTCCGACAGCGCGCTTGCGCCCTCGGGCGCGAAACCGTTTGGCGATGAGGTTCCGGCTGTGACGGTTCCTTGAGGCAAAGCAGGCAGGTCCGCATGTTCGGCACGCTGAGCGAAAGACTCTCCGGCATCCTTTCGGGGCTGACCCGCCGGGGTTCGCTGACCGAGGAGGACGTCAACGCCGCGCTGCGCGAGGTTCGCCGCGCGCTGCTCGAGGCCGATGTCGCGCTCGAGGTCGTGCGCTCGTTTACCGACAAGGTGCGCGAGCGCGCCGTCGGCGCCGAGGTGTTGAAATCGGTCACGCCCGGCCAGCAGGTCATCAAGATCGTCAACGACGTCCTGATCGACACGCTGGGCGGGGAGGGCGAGGGCATCGGCTTCGACGCCGTGCCGCCGGTGCCGATCCTGATGGTCGGTCTGCAGGGCTCCGGTAAAACCACCTCCACGGCCAAGATCGCCAAGCGCCTGACCGAGCGCAACAAGAAGAAGGTGCTGATGGCGTCGCTCGATACGCGACGCCCGGCCGCCATGGAACAACTCGCCATTCTCGGCACCCAGGTCGGCGTGCAGACGCTGCCGATCGTCGCCGGCCAGTCGGCCGTGCAGATCGCTCGGCGCGCGATCGAGGCCGCCCGTCTCGGCGGCTACGACGTCGTCATGCTCGACACCGCCGGCCGCGTCACGCTCGACGACACGCTGATGGAAGAGGTCGCGCAGGTGAAGGCTGCGACCAGCCCGCATGAGGTGCTGCTCGTCGCCGACGCGCTGACCGGTCAAGACGCGGTCAATACGGCGCGCGCCTTCGACGCCCGCGTCGGCCTCACCGGCATCGTGCTGACCCGCATGGACGGCGATTCGCGCGGTGGCGCGGCGCTCTCGATGCGCGCCGTCACCGGCAAGCCAATCAAGCTGGTCGGCACCGGCGAAAAGGTCGACGAACTCGACGATTTCCATCCCTCGCGCGTCGCCAACCGCATCCTCGGCATGGGCGACATCGTCTCGCTCGTCGAGAAGGCGGCGCAGACGGTCGATGCCGACAAGGCGCAGGCGTTGGCGCAGAGGCTGGCCAAGGGCAATTTCGACCTCGACGATTTGCGCATGCAGCTCCAGCAGATGGAGAAGATGGGCGGCTTCGGCGGCGTGATGGGCCTGCTGCCCGGCATGGCGCAGATGAAGAACCAGCTCGCCGCCGCCAAGGTCGACGACAAGATGATCGCCCGTCAGGTCGCGATCATCAATTCGATGACGCCGGCCGAGCGCCGGAATCCCGACCTGCTCAAGAACAGCCGCAAGAAGCGCATCGCCGCCGGCTCCGGCACCTCGCCGGAGGCGATCAACAAGCTGCTCAAGATGCATCGCGGCATGGCCGACATGATGAAGGCCATGAAGAAGCAGAAGGGCGGCATGCTCGGCAAGCTCGGCGGCATGTTCGGGCTTGGCGGCGGTCTGCCCGCGGGCATGCCCGATCCCTCCAAGATGGACCCGGCCCAGCTCGCGGAACTGCAGAAGCAGCTTGGCGCGGGCGGCGGCCTGCCGTCGCTGCCGCCGGGCGGGTTCCCCGGATTGCCGAAGGGCGTCACCCCGCCGGCGGGCATGATGCCGAAGCTGCCAGGCCTTGGCGGCGGCCTGCCGGGGCTGGGCGGCGGCCCGTTCGGCAAGAAGAAATAGCCTTTACCGTTCAACCCGACTTCAACGTTCAACCAAAGGAAGAAGACCCATGTCCCTCAAGATCCGCCTGACCCGCGGCGGCGCCAAGAAGCGCCCCTATTACCGCATCGTCGTCGCCGACGCCCGTTCGCCGCGCGATGGCCGCTTCATCGAGAAGATCGGCTCCTATGACCCGATGAAGCCGAAGGATTCGGCCGAGCGCGTCGTGCTCGACACCGAGAAGGTCCAGTCCTGGCTCGCCAAGGGCGCCCAGCCGACCGACCGCGTGCTGCGCTTCCTCGACGCCGCCGGCCTCGCCAAGCGCCCGGCCCGCAACAACCCGAACAAGGCCGTTCCGGGCGAGAAGGCCAAGGAGCGCGCTGCGGCCAAGGCCGAGAAGGCTGCCGCCCCGGCCGCCGAAGAAGCTTCCGCCGAGGCGTGAGCTCGACGCTGCACCGCCGTCATTCCGGGCCGGGCCGCAAGCCCGGGCCCGGAACCCATGAACACCGCGTTCATGGCAAGGTGGCGGTGCGCTCCGGTCATCGTGGTGTTCATGGGTTCCGGGCTCGCAGCTTCGCTGCGCCCCGGAATGACGGATGATGGCTGGCACCGACAATCTCGTCCTGCTCGGTATCGTCGGCGCGCCGCATGGCGTGCGCGGCGAGGTCAGGATCAAGACCTTCACCGGCGATCCGCTCGCGATCGCCGATTATGGCCCGCTGACCGACGGCAAGGGCCGCAATTTCGAGATCAGCGATATCCGCCCCGCCAAGGAGGTCGTCGTCGCCCGGCTCAAGGGCGTGGCCACGCGCGAGGCAGCCGAGGCGCTGAACGGCGTCGAGTTGTTCGTCTCGCGCGACAAGTTGCCGGCAGCCGAGGATGAGGACGAGTTCCTGCAGGCCGACCTCATCGGTTGCAGCGTTGTCGGGCCGGATGGCGTGCCGCTCGGCACCGTCTCCACCGTCGAGAATTACGGCGCGGGCGACCTGCTCGATATCGAGACGCCGGATGGGCGCTCCGTCCTGATGCCCTTCACCAAGGCCTTCGCGCCGCGCATCGACATCGCCGCGCGCCGCATCGAGGCCGAGCCGCCCGCAGGATTGTTCGAGCCCGACGATGGTCGCAGAGATGACGCCAAGCGATAAGCCCGCCCGCGCGCTGATCTTCGACATGGACGGCACCGTCGTCGACAACATGCGCTATCACGAGGCGGCATGGGGGCGACTCCTGACCGAGCACGGCCTGCCTTTCGACGCCGACAGCTTCTTCAAGAAGACCGCCGGCATGGCCTCGGCCGAAATCCTCGCACCCCTGTTCCCGGATGCCGATGCGGCGCGCATCGACGCGCTCGGGCACGACAAGGAAATCTATTACCGTGAGGACTATGCCCCGCATGTCGCGCCGCTCTCCGGCTTGCTTGCGCTGATGGCACGGGCGGACGCCGCCAAAGTGCCGATGGCGCTCGCCACCGCCGCTCCTCCGGGCAATGTCGATCTGGTGCTCGACAAGCTGAAGCTGCGCGAGCGCTTCGTCACGGTCGTCTCTCCCTCGCAGGGCTTTCCCGGCAAGCCGAACCCGGACCTCTTCCTGGAGGCGGCGCGGCGCATGGGTGTTCCGGCGGCCGACTGCCTTGTTTTCGAGGATGCACCCAATGGCGTCGAGGCCGCGCGGCGGGCGGGCATGCGGGCTGTGGCGCTGCTCACCATGCTCGATGCCGAGGCTTTCGCGGCCTACGACAACCTGATCGCCTCGGCGCGCGATTTCACCGCGCTGGACGGGTTGCCCGCGCTGCGCTTTGCTTGACGGCATGCCCTTCCGCGCCTCGATCCTGACGCTCTATCCGGAGATGTTTCCCGGGCCGCTCGGCATCTCGCTGGCGGGCGAGGGGCTGCGCAAGGGGCTGTGGTCGCTCGACACCCACCAGATCCGCGAGCACGGCATCGGCCGGCATCGCAATGTCGACGACAATCCGGCCGGAGGCGGGGCCGGCATGGTGCTGCGCTGCGACGTGCTGGCGGCGGCCATCGATGCCGCCGTGCCGACCGATGATGAACGCCCGCGCCTGCTGATGTCGCCGCGCGGGCGGCCCTTGCAGCAGCGCCAGGTGCGCGAATGGGCTGACGGTCCCGGCCTCGTCATCGTCTGCGGGCGCTTCGAGGGCGTGGATGAGCGCGTCATCGAGGGGCGCAACCTGATCGAGGTCTCGATCGGCGACTACATCCTCTCCGGCGGCGAGATGGCGGCGCTGACGCTGCTCGATGCCTGTGTGCGCCTGATTCCGGGCGTGATGGGCAAGGAAGCCTCCGGCGAGGAGGAGAGTTTCGAGAACGGGTTGCTCGAATATCCGCACTACACGCGGCCGCGCGAATGGGAGGGCAGGGGCCTGCCCGAGGCGCTGCTGTCCGGCGACCATGCCCGCATAGCGAAATGGCGGCGCGAGCAGGCGGAGAGGATCACGCGCGAGCGGCGGCCGGATTTGCTCTCTCCTTCTCCGGCCCATCTCGGGCCTGCTCGAGATGGGAAAGCATAAGCGGAAGTCGGAAACATCCGACCTCCGTGGGAAGAAGGTGGCGGCGCGAAGCGCTGACAGATGAGGAAGGGCAGCGTTAACGGTCCTCATCCGCCTGCCGGCACCTTCTCCCCCGTGGGGAGAAGGACGCTAACGATACTCCGTCACCGGCAGTTTCTCCGCCAGCCAGCCGCTCGGCCCGAGCATGCCTCCCCGCACCGCCACGAGATCGCGCCAGCCCCGGCCGCCGAGCTTCTGCGCCGTGGCGACCGCCTGTGCGCCGGTGCGGTCGATCAGGGCGATGCGCTTGGCCGGGTGGTCGAGACGCAGCCCCGCCAGCCTGACCTCGAAGGCCGTGGCGTCGACATCGAGCGGGATCGCGCCCTGCGGCAGGCCGGTATCGCTCCACTCGCCCGGAGACCGGATGTCGACGAGCAGCAGGCGCCCACCGGATTGCTCTCCATGCGCTTCCTGGACCGTGATGGAGCCCGGTGCCGGCGAGCCCGCTCCCTGCGCGGCAGCCCCGCCAGCCATCGCCGCCCAGAGAGCCAGGGCCGGCAGCAGCGCAGCGAGACACCTTCCCTTTCGTGACGTTGACCGGGCCGTAGTCTTGAGGCCAGCGTGGTGCGGCGTGATCGATACGGGGTAGGGCATGCGGGCTTTCTTGCTGGTGGTGACCGCGGCGGCGGTGGCGCTGCTGGTTTCCCAACTGGCACGCCGACCGTTTCGCAGCGCTGAAGCGTTGCCGGCTGGAACGCAGAATCTAGAGCAACCCGGCCCGTCGCGCATCCGTATCGGTGGGCGCGAGCGCATGGTGCAACTCGATGCTCTGCTGCGCTACGGCGCAACGGCCGAGAACATTCTCTGCCGGCCGCAAGATGGTACGACGCCCGACGAATGGCGCCGCGTGTCCTGCGGCGGCAAGGCCGAACAGGATGACGACGAAGCCCAGTCACGCGGCGATGCCGCAATGCTGGAGGCTGCCACCATCTTGCGCCAGGCGGAGAAGCGACCGCTTGCCGAGCGTGAGCGGCTGGTGCGCGACGCCAACGGTTTCGTCCTGCTGGCGCTGCGCAGCGATGCCTTCGAGACGCGGCCGGTGCCACCGGTCCATGTCTATGAGGATCTGGCCGACCAGTCCGATGATGGGCGGCTGCACGATATCGCGTCCGAGCTCTGGCTGGTTACAGCAGCCTTCTGTCCCGATGGCGAACGGCAATGCCGCCTCTCCAATCTGCGTCAGTCCGGCCGCAGCCTCGTCAATGCCGGGCGATGGTTCAACGACACGGTGCGGCTGCGCCTGGCCGCCGAGCGATTGCGCGAGGTGCTCCGGGAACAGGGGAACGATATCGATCCGGATGAGCGCTTTTCGCTGGCGAACGATATCGGCAACGCCTTCAGCTATGCCTCGGCTTTCGCACCGGCGGGCGAGCGATTGCCGCTGATCGACGAGGCGATTGTCGCCTATGAGGCGGAACTCGCTCAGGCGGACGCCAAGGCACCGTCCTTCGATTCCGGCAGGCTCTGGCAGAACCTCGGAGCGGCCTATGTCGATCGCGGTGCGATCAGCAACAGCAAGAAAGATTTCGAGCGTGGCATTGCCTTCTACGAGAAGAGCCTGCCGCTCTTCGACCGCTCTCGCTTCCGACAATCATGGGCGCGTGCGAAGTCGAATCTGGGAGCGGCGCGTAGTCGAATGGCGCTCGCGGAAAACGATCTGGCACTGCACGACGCGGCGTTGCGCGACCAGGAGGACTCGATCACCGCCTTCGAGGAAGGCCAGGAGAAGCTCGATGCCGATTATGGGCGCTATCGGCTGGCGAAAAGCCTCGATGCCAAGGCGCGCAGCGCCGATGCGCTCGCGAGGCAACTCGGGGATGGAGAAGAAGGGCGGCACGCCGATCTGGAGAAGACCGCGAAGCTATGTCGCGACGAGGCGCTCAAGCTGCTGGAGCGGGCCGGGGAAGCGTTTCGCCGCTCCGGCTCGCGGGATTATCTGGCCTGGGTCGAACGCCTGACGGTCGAGATCAGGAGCGCGACACCGGGGCCGTGAGCGCCCGGCTCAGCGCAGCTCGGCGCAGAAGCGCTGGATGCGGCGGCAGGCCTCTTCCAGCTTCTCGTCCGACGTCGCGTAGGAGATGCGGAAGTTGGGGCCCAGCCCGAAGGAGGAGCCGTGCACGGCCGCGACGGCTTCCGTCTCGAGCAAGCCCAGCACGAGGTCCTCGTCCGTCTCGATCTTCTTGCCGTTCGGCATGGTCTTGCCGATCAGCTCCGAGCAGTCCGGATAGACATAGAAGGCGCCTTCCGGCATCGGGCACTTCAGGCCGCGGGTCTGGTTCAGCATGGAGACGACGAGGTCGCGGCGGCGCTCGAAAGCCTTCTTGAACACCGGCAGATGGTCCTGCGTGCCGTCGAGAGCCTCGACGGCAGCCCATTGCGAGATGGCCGAGGTGCCCGAGGTCTGCTGGCCCTGGACCATGTCCATGGCGTTGATCAGGTGCTGCGGGCCGGCCGCGTAGCCGATACGCCAGCCGGTCATCGCATAGGCCTTGGAGACGCCGTTCATGGTGAGCGTGCGCTCATAGAGCGCTGGCTCGATCTGCGCCGGGGTGACGAATTTGAAGTCGCCATAGACGAGATGCTCGTACATGTCGTCCGTCAGGATCCAGACATGGGGATGGCGCATCAGCACGTCGGTGAGCTTCTTCAGCTCCTCATGGGTGTAGGCGGCGCCCGAGGGGTTCGAAGGCGAGTTCAGGATCACCCATTTGGTCTTCGGGGTGATGGCCTTCTCCAGCGCTTCCGGCTGGAGCTTGAAATTGTCCTTCAGATAGGTCTGGGCGAAGGTCGCGGTACCGCCGCAGAGCGCGACGATCTCGGGATAGGTCACCCAATAGGGCGAGACGCAGATGACCTCGTCGCCCGGGTTCAGCGTGGCGAGCAGGGCATTGTAGATGACATGCTTGCCGCCGGTGCCGACGATGGTCTGGCTCGGCTTGTAGTCGAGGCCGTTCTCGCGCTTGAACTTGCGGGCCACGGCCTCGCGCAGCTGCGGAATGCCGGCGACGGGGGTATACTTGGTCTCGCCGCGGCGGATCGCGGCGATGGCCGCCTCCTTGATATTGTCCGGCGTGTCGAAATCGGGCTCGCCCACGGAGAGCGAGATCACGTCCTTGCCCTGGGCTTTCAGATCGCGGGCCTTCTGCGTGATCGTGATGGTCGCAGACGGCTTCACGCGCTTCAGGGCTTCGGCAAGAAAGGCCATGGGACTGATCTCCGGAGGAGCGGGAGGATGAGCGCCCGGCAGGGCGCGCGCGTGGTTTATGACTCGGCGGCGATGATCGCAAGCGCAACTGCTTGATGTTTTGCAGAAGCGTCATGAATTGTGAGCCGTTTGCCCTTGCAGGTCGGGTATGCGAAGCCCGGCTCATGACGAGCCCTGCCGGACCGATCGCTGTTTATGTCGATGCCGATGCCTGTCCGGTGAAGGACGAGGTCTATCGCGTTGCCGGCCGCCATGGCCTGCACGTCTTCGTCGTCGCCAACAGCTTCCTCAACGTGCCGCGCGAGCCCTGGATCGAGCGCGTCACCGTTCCCGGCAATTTCGATGCTGCCGATGACTGGATCGCGGAGCGCGTCGCGCGCGGGGCGATCGTGATCACCGCCGATATTCCGCTCGCCGATCGCTGCATCAAGGCCGGCGCCGAGGTCATCGGGCCAACCGGCAAGCCGTTCACCGAGGCCTCGATCGGCATGGCGCTGGCGACCCGCGACATGATGGAGGATCTGCGCGCCATGGGCGTGGCGGGTGGCGGGCCGAAGCCCTTCTCGCAAAAGGACCGTTCCGCCTTCCTGCAGGCGCTCGACCTTGCCGTCCAGCGGCTGAAGCGGGCCGGTTTCGGTGCCGGGCAGCCATGACATCCGTGCTGCTGGACGCATGCGGCCTTTGCCCCTAAATCTCCCGGCCAATCAGCACCGCCATTCAGACGGGCTCCCGGGAGGATATCCATGTCGTTGACCCGCCGCTCCACGCTTGGCCTGATGGCCGGCGCCGTTTTTGCTCCGTCCGTCGTCCGGGCCGAGAGCTTCCCGAGCAAGGTCGTCACCATCATCGTGCCCTATCCGGCGGGCGGCCCGACCGACGCGATCGCGCGCTTCGTCGCGCAGGATCTCTCCATCGCCTTCGGCCACAATGTCGTGGTCGACAACCGGGCCGGGGCCTCCGGCGCGGTCGGCACCCGTGCCGTCGCCCATGCGCCGGCCGATGGCTACACCATCGTCTTCGGCAACAACCAGACGCATGGCAACAACATGTTCCTGCTGAAGGAGCCCGGCTACGACGCGGTGAAGGATTTCGCGCCGCTCGCGGGCGTCGGCGCCTTCGAGCACGCCTTCGTCGTCCGCAACGACCTGCCGGCCAAGAACATCCAGGAACTGATCGCACTGGCGAAGGCCGAGCCGGGCAAGCTCAATTACGGCTCGACCGGCGTCGGCTCCGGCTCGCATCTGGCGATGGAGCTGTTCATGCAGCGTACCGGCATCAAGATGACGCATGTGCCCTTCCGCGGCGCGGCGCCGCTGGTGCAGGAGATCGTCGGCGGGCGCATCGACATCGCCAATTCGACGCTGCCGAGCGTGCTCGAACAGATCAATGCCGGCACCCTGCGCGCGCTCGCCATCGCGAGCCCCGAGCGCAACCCGCAGGCGAAGGCCATTCCGACGCTGCGCGAGCAGGGCGTGAGCAATGCCGACGCCGATTCCTGGGCCGCCTTCTTCGCGCCGGCGAAGACGCCCCAGCCGGAGCTCGACGTGCTCTCCAAGGCGATCATCGCCTCGCTCAACAAGCCGGCGACGCGCGATGCCATCGTCAAGCTCGGCTTCACGCTCAATGTGCGCGATCCGGAAGCATTCAGGCCTCGGCTTCTCCAAGAAATCGCGAGCTGGAAGCAGATCATCACCGAGGCTGGCGTGAAGGCGGAATAGGCTCCGTCCGCCGCTCGCCGGCCGGTCCCTCACGTCGTCGTGAGCTTGCCGCAACGCCTTGGCTGATCGCTGCGTTGCCCTCTATCTCAGGCGAAGCGATGAGCGGAGGGAAGCTATGCGGCGGCTCGGGATGGCTTTGGGACTGGGGGCGGGGCTTGCGCTTGCCGGCGTGATCGCTCCCGCGACCGCACAGAAGCGCTTTCCCTCGAGCGCCGGCGAGCTTGCGGTCGAAACCGTCGCAGGTGGGCTGGAGCACCCGTGGGGTCTCGCCTTCCTGCCGGACGGACGCATGCTGGTGACGGAGCGGCCGGGCCGGCTCAGGATCGTCGATGCCAAGGGCGAGCTGTCGCGGCCCCTCTCCGGCATACCGAGCGTGATGGCGCGCGGGCAGGGCGGCCTGCTCGACGTGGCGCTTGATCCGGGCTTCGCTGAGAACCGGCTGGTCTATCTCTCCTATGCCGAGCCGCGACCGGGCGGCAACGGCACCAGCGTCGCCCGCGGCAGGCTGAACGAGCAGGGTACGGCGCTGACCGGCGTCGAGGTGGTCTTCCGGCAGATGCCGACGGTCAGCTCCAACCTGCATTTCGGCTCGCGGCTGGTCTTCGACCGGACCGGCGCGCTCTTCGTGACGGTCGGTGAGCGCTATACGCAGCGCGACCAGGCGCAGAATCCGGCCAACCATCTCGGCAAGATCATCCGCATCCGCCCCGATGGCAGCGCCCCGGCGGATAATCCGAAGAAGCCGGGCTGGGCTCCGGAGGTCTGGTCGATCGGCCATCGGAACGTGCAGGGCGCGGCATTGCATCCCGATACCGGCCAGCTCTGGACGGCCGAGCACGGCGCGCGCGGGGGCGACGAGATCAACACGCCGAAGGCCGGGCTGAACTATGGCTGGCCGGTCATCACCTATGGCGTCGACTACTCCGGCGCCAAGATCGGCGAGGGGACGGCGAAGCCCGGTATGGAGCAGCCGCTGTTCTACTGGGACCCGTCGATCGCGCCTTCCGGTGCCGCCTTCTATACGGGGCCGGTCTGGCCGGCCTGGAGGAATTCACTCTTCGTCGGGGCGCTGGCCGGCAGCATGCTGGTCCGGCTGTCGACGCAGGGAGAGAAGGTGATGGGCGAGGAGCGTCTCCTCACCGATATCGGCGCGCGCATCCGCGACGTGCGGCAGGGGCCGGACGGCTTCCTTTATCTCCTCACCGACGAGACGGACGGGCAGATCCTGCGGGTGCGGCCGGCGAAATAGACGCCGAGACGCGATCCGCTCAGGGGCCGCAATCCCACTCGCTGTCGAGGGCGTAGACATTGCGCGTCGCCAGCTTGCCGGTGGTGTCGTAGAGGTCGCCGACATAGTAGGTCATGCCGGCGTCGTCATGATCCTCGCGCTTGACCTGCAGCGACCAGCCATAGCCGACCTTCCTGCCGTGCCAGGCGGGGTGGATGGCGCCGATCGAGGCGGAGCCGAGGATCTGGGCCCTGGAATCGCTCGGGCTGCAGGTCGGGCCGGCCAGAGCGGGCAGGGTGCCGGCAACGAGGCAGGCGGCAATCAGCAGGGTCCTCACGGGGCAGTCCTTACGAATCGGGGGCGGTCGCGGCGAGCCATATCCACCGCGCCGCGCGAAAGGCCAAGCGCTGTTGGCGCGTGGCTGTGTTGCGCTGCAACCGGGGCTGGTCAGCCCTCGGCCTGGACGATGAAGCGTCCTGCCGGTGTTCCCGTTCCGATCGCCGCGTTTTTCCTTCGCACCGCCATTCTCGCTGGTTAACCTCCCTTAACCACGCTCGCCTAGCTTCGCGGCGAATGCATTCGAATCGGCGGAGACCCATGCGCGCAATCAGACTGGCCCTGCCCCTCGTCCTCTTCGCCTCTGCCGCCTGCGCTCAGGCGGGCTTTCAGTCCTGCCTGTCCGGCCTGCGCGCCGACGCGGCGGCCAAGGGCGTCTCGGGCGCGACCTTCGACCGTGCCATAGCCGGCGTCGAGCCGGACATGAAGGTCATCGAGGCGATGAACAACCAGCCGGAGTTCAAGACTCCGATCTGGGACTATCTCGGCACGCTGGTCGATGACGAGAAGGTGGCGGAAGGGCGCAACATGCTGCGCCAGTATGCCTCCGTCTTCGCGGCGGCCGAACAGCGCTTCGGTGTCGATCGCCACACCATCGCTGCTGTCTGGGGCGTCGAAAGCGATTTCGGCAAGGCTCGGGGCAAGTGGCCGCTGGTGCAGTCGCTGGCGACCGGCGCCTGCCTTGCACCGCGCCGCAACGCCTTCTTCAAGGGCGAGCTGATCGCGACGCTGCAGATCATCCAGCGCGGCGATGTTCGGCCGGATCGGCTCTTCGGCTCCTGGGCCGGCGCCTTCGGGCACACCCAGTTCATTCCCTCGACCTATCTCAGGCTCGCTGTCGATGGCGACGGGGACGGCAAGCGAGACCTCGTCGATTCCATTCCCGACGCGCTGCACTCCACCGCGAACTTCATGAGCAAGGCCGGCTGGGTAACGGGTGCGAGCTGGGGCTACGAGGTGCGCGTGCCGGACGGCTATTCCGGGCCGAGCGGGCGCAATCCGAAGCATCCGGTCTCGACCTGGGCGGCGCGCGGCATCGTCAAGTTCGACGGCTCGCCTTTGAATGGCGCCGGCAATGCCGGGCTCCTGATGCCGGCCGGCCGCAACGGCCCGGCCTTCCTCGTCTTCAAGAATTACGATGCCGCCTACAGCTACAATGGCGCGGATTCTTACGCCTTGGCGATCTCGCTCCTCTCCGACCGGCTGCGCGGCAAGCCGGGCGTGCAGGGGCAGTGGCCGACCGACGACTTGCCGCTGTCGCGCGAGCAGCGGCGCGAGCTCCAGCGCCTGCTGATCTCACGCGGCTACAATGTCGGCGAGCCCGATGGTGCCGTGGGCTCACTGACGCGCACGGCGATCAAGGAGATCGAGGGCAAGCTGGGCATGCCCCAGACGGGGCGGCCGGGCGAAAAGGTG
Source organism: Allobosea sp. OAE752 (assembly GCF_050433265.1). Classification (NCBI taxonomy): domain Bacteria; kingdom Pseudomonadati; phylum Pseudomonadota; class Alphaproteobacteria; order Hyphomicrobiales; family Alloboseaceae; genus Allobosea; species Allobosea sp. OAE752. Next base: position 277,666 of record NZ_JBNPXO010000002.1, read on the forward strand.
CTGCGCGCGCTGAAGGGCGGGCGGGTCTGAAGGTTGCAGAAAACGGGTGGCGCTGCGGGAGCGCTTCAGAGAAGCGTTTCCGCCGCATCCAAGCTTCCGGAGACAGCATGACACGCCGCCTGATTTCCACCGGCTCGCCCTTCGAGCGCAATTTCGGCTATTCGCGCGCCGTGGTCGATGGCGATCTCGTCTTCGTCTCCGGCACGACCGGCTACGACTACGCCACCATGACGATGCCGGACGATCCGGCCGAGCAGGCGCGCAACATCTTCCGCACGATCGGCGCCGTGCTGGAGGAGGCGGGGTCGTCGCTGTCTCAGGCGGTGCGGGCGCAGTACTTCGTCACCGACCGCAGCTATTGCGAGCCGGTGCTGGCGGTCTGCGGTGAATTCTTCCGCGAGATCAGGCCCGCGGCCGGCATCTATGTCGTGGCCGGGCTGCTCAAGGCGGAGATGAAGGTCGAGATCGAGGTGACCGCGCGGGCTACGGGGGGCTGATCGGAGTTGTCGACACTCTGTCGACTTTTGGTATATCTCTTGCAGGTCAGCGTGCATCAAGGCGCGTGCCTTAAGCAGAGGGAGATATGCCATGTCGATCCGTCGTCGCACTGTTCTCAAAGGTGCTGGTGCGCTTGCCGCGACAGCCTTCCTGGGTAACCGGGCCTTCTCGCAGGGAGCGGCGGCGACGCTGCGCTTCAACCCCTCGACGCCGCTTCCCTCGCTCGATCCGATCACGGCCACCAGCTACGTCATCCGCAACCATGGCTATCTGATCTACGACACGCTGTTCGCGACCGACGCGAATTTCCAGATCAAGCCGCAGATGGTCGAAGCCTGGGAGACGGCGACCGACGGGCTGAGCTGGACGTTCCGCCTCCGCGACGGGCTCTCCTTCCATGACGGCGAGCCGGTCCGCGCTGAGGACTGCATCGCGTCGATCGCCCGCTGGTCGAAGCGTGATGCCTTCGGCCAGACCTTTGCCACCTTCGTCGAGGGCTACGATGTCGTCGACCGGCGCAGCTTCCGGATTCGGCTGAAGAAGCCTTTCCCGATGATGACGTCCGCGCTGGGCAAGCTCTCGTCGAACGTGCCCTTCATTATGCCGGAACGCATCGCGCAGACCGACCACATGAAGAACATCACGGAGGCGATCGGCTCCGGCCCGTGGCGCTTCATGGACAAGCAATGGGTGCCCGGCCAGAACGCGATCTATGAGCGCTTCGCGCAATACAAGCCGCGCGAGGAGGCGCCGTCCTGGGCCGCCGGCGGCAAGATCGCCAAGATCGACCGCATCGAGTGGCTGGCGCTGACCGAAGCGGCCGCCGCAGCCGGCGCGCTGATGCAGGGAGAGCTGGACTGGTACGAGCAGCCCCCGGTCGATCTCATCCCGATGCTGAAGGGCAACAAGGACGTCGTTATCGAGAACGTGCCGCTCGGCCTGTTCCTGCTGATGCGGTTCAACCAGTTGCAGCCGCCCTTCAACAATCCGGCGATCCGCCGGGCCGTGATGGCCGCCGTCAACCAGACCGACTACATGGAGGCCGTCGTCGGCGACAAGGCCTACTACAAGGAGGCCAAGACCTTCTTCACGCCCGGCTCGCCGATGTCGAGCGGGGCGGGTGGGCAGGCCGCCATGCCGGGTAATCTCGAGAAGGCCAAGGCCATGCTCAAGGAGGCCGGCTACAAGGGGGAGAAGGTCATCCTGCTCGCCCCGGCCGACCAGCCGATCGCCTATCAGCAATGCATGGTCACCGAGGATCTGCTCAAGAAGCTCGGCATCAACGCGGAACTCGTCGCGACCGACTGGGCGAGCTTCATCGGCCGGCGCGCCAATCGCGGCCTGCCCGAGCAGGGCGGCTGGTCGGTGTTCCATACGCTCTGGTCCTGTGCGGATGCGCTCAACCCGGCGCTGCATCCGCTGACGCGGACCAATGGCGGCGCCGCCTGGTTCGGCTGGCCCGACGACGCGCCGATGGAGGGGCTCCGCGACGCGTGGATCGCAACGCCGGAAGAGGCCAAGCAGAAGGAGATCGCGGCCAGGATCGAGGAGCGCGGCTTCGAGGCCGTTCCCTATGTCCCCTGCGGCCTCGTCCAGCAGCCCATGGCGTTCCGCAAGAATCTGAGCGGCATGGTGCTCTCGCCGGTCCAGTTCTTCTGGAACATGGAGAAGAAGGTCTGAGCACCGCTCTCGGCGCCGGCGCATGGTCTGCCATGCGCCGGCTTCGCGTGCCTGCCGCTTGCGTCGTCACGGTTCCGCCCGTAATCACCGCCGCGAGACCGGAAACCGGTTCGGTTCACGACCAAGCGCGAGGCGACGACGATGGCGACCCACAAGCTCCTGCTGCTCCCCGGCGACGGCATCGGCCCCGAGGTGATGGGCCAGGTCGAGCAGATCGTCTCCTGGTTCGGCAAGCAGGGGCTCGGCTCCTTCGAGATCGAGAAGGGTCTCGTCGGCGGCGCCGCCTATGATGCGCACAAGCAGGCCATCTCCGAAGGCGACATGAAGCTGGCGCAAGACGCCGACGCCGTGCTGTTCGGCGCGGTCGGTGGCCCGAAATGGGCGGATGTGCCCTATCAGCACCGCCCGGAAGCCGGCCTGCTGCGCCTGCGCAAGGATCTCGGCCTGTTCGCAAACTTGCGTCCGGCGATCTGCTATCCGGCGCTGGCCTCCGCGTCGTCGCTGAAGCCCGAGGTCGTCGAAGGCCTCGACATCCTGATCGTGCGCGAGCTCACCGGCGGCGTCTATTTCGGCGAGCCGAAGGAGATCGTCACGCTGGAGGATGGCTCGAAGCGCGGCGTCGACACGCAGGTTTACACTACGCCTGAGATCGAGCGCATCTGCCGGGTCGCCTTCGAGCTGGCGCGCACCCGCCGCAACAAGGTCTCCTCGGCCGAGAAGCACAACGTCATGAAGACCGGCGTGCTCTGGAAGCAGACGGTGACTGCGCTGCACGCCGCCGAGTACAAGGATGTCGAGCTCGAGCATGTGCTCGCCGACAACTGCGCCATGCAGCTCGTGCGCCGGCCGAAGCAGTACGACGTGATCGTCTGCGACAATCTGTTCGGCGATATCCTCTCCGACGTCGCGGCGATGCTGACCGGCTCGCTCGGCATGCTGCCCTCGGCCTCGCTCGGCGCGGAAGACCCCGTCACCGGCAAGCGCAAGGCGCTCTACGAGCCCGTCCACGGCTCGGCGCCGGACATCGCCGGCAAGGGCCTGGCCAATCCGATCGCGATGATCGGCTCGTTTGCCATGGCGCTGCGCTATTCGTTCAATGCGGGCGAGGCAGCCGACCGTCTCGAAGGCGCGATCGCCGACGTGCTGGGTTCCGGCACCCGCACCAAGGACATCGCTGCTGATGGCGCCAACGCCGTCTCGACCAGCGAGATGGGCGCCGCCATCATCAAGGCGCTGGAAGCGCTGGGCTGATCGTTATCCTTCTCCCCTCGGGGGAAGGTGTCTGCGAGGCGACGGACGAGGGAAGGGCCGCATAGCGGCCCTTTTTCGTTTTGGCGAGGTTCCTGCCCTCATCCGTCAGCGCTGCGCGCTGCCACCTTCTCCCCCGAGGGGAGAGGGAAGACCTCCCTCTCTCGCTCGTGAATTGCCGTGACACCGCTTTCGTGGCTTAGCTCGGCGCAACGAAAGCGGAGTATGTCCGTCATGCTGATCAAGCGCCGCGCCGGCTGGGAATTGCCGGAGAGCGAAGCGACGCCGGAAGGCGCCTTCCTCAATCGCCGCCAACTCATGGCTGCGGGAGCTGGGCTGATCGCCGGTGCGGCCCTGCCGCGTCCGGCCGCGGCCCAGACGCCCGATCCGACGCTCGACCTCTACCCCGCCAAGCGCAACGAGGCCTTCAAGATCGACGTGCCGCTGACCAAGGCGGAGGACGCGGCGAACTACAATAATTTCTACGAATTCGGCATGTCGAAGGACATCGTCGACGCCTCGCAGCGGCTGGCGACGCGGCCCTGGAGCATCCAGGTCGACGGCTTGGTCGAGAAGCCCTTCGAGATCGGCTTCGACGACCTCGCCCGCAAGCTGCCGCTGGAGGAGCGGCTCTATCGCTTCCGCTGCGTCGAGGCCTGGGCGATGGCCGTGCCCTGGACCGGCATTCCGCTCAAATCCTTCGTCAATCTCGCCAAGCCGCTCTCCGGTGCGAAATACATCCGCTTCGAGACCTTCCTGAACCCGCGCGTCGCGCCGGGGCAGAACCAGCGCTGGTATCCCTGGCCCTATGTCGAGGGGCTGACCATCGCCGAGGCGGCGAATGATCTGCCGCTGCTCGTCACCGGCATCTATGGCAAGCCGCTGCCGACGCAGCACGGCGCGCCGCTGCGGCTGATCACGCCGTGGAAATACGGCTTCAAATCGGTGAAATCGATCCGCAAGATCAGCTTCGTCGCGGAGCGGCCGAAGACTTTCTGGGAGGCGCTGCAGGCCAGCGAATACGGGTTCTGGGCCAATGTGAACCCGGCCGTGCCGCATCCGCGCTGGAGCCAGGCGAGCGAGCAGGTGCTGGGCTCGCGTGATCGCCGGCCGACGCTGATCTATAACGGCTATGGCGAGCAGGTCGCCGGGCTCTACAAGGGGCTGGAGGGCGAAGCCCTCTTCATGTGAGGCCCGACCTGCTGCCAGCTTTCGGGTGCCCTCAGCGCTATGCCGCGTGCTAGACCCATCCGGTCCACGCAATGGCGCCGGGAGCAAGAACATGGCCACCCAGCATTTCCATCTCTTCGCGACGGCGATCGGCATCTGTGCCCTGGTTTGGGAAGGCGAGCGCTTCATCGGCGCGCAACTGCCCGAGCGGGACGAGGCGGCGGCGCGCAAGCGTCTGGAGCGGCGCTTCCCGGAAGCCGAGGAGACCGAGGCGCAAGGCTTCGTCGCGGACACTGTGGCGGGCATCCGCGCCTTGTTCGAGGGCGAAAAACGCGATCTCTCGCATCTGCCGCTCGCGATCGAGCGGACGCCGGACTTCAACCGCAGGGTCTATGAAGTCGCGCTGTCGATCCCGCATGGCGAGACGTTGACCTATGGCGAGGTGGCGCAGCGCATCGGCGAGCCCGGCGCGGCGCGGGCTGTGGGCGTCGCGCTCGGCCAGAACCCCTGGCCGATCATCGTACCCTGCCACCGCGTGCTGGCGGCCGGCGGCAAGACCGGCGGCTTCTCGGCCGATGGCGGCGTCGAGACCAAGCTGCGCATCCTGACGATCGAGAAGGCGCGGACCAGCACCGAGCCTGGCCTGTTCGAGGCGTTGCCGCTCGCAGCCCGGCCACCGCGTTCCTGACCACCGCCGGACCATGGCGATTGAAACGCTGCAATGATGCGCTTGCAGCGCATCGTCTTGCGCCGGGCTCGCGGAGCCTTCTACTGTCACGGCAGTTTCGCCCAACAACGAGGAATGCCATGGCCAAGTTGAAGCTCGCCATCGTCGTCGGCAGCACCCGCCGCGAATCGATCAACCGCAAGCTGGCGGAGGCTCTGGCGAAGCTCGGAGCCGATGTCTTCGAACCCTCCTTCGTGCGGATCGACGACCTTCCTCTGTTCAACCAGGATCTCGAAGCTGATCGCCCCGAGCCGACGCTGCGCCTGAAGCGCGAGATCGAGGCGGCCGATGCCATCCTGATCGTCACGCCCGAGCATAATCGCTCGATCCCGGCCGCGCTCAAGAACGCGATCGACTGGGCTTCGCGCCCCTATGGCAAGAATTCCTGGGCGGGCAAGCCGGTCGCGGTGACCGGGGCCAGCGGCGGCGCCGTCGGCACGGCGGTGGCCCAGAACGAGCTGCGCATGATCATGACCAATCTCGCCGGCGTGGTGGCCGGCGGGCAGGTCTTCATCACCTTCAAGGAAGACCTGATCGACGCGAACCACGAGATCACCAATGAAGGCACGCGCAGCTTCCTGCTGGGCTTCCTCGACGGCTTCGCCAAGATCGTCGGCAAGCTCGCCGCCTGAGCGGCAGGGATCTGGATGCGCTCTCCGGAAGGCACCGCTTCGGCGGTGCCTTTTTTGTCGGCTCGATCTGTCGGGAGCGGAGCGCCGCAACAGGGCGCGGCGCAAAAAAAGGGCCGGCGTCCCCGAGGGGAGCCGGCCTTGAAAGTTTGAAACATCTGGCTCAAACGCCAAACATCTCAGAGGGGAACGGCTGAAACGAACTCAACGCCGGGAGGAGATTGCGGAGCCCGTTCCGAACAACCGTGTACTCAATATTGTGCAGGACCTGCCGTTTTGCAATGCAGCATAGCTTGGAGCCGCCATGCACAAGCTGCATATCTCGCTCTCAGATGCGACCAATTTGTGCCTAAATGATTGAGAAATATGCACTCATTGCAGATTGAAATTGCGACGATCTATCATCCAGGATGAAGGTTGGTAGCTTCTGCCCGTATGGCGTGCACAGTTTCTGGGCTGCCGTCATACATTTGCAGGATTTCAGTTGGTTGCTCAGCCGGCTGGCTGCCTACGAATCGAGCAGGCGGCAAGGCGACAGCGGCCTGCGTTTTCATGGAGATATGGGCCGTTCCGGCCTGGGCGAACGCAGCGCCGGAGCTCTTGCCCGAAGCGCCCCGCAAGCGCTTCGGCGTGGGGGCCGGGTCAAGTCCGGGATGATGCGGTGGGTTCGTGCAAAATCAGCAGGCGGCCGGGCAGGTGCCTGCGGCCGGGGTCCGCAATCGCGATGCATTTTCAGGAGAAGTCCGCGCCGGGGCGGAACGCGAGCCGCCGACGTACCCGGAGGGTGCGCCGGCGATCCGCTGGGCTGTTAGTAGGTCCAGCGCTGCGCCTTCTGGATCAGGAAATCGCGGAAGACCTGGACGCGGGCGACCGACTTCATCTCTTCCGGATAGACCAGATAGCTCTCAAGCTGCGGCATCTCGGTCTCGCGCATCAGTTGCACGAGCGGCGAGCCCGTCTCGATCAGGTAGTCCGGCAGCACAGCGATGCCTGCGCCGGAATCGACGGCGCGCTTCATCGCCGTGATGTTGTTGACGACGAGATGGATCGGGCGCGGGTTGCGCTGGTCGCGGCCGATCGTGCCGAGCCAGTGCACGGCCGTGAGATAGGATGGCGAGGTGCCGCCGAAGGAGACGATCCGGTGGTTGTCGAGATCCTCGTAGCTCTTCGGCTCGCCGAAGCGCTTCACGTAAGCCGGCGAGGCATAGACGTGATAGTGCACGGTGAAGAGCTTGCGCTGGATCAGGTCCGGCTGCTGCGGCTGGCGCAGGCGGATGGCGATGTCGGCCTCGCGCATCGAGAGGTCGAGCTCCTCATCGGTCAGGATAAGGTCGACCTTGATGTCCGGATAGAGGTCGAGGAATTCGGCCAGGCGCGGCGTCAGCCAGTGCCCACCGAGGCCGCGCGTCGCCGTGACCTTGAGCTCTCCCGAGGGATGCTCGCGGGTCTCCGACAATTGCGAGCGCGTGCGCTCCAGCCGCTGCGTCATCTCGCGCGCGGCGCGCCAGAGCAATTCGCCCTGCTCGGTCAGAATCAGGCCGCGCGTATGCCGGTGAAACAGCGGCGCCCGCAGCTCACGCTCAAGCGCGCCGATCTGCCGGCTCACGGCGGATTGACTCAACCCCAGAACATCGCCAGCTTTTGTGAAACTGCCTGACTCTGCGACGGTATAAAAAATTCTAATGCGGTCCCAATCCACCGCGCTTCCCCCGATATGCATTTTGTGCATGGTGGGGGATAAAGTTCTTGTCCGTCAATGCCCGGACGACAGAGATTGTTCTTTTTGGCACTGAATCTGGTGAGGGGATTCATCGATTCCAGTGATGAATCCCCGAAAAGCCCTTATTCAGCGGCTTCTCGCTGATCGAGCGTGCTCGCCACCAGCCAGCGCTCGGCGTCGAGAGCGGCCATGCAGCCCATGCCGGCGGCGGTGACGGCCTGGCGATAGTGCTCGTCGGTGACGTCGCCGGCCGCGAAGACGCCCGGAACATTCGTCTGAGTCGTTCCCGACTCGACTTCGAGATAGCCGGTCTCGCGCATGGCGAGCTGGCCGACGAAGAGTTCGGTCGCCGGCTTGTGGCCGATGGCGATGAAGACGCCGTCGGCCTTGAGCTCGCTCTCGGCGCCGGTCTTGGTGTTGGTCAGGCGCAGATGCGTGACATTGGGCGGGGTCGTCCCGCCGCAGATCTCGGCGATCTCGCTGTCCCAGATCACCTCGATCTTCGGGTGCTTGAACAGCCGGTCCTGCATCACGCGCTCGGCGCGCAGGTGGTCGCGGCGATGGACCAGCGTGACCTTGCTGGCGAGATTGGCGAGATAGAGCGCTTCCTCGACCGCGGTGTTGCCGCCGCCGACGACCACGACCTCCTTGTTGCGGAAGAAGAAGCCGTCGCAGGTGGCGCAGGCCGAGACGCCGAAGCCCTGGAAGCTCTGCTCGGAGGGCAGGCCCAGCCACTTCGCCTGGGCGCCGGTGGCGATGATCAGCGCGTCGCAGGAATAGGTCTCGCCGCCATCCCCCCAGAGCCGGAAGGGGCGCTGCGACAGGTCGACCCTGCCGATATGGTCGGAGACCATCTTCGTGCCCATGTGCTCGGCCTGGGCGCGCATCTGCTCCATCAGCCAGGGGCCCTGGATGACGTCGGCGAAGCCCGGATAATTCTCGACATCGGTGGTGATCATGAGCTGGCCGCCGGCCTGGAGGCCAGAGATCAGCACCGGTTCCAGCATGGCGCGGGCGGCGTAGATCGCCGCCGTGTAGCCGGCGGGGCCGGAGCCGACGATCATGACGCGGGCGTGGGTGTGGGCCATCGTCTCGTTTCCTTCTCCGCGGCCGGGCCGCGCTCGACTCCGTCAGATACGGCGGCGTGGCGCCGAAACAAGGGTCGCTGCTTCAGGGGCCCGTGAGCCCGAGCGCCGCCCTGTGGCGCAGCCAGCCTTCGCGTATCGCATCGGCTATGATCGGCGTGGAGTCTATCGGCTGGTAGCGTTCGCCATCAAGCTGTCCACGGAAAGCATGCACAACGCCCTGGCGCGTCAGCGATGCGATCAGGGCGGCGATCTTGGCATGGCCGCCCTGAGGCTCGAAGACGAGAACTGGCACGCCGGTCGCCGTCGCCTCGCCGATCATGTTGGTCGAGTCCGCGGTGACCACGATGGCGTCGGCATTGGCGAGCAGGGCGATGTAGGGGTTCTCGCCGCTGCCATCCCACCACCAGCCGCCATGCCGGGCGAAGACCGCTGCCACCCCGGCGGAAAGCGCGGGCGAGGTCCGGCGCGAGGGCGAGCCCATCAGGCTCGCGCCGGAGGCGGCCAGGGCGTCGAGCTGTCGGGCGAGGCGCTCGCTATCCGCCGGGGTGAAACGATGATGCCGGCTGTCGCCGCCGACGAGCACGGCGACACGCGGCGCGGGCAGGGCGGCGATCGGCGCCGGCGGCGCTGCGCGGGCGGCGGCGAGGCGCTCGGGCGTCAGGCGATGAGGGGAGGTGGTGGTGACCAGGACATTGCCGCCGCGCAGCCGGTCATGCTCCGCGACCCAGATCAGATCGGCCGTACCGGTGCCGGTGCGCGGGTCCTTGAGGAAGACGGTGAAGGTCCGGCCATTCGAGGCCTTCCTCACCGCCCTGAGATAGGCGACGGCACGCCGGCCGGAGGCGATGGCGATGTCGGGGAAGGGCGGGCGGATCGGGCTTTGCGGCCGCTCCGATCCCTCGCGCGGGTCGATGGGGCCGCGCGGCATCAGCCAGGCGAAGGGCTTTCGCGGCGCCACCCGGCGGATCTCCGGCACGATGCCGAGCCGCTCGGCCACACCGAGGCATTGCAGCTCATCGCCGGCCTTGCCGTCGGTCAGGACCCAGATCGTCGGGGCGGTTTTCTGATGCAAGGGGGCGGGCGTCTGCGGCATGCGCCTTGTATCGCCTGCCGACGCCGTCTACACCAGCGCCACCTGCCTCAGAGGACATTCATTGCCGGCGAAACTCGACGATATCGACCTGCGTATCCTGCGCGAGCTTCAGGCCGATGGGCGCATGACCAATGTCGAGTTGGCAAGCCGCGTCGGCATCTCGCCGCCCCCTTGCCTCAGGCGCGTCAGGGCGCTGGAGGAGGCCGGGTTGATCCGTGGCTACCATGCCGATCTCGACGAGCGGAAGCTGGGCTATGAGGTGGTCTGCTTCGCCTTCGTGCATCTGGCGAGCCAGGCGGAAGCCGATCTCGTCGCCTTCCAGAGCCGCATCCGTGACTGGGCGCCGGTGCGCGAATGCTGGACGCTCTCCGGCGACATCGACTTCGTGCTGAAATGCGTGGCGCCCGACCTGAAGGCGTTTCAGGATTTCGTCGGGGATCTGACGGCGCTGCCGAACGTCCGCAATGTGCGCACCGCGCTCGCCCTCGACCGGGTCAAGGACGAGCCGATCGTGCCTTTCGGCTGAGCGGCGCTCAGCCCGCGACGTAGCGCTTGATCCAGTAGGCGTTGTTGCGCGCCAGCGCCTTCAGCCGGCGCTGGTCGACATCCGGCAGATACCAGGCGCCTGCGCCACCCGAGAGTTCCGTCGACATGATCGGCCAGCTGTTGAGCGCGCGGCCGCGGCTGTCGTAGAGCGTGACCGTGCTCTCGAGATAGTCGTTGCTGGCGCCGCCATCGGCCGGCTTGCCGCCGCCACCACCGCCGGCATAGCTCGCCAGCCAGAGGCTGCGGACCGTCACGACGAGGCGGTTGCCGGCTCCCTGACGGAATTCCGGTCCGAGGATCTCAGCCAGCGTTCGCTGAAGCTCGGCGCTGACCAGCCTGACATTGTCGCCCCAGGCATCCGTGACCGTTCGCGCGAACTCGACGCGGATCGAGCCGATGGGCGCGGCCTGTGCGAGAGCAGGCGAGAGGCCGGACGGGAGCAGCGCGAGCGATGCCCCCGCAAGCGACAATGCGAGGAAGTGGCGGCGTGTCGTCATGGCGTCGTCTCCGAAGGCCTTCGGAGATAATGTAGGAGCTCGGGCGCCGATTGCCATCGGCGCCCTGTTGCCGTGGTTAGCGGAAGGCGACTCCGACGATCTCGTAGGACTTGCCGCCGCCGGGCGTATTGACCTGCACGGAATCGCCGACCTTCTTGCCGATCAGCGCGCGCGCGATCGGCGAGCCGACCGAGACCTTGCCCGACTTCACGTCGGATTCGGGCTCGCCGACGATCTGGTAGCTCTTCTCTTCCTCGGTATCGTCGTCGATCAGCTTGACCGTGGCGCCGAACTTGACCGTGTCGCCGCCGAGCTTGGAGACGTCGATGATGTCGGCGCGGCCGATCAGCGACTCCAGCTCCATGATGCGGCCTTCGTTCAACGACTGCGCTTCCTTCGCCGCGTGATATTCGGCGTTCTCGGAGAGGTCGCCGAGCGCACGGGCCTCGGAGATCGCCGCGATGATGCGCTGACGCTCGACCTGCTGGCGGTGCTTCAACTCCACCTCCAAAGCGGCGAAGCCGCCCGCAGTCATGGGAACCTTTTCCATTCTTTCCGTCCCGTAAGATCCGAAAGCGCGGCTGACGCCGGCCCCGTCCAAGGGTGCCGGCGCGTCCGCGCTTCCGCTCGGTATTTGAACCTCGTTGCGAGCGGCTACGTCAAGCTGCCCGTTCGAAGTAGGATTGCAGCGACCGTACTTCGAGATCGCCGCTGCTATAGGCCTTGATGCCTTCCGCCGCTGCGATCGCGCCTGCCAAGGTGGTATAATAGGGCACCTTGTGCAAGAGGGCCGAGCGCCGGAGCGAACGGGAATCGGCGAGGGCCTGCGGGCCTTCGGTGGTGTTGAAGATCAACTGGATCTCGCCGTTCTTGATCGCGTCGACGACGTGCGGGCGGCCTTCCAGGACCTTGTTGATCCGGGCGGCGTCGATGCCCTGTTCCTGCAGCAGCCGGAGCGTGCCGCCGGTGGCGAGGATGCGGAAGCCGAGATCAGCCAGGATGCGCACGGCCGGCACGATGCGCGGCTTGTCGTCGTCGCGCACCGAGACGAAGACCGTGCCCTTGACCGGCACCTTGGAGCCGGCGCCGAGCTGGCTCTTGGCGAAGGCGACGTCGAAAGAACGGTCGAGGCCGATGACCTCGCCGGTCGAGCGCATCTCGGGGCCGAGCAGCACGTCGACGCCGGGGAAGCGCGCGAAGGGGAAGACCGCCTCCTTGACGCCGACATGGCCGAGGACCGCGGGCTTGAGGCCGAAGCTGCCCAGCGTCTCGCCCGCCATGATGCGCGCGGCGATCTTGGCGATGGGCTGGCCGATGACCTTGGCGACGAAGGGCACCGTGCGCGAGGCGCGCGGATTGACCTCGAGCACGTAGATCTCGCCGTCCTTGATGGCGTATTGCACGTTCATCAGCCCGCCGACATCGAGCGCGAGCGCCATCGCCTTGGTCTGGCGCTCCAGCTCGGCGATGATCGCGGGCGAGAGCGAGCGCGGCGGCAGCGAGCAGGCCGAATCGCCGGAATGGATGCCGGCCTCCTCGATATGCTCCATGATGCCGGCGATGAAGGCGTCGCGGCCGTCGCTGAGGCAGTCGACATCGACCTCGATGGCGTCCGACAGGTAGCGGTCGAACAGCAGCGGGTTCTTGCCAAGCACCGTGTTGATCTGGCCGGTCTTGTCGTTCGGATACTTGGCCTTCACCTCGGAGGGGATCAGCGAGGGCAGGGTGCCGAGCAGATAGTCCTCGAACATCACCTCGTCGCGGATGATCGCCATGGCGCGGCCGCCGAGCACATAGGAAGGCCGCACGACGAAGGGCAGGCCGAGCTCGCCCGCGATCATGCGCGACTGCTCGACCGAATAGGCGATGCCGTTCTTCGGCTGCTTCAGGCTGAGCTTGTCGAGCAGACGCTTGAAGCGGTCGCGGTCCTCGGCGAGGTCGATCATGTCGGGCGAGGTGCCGAGGATCGGGATACCGGCCTCCTCCAGCGCGTTCGCCAGCTTGAGCGGCGTCTGGCCGCCGAACTGGACGATGACGCCGTGCAGCGTGCCGTTCTGCTTCTCGGTCTCCAGGATCTCGAGCACGTCCTCGACCGTCAGCGGCTCGAAATAGAGCCGGTCGGAGGTGTCGTAGTCGGTCGAGACCGTCTCCGGGTTGCAGTTGACCATGATGGTCTCGTAGCCGACGTCGCGCAGCGCGTAGCAGGCATGGCAGCAGCAATAGTCGAACTCGATGCCCTGGCCGATACGGTTCGGCCCGCCGCCGAGGATGACGACCTTCTTGCGATCCGAGGGATTGGCCTCGTCGGCAACCTTGCCGGCGAAGGGCATGGCGTAGGTCGAGTACATATAGGCGGTCGGCGAGGCGAATTCGGCGGCGCAGGTATCGATGCGCTTGTAGACGGGGCGCACCTCGAGCGAGCGGCGCAGCGCCCTGACCTCGGCCTCGGTCTTGCCGGAGACGGCGGCGAGGCGCTTGTCGGAGAAGCCCATCGCCTTGACCTGGCGGAAGGCGCCAGGGGTCTGCGGCAGGCCGAACTTGCGCACCTTCTCCTCGGTCTCGACGATCTCGCGCATCTGCTCGAGGAACCAGGGGTCGATCTTGCAGCTCTCATGGATCTCGGTGTCGGTGAAGCCCAGCCGCATCGCCTGCGCGACATGCAGGATGCGGTCGGGCGTCGGGGTCGAGATCGCCGCCTTGATCGCGTTGCGGTCGTCGCCGAGGCCCATGCCATCGACCTCGATCTCGTCGAGCCCGTCCAGGCCGGTCTCCAGCGAGCGCAAGGCCTTCTGCAGCGATTCCTGAAAGGTGCGGCCGATCGCCATGGCCTCGCCGACCGACTTCATCGCGGTGGTCAGCGTCGGCTCGGAGCCGGGGAATTTCTCGAAGGCGAAGCGCGGGATCTTGGTGACGACGTAGTCGATGGTCGGCTCGAAGGAGGCCGGCGTCGCGCCGCCGGTGATGTCGTTCTCGATCTCGTCGAGCGTGTAGCCGACGGCCAACCGCGCCGCGACCTTGGCGATCGGGAAGCCGGTCGCCTTCGAGGCGAGAGCAGACGAGCGCGAGACGCGCGGGTTCATCTCGATGACGATCATGCGGCCGGTCTCGGGATCGATCGCGAACTGAACGTTCGAGCCGCCGGTCTCGACGCCGATCTCGCGCAGCACGGCCAGCGAGGCGTCGCGCATGATCTGGTATTCCTTGTCGGTCAGCGTCAGGGCCGGCGCGACGGTGATCGAATCACCGGTATGGACGCCCATCGGATCGAAGTTCTCGATCGAGCAGACGATGATGCAGTTGTCCTTCTTGTCCCGGACGACCTCCATCTCGTACTCCTTCCAGCCGAGAACGCTCTCCTCGATGAGGACCTCGCTGGTGGGGGAGGCGTCGATGCCGCGCTCGACGATGTCGATGAACTCGCCCTTGTTGTAGGCGATGCCGCCGCCGGTGCCACCCATGGTGAAGGAGGGGCGGATGATGGCGGGAAGGCCGATGTCCTCGAGCGCGTCGAGCGCCTGGCCGAGCGTCTTGATATGGTGCGAGCGCGGCGTGGAGAGGCCGATCTTGGTCATCGCCTCGCGAAAACGCTCACGGTCCTCGGCCTTGTCGATGGCGTCGGCGGTGGCGCCGATCATCTCGACGTTGAATTTCTCCAGCACGCCCATCTTCTTGAGCGAGAGCGCGCAGTTCAGTGCCGTCTGGCCGCCCATGGTGGGCAGGAGCGCGTCGGGGCGCTCCTTCTCGATGATCTTGGCGACGATCTCGGGCGTGATCGGCTCGACATAAGTCGCGTCGGCGAGATCGGGATCGGTCATGATCGTCGCCGGATTCGAGTTGACCAGGATGATGCGGTAGCCCTCGGCCTTCAGCGTCTTGCAGGCCTGGGTGCCGGAATAATCGAACTCGCAGGCCTGTCCGATGATGATGGGGCCCGCGCCGATGATCAGGATGGACTTGATGTCTGTGCGCTTGGGCATGATCTCGACCGGTCTTGGGCAGGCGCGCGCAAGGCCGGTCCGATCGGGCGAGCGGAGGCCGAGCGAGCGTCTGAATGAATGCTAGGCGCTCGCTATAGACGGGCAAGGCGGCGGGGGGAAGCTAAAAGCGCTTCCCACCCGCATCAACGCACAGGCCGTGATGCCGGCAGCACGAGATCGATCTCCAGCGGCTTGGGCGTTCTGCGCTTGCGGCGCATGGCGACGAAGAGCAGGCCGAGCGCCGCGATCTCGCAGGCGGCGCCGACGAAGCCGAGCGACCAGGTGCCGGCATGGCGCATCACCTGCTGGCCCAAAGCCGCGCCGGCGGCGATGCCGAAATAGAGGGCGGATGCGTTGAGCGAGAGCGCGACGACGATGGCGTCCGGCGCCATCGCCGCCAGCCGCGACATCTGCGAGGGGTGGCCGGCCCAGCCCGCGCCGCTCCAGACCATGATGACGAGCGGAAGCAGATAGATCGCAATCGCCGGCGGCAGCGTCACCGCGACCAGCGAGGCCGCAAGCAGGGCCCCGGTGAGAATCGTCAGCACGACGGAGAGCGTGCGCTCGGGGCCGAAGCGGTCGCTCGCCATCCCGCCGAACTGGTTGCCGAGCGCCGAGCCGATGCCGGAGAGGACGAGCGTCGCCGCCAGCCAGGGGCCGGCGATGCCGGCATGGTTGGTCAGGAAGGGCGCGATATAGGTGTAGAGGACGAAGGCGCCGGTCGTCCAAAGCATGGTCGTGCCCAACGCCAGCAGCACGTCGGAGCGGCTCGCGACCTGCAGGCGCTCGCGCAGCGTGTTGGTGCCGTGCGGCAGGCCGGCCGGGAGCCTCGCGAAGAGCCCCGCCAGCGAGAGCACGCTCAAGCCGGCGACGATCAGGAAGGCGAGATGCCAGCCGCCGAAGCCGACGACGGCGGTGCCGATCGGGATGCCGAGAATCAGCGATACGGTCATGCCGCCGGTGACCAGCGCGATGGCGCGTCCGCGCCGCTCGGGCGGAGAGATGGCCACGGCCACGGCGTTGGCGGCAGGCATGAACACGCCGGCCGCGAACGCCATGACGACGCGCGCCAGCACGACGACGGTGAAATCCGTGGCGAAGGCGGCACCGAGATTGGCGAGGCCGAAGACCGCCATCGCACCGATCAGGACGCGCTTGCGATCGGCATCGCCCAGCACGGTGGAGAGAATCGGCGAGCCGACCGCATAGGCCAGGGCGAAGATCGAGATGAGCAGGCCGGCGGTGTCGACGGAGACACCGAGGCCGGAGGCGAGATGGGGCAGGATGCCGGTGACGATCAGGCTGCCCGTGCCGATGGCGAAGGCGCCGCCGGCGAGCGACAAGAGACGGATGTCCATAGGAGTGATCCTTGCGGATGGTCGCTGTATCGAAGTCTGGCTTCGAAATTCAATGATCATTGAATTAATCGCGCCTGGTGATTACCGCAAGGGTAATTTCAATGAATGTTGAATCTTGTCAGGAGTGATGCCATCGCCTATCTCGGAGGCATGAAACCGCTGTTCCATCCCGATATCGACGATGTCGCGCCGGCCGACATCTTCGCGGCGCTGGCCGATCCGATCCGGCTCGGCATTCTGGTGGCGCTCTCCGATGCAACGGAGATGGACAAGGCCCGCTGCAGCAATTTCGTCGGGCTGGCCTCGCCGTCGCTGCTCTCCTATCACTTCGCCAAGCTGCGCGAGGCCGGGATCACGCATATGCGCGTCGAGGGCACCTCGCGCTATCTCAGCATCCGGCGCGCCGATCTCGACCGGCGCTTCCCGGGATTGCTCGACAGCGTGATCGAGGCAGCGCAGCGCGACCCCAGCCTGCCGCGCGTCCCCGAGCCGGCTCAGGCGAAGGGCTGAGAGCGGACCTGTCCTTGCGTTGACATGCTTACCTAAGGGTATAGCGTTGCCGCTTCCGCGATGGCGTCGAGCCGGATCGCGTCAAGCCGGCCACGCCCTAACCCGAGGAGCATGGCCATGCGTGAAGCCGACCCTCAGAAACTCGATGCGCTAGTGGGACGTCTTGTCGGCGATGTCGGAGCGTCCGTCACCGGCTCCCTGATCGTGCTGGGCGATCAGCTCGGCCTCTACAAGGCGATGGCCGATGGCGAGCCCGTCACCTCCCGGCAACTGGCCGAGAAGACGGGCCTCAAGGAGCGCTATCTGCGCGAATGGCTCGCCGGGCAGGCCTCGGCCGGCTATGTCGACTATGACGAAGGCAGCGACAGCTTCAGCCTCTCGCCGGAGCAGGCCATGGCCTTCGCGGAGGAGGACAGCCCGGCCTTCTTCGCCGGCGCCTTCGAGGTCGTCCAGTCGATGTGGATCGACGAGCCGAAGGTCGCGGAGGCCTTCCGGAGCGGTGCCGGCCTCGGCTGGCATGAGCACAGCAGATGCCTCTTCCGCGGGACCGAGCGTTTCTTCCGGCCGGGCTACAATGCCCATCTGACGGCGGAGTGGATTCCGGCTCTGGGCGATGTCGAGGCCAAGCTGCAGCGGGGCGCGACGGTTGCCGATGTCGGCTGCGGACACGGCTCTTCCACCATCCTGATGGCGCAGGCCTATCCGCAGTCGCGCTTCTACGGTTTCGACTATCACGGTCCTTCGATCGAGCGGGCGCGCGAGGCGGCGGAGAAGGCCGGCGTGGGCGACCGCATCACCTTCGAGCGCGCCTCGGCCAAGGACTTCCCGGAACGGAAATACGACCTCGTGACCATGTTCGATTGCCTGCACGACATGGGCGATCCGGTCGGCGCCGGAAAGCATGTGCGCGAGTCGCTGGCCAGGGATGGGAGCTGGATGATCGTCGAGCCCTTCGCGCACGACCATCTCAAGGACAACCTCAACCCGGTCGGGCGGATCTACTACGGGGCGTCGACGATGATCTGCACGCCGGCCTCGCTGTCGCAGGAGGTCGGCCTCGGGCTTGGCGCGCAGGCGGGGGAGATGCGCCTGCGGAAGGTTGCGCTCGATGCCGGCTTCTCGCATTTCCGCCGTGCGACGGAGACGCCGTTCAACATGGTCTTTGAGGCCCGGGCCTGACGCTGCAGGACTCGGCGGGACGTGAACCGCGCCGACAGGTTGTCGCGTGAGAGGCGCGATGCAGGATGACGGGACCGCGCGAGGCAAAAAATCATTCGCCCCGCGCGCCCGATGATCTAGGAAGCGCGGATGCCGCTTCGTCGCTATCCGCGCCAGTTCCGCCAACTCGTCAGCTATGCCTTCGCCGGTGGGCTGACGGCGGTGGCCCATTACGGCGTGCTGATCGGGCTGGTGGAGGGCGCCAGGCTCGATCCCGTGCCGGCGACGCTCGCCGGCTTCGTCGTCGGTGCACTGGTCTCCTACGGCCTGAACCGCTGGATGACCTTCGATGCGACGCGCAGCCATGCGCAGGCCGGCTGGCGCTTCGGGCTGATCGCGGCCGGCGGCTTCGTGCTCACCGGCCTGCTGATGCATCTTTTCGTGACCCGGCTCGGACTGCCCTATCTACCGATGCAGTTCGTCACGACGGGGGTGGTGATGGTGTTCTCGTTCCTCGGCCACAAATTCTTCAGCTTCGCCGACCGGGCGGCCTGAAGCCGGAGGCTCGCGATCGGAGAGACGCCGGAGCGCATTTGCGTCGGCTTTCCCGAAAGCCGCATTCCGCTTTTCGGAGCGATGCTCTAGCCGCGCCGCCCGGCGCGGTTGGAACAGTTCATGAAGGCCATATGGGCTCCCGTTCCAAGCCGTGGCGACCGCCAGCGCATCCGGTTCGGACGGTGAGGGTCGGCCACCATCATGCCGCCGTTGTCGAGGGCGCAAGTACAGGCCCGTGGATCTCCCGTCCGGCGACATTCCGGTCTGATCCGGCCGTCCTGCGCCGCAACAGGCGGTGCGGCTCCCAACAGGGTGAACAACAACGCCGTCGCGGCAAGCCAGTATCGCATGTCAGCCTCTCCCCAGGTGACGCAGCGTTCCATGGCGTTCGACGCGAGTCCACCGTGCTCCCCGGTCTGCGGACTACGCCTTTGGTCGTCATGGCGGTGGGGCTTGCAAGGCTGCGGGTGCGCTTGATCGCAGCTATTGCGACGGGGCGACGGTCAGCTGGAGCTGCCGGCGGCCGATGCGGCCTTCCTTGTCCGTCGCCTCGATCTCGATGACATGCGTGCCGGGCGGCACCACGACCGCCGGCGCATCGATGCCGGCCGGCGTGATGAAGGTTTTGACGCGCTCGGTGATGTCGAGCGGGGGCTGGCGGCGATAGAAGACGCGAACGGTCGAAGGATCGACCGGCACGCCGTTGCTCGGCACGAAGCGCACCGCCAGCCGGAAGGGCTTGCCGTCCACGCCCTTGTCGGGCGTCGGCAAGGTGTCGATCCCGGGGCCGCGCGTCAGGTTGCGCGTGCCCGTGGCGGCGATGCCGGCGGCCGGCAGCGCGGCCTCCTGGCGCGTGATGAGCTGGATCGGGTCGGCGGCATGGGCGCTCGACAGCATGATGGCGGCAGCGAAGACGGCAGGCAGAACGTGCCGGACAAGCACAGTCTCGATCATCTTTCTTATTTCACTCCCAGAATACCGGCAATGATGCCGGCAATGGCAGAAATGACGGTCGTGGCCATCAGGATCGTGGTCTCGATGGTCTTCAAGGTTTCCATCGGGATCTTGCCGTGAACAGCCAGCAGCCCCCTACGCAGTTCCGGCAGCGAGACGAGGCCGCGCGCGGTCAGCGCAGCCTGCGTCACGCGCAGCAACATCCCCGAGAAAAGGGAGGCACCGATGCTCAGCGCATAGAAGAACGTCTCGCGCCAGGCTGCCGATCCCTGCGGAAGGAGCGGTATATTGTCGTGCCAGCCCAGCCACGCGTTCATTGCTGCGACGGAAAAAATCGCGAAGGCGAGGGCGATGCCGATATCGAAGGCGATCAGCCGTGGCCGGACGCCGAAATAGATCAGGCCCGTGGTGAAGGGAATTGCGATCGAGGCAAGGCGCAGCGACCAGAGGGGCAAGTCGAGCCAGAGCACGACCGAGCCATAGGCGCCGAGCAGCAGCAGGAAGCCGAGCGGCAGCACCCAGAAGCGCCGACGCGCCGCGTTCAGGGCGCGCGGCAGCTCATCGCCCGGAGGCATATCCTCGGGCAGGATTGCCGCCTTGACCTCTGCCGCGGGTGGTGCCGGCATGGCCGCGACTGCGGCGCGGTCCTCCTCGGCTTTCTTCTCGAAGGCGGCGAGACGCTCTTCCAGCGTATCGAGACGGCGCAGCAGCGGCAGGACGGGCGTGAGATCGCGCCCGCAGCAGCGGCAGGACAGCACGCCCCGGTTGAGCATTGCGTCGCAATAAGGACAGGCGAATTGGTCCTGCACGGGCATTCCGGGCTTGGAGGCAGTGACTTAGTGGCGGTGACGTGGAGACAAGCCGCGCTCAAAGCCATATTTGCCGGTCCGGATCAAGTCATTCCGTCGGGTTCAGTTACGGAATGCCCGGTACCTCCCGCGCTCGCCCTGCACGAGGAGGCCTTCCAAGAGGCTGCGCGCGCCGGCCTTCAGGCCGGCCTGATCGCCTTGAAGGTCATCCGATGCGGGTTGTGGCCGAAATTCGCGGGCCGCTGGACCTCGGCGAAGCCGGCCTCGCGCAGCAGGTCCTGAATGGCTTCCGGCGTATAGGTCGAAAGGCCGTATTGGGCGCGGAGCTTGCGATAGTCCGAGAAGGCCGTGCGGACGAGCCCGGCGAGCGCCGTCAGGAAAAAGCCGCCGCGCCAGCCGAAGGCGAGAAGCTGGGCGGCGTCCGTCAGCGGGCTCACATCGGGCGGGATGACGTCGGCGAGGACGAGGGCGCCGCCGGGCTTGAGCCGGCCGTGCCAGGTCGCGAGCACGGTTTTCAGTTCGTCGCGGGAGAGGTACTGGATCAGCGAATTGGCGACGACGAGATCGAGCGTCGCCTCGGGCAGGGCCTCGACCTCCTCCGGCGAGACGACCGCGACCGTCTCCAGCCGTCCGAACTGTCCGCGCAGCTTCTCGCGGACGCTCGGCGCCGCCTCGCAGAGATAGAGCTTGCCGCAGGCCCGCGCGACGCGGGCGGCATCGAGCGCCTCGCCGCAGCCATGGTCGAGCACGACCGCTGCGGGCGAGGGGATATGGCCGATCAGGTCGCTCGCGATCCCGCGGTAATGCAGGGCCTTGTGGCGTGGCGAGACGTAGATCGCATGCTCGCCGTTCCAGAAATCGCGCCAGGACATGGGTTCGCTCGATCCTCGGGCCGGATGCGGCCTCTTCCTTGCGACGAGTAAGCGAAAGCCGGGCCGCTCCGCAACCACAGGGCTTCCGGCGCGGCGCCGTTTGCGATTAGCTCGTCGGGCTGCCCGCGACTCGCGGGGTCAACGGGGATCGCCGATGCTGCTGCTGCCGCGACTGCTCAAGGGTTTCGTCCGCCAGGGGCGCCTGACTGTCGTCACCCCGGATGGCAAGCGGCATGTCTTCGGCCCCGGCCCGGCCGAGATGCTGTTCGCCGGGGCGCGCAAGATCGCACCCTCCGTCACCGTACGCTTTCATGACGACCGGATCGAGCGGGAGCTCTTCCTCAATCCCGAGCTGGCGCTGGCCGAAGGCTACATGGACGGGCGGATCGACTTCGAGGAAGGCACGATCCACGACCTGCTGACGCTGTTCTGGCTGCAACGGAAGGAACTGCGCAAGCATCCGCTGCAAAAGGCGATCCGGCAGGTTCGCTTCCGCATCCGGCGCTGGCGGATGCACAACCCGCTCGGTGCCGCCGGCAAGAAGGTCAAGCATCACTACGACATCCCGACCGATTTCTACCGGCTCTGGCTCGACGAGACGATGACCTATTCCTGTGCCTACTGGCACAGTCCCGAGGTCGGGCTGGAGGCAGCACAGAAAGCGAAGCTCCGGCACATCGCCGCCAAGTTGAAGATCGAGCCCGGCATGCGCGTGCTCGACATCGGCTCGGGCTGGGGCGAACTCTCGATCTATCTGGCGAAAGCCTGCGGAGCCAAGGTCACCGGCCTCAACGTCTCGCCCGACCAGATGGCGGCCGCGCAAAAGCGAGCCGAGGCCGCGGGCGTGGGTGATGCCGTGACCTTCGTCAACAAGGACTATCGCGAGCTCACGGGGACGTTCGACCGCATCGTCTCGGTCGGCATGATGGAGCATGTCGGCGTCGCGCATTACGGCGAATATTTCGAGAAGATCCGCGATTTGCTGACGCCGGACGGGATCGCGCTCGTCCACTGCATCGGCCGCGCCGGGCCGCCGGGCTTCACCGGGCCGTTCTTCGAGAAATACATCTTCCCCGGCGGTTATGCGCCGGCGCTGTCGGAGGTGTTCGCGGCGGTGGAGCAGACCGGGCTCTGGTCCTCGGACTGCGAATTCTGGCGGCGCCACTACCACTGGACGCTCGAAGCCTGGCGAGAGCGCTTCATGGCCAGGCGCCAGGAGGTCGTCGGCATGATGGGCGAGCGCTTCGCCCGGATGTGGGAATTCTATCTCTGCGCCTGCTCGATCTCCTTCGACATCGGCGGCGACATGGTGTTCCAGCTCCTGCTCGGCCCGCACAAGAGCGCCGTCCCGATCATCCGCGACTACATCGCGGATGACGAGAAGGCGCTGGCGGCGAAGGGGTTTTGATCACCGCTTCAGATTGACCACCACGACCCCGGCCAGTGCCATGACGCCGCCGATCAGGCCAAACAGCGTCGGCACCTCGCCGAGCCACAGGAAACCCAGCAGCATCGCCACTGGCGGCACGGCGTACTGGAAATTGGAGGCGCGGGCGGCCGGCAGGCGCGAGAGGGTGATCGCCCAGGTGCCGTAGGCGATCAGGCTCGGCACGACCGCCAGATAGACCACCGACCAGAAGGAGACGGCCGGGGCGACCTGAGCCTGGGCGATGGCGGAGGGCAGGAAGGGCAGCAGCACGAAGCCGCCGATCGCCATGTTCCAGGCCGCGACATGCAAGGGCTTGTAGCGGGCGAAGAGCGGCTTCTGCACGACCGTGGTGATGGCGTTGCAGAAGGCGGCGCCGAGGATCAGCAGCACGCTCATGCCGATCTCGACATCGAGCCCCTTGCCGAGCGCGATCACGCCGATGCCGGCGAAGGACAGCGCCGTGCCGAGCCAGGCGGTCAGGCTGAAGCGCTCGCCGAGGATCATCATGGCGAGCACGGCCGTCATGATCGGGTTGGTGTTGATGATGAAGGCGGCCGGACCCGCCGGCACGACGCGCTGGCCGAAATTCAGCAGGAGAGCGTAGCCGGCGATGAAGATCACGCCGCCGACCAGGAAGCGCCAGATGTCGGCGCGCTCGGGCAGCTTCGCCCGCGTCGCGATGAGGAAGAGTGCGGCCGGGCCGCCGGCAAGGGCGAAGCGCAGCGCGGCCATCTCGGCCGGGCCGAAGCCGGCGAGGCCGGCGCGAATCGCCGGGAAGGAGGAGGCCCAGGCCATGACCGTGAAAGTCACGGTGAAGACCAGCGTCGGGTCGAGGCGCCTGGCGCCGGGGGCAATGAGCGCAGGGGAGGCGCAGCTCGAGGAGGACATGGCGTCGATCCATCAATGACGAAAGGCTGCTGCCGATAAGCGCCCGCACGAGCTGATTGACAAACGAACAATTCGCGCATGAGCTGTGACGATGGATCACAGCTCGAACCTGCCGCCGCTCGACACCCTGCGCGCTTTCGAGGCGGCCGCGCGCACCGGCAGCTTCTCCTCGGCCGCCGAGGCGCTGAACCTGACGCATGGCGCCATCAGCCGGCAGATCGCCAAGCTGGAGCACTGGCTCGGCTTGCGTGTCTTCTTGCGGCAGGCCCGCGGTGTCTCGCTGACGCCGGAAGGGCAGCGCCTGCTCCAGCGCACGCAGGAAGCTTTCGCGTTGATCGCCGATACCTCCGAACGTTGGCGCGAGGCGCGCGGCGCTTCGGTGGTGCGGGTCAGCGCGCCGCCTTCGGTCTGCGCGCTCTGGCTGATGCCGCGCTTGGCCGTGCTGGAGGCGGGCGCGCCCTCGCTGCGGATCGTGCTGCAGGTCGAGCATCGCAAGGTCGATTTCGAGGAGGAAGGCGTCGATCTCGGCATCCGTTGCGGGCGTGGCGGCGCGCCGGACCGGCTCTCGCTCAAGCTGTTCGAAGAATGGTGCTTTCCGATCGCCTCGCCGGGGCTCGCGGCCGCGATCGGGGAGGGCGCGCCGGAACGCCTGTTGGCGCAGCCGCTGATCCATGATTCCGACGCGGCCGGCTGGAAGGCTTGGTTCGCGGCGCAGGGGCTGGATTATCGCCCGCGGCCGCAGGATCGCCGCTTCGAGGACTACAATCTCGTGCTCGATGCGGCCGCCCATGGGCTTGGCATCGCGCTGGCCCGGCCGCCTTTGGCGCGCGAGCAGCTCGCGGCGGGACGGATCGTACGGGTTGATGCGCGGGAGGCGCTGAATCCGGTGTCCTACTGGCTCGACCGGCCGCTGGGGACGCTTCGGCCCTCGTCGGTGGTCCTCGCCGAGCGGATCGCGCGGGAGGCGGGAGCTGATCGGGGAGAGATCGCTACGTTCCTGAGCCGGGAGGCACGCGCGGCCTAGATGCCTTGCGCGTCATGCTCGGGCTTGATCCGAGCATCTCATGACCGGCGAGTGCCAGAGCCTCTTTCGGCCTGAGATTCTCGGGTCAAGCCCGAGAATGACGCACTGCATTCACCGCAAACTATGCCGCGGTGCCGCGAATTCGCCGCGCTGGCTGGCGCGCGCCATCTCGAAGCTGTCGGCGATGCGCCGCGCCCGGACGATGAAGGCGTCTGCGATGCCGGGCGCGCAGACCTCGCGTGCCGTCGCCTCGAACAGGTCGAGCCAGCGGTCGAAATGCTTGCCCTCGAGCGGCAGGATCAGATGCGGGCGCATCGGGCGGCCATTGTAGCGGCCGGTGCGCAGCATCACGCCGCTCCAGAAATCGGTGATCTTGGCGATGTGGTCGTCCCAATCCGTCACAGCCGCCGCGAAGACCGGGCCGATCACATCGTCCAGACGCGCCCGCTCGTAGAAGGTGCGGACGAGGTCGGCGATCATCGGCTCGCGCAGATCGGGATGGGCGGCGCCCGGGTAGAGCAGGGGATTGTCGGTCATCGCAGGAGCATTCGCCTTTCCGATATTCTCGTCGGTGAGGATCGCGAAGGCTAGGCCTGCGCGACCTCTGCGACCTTCTGAGGCAGGGCGGGAGCCGTTTGCGCCGCTTCGGTATGGCCATGCTCCAGGAACAGCCGCATCTCCTCCGCCAGAGCGAAGAAGCGGTCGCGCACCGCCTTGGCGTGCGGGTTGGCGCGCTCGATCGCCATGAAGACGTTGGGCGCGTCGTAGCGGACCATCTCGGTCGCCTGCATCAGGAGGTCGAAGCTCGCCGTGGTCATCGTCCGCGGCAGGGGCTCCATCCGGACCAGGATCTTGGCGATGAGATGGGTCAGGCCCTGGACCATCGCGACCTCGCGGTCATGGGCGTCGGCTGTCGTCACGATGACCTTCAGCTTCAGCACATGGCGCAGGAAGGCGGCGATGCGCGGCGTGCTGCGGCCACGGATCGGGCAGAGCGCGATCTTGAGGCCGGCAAGCCCGTCGCGAGCGCTCTGCGGGCCGAAGAGCGGATGCGTACCGATGATCTCGACATCATCGGGCAGGGCGGCTTCCATCGCCCGGGCGGGGCCGATCTTGACCGAGCCGACATCGAGCACGATGGCGCCGGCCTTGAGATGCGGGCGCAAAGCCGCGATCGCCTCGGGGATCGCCGGAACGGGCACGGCGAGGATGACGAGGTCGCAGGATGCGACTTCGGCAGGGGTCGCCGGCTGCAGGCCCTTGCCGCTCGTATCGGTTGCGGGCGCGCTGGTGGGGTCGCAGACGCGCAAGGCGAAATGCGGCTGGAGATGGCGGGCCATCAGGCGGCCGAAGGCGCCGAAGCCCATGATGCCGATGGTGGAGACGGTTCTGATTCTGGAAGACATCGCTCTGGTCCGGTGGTGGGCCGCGATGCCGGGTGATCTGCCTGAATTCAACCGCCAGCGCGGCGGTTGAACATGGGAATGCCACCGCCTCTATGAGAGCGGGGCGTAATAGCCGTGAAGGAAGGCAAGCAGGCTGATCATGCTTTGCTTAAAGCGCGCGGGTGCGGTGCTGTCAACCGAGCTTCGGGGAGTAGTCGGTCGGGTTCATCATGCGGTCCTCGATCGCGCCGACCATGTCGCCATGCTCGTTCCGGGTGACGCGCTTGATCTCGCTCCATTCCGGATCGGCCATGAAGCTCGCCCAGGCGTTCGTTTTCGTCTCGCTATCCGGCCAGGCGAGGATATAGGCGAATTCGGTGCGCCCGGCGCTCGCCGTCTCCCACATCGCCACGATGTGGAAGCCGTGGCGCGCCATGATGCGGGCGGCGTGGTCGCGGAAGCGGGCATGGAAGGCCGCCTTGTTGCGCTCGAAGATCTCGTAGATGCGCAACTGGTGGATCATGCCTGCCTCCGGTCGTCCTGGTCGGCCCTCAGGCCGCCTTCTTGCCCTTCTCCGCCGCCATCAGCTCGACGAAGCGGTTGAAGAGATAGTGGCTGTCCTGCGGGCCGGGCGAAGCCTCGGGGTGGTGCTGGACGCTGAAGGCCGGGCGGTCGGTGAGCGCGATGCCGCTGTTCGAACCGTCGAAGAGCGAAACATGGGTCTCGACCGCGTTGGCCGGCAGGCTCGCCGGATCGACGGCGAAGCCGTGATTCATCGAGACGATCTCGACCTTGCCGGTGGTCTTGTCCTGCACCGGGTGGTTGGCGCCGTGGTGGCCCTGCTTCATCTTCATCGTCTGGCCGCCGATGGCGAGCGCCATCATCTGGTGTCCCAGGCAGATGCCGAAGGTCGGGACCTTCCGGTCGAGCAGTTCCTTGATGACCGGCACGGCGTATTCGCCCGTCGCGGCCGGGTCGCCCGGGCCGTTGGAGAGGAAGATGCCGTCTGGGTTCAGGGCGAGGATGTCCTCGGCCTTTGCGGTCGAGGGCACGACCGTGACGTCGCAGCCGGCCTTGGCGAGCAGGCGCAGGATGTTGCGCTTCACGCCGTAGTCGATGGCGACGACCTTGTAGTTCGTGGTCTCGCGCTTGCCATAGCCGGCGGGCCAGACCCAGGGCGTCTCGTCCCAGTCATAGCGCTGGGCGGCGGTGACGAGCGGGACAAGGTCGAGGCCTGCCATCGAGGGCAGCTCCGCCGCCTGCTTCTTCAGCCGCTCAATGTCGAAGACGCCGTCCGGGCTATGGGCGAGGATGGCGTTGGGCATGCCGTTGTCGCGGATCAGCGCTGTGAGCGCGCGGGTGTCGACGCCGCAGATGCCGACGATGTTGCGGGCCTTGAGCCAGGCGTCGAAATGCCGGTTCGCGCGCCAGTTCGAGGGCTGGGTGATCGCGGCATGGAGCACGCAGCCGCGCACGCCGGAGGAGGCGGCGGCGTTCACCGTCTCGGTGTCTTCCTCGTTCACGCCGACATTGCCGACATGCGGGAAGGTGAAGGTGACGATCTGCCCTGCATAGGAGGGATCGGTCAGGACTTCCTGATAGCCGGTCATCGCGGTGTTGAAGCAGACTTCGCCCGGCGCCTCGCCCACGGCGCCGAGGCCGAAGCCTTCCAGCACCGTGCCGTCGGCGAGCACGAGGAGCGCGGTCGCGCGCGGTTCGGTCCAGCCGCTATCGGCGGGGTTTCCTTCGGTGGCGGTCATGTCTATGTCTCGGTCCAGGCCGCGCCAGCGGCAGAAATGCGGGGGCGGGGCTGCAGAAATCCACTCCGCCGGTCTGGAACGCGAGCCTTAAAGAGCCGGGCGCTGCCCGTCAATGAAGCTTGGCGCAGCCCGCACAAGAGAAAAAGGAACAACGCGATGACGAGCCTCCGCGAGCGCTTCACCAGCGATCTGAAGGAAGCGATGAAGGCCGGCGAGAAGGGCAAGGTCGGCGCGATCCGCCTCATCCAGGCGGCGCTCAAGGAAAAGGACATCGAGGCGCGCGGCGCCGGCAAGGGCGAGGCCACCGCCGACGAGATCCTCGGCGTGCTGCAGAAGATGATCAAGCAGCGCCAGGAATCGATCGCGATCTACGACGCAAACAACCGCCCCGAGCTGGCTGACGGCGAGCGCGTCGAGGTCGCGGTGATCTCCTCCTATTTGCCCAAGCAGATGTCGGACGACGAGGTGAAGGCCGCGATCGACAAGGCCATCACCGAGAGCGGCGCGACCGCCGTCAAGGACATGGGCAAGGTCATCGGCATCCTGCGCGGGACTTACGCCGGGCAGATGGATTTCGGCAAGGTCAGTCCGATGGTGAAGGCTGCGCTCGGCGGCTGAGAATCTGTTGCGAGCCGGAGGATGGATTGCCTCCGGCTCCTTGTGGCTGCGGACACATGAATTTTGTTGCGAGGGCTCCGAACGCCTTTGTCGCCTGCCGGGCATTATGACCCCTCCCCGAGCGCCCGTTCGTACCGGCCATCATGGCAAGGGCAATGCCCGGCCTTCCAATCAGTCCGATGCGGTCACGGCGAATAGCTCGTACGCTGCATCACCCGCTCCTCGATCGCACCGACCAGGCGGCCGTGCTCGGCGGCTGTGCGCTCCTTGATCCCAGCCCATTCGGCATCCGCCATGAAGCGGGCCCAGCGCTCGCGCATCGTCGCCTCGTCTGGCCAGCGCAAAACATAGACGAACTCGGTGCGGGCCTGGCCCTTGGCCTCCCACATCGCTGCGATATCGAAGCCGTAATTCTTCATGATCCGGGCAGCGTGGTCGCGGAAGCGGGCGTGGAAGGCCGCCTTGTTGCCATCGAAAATCTCATAGATGCGCAATTGCTCGATCATTGTTGCTCCTTCGCTTGCGGAGGTTGAGCCGGCGAAAGCGGCGGTCACGGTCAGGGCTGCCACGATCAGGGCACTTCGTCGCAATGGGCGCATAGGCAAGGTCCGTCGCTGTTGCTGTCGAGGACAGGCTGCCAGCCACTGCCGATGAGGTAAAATATATTGTTTGTTCTAATTTGATATGTTCTGCATATCACGCACGGCCTGCCGCAGCAGGACGAGGAAATTGTCGCGTGGCAGCGACGTCCGTGTCGCATCCCAGGCCGCAATCAGTTCGATATGCGTCATCTCCGGCGGCGCGGCGACTGCAATCGGCCGGAAGACGACGCCGGCGCGCGGCACGAGTGCCAGCGAGGCCGGAATCAACGCGATGCCGAGCCCGCCCGCGACCAGGCTGGCGATGGTCTGCATCTGGCGAGCTTCCTGGACGATGCGCGGCGAGAAGCCGGCGAGGCGGCAGAGCCCGAGGATCTGATCGTGAAAACCGACCCCGAGTTGGCGCGGCGTGCCGATGAAACCGTCGCCGGCCAGATCGGCGAGGGGGACGGTGCCGAGTCTGGCGCGCGGGTGATCGTCGGGCAACGCGGCCAGGATTGGCTCGCGCAGCAGGCATTCGCTGGCGATCTGCGCGACCATGATGCCGGGCCGACGCATCAAGCCGATATCCGCTTCGCCCGCTGTGATGGCCGCAAGCTGCTCGCCTGTCGTGGCCTCGCGCAGGACAAGCTCGACGCCGGGAAAATCGGTGCGGAAGCGGCGCAGCGTTGGCGGCAGCAACTCATGGGCCGTTCCGACGAAGGTCACCGAGAGTTGGCCGGCCTGGCCGGCGGCGAC
The DNA here is from genome assembly GCF_050433265.1 of Allobosea sp. OAE752. Lineage (NCBI taxonomy): Bacteria > Pseudomonadati > Pseudomonadota > Alphaproteobacteria > Hyphomicrobiales > Alloboseaceae > Allobosea > Allobosea sp. OAE752. The sequence goes on from NZ_JBNPXO010000002.1 coordinate 307,196, forward strand.
GCGTTGCGCCTCCCGGATGCCAGCGTCGAGCTGGGCCAGGACGCGGCGGGCGGAGGCAAGAAAAGCTGTGCCGGCGGGGGTGAGCGCGACGCTGCGATTGCTCCGCGTGAAGAGGCGGAGGCCGAGCGTGTCTTCGAGCTTGCGGATTGCCTGGCTGAGCGGCGGCTGTGCCATATGCAACCGCTCGGCGGCGCGATGAAAGTTCAGCTCTTCGGCGACGGCGACGAACTGGCGCAACAGCCGCGTCTCGATCATCGGGGCGCGCTCCTGCCAGGCTTCGCTCGCATGGCTGGCTAGCATGCGCTGTGGATTGTGCCAATAAACAGGGGAGGGGTGCGATCAGCGATTGGCAGAGGCTCCCCGCATCGCCACATAGGACGTCATGAAGTTCCCGCCCTCCGTCCTTGAGGAGATCAAGGCGCGGCTGCCTGTCTCGGCGGTCGTGGGCAAACGCGTGCGCCTGCAGAAGGCAGGGCGCGAGTGGAAGGGGCTCTCGCCCTTCAACGCGGAGAAGACGCCCTCCTTCTTCGTCAACGACCAGAAGGCCTCCTTCTTCGATTTCTCCTCCGGCAAGAATGGCGACATCTTCAAGTTCGTGATGGAGACCGAGGGGCTTTCCTTCCCCGAGGCGGTCGAGAAGCTCGCCGCCGAGGCCGGCGTCGTCCTGCCGAAGATCACGGCGGAAGCGCAGGTCCAGGAGGAGAAGCGCAAGGGGCTGCACGAGGTCGTGGAGCTGGCGGCGCAGTTCTTCGAGGCCGAATTGATGGGCGAGCGCGGCGGCGCGGCGCGGCGCTATCTCGCCTCGCGCGGGCTCGATGGCGAGGCGCGCACGCGCTTCCGTCTCGGCTACGGTCCGGCCGATCGCTTCGCGCTGCGGGACCATCTCGCCGGCAAGGGCGTCCCGGCCGAACTGATGATGGAGGCGGGGTTGCTGGTGCATGGCGAGGAGATCGCCGTGCCCTATGACCGCTTCCGCGACCGGGTGATGTTTCCGATCCACGATTCGCGCGGGCGGGTCATCGCCTTCGGCGGGCGGGCGATGAGCGCGGAGGTCGCGGCGAAATACCTGAACTCGCCGGAGACGCCGCTCTTCCACAAGGGCTCGCTGCTGTTCAACCATCACAACGCCCGCAAGGCTGCGCATGACACCGGGCAGGTGATCGTGGTCGAGGGCTATGTCGACGTCATCGCCATGTCGCTCTCAGGGTTTCCGCAGACGGTGGCGCCGCTCGGCACGGCGCTGACCGAGGACCAGCTCGGCCTGCTCTGGCGTATGGCCGACGAGCCGGTGATCTGCCTCGACGGCGACAAGGCTGGCCGCAAGGCCGCGAGCCGGGCGATCGATATCGCGCTGCCGCTGCTCGAGCCCGGCAAGTCGCTGTCCTTCGCGCTGCTGCCGGACGGGCAGGACCCGGACGATCTCGCCCGCTCGGGTGGACGGCAGGCCATCGCCGAGGTGGTCGCGGCGGCGCGGCCGCTGGTCGACATGCTCTGGCAGCGCGAGGTCGAGGCCGGGCCGCTCGATACCCCAGAGCGCCGCGCCGCCTTCGAGCGCCGGCTGAAGGAGCCGCTCGGGCAGATCCGCGACGAGACCACGCGCAAGCATTATCGCCGCGAGATGGATGAGCGGCTGGCCCAGCTCTTCGCCAGTTCGGCACCGGCGCGACCGGAGCGCGGCGGACGCGATGGCCATTTCCAGCGCGGACGCGGCGGGGCGGGGCCAGGCCGCGGCGGTTTTCGGCAGGTGCCGCCCTGGCTGGCCGGACCGCTGAAGGCGTCGAGCGCGCTGACGCAGTCGCGGCTCGTGACGAAGCTGCGTGGGGAGGATTCGCGCGAGGCCTTCATTCTGCTGGCGCTCGCGAGCCACCCCGGGCTCATCCTGCGCTGTGTCGACGAGATCGCGGAGCTTTCGCTCGACGGGCCGGCGGCGGAGCGCTTCCGGCAGGCGCTGCTCGATGCGGTGCAGGAGGACAGCCTCGACCGGGAGACGCTCGCGAATCGCTTCGCCCAGCCGCGGGTCAAGGAGGCTCACAGCCAGCTCATGGCGGTGACCGGGCCGGCCGAACGGCGAAAACTGGTGCAAGACGCTGATCCTGAATCGGTTTTCGACTCGATTCATCAAGCCATCGTCTTGCATCAGCGCGCACGAACGCTAAATAGCGAGTTGAGAGCAGCCGAGCGCGCATTGGCTGACGAAGCGACCGAAGCCAATTTTGCCTGGATCAAGGACGTGAAGGCCCGCCTCGATACGATCGAAGGCACCGAGGCCATGTCCGGAGATTGATCAACCCAGCGAATGGCGGACGCATTGTCGATGCGCGTGCAAGCTGGCGGGTGGTTCACGATTCGTCAACGACGTTTGGTGCCATCTGCCGTCAAGTGATTTGGGTGGGTGAGCGCGCCGGGCCTGCGGTCGCGCCGCCCTTTTATGCGTCGGTATGGAGCTCGTGGTTCCAGGGCCGGCGCGAGAGTGCGGAGCGCTGATTGATGGCGACGAAAGCGAGCGAACGGGAAAAGACCGATCAGGTCGTGCCGGACGCCCCCCCGACTACCGACGGACCGTTGCTCGATCTGACCGATCAGGCCGTCCGGCGGATGATCAAGCTCGCGAAGAAGCGCGGCTATGTCACCTATGACGAACTGAACGAGGTTCTGCCTTCCGAGGAATTCTCCTCCGAGCAGATCGAGGACGTGCTCGGCCAGCTCAGCGAGCAGGGCATCAACGTCGTCGACAACGAGGATCCGGAAGCCGCCGGCGAGGAGCGCGCCAACCGCAAGGAGAACGCGGCCGCCGACGAGGACGAGGTCGAGGGCGGCGATCTGGTCGAGGCCTCGCGCCAGACCCTGCCGACCGAGACCAAGCGCAATCTCGAGCCGAGCGAGCGCACCGACGATCCGGTGCGGATGTATCTGCGCGAGATGGGCTCGGTGGAGCTTTTGTCGCGCGAGGGCGAGATCGCCATCGCCAAGCGCATCGAGGCCGGCCGCGAGGCGATGATCGCCGGGCTCTGCGAGAGCCCGCTCACCTTCCAGGCCATCATCATCTGGCGCGACGAGCTCGTCGACGGCAAGGTGCTGCTGCGCGACATCATCGACCTCGAGGCGACCTATGCCGGCCCCGACGGGAAGAATCCCGACGCGATCGCGGGCGAGGAAGGCGCCGAGGAAGCCGAGCCGGCCGAGACTCCGGAGGGCGAGACCCCGCCGGAGATGGACGACGACGACCTCGAGAACAACGTCTCGCTCTCGGCCATGGAAGCCGAGCTCAAGCCGCGCGTGCTCGAGACCTTCAACGCCATCGCCGACGACTACAAGAAGCTGCGCCGCCTGCAGGACCAGGACATCGCCAACCGGCTGGAGAACACCAAGCTCTCGCCGTCGCAGGACCGCAAGTACAAGAAGCTCAAGGACGACATCATCACCGCGGTGAAGTCGCTCTCGCTGAACAACAACCGCATCGAGGCGCTGGTCGAGCAGCTCTACGACATCAACAAGCGCCTGATCGGCCATGAGACGCGCCTGCTGCGCCTGGCCGAGAGCTATGGCGTCGGTCGCGAGGACTTCCTCAAGCAGCATGTCGGCGGCGAGCTCGACCCGAAATGGGTCCTGCGCGTCTCCAAGCTGGGCTCGCGCGGCTGGAAGGAGTTCGTCGCGGCGGAGCTGGAGCGGATCAAGCAGCTGCGCGAGGAGGTGCACACGCTCGCCTCCGAGACCGGCCTGGAGATCCAGGAGTTCCGCAAGATCGTGCTGATGGTCCAGAAGGGCGAGCGCGAGGCCCGTCAGGCGAAGAAGGAAATGATCGAGGCGAATCTGCGCCTCGTGATCTCGATCGCCAAGAAGTACACGAACCGCGGCCTGCAATTCCTCGACCTGATCCAGGAAGGCAATATCGGCCTGATGAAGGCGGTCGACAAGTTCGAGTACCGCCGGGGCTACAAGTTCTCGACCTACGCGACCTGGTGGATCCGGCAGGCGATCACCCGCTCGATCGCCGACCAGGCCCGCACGATCCGCATCCCCGTCCATATGATCGAGACGATCAACAAGATCGTGCGGACCTCGCGCCAGATGCTGCACGAGATCGGCCGCGAGCCGACTCCGGAGGAGCTGGCCGAGAAGCTGGCCATGCCGCTGGAGAAGGTGCGCAAGGTCCTGAAGATCGCCAAAGAGCCGATCTCCCTTGAGACGCCGATCGGCGACGAGGAGGATTCGCATCTCGGCGACTTCATCGAGGACAAGAACGCGATCCTGCCGATCGACGCGGCGATCCAGTCGAACCTGCGCGAGACGACGACCCGCGTGCTGGCCTCGCTCACCCCGCGCGAGGAGCGCGTGCTGCGCATGCGCTTCGGCATCGGCATGAACACCGACCATACGCTCGAAGAGGTCGGCCAGCAGTTCAGCGTCACCCGCGAGCGCATCCGCCAGATCGAGGCGAAGGCGCTGCGCAAGCTGAAGCATCCGAGCCGGTCGCGGAAGCTCAGGAGCTTCCTGGACAACTGAGACGATGAAGAGGGCGCCGCTGGCGCCCTTTTTCTTGCCGGTTGCCGTGTCTTGGCGCCGATACGCCGCGATTTCTCCCACGAATGAAGGATGTTCCCGGCCCTGGCGCCGGCCAGCGTGAAGGTCGGCCGCCCGCCGACCGGCGGCCCGTTGAAATCTTATTCTTCGTCTATTTCGGAGATTTCATGCTGCCATTCGCCTATGACGCCCTTGCCGAGCGCTTTGCCACGATCCGACCCTGGGCCAAGAACGCGATCGGCGATGCCACCAATCGCTGCGCCATCTGTATGGGCTATACGCTGCGCCTGACGCCGTCGCAGGACGATGCGACGATCCAGACCATTATGAATGCGGATCTCAAGACATCTTTCCAGGGCGCTCCGCCGCTGGCAGGCGGGCCGCAGCCGGGCGTGCTGCCCGGCTCGGGGCGGCCGCTCGGCGGGCTCAGCCAGCTGTTCTTCATCCGCGCTTCGGAACTGCTGCCGCGCGTCCAGCGGGCCTTCGGCCCGGCCGATATCGAGGGCGTCTGCAAGGACGTCACCCCCAAGGTGCTCGGCCGGAAGGGCGTGCTCTATCTGGAGAACTGCTACCAGACGAGCGGCGACAAGAACCACTCCTTCCTGTTCTTCCAATGGACAAGTGGCGACCATTGGGACCTGTTCGACGGCACCGTGATCGTCGCGCAGGAGGACAGGCTGGCTGGCAACCGGCATGGCGGCCAGCTCTATTTCTGGCAGGCGCGCTAGTGGGTCGTATCGAGCCGTATTTCCGCGCGAGAGAGCTTGATCTCAGCGGTGCAAGGAGGCTTGCTGGACCGGCACGCCGTTCGGGAGGCTTTCCTTCATGTCGATCGAATTTCTGCTCACCTCGCTGATCATCGTCGCATCGCCCGGTACCGGCGCGCTCTACACCATCGCCGCCGGCCTCACGCGCGGCGCGCGGGCGAGCGTGATTGCGGCGCTCGCCTGCACGCTCGGCATCGTGCCGCACCTGGTCGCCGCGCTGATGGGGATCGCGGCGGTGCTGCATGCGAGCGCGCTCGCCTTCGCCGTCGTGAAATATGCCGGCGTCGCCTATCTGCTCTACATGGCCTGGCAGACGCTGAAGGAACATGGCGCGCTGACCGTCGAGGCGAAGCCGGATGCGCGCTCGGCCTGGCACGTGCTGCGTGACGGCGTTGCCATCAACCTGCTCAATCCGAAGCTCTCGATCTTCTTCGTCGCCTTCCTGCCGCAGTTCATCGCGGCCGGGGAGGCGCACCCGCTGGCGCGCATGCTGGAACTCTCTGGCGTGTTCATGGCGATGACCTTCGTCGTCTTCGCGCTCTACGGTTTCTTCGCGGCGGCGATGCGCGACAAGGTCGTCAGCCGCCCGGCGGTGATGGCGTGGCTGCGCCGCAGCTTCGCAGCCGCCTTCGTCGCGCTCGGCGCCAAGCTCGCGCTGACCGAGCGTTGAGCGCGATGTCCCGCCAGCGGATCCTCACCATCGCGACGCAAGGGGCGGGGCTCTACGAGTTCACCCGGCAGGCGGCGGATTTCGTCGGCGCCCATGACGAGCCGGAGGGGCTGCTGACGCTGTTCGTACGTCACACCTCCTGCTCGCTGCTGATCCAGGAAAATGCCGATCCGGATGTCAGGCGCGATCTCGATGCGTTTTTCGGAAGGCTGGTGCCGTCGGCGGACGATCCGGCGATGGGCTATCTCGTTCACCGCGCCGAGGGGCCGGACGACATGCCGGCACATATCAAGGCGGCGCTGACCGCCGTTTCGCTCTCGATTCCCGTGATGGGCGGGCGCCTCGCGCTCGGCACCTGGCAGGGCATCTATCTGTTCGAGCACCGGGCGAGCCCGCACCGACGCGAGATCGTTTTGCACCTGTCCGTCTGAGGCTCGCGTATCGGACACTCCGATCGAGCCATCTATTGCGCCGCAAAGCTTTCCGGTGTCGGCAGCGGCTCCCAGGAGTCGCCGCCACCGATGAGACAGCTCACGCCGCCCGGCGTCGTGACGAGCAGCGTCCAGGTGCCGGCCGGTCCGACATAAAGCTCGAACAGGAGGCCGCTATCCGCCAGCCCGCTGCCGACGACGCGCTCGCGGAAGGTCTCCTGCAGCTTCTCGGCGATGTGGGTGCGTTCGGCGCAGGGCGGCCCGCGCGGAGCAGGCTGCTGGGCAAGGGCGGGCAAGGCCTGAAGCGTGCCGGCCAGTCCCGCGACGACCAGGAATTTGCGGAGTGTCGATTTGGTGAGTGTCATGGCCATTCTCCCTGTCCGGAAGCGGCCGCTGGGCGGGATCATGTCGGGAAGCCTTGCGACTGCCCTGGACATATTTGATGTGGGAAGCTGCGAGACGCGGTTCAAGCCGGAGGGCGGGCAGGGGGGCCGGTTCGCGACGGGCGCAAACGAGGTTCTCCCCGGCACGTCTCCTGCCTTGGGCGCTTTCGCGTTCGTCCGAATTGTTGAGCTGCCCCGGCTCGCTGCCCCGTCGCATTTTCCTCATGCGGGCTGGTACCCACTTCGCTCGAAAATGCTCTATATCAGGCCCAACGCGTGCGGAGGTTCCATGTCTTTCTTCAAAACATTGTTCGGTGGCGGCAAGCAGGCCGAGGAGAAGCCGGCCGGACCGGTCAAGAGCATCGAGCATAACGGCTTCACCATCCACGCTACGCCCTATCAGGAAGGCGGGCAGTACCAGCTCTGCGGCATCATCGAGAAGGCGATCGACGGCGAGACGAAGACTCACCGCTTCGTTCGCGCCGACCGCTTTCCGGGGCAGGCGGAAGCCGCCGATTTCACCCTGATCAAGGGGCAGCAGATCGTCGACATGGAAGGCGAGCGCATCTTCCGCTGAGCGATTTTGCCGCGGCTGGCTCCGGGAACGATGCCGGCCCCGAGCGGTTTCCTGATCTCACCCCGAGATGAAGGAGAACGCCATGAGCAATCTGGCCGGAAAGACGATTTTGATTCTCGCGACGCATGGCTTCGAGCAATCCGAGCTCGACGTGCCGCATGCGGAGCTGAAGAAGGCCGGGGCGACGGTGCATGTCGTCGCGCCCGAGGCCGGCGAGATCAAGGGCTGGAAGCACACAGACTGGAGTACGCCGGTCAAGGTCGACAAGACGCTCGATCAGGTCGGCGCCAAGGACTATGACGCCATCGTGCTGCCGGGCGGGCAGATGAACCCGGATACGCTGCGCGGCAACGACAAGGCCCTCGCGCTGATCAAGGAATTCTTCGCGCAGGGCAAGATCGTCGCGGCCGTCTGCCACGGCCCCTGGCTGCTGATCGACACCGGCATCGCCAAGGGGCGCAAGCTCACATCGTGGCCCACCCTGAAGCAGGATCTGCTCAATGCCGGCGCCTTGTGGGAGGACCGCGAGGTCGTCACCGACAAGGGCGTGGTCACCTCGCGCAAGCCCGACGATCTCCCGGCCTTCGTCGCCAAGATCATCGAGGAGGTCAGGGAAGGGCGCCATGAGCGCAGGGCAGCCTGACACGCCTCAACCTGCGGCGGCCTCGAGTTCCGCCAGAAGCGCATCCGCGGTCCAACGAGGCCGCGGATGCGTTTTTTCGGCCGCGCGGATGAGAACGCAAAGCCGGGCGTTGACGGGCGCAGAGGTGCCGAGGCGCCCGGCAAGCCTGACGATCTCGCCATTGATCCAATCGATCTCGGTCGCGCGGCCGGCGGCGAGATCGTCCGACATCGAGGAACGGGCTTGCGGGTCGATGGCGAGCATCCGCTTCGCCAGACGGGCAAAGATCGCGTCCGGCAATCCAAGCAGTGTCGGAATCCAGCTCGCGGGCAGCGGGGTCAGCTTCGCCGGTACGATCCCCGCTTGCCACAGCAGGCCTAGCGCCTCGCGCTGCGCCAAGGCGAGGCAGCGGCGGTAATCGCGTTGCGACAGCTCCTCCCGCAGCGGCCTGTCGGCGAGCGCGTTGACGGCGTTGTTGAGGTTGAGGAGCAGCTTCGCCCATTGGACGGGCGCCATCTCGGCGTGGCGGAGGAGCGGCAGGCCTGCCTGCGCGAAGGCCGAGAGATCGGGCCGCCCCGCCGGGCTTGCCTGCAGGGCGAGGTCGCCTTGCGAAGCCTGGTGGAACTGGCCCGGCGCGGGGTTGACGACGTTGAACGGCACCATGCCGTCGAGCACCGTCTGCTTCAGCGCGGCGCGCAGGATATCGCCGTTGCCGATGCCGTTCTGGAAGCTGACGACGGTGGCGGTGGCACCGAGGACCGGAGCCAGTTCGGCCGCTGCGGCGGCCGTACCGCCCGATTTGACGGTGAGCAGGACGAGATCGGCCCCGGCGGCACCCTCCGGCTCGGTCGCGAAGGCGATGCTGCCCGGCGGAACGGTCCAGCGGCGACCGTCGTAATGCGTGACGGTGAGGCCGTGCTCGCGCAGCGCAGCCCCGGCCGCCGGCCTGCCGACGAAGCGGGTATCGGTGCCGGCGGCGAGAAGGCGCCCGCCGAGATAGCAGCCGATGGAGCCGGCGCCGTAGATGCAGATCCTCGTCATGGTCGGGCGCTCCGGAACGTTGCGCATTGTTCGCGGCCATGGGCTGTGGTCAAGCCGCGGGCCGAGACAGCGGGTACGACACCACCACCCGGCGCGCGGCGGGGCTGTGCCGCTTGCGCTTGTTCGGCCGGCGCTTGCTGCTAATCCTGCCACAAGGCCGCATCAGAACCGGCTATCGAGGACGCATGACCCAAGGTTCCCTTCGAGACGCCGGGCGCTACGAGCCCGATTCGCCCTATGCTTGGCTGCGCCTGGTGCTCGCGCTGGTGGTCGGCACCGTCGCCTGCGTCGGCTCCTGGTCGGTCGTCGTCGTGCTGCCGGCGATGCAGGGCGAGTTCGATACGCTGCGTTCCGGCGCCACGCTGCCCTATACCTGCGCCATGCTCGGCTTCGGTGCCGGCAATGTCGTGATGGGCCGGATCGCCGATCGCTACGGCATCATGGTTCCCATCGTGGTGGGGGGGCTGCTGCTCGCGGCCGGATACACCGCAGCCGGGCTCTCGCATTCGCTCTGGCAGTTCGCGGCGGCACATGGGCTCCTGATCGGAATCGGCAGCGCCGCTGGCTTCTCGCCGCTGATCTCCGACCTGTCGCATTGGTTCCGCCGGCATCGCGGGCTCGCGGTGGTCTGCGGCGCCTCGGGCAGCTATCTCGCCGGCGTGGTCTGGCCCCAGGTCATCAACTGGGGGCTCGCGCATCATGGCTGGCGCGTCACCCATTTCGGCATCGCGGTGACGGCGCTCGTCATCATGCTGTCCTTGGCGCCGTTCTTCCGCCGCCAGCCGACGGCCGCCACGCTCGCCAGCGCCGACGTCCATAGCGCCGGCGTGCGCGGCGATCTCGGCCTCAGCGCCAATCAGCTCCAGGCCCTGCTCTGCGTCGCCGGCTTCGCCTGCTGCGTGGCGATGGCGATGCCGCAGGTCCATATCGTCGCCTATTGCGGCGATCTCGGCTACGGCGTGGCGCGTGGTGCCGAGATGCTCTCGCTGATGATGCTGCTCGGCATCGTCAGCCGGGTCGGCTCCGGCTTCGTGGCCGATCGCATCGGCGGCACGGCGACGCTGCTGATCGGCTCGTTGATGCAGGGCGTAGCGCTGTTCCTCTATCTCTGGTTCGACGGGCTCTCGTCGCTCTACATCGTCAGCGCCCTGTTCGGCCTGTTCCAGGGCGGCATCGTGCCGATGTACGCGGTCATCATCCGCGAATACCTGCCGGCGCGGCAGGCCGGGATGCGCATCGGGCTCGTCATGTCCTTCACGGTGCTCGGCATGGCGGCCGGCGGCTATCTCTCCGGCGTCATCTTCGATTATTTCAGCTCCTACCGAATGGCCTTCCTCAACGGGCTGGCCTGGAACCTGGTCAATCTCGCGATCGCCTGCTGGCTGATCCTGCGGACACGCCAGCAATCGGAGCAGCGCGTTCAGGTCGCGGGGCGATAGGTGCCGAAGCACCAGAGATGGCCCTCCGGATCCCTGCAGATGAAGTCGCGGCTGCCATAGGGCTGGTCTGTTGGCTCCATGCAGATCTCGGCGCCGGCCTTGCGGGCGTGCTCGCAGCGGGCGTCGATGTCGTCGGTGGCGATATAGGGAGAGGCGGTCGTGCCGCCGAGCTCGGCCGGGCGCGAGACGAGCTTGCCGAATTCGTTTCCCTCGGACGAGCCGAGCATGACGAAGCAGTCGCCCATGCGCAATTCGCCATGGAGCAGCGTCCTGCCATCCTCCGAATAATAGGCAGCATGCTTCTCGAAGCCGAAGGCCTCGATCAGCCAATCCACCATGCGCGGGCCGTCGAGATAACGCAGTGAGATGCAGATCAGCGGCTTCTGGCCGGGCATGGTCGTTCTCCTCCGTGACGCCTCGCGATCATCCTCGCCCGCAAAGGCGCGAGGGGTAAAGGCTCACCCCGCTTGCCGGGCTCGCTCCCGCCCGCCATCATCGCCGACAGATTCCCCATCACGAAGGCGACGAGCGACCATGACCCGAGCGGCCGATGCACCGGAAGAGCAGCCCCGCGGCGAATTGACCGTGCGCACCATCGCGATGCCGAGCGACACCAACTCGAATGGCGACATTTTCGGCGGCTGGGTGATGTCGCGCATGGACCAGGCCGGCGGCATCGCCGGCGTCGATCGGGCGCAGGGACGCGTGGTGACGGTCGCGGTCGATGCCATGACCTTCATCCATCCGGTGAAGGTCGGCGACGTGCTGAGCGTCTATACGGAAATCGAGTCGATCGGCCGGACCTCGATGAAGATCCACGTCGAGGCCTGGGCCAAGCGCTTCCGGACGACGCTGCACGAAAAGGTCACCGACGCGACCTTCACCTTCGTGGCGATCGACGAGGAGGGCCGCCCCCGGCCGGTGCCCCGCACGGATTGAAAATCCTAACGGCTGATGAACCTGATCTCGGACGCGGTGATTCAAAAGAATCCACTTTAAACGTTCCTTAAAAGGCACTTCGCCATAGTGCGCCCCGACAAGACCGGAACACCGGTCCGGGGTAGATGCATGTCCGTCCGATCTCGCAAGGCCTACCTGCCAACCGGCCATCCGGCCGGCCGGGCAGCGGATTCTGTGCCGCATGGGAGACGCGACATGGACCGGGCCAGGCTTCCGCTTCTGAAATCCTTTTCCAGCGTTGCGTGAGATCCGGAGAACGACTTCATGACGAAAGCCAAGCCTGCGCGCGAGCGCAAGCCGATGCGGATCGGCATTGCCGCCCGGATCTATGCCGCGTTGGGGACGCTGACGGCGCTGACCCTCGTATCCTCCTCCGTCGCGTGGCTCTCCTATAACCGCGTCGAGGCGACGGTCGACGACCTCGTCGGGCAGAAGATGCCGGTCGTGGAGCTGGCGCTCGAACTGTCGCAGGCCGCCACGCAGTCGACGGCGCTCGCTGCCCGCTTCAGCGAGGTCGAGTCCATCCAGGATCGCTCGGCGCTGACCGCCGATCTCGACAAGGTCGAGGGGCGGCAGATGGACCTGCTGCGGCGCATCGCGCAGCAGGGCAAGGTCGATCAGGGGAAGGCCCAGCAGGCGATCGACACGCTCTCGCGCCAGATCAACGACATCAACGACCTGACCGGTGACAGGCTCCGCAACGCGGCCGAGCAGGCCAAGACGCTCGAGAAGCTGTCGAAGGCCCGTGAAGGATTCACCGCGCTCGCCGATTTCGAGACGGGCGACGCCCAGTTCAACGTCAAGATGAACATCGCCAGCGCGACCCAGCTCACCGGCAAGGAGGTCGAGGAGGCGCTGGCCAACATCATCGACAAGGATCTCGCCACGCTGCAGACGGCCCAGGCGCTCCAGCTCCAGATCAGCGAGATGGTCGGCCTGCTGCGCGAAATCTCGCAGGTCGACAACCGCGCGGCGCTCGACACCGGCAAGTCCCGGTTCAACGCCACCCTGAATCAGGTCCGCGGCTTCCTCGCCCAGGCGGAGAAGCTGCAGGCGAATCCGGCGCGCGCCGATGCCGTCAACGCGGTGATCGCTCTCGGCGAGGGCAATGAAAGCGTGATCGCGATCCGCGAGCGCGAGCTGAAGACGCGCGCGGCGATCCAGGCCGGGCTCAAGGAGACGCAGCAGGCCGCCGATGCGGTCCGCCGCGAGGTCAACGAACTCGTCACGACGGCCCGCAACGGGGCGGAAGCCGCCGGCGCCTCGACCGCGACGCTGATCGACCAGAGCCGGCTCTGGCTCGGCGGCATCGGCGGCGGCTCGCTGCTGATCGCGCTGGCGCTGGCCTTCTTCTATGTCCGCCCGATGATCGTCGGCCGCCTCAACCGGCTCTGGGGCGCGACGAAGGCGATCGCCGACGGCGCTCTCGAGACGACCGTCGATACCAAGGGCAACGACGAGATCTCGGACATTTCGAAGAGCGTGCTGCTCTTCCGCGACAATGCGGTCGCGCTGCGTGCCGCCGAGATTGCCAAGGTCGAGGACCAGAAGCAGGCGCAAGAACAGCGCCGCCAGATGATGCAGGAATTGGGCGAGGCCTTCGGCGTCGTCGTCGCCGCCGCCGCCGCCGGCGATTTCAGCCAGCGTGTCGCCGCGCAGTTCGCCGATGCGGAACTCAACGCCCTGGCGGACTCGGTCAACACCCTGCTCGAAACCGTGCAGACCGGCCTGTCCGAGACCTGCGAGGTGCTCGCCGAGCTCTCGGCCGGCCATCTCTCGGCCCGTATCGAGGGGCTCTATCAGGGCGCCTTCGCCGAGCTCAAGGACGGCACCAACGCGCTCGCCGACGAGTTCGAGGGCACGCTGGCGCGGCTCTCCGAGACCGTCTCGGCGGTGCGCAGCGCGACCAGCGAGATCCTCGACGGCGTCACCGACCTCGCCGAGCGTACCAGCGAGGAGAGCAACGCCGTCTCGATGGCGACGAACCAGCTCGGCGCCTTCGCCGGCACGGTGAAGAAGACCGCGAGCGAGGCGGCGCAGGCGACCGGCATGGCGCAGGGCGCCGAGGAGCGCGCGCAGCAGGGCGAGAAGGTCGTCGCTTCGGCGCTGGAAGCGATGCAGCGCATCCGCCAGTCCTCGAGCAAGATCTCCGAGGTCATCGCGATGATCGACGAGATCGCCTTCCAGACCAACCTGCTGGCGCTGAACGCGGCGGTGGAAGCGGCGCGGGCCGGCGATGCCGGCAAGGGCTTCGCCGTGGTCGCGACCGAGGTTCGCAGCCTCGCCAAGCGCTCGGCCGATGCGTCCAACGACGTCAAGAAGCTGGTCGAGGCGGCTCATGGCGACGTCCGGGTCGGCGTCGGCCTGGTCGAGGAGACCTCGGCGATGTTCGGCGCGATCATGGGCTCGGTGAACGAGCTGACGAAGCTGATGAACGGTATCGCCCAGACGGCGAAGAGCCAGGCCACCGACGTTTCGACGATCAACACCGAGATCGACGGCATCGGCACCATGGCGCATCAGAACGCGGCGCTGGTCGAGGAGACGAATGCGGCGCTGGCGCTGACCGACGAGCAGACGCGGGCCCTGACCGAGCACATCGCCCGCTTCCAGTTCCGGGAGGGGCATGCGGGCGGCCATGGCGGCAAGGCCTCCCTGCACGAGGCGGCCTGAACGCGAACGACGGGACACCGGACGATCTGAAAGGCCCCGCGGACCGATCCGCGGGGCTTTTTCGTGTTTTGCGCCGGAGACGCCGGGCGGCCTAGCCCGTCCCGCTATGGCGTCCGACGCAGCATCGGCTTTTCGGAAAAAGCGGATTCCACTTTTCGGCCCGATGCTGTAGGCGAGAGACGGGCCGGTAGCTCAATGGTTAGAGCTCGCTGCTCATAACAGCGCCGGTGCCGGTTCGAGTCCGGCCCGGCCCACCATTATAATTGCTAAGCGTCTGATTTTCTTCAGCTAAATTAACGAAATCTCGCGCCGGAATTCAAGGTACGGGAATAGCATGTTCTAATCCCGTCCCGGCAAGAGCTTCGCCGCTGCCTGTTTCGCCAGCCGTTCGCGATTCGCTTGGCGGGTGTAGAGCGATGCCATCCGGCCGCCACGCCAACCGAAAATGGCCTCAAGTTCGGCGTCGGAGGCCCTGCCTTCTCTCTTTGGGCACGGGAAATACAAGGACCAGAGATCGCGGGGTTCGCTTGGCGCGACGCTTGATCAATTATCGCCTTTCAATTCCACCCAATAGCCAGGTCGATAGGGGATTGGCAGAAAGCGCTCGTGAAGTTCGCGCAGCGTTTCATCCGCATCGAGATCGCCAAAAAGCTCGGGATGCAGCCAGCGTGCGATGCGCTGAAGCGCCACGAATTGGTAGGGGCTGTTGTAGAACTGGTGCCAGATGGCATAGACGCGCCGCTCAGCGACCGCCTTGCCATGCATGAATGCCGGGCGCTGCGCGAGGGCTGCGAGTTTGCGACGGGCTACGGACAGATCAGCGCCCGGGCCGAGGCCAACCCATTCGCCGCCTGGCGCAAGCGTGTCCCAGTTGCCGCCCGTCACGATGACGACATCGGGGTCTCGGGCGATGATCGTTTCGGGGTTGATCGTACCGAAGGTTCCCGGAAGGAGTTCCGAACCAAGATTGCGGCCGCCGGCCATTTCGACCATCAGGCCGAAATTCTCCTTGCCGAAGCTCATGCAGCAGCCGTCGGAGTATCCTGGAATGCGGTCCAGCATGACCAGCGGGCGCTTCAAGTCCGGCATCGCCGCGATCGGGCTCGTCACGCGCGCGATCTGATCCGCTCGGAAGGCGATCAGTCGTTCAGCGACGTCTTCGCGTCCAAACAATTGCCCCAGCACGCGTAACGAAGGCTCGGTGTAGCGGAGCGGGGCGTGCCGAAAATCGACATAAAGCACCGCGACACCAACCGAGGCGAGCTTTTCGACGAGCTGCATCTCCGCACTGGCGCGCTCCGCTTCGAAGTTGAGGATCAGCACATCGGGCTGAAGCGAAATCGCCTTCTCGATATCGAAGCTTCCTGCCGCGGCGCTGCCGAACTTTGGCAGCGCGGCGGCTTGCGGGTAGCGTTCGACATAGATGCGGTAGCTGTCGGGGTCAGCCTTCTCGAAATCCTCTCCCCATCCGACGATGCGGGCGAAAGGGTTGTCACGGTCCAAGGCCGCGATGGCGTGGATCTGCCGCGCTTCGCCGAGCAGGACACGCCGAACGGGCAACTCGACAGCGACCTTGCGGCCGAGCACATCGGTAACGGTGATCGGCGCTGCGGAGGTCCGACAAGCTGCCGCGAGCGGCAAGCCGATGCCGAGAGCCCCCAGCAGATTCCGACGGGACGGGCGAAGGCATGACGTCATCAGAGATCCGCGGACATCGACAGGAGATAGGTTCTTGGAGCGCCTTGCGTGAAGGTGCCGAAGGACGCCGCGCCAGCCCAGTATTTCGCGTCCGTCACGTTCACGACATT
Organism: Allobosea sp. OAE752; assembly: GCF_050433265.1. Taxonomy (NCBI): domain Bacteria; kingdom Pseudomonadati; phylum Pseudomonadota; class Alphaproteobacteria; order Hyphomicrobiales; family Alloboseaceae; genus Allobosea; species Allobosea sp. OAE752. The sequence goes on from NZ_JBNPXO010000002.1 coordinate 323,088, forward strand.
GGCACGGAAGGTGGTTTTGCGACCGTTGAACTGCGTCGCGTAGCGCAGCCCCAGGTCGAGGCGAGTCCAATCCGACAAGGCCTGGCTGTTCGCCGCATCGACGAACTGCTTGCCTGTATGGATGACGGCCGCGTTGAGGGTAAGGCCGGGGACCCAAGGCACATCCCATTCCGTGCCGAGATTGAGCTGGATGCGAGGCACGCCGATCGGTGTATTGCCGATATTGGCCGCAGCCGCTGTGCGTGTGAGTTCTCCGTCGAGCAGGGTCAGGCCGCCCAGCACCCGCCATTGCGATGTGATCTGGCCGAAAACATTGAGCTCGAGGCCGCGAACACGCTGCTCTCCGCTTTCAGCGAAGGTGCGCGCCGGGCTGAGTTCGCCAATCGGCCGCGTGATCTGGAACGCGGCGAGCGAGGCGCCGAAGCCACTGTAGTCGAGCTTGACGCCTGCCTCGACCTGGCGGGCGACATAAGGGGCGAGGATCTCGCCGGCGTTGCTCGCGGTTACCGGCGCGATGTCGCCGCGGCTCAGCCCCTCGACATAGTTTCCGTAGAAGGAGACGTTTTCCCAGGGCCGGACGACGAGGCCGACGAAGGGTGTCGTGGCGCTCTTATCGTAGGAAGAGGCCAAGGTACCGACATTGGAGACGTAGTTGCGGGCCTCGACATTCTGCCGGCGCACGCCGACCGTTAGCAGAACGCGCTCGTCGAAAGCCGAGAGCGTGTCCGCCGCCGAGACGCCCGTCAGCGTGCTGTCGGACAGACGCGCCTGCGAGCCGATACGCAGCGGCGCGATCTCCGGCACGCGCACCGGGTTGTAGATATTCGAGGCGTAGGAGCCACGGGCAGCGGCGAACTCGCGCGATGTCTCTTCATGGTATCGAGAGAGCTGCACAGTCAGTGCATGCCTGATGAAGCCGGTCTCGAATTTTGCCCGTACACCGCCCTCAAAGGTCTGACGGTCGACACCGAGGGCGTAGAATTGCGGTGCCGTAACGGTATCGCCGCGCAGGTTGGTGATCGTCGCGGCCGAGGCGAAATAGCGTTCGACGCCGGTATGCGAGGCCCCGGCATTGCCGAACAGTGTGATGCCGTCGGCGATGTCGTACTCCATCCGCAGCAAGCCGCCGCGATCGTCGACGTCCGAATATTCCCATGGCTGGGTCACATTGCGGCGGCCATCAGGCGCCTTCGGAACCGGCACCCCGGCCTGCATGAAGAAGGGCCGGGCAGGCGCATTGAAACGATCTGCCTGGGCCAGAAAATAGGCCCAGGCGCGGAACCGCTCGCCCTGATAGTCGAGGGCGAGCGCGCCAACGCCGCTTTGCTCCGATTGATGATCGAGAGCTGTCCTGCCGTCGCTCAGGCTGGTGATGACCCGCAGGCCCCACTCCCGATTGGCACCGAAGCGCCGGGCGAAGTCGAGCTGACCGCCGGGCCGCGCATTCGAAGCATAGTTTAGCGTGACGCGCGTCAGGTCCTCTTCGGCGCGTTTCGGGACGATGTTGATGACGCCGCCGATCCCGCCATTCGGCGAAACCCCGGTGATCGCTGCCGAAGGCCCTTTCAAGACTTCGATGCGCTCGGCATAATCGGAGAAAATGCGAAAACTCGGTGCCACGCCGTAGACGCCATCGAATGCAATTTCACCGCTCGTCCCCTCGTTCGCGGGAAAGCCGCGGATATAGAACGAGTCGAATGGCGCGCCGGTGCCCTGGGTCGCGCGCACGGATGGGTCGAGGGCGAGCGCCTCGGAGGCCGTCCGCGCCTGGCGGTCACGGATGAACTGATCAGTATAGCTGGTGACGCTGAACGGCGACTTCTGGATGTCGGTATTGCCGAGCAGGCCGAGGCGGGCGCCGGTTGCGACCTGCCCCCCTGCGAAAGCTGGCGGCACCTGCGATGTGCCGGCCCCTTCCACGACGATCTCGTCGAGCTGGAGCTGACTCTGCCCTTGTTGAGCCCGGGCGGCGATCGTTGCCAGCGGAACGCTCACGATAACCAGGGCGGTCATCAGACATGCACCGGTTGCCGCGGCTTTCACATGGCTGGGCTCGGCGAGCGCGGTTGACGCCCTCGTTAGCTGATCGACCTTCATTTTTGCCTCAATAATTCAGCGAGAATAACGACGTTATCTTCGCTGCATGCTTGAGGTAATTGATGTTTAGGCGTCAATCTGGCTGTAAATAAAAATGAATAATGAAAATTACTTGTGCCAATAATGCAACTAATATATTTTAATTACTCAAAACAAACCATCAAAAATTTGTGACAACGTACAGAAGAGGAGACAAGGCGCCCCTCGATCTACGATACTTGTTGTATCCAGAGGGGTAGGCTTGGCGTCGATATCTTTTTCTAGAGGCCAGCCTCTAAAAAAGAGAGGCAGGGCAGTCCGCTTGCGTCCTGATGGCCAATGGCGTCGGCCAACGCCACGATTCACCCGGCTGAAATGTCGGCCATGCCTCGTCTCAATCCTGCAGCACCCTATGCTCGCCGATGGCGGGAACCGAGCCGTATTCACGTCCAATGCCCGCCAGGACCATGGCAGGAGCAGGTAGTTCAACCGGCCCCGCCGGCGTCTGGACAGTGATGCGCCGCAGATGCGGATGCTGCGATAGCCCGGCCATGTCGTTGACGCTGGCGAAGGCGATGGCGGCTTCGAGGAGGAGCCGGCCCGCTTCGCGTGCATCGAGCCTTGCGAAGGCATCCGCGGCGATCCGATCGGTCTCGAGCCGGTTGCGGACGCGGTCGACATTCGTTGCGAAGCGCTGGTCGGTAACCAGATCCGCCTGCCGGAGGAACAGTTCGCAGAACTTGGCCCATTCCCGGTCGTTCTGAATCGACATCAATATCGGCCTGCCGTCGCGGGTGGCGAAGGCGCCGTAAGGTGCGATCGAAGGATGTGCCATGCCGATGCGCTGCGGCGGTCTGCCGCCTTCCTGGTGAAGCAACGGCACGGTCGACCAATCCGCCATCACGTCAAACATCGAGATGTGGATATCGGCACCCTCGCCGGTGCTGCCCCGCGCGATCAGGGCTTCCAGGACCGCGGCGTGCGCGGTGGCGCCGGTGGCGATATCGACGATGGAGATTCCGACGCGGGCCGGCTCCTCGGGGCCGCCGGTAATGGAGCATAATCCGGATTCGGCCTGGATCAGCAGGTCGTAGGCCTTGCGATCCGCGAGTGGGCCGTTCTCGCCATAACCGGTGATCGAGCAGCAGATCAGGCCGGGATGTCGCACACGCAGCTCTTCGGTCGCGAAACCCAGCCTGGCGAGTGCACCGGATTTCAGGTTCTGCACGAGGATGTCGGCCTGTGCGATCAGTCCAGCGAGCTTGGCTTTGTCCTCCGGCGCGGAGAGATCGAGGACGAGCGATTCCTTGCCCCGGTTCAGCCACGCGAAGTAGCTGCTTTGACCGTTGGCGACATCATCGTAGCGTCGGGCGAAATCGCCCTCCGGCCGCTCGATCTTGATGACGCGTGCCCCCGCATCGGCGAGGCGCGAGGTGCAAAACGGGGCGGCGACCGCTTGCTCGATCGCCACCACGAGAACGCCTTCCAGCGGGGAACGGGCAGAAGCCATCGGAGCCACCTCGGTCAGTCAAACTTGTCCTGACGGTCAGATAGCTGCCCGATCCCCCTTGTCGTCGATGGCCGTTTTGCGAAGCTCGCCTCTAAAGATCAGAGGCAGGCCGTTCACGATGCGTAACGGCGAACCAGCTCCCGGGCGCCTTCGATCTCGCTGCAGATCCAGTCCTCGACCACCACGACCTCGCGCCGGCGGCGCATCTCGGGCGGCCGGACCAGATAATAGGAAAAGCCGGTCGGGACGGCCTTGCGCATCGGCGTGACTAGCCGGCCGGACTGGATCGCCTGGTGCGCCAGGACGACGTCGGTCATGGCGACCCCAAGGCCGCATTCGGCCGCGCTCAACGCCATGTCCAACGCATCGAAGTCGAGGCCGCCACGTGCATCGAGGCCGGTTCCCGATTTCTCCGACCACGTCACCCAGTCCTGCCGGTCCGGCAGGGGATGGAGCAGGGTCGCGCCTGCCAGATCGGTCTCGCCGTCAACATGCCCCGCCAGGTAATCCGGCGCGCAGACCGGCAGGATCCATTCCTGATAGAGTTCCGTCGCGCAGTCCTGAGGCCAGTTGCCAATGCCGTAGCGAATGCCAAGGTCGGCATCATTGTCGTTGAGCGTCATGTCGTTGAGACGCGTATGGACATTCACCTTGATCAGAGGGTGCCGCTCCTGGAACGTCCTGAGCCGCGGCAGCAGCCAGCGTAGTGCGAAGGTCGGCAGCACCTTGATCGTGACCGCGTTGCGCTCGTTCCGGAACGGATCGATGGCGTTCGCGATGTGGTCGAACGCTTCTTTCACGCTGAGTGCGAGCCTGCGGCCCTCGTCGGTGATCTCGAGCCCGTTGTGGCTCCGGATGAAGAGGGGGGCGCCGAGTTGGTCCTCCAGGATCTTGACCTGACGGCTGACGGCACTCTCGCTGACGTTCAGGATGAGCGCGGCCTTCTTGATGCTGAGTTGGGCCGCCACGATCTCGAAGCAGCGCAGTGCGTTCAGGGACGGCAATCTGCGGCTCATTTCGGCCTCCTCAGCGGAACTTCAGCCATCCTTTTCAGGGCAGATCCATTCTCGGATCAAGCGCATCGCGCAGTCCGTCGCCAACGAAATTGAAAGACGTCACGGCGAGCGTGATGGCGATGCCGGGAAAAATGGCGAGCCAGGGCGCGCTGGTGAGATAGCTCTGCGCGCTTTCGAGCATGTTGCCCCAGCTCGGCGTCGGCGGCTGGATGCCGAAGCCGAGGAAGGAGATGTAGCTTTCGGCGAGGATCGCGTGGGCGACATTCAAGGTCGCGGCGACGATGATCGGGGCGATGGCATTGGGCAGCAGTTCGCGGAACATGATGCGGCTGTGCGATGCGCCAAAGGAGACAGCGGCCTGCGCGAACTCGCGTGTCTTCAACGCACGGATCTGCGCCTCGACAACGCGAGCAACTTCCATCCAGGAGGTTGCCGCAATCAGTATCACGATCGAGGCCACAGAGGGCTGGATCAAGGCCGAGATGGCGAGCAGCAGGAAGATCGAGGGGAAGCACAGCATCGCATCGACGAAGCGCATCAGCGCGGCGCCCACCACGCCTTCGTAGAAGCCCGCGACAAGGCCGATGCAAATGCCGATCGCCATGGCGATCATCATGGCCGAGAAGCCGACCGCGAGCGAAATCCGCCCCGCCATGAGCAAGCGTGCGAGGATATCGCGACCGAGCGGATCGGTCCCGAGGATGTGCGGGCCCGTGAAGGGCAGAGCGAAACGGGCTCGAATGTCGATATATGTGTCGGTGTAGGGCAGAAGCCACGGCCCGATCACGCAGGCCAGCGTGAGGGCGACGATCGCCGTTGCGCCGAAGACAGCGAGCTTGTGGCGGCGGAAGCGCCTGAAGCCCGGACTGTTCCAGAGCCGCTCGGGCGGCAGCACGGCGGCCCGGTCGAGATCACTGACGCTCATCAACCGCTCCTCGAAATGCGGGGATCGGCGATGCCGTAGAGCAGGTCGGCGATCAGAGAGCCGAGCAGGACGAGCACGGCGCTCAACATCAAGACGCCCATCACGACCGGATAGTCGCGATAGCTGATCGAATCGAGGAAGAGCCGCCCCATGCCGGGCCAGGTGAAGACGGTTTCGGTGACGAGGGCACCGGAGAGCAGCATCGGCACATGCAGGCCAGTGATGGTGATCATGGGCAGCAATGCGTTGCGAAAGGCGTGGCGGACCAGGATCGAGCGCTCGGAGAGGCCCTTGGCGCGGGCGGTGCGGACATAATCCTGGTTGATCACCTCGAGCATGGAGGAGCGCATGTAGCGGCTCCAGACCGCGGTGGAGACCAGCGCGAGCACCATGACCGGCCCGATCAGATGGTGGATCTGGTTGAGCAGGGAGCCGTCCCCGATGGTGTAGCGGTTACCGGATGGCAGCCAGCCAAGCCCGACCGAGAAAACGTAGATCACGACCAGGCCGAACCAGAAGGTCGGGATCGACAGCGCGATCATGGCGCCGATGGTGGCGAGAGAATCGAAGAGCGAGTAGCGGCGGATTGCCCCGAGGATTCCGATCCATGCGCCGATCAGCATGGCGAGCAGCGTCGATGTCAGCATCAATTCCAGCGTCGCGCCGATATGCGAGCCGATGATGTGCAGCACCGGCTGGCCGTCCCGATAGGAGCGGCCCCAGTCGCCGGCGAGCATGCGCCATAGCCATTCGGCGTACTGGATCGGCAAAGCCCGGTTCAGGCCGAGCTGCTCGGCAATACGGTCGAGGTCCTCTTGCGACATGTCGCCGCCGGCGGCGAATTGCGATAACGGCCCGCCCGGAGCCAGATGCAGGATGGCGAAGCCGATCATCGAGACGATGAAGAGCAACAGCACGGCCTGCCCGAAACGGCGCAGAAGAAAGGCGCTCAAGATCTTGTCATCCTCGCGGGTCCGGTCAGATACGGGCTCAGCCAGCCCAGTACCAGTCGCGCATGTTCCAGCAATTGGACGAGCAATTGATGTTGGCCGCGAAGCCGGCCAGCCCGTCCTTGACCCCTTCGGCCATGACCGACTGATAGACCGGCAGCAAGACGAGATCGTCGCGAACGATGCGCTGGACCTGTCCGTAGGTCTTCCTGCGCTCCTGCTGGTCGAACTGGCTGGAGCCGAGTTCCAAGAGCCGGTCGAGTTCCGGGTTCTGATACTGATAGGTATTCAGCCCGGCGCCATGCTTGGCGGGGATCGAGCGGCTGCCGAAGCGCGGCGTCACGTCCGGATCGTTGCCGATCATGAAGTTGGAGCCGACGGTCACGGATTCGAATTTCGACTTCTGCCAGAACTCGCCCCAGATCACGGCCGCCGGCATGTTGGATATCCGCATTTCCGCGCCGATCTGCCCCCAGTCCTGCTGCAGGAGCTGCTGCGACTGCTCGCGCGCCGGATTGCCGGTCGTGGTCGAATTGGAGAAGGAGAGGCGCTGCCCGTTCTTCTGCCGGATGCCGTCCGCGCCGCGTTTCCAGCCTGCCGCATCCAGCAGCGCGTTGGCCCTCGCTGGGTCGTGCTTGTGCACCGGAAGATCGGGCTCGAAGGCCCATGACTCGCGAGGCAGGAAGGATTCGGTCGCAACTGGCAGCCCATAATAGATGGCGTCGATGCGGGCCTGCTTGTCCATCGCCAGGTAGAGGGCTTCCCGGACGGGCTTTTCGGCGAAGGGACCGAATTCGAGATTGAGCGCGATGTGCTCGATGAAGGGCGTCGGCGAGCGGATCACGCGAGGGCCCTTCAACGCCTCGGCTTCCTTGGCGAAGTGAGCGGGAATGCCGCCAATGCCGAGATAATCGACCTGGCCGGTCCTGAACTGGGTGTAGAGCGCAGTCAGATCGGGAATGTATTTGAAGACGATACGTTCGAGGTAAGGGCCGGCGCCATGATAGGCGGGGTTGGCGTGCAGCAGCGCGCGGTCGCCAGCGACACGCTCGCCCCAGCGGAACGGGCCGGTGCCGACGGGCGCGTTATTGAAGGGCGCGGTATTCGGATCGCTTGCCTTTCCGAGAATATGCGCAGGCGTGATGAAGGTCAGCGCCAGGATAGACAGATAGGGTGAGTAGGCGCGCTCCATGCGCCAATGGATCTCGTCGGGCGCGACGATGACGATGTCCTTGACGAGGCTGTGACCGACCCGGTTACGCGCGCGGAAACCGGGCGTGTTGATCAGGTCGAGCGTGTACTTGACGTCCTCGGCGGTGAACGCCGTTCCGTCATGCCATTTCGCGTCGCCTCTAAGCTTGATCTTCCAGGTCAGCCCGTCGGCCGAGATGCCGCCATTGGCGACGCTCGGCACTTCGCGGGCGAGATCCGGAACGAAGCGGCCTGCCGGGTCGATGAACCAGAGCGGGCTGAAGAGCTGCCACCAGACGCCCTGATCGACCTCGCTGCCGGGCATCAGCGGATTGAAGACCGTGGGTTCCTGGGAAATGCCGGCGATCACCTGGCCTCGCGGCTTGGCAGGCGGCGCGGCGCCCTTGCCCTGAGCGTGCGCACCGGCGTTTGGCGCTAGCACGGCGCCCGCGCCGGCGCCGAGAGCCAGCGCCATCAGATCGCGGCGGCGAAATGTCATTCCACGCGAGTCGTATTCGGTCATGATATCCCCTCGTTTTTGACGGGCTGTCTTCAGCCTCGTGATCGTGGACGGCGCGGGTCGGCCGCATGTCCGGTCCTATGTCGCGATAACCCTCAAGCTCTTGCGTTCCGGCGAGAGGTCTTCACTGGCGACGCCAAGTTGCGTGATCGCTTCCGGCAACGGTGCCCCGGCGACGAGGGCAGCGATGGATTGCCCCATGGCTGGGGAAGTCAGGATGCCGCAGCCGCCCTGGCCCGCCAGCCAGAAGAAACCGGGAGCGTCCTCGCGCATGCCGGCTACGGGATTGCGATCCCTGGCGAAGCTGCGCAACCCCGCCCACTGGCTGATCGGGCGGCCAATGCTCAAGCAGGTGTCGCGCTCGATATTCTCGATCGCCTGGGCGACGTCGATGTCCTCGGGATAGGCGTCGGACGGCGCGACGGGCACTGCGTCGGCGAGGCTGCCCATCAGGCAGCCCGGCTCCGGCTTCACATACCAGTCGTAGTCGACGGAGCCGACATGCGGCCAGCTACGCGTGTCGAAATCCTTCTGAAGGGCGAAGGTGAACGCGGTGCGCCGATGCGCGACGATGCCCAGCGGGGCGAGCCCGGCCATGGCCGCCACCTCATCCGCCCAGCCGCCGGCTGCATTGACCACCGCGTCGGCGAGGATGTCGCCGCCGGCCCAGGTCAGACGCCAACGATTTCCCTCGCGTACGATCCCTTGAATATCGCTGCGCGTCGCAAGAACAGCGCCGGCAGCCTTCGCTCCGCGCAGATAGCCCTGCAGCAGCACATCGACGTCGATATCCATCGCGCCCGGCTCGTAGACGCCGAAGTCGAGCTTTTCCGGCCGAAGCGCAGGAAACAGGGCGAGTGCCTCGTCCCGGCCGAGGCGGTCGGCACGGGCGCCGACGGAAGCGAGATTGTCTTCGAGCCGCCTGAGCGTCGCCTCCTGCTCTCGACGCCCCACCGTCAGGCAGCCACGCGGAGACAGAATTGGCTGCTCGGAGAAGCCTTCCGGCGGCGCCTCGAAAAAGGCTCGGCTCGCCTGCGCCATCCGCCGCATCGTCGTGGCGCCGATGCCGACCGTGAACTGTGCGGCGGTGCGGCCGGAGCTGTGATAGCTGAAATGCTCTTCCCGCTCGATCAGCGCGACCGAGCCGTGCCGAGCCAGAAAATAGGCGGCGGAAGCCCCGGCAATTCCACCTCCGACGATTGCGACGTCCACCCGCATCGAACCCATGCCACTCCCGCTTCGGAATGGGCGAGAGCCAGATCCGGTTCTTGCCCGTATCGACAACGTCACCGCGAACCCCGCTTGTCGATTTCAATTTTGAGAAGCCGAACCCTGAAAAACGACGGCGTCCCCCGAATTCCTCGGCCTCCGCCTCGAATTATTGAAATCGACAGCGCCCCTGCCTCCGTTGCCTTTGAGACGTCACGACAACCGAGGCGAGAGCGACCATGGCATTCACCACGACCCAGCGGCATGGCCGGCGCCTGATCTCCTCAGGCAGCAGTTTCGAGGCTGCCTATAGCTACAGCCGCGCCGTCGTGGTCGGCTCCCACATCATGCTGTCGGGCACCACCGGCTACGATTATGCCGCCGAAACCCTGGCAGGCGGCGCCGCCGAGCAGACCCGCCAGCTTTTCCGCAATGCCGAGCTCGCTTTTGCCCAGGTTGGAACAACGCTCGCCAATGTCGTCCGCGTCCGAATGTTTATTGCGCGGCCCGAGGACTACGAGGCCGTGATGGCGGTGTTCGCCGAGGCGTTTCGCGGCGTCGACCCGGCCTGCACCACCGTCCAGGCCGGCCTGTTCGATCCGGAAATCCGGGTGGAGATGGACATGGACGCCCTGCTCGATGTCGCTGCTTAGTCTCACTGCCCATGTGCCGGACGACGTGCTCGCGCAGCTTGCGCCTGGGCGTGCCGCCTTGCCGGGCCGGGTCGATGCCGTGGTAGTCGGCGGCGGAATTGTCGGCTGCGCCTCCGCCTACTATCTTGCGCGTGCCGGGTTCTCGGTCGCGCTGGTCGAGCGCGACGCTGTCTCTTCACAGCAGTCGGGCCGAAACTGGGGCTTCGTCAGGACGCAGTATCGCGATCCGCTTGAACTGCCTCTCGCCATAGAGGCGCTCACGATCTGGCCTGATCTCGAGGCCGAACTCGGCGAGCCCGTGGGCTGGCGCCGGACCGGTTGCGTCTTCGTCGCCGAAACGGAAGCCGAGAACGACACGTTCGAACGCTGGGTGGAGAAAACGAGGTCGATTTCCGGTCAGGCGCGCATGCTTTCGTCCCGGCAGACAAAGACGCTCATGCCGGCACTTTCGAAGCCTGCGAAAAGCGCGCTCTTCACGGAGACGGACGGACAAGCCGAGCCGGCCATGGCCACAACCGCCTTCGCGCGAGCAGCGATCCGGGCTGGCGCACAGATCGTCGAGAATTGCGGTGCGTTCGCGGTCGAGCGTGCCGCGGGCGGCGTGACCGGCGTCCTGACCGAGCATGGCCGCATCGCCTCCAACATCGTGGTCTGCGCGGCCGGAGCGCAGAGCCATCGCCTGCTGGCGCCACTCGGCCTCGGCCTTCCGCAGCAGACCGTGCGCAGCACTGTCTCTTTGACGGCGCCCCTGCCGCCCCTCAGCGACCCCTGCTTCTGCGGTTACGGCATCGGATTGCGGCAGCGGGCGGATGGCTCCTGCATCATTGCAGCCGATTCCTGCTCCGACATCGACGTCACGCTCGATTCCATGCGGGCGATGCGCTTCTTCCTGCCGGAGTTCATGCGTCATCGCAGCGGCTTTTCCCTGCGGCTGGGCCGTCCCTTCCTCGATGATCTGCATCAGCGGCTCGTCGTGCCGCCGTCGGAACGCGCGGCGGCCGGGCGCCGGCCATGGATCCCTGCCAATCGTGACCGCGCAGCCCGGACGCGGGAAGCCGTGCAGGACATTTTCGGGACGGACGACAGGCTGACCATCGTCAAGTCCTGGGCCGGACTGATCGATGTGCTGCCGGATGCGTTGCCGGTGCTGGACGCACCCGATGCCCTGTCCGGCCTGATCGTCGCGACCGGCTTCTCCGGCCATGGCTTCGGCCTCGGGCCAGCCGTGGGCCGGCACGTCGCGCGGCTCGCGAAAGGTGAGAAGCCCGACGCCATCCTCACTCCCTTGCGTCTGGAGCGCTTCACCCGCGGCACCTATGCCCGCGCCCACGCTCCGCTCTGACCCGTCCGTCTACCTTCGAAAGCCACCCCGGAGCCGCCGATGACGCTTGCAACGACCGCCGATCACCGCGCCATCGCAGCCGGTCTCTCCTTCGAGGGCCGCGCCTTCATCGCCGGCCGCTTCGTTGCGGCCGCGGGCGGCGAGATGATGGATACGGTGAACCCCGCGACGGGTGAGGCGTTTGCGTCTGTTGCCAGCGGCCAGGCTAAGGATATCGACCGTGCGGTCGCGGCGGCTCGCACGGCATTTCGCGACGGGGCGTGGTCGCGTTCTGCACCGGAACGGCGCAAGGCCGTGCTTCTGAGGCTCGCTGACCTCATCCGTGCCAACGCGGCCGAGCTTGCCGTTCTGGAGAGCCTCGACAGCGGCAAGCCGATCCGGGACTGCGTGAAGGAGATCAGCATCGAGGTCCCGGATACCCTGCAATGGTATGCCGAGCTGATCGACAAGAGCTTTGGCAAGGTCGCCCCGACCGGCGAGGACGCGCTCGCCCTCATAACGCGCGAGCCGATCGGCGTCGTCGGCGTGATCCTTCCCTGGAACTTCCCGTTGCTCATGGCGGCCTGGAAGCTCGGCCCGGCGCTGGCCAGCGGCTGCTCCGTCGTGGTCAAACCCGCCGAGCAGACTTCGCTCTCGGCCCTCAAACTCGCGGAGCTCGCAGCGGAAGCCGGCCTGCCGGACGGCGTGCTGAACATCGTCCCGGGTCTCGGCGAGACGGCCGGCCGGGCGCTCGGGCTGCATCCAGACGTGGACGCGATTTCCTTCACAGGTTCCACCGAGGTCGGCAGGCTCTTCCTGCGCTATGCCGCCGACAGCAACCTCAAGACCATCGGGCTCGAGATGGGGGGCAAGAGCCCCTTCATCATCCTCGACGATGCCGATCTGACGCCGGAACTGATCGAGCATGCGGTGACCGCCGCCTTCTGGAATGGCGGGCAGAACTGCTCCGCCAACATGCGCCAGATCGTCGCCCGCAGCCGGCAGGAGGAGTTTCTGTCGCTCGTCACGGAACGGGCGCGGGCGCTTGTCGTCGGCGACCCGCTCGATCCCGCGACGGATCTCGGCCCGATGGTCACTGCAGAGCATCGCGCGCGCGTGCTCGGTTTCATCGAGATGGGCACGGGCGACGGTGCGCGCTGTGTCCTGCCCGCGGATCCAGCTCTTGCGACCCGGCCGGGTAGTTTTCTGGGCCCCACGGTCTTCGCAGAGCTTTCGCCCGGGATGACGATCGCGCGGGAAGAGATCTTCGGCCCCGTGCTCGGCGTGCTGCCGGTCGATGGGCCCGAACAGGCGCTCACCATCGCCAATGACAGCGCCTACGGGCTCCACGCGACGGTGTTCACCCGAGACATTGACCGCGCGCTGTTCATGGCGCGGCGTCTCGCCTGCGGGACGGTTGCGATTAACGGCTTCACCGAGGGGGATATCAAGACGCCCTTCGGCGGCTATCGGCAATCCGGCTCGCTTGCTCGCGACAAGGGCACCGAGGCGATGGCGCAGTATCTCCAGACGAAGACGAGCTGGATCAACCTCAAGTCGCCGGCTATCGGCTGAATCACAACGGCGGTCCGGCGGGCATTCCTGTCTCGCATTTTACAGTGGACGAACACCCATGAGCATCGACGAGACAAAACGCAGTCAGCTGATGCGCTTCTTCGATGGAACCCTGCTTCCGGACGAGTTGGTTGCAACCATGTCAGCAGACCAGGGTTGGTTCCCATCGCGAGTCATACGGCGTGGCGGCGAGGTGAAGGCCTTGAAGCGCGCGCCGTCCGGGTTGCCGCCGCTTGCGATTCAAGATCATGGCCGCAGCTTCGACCTCCACGACTACCTCTCCGTCAACCGGATCGCCGGCTTGCTCGTCATGAAGGACGACGCAGTCGTCGCGGAGCATTATGGGCTCGGCATCGGGCCGGAGACACAATGGAACTCCTGTTCGCTCGCGAAATCCGTCGCCGCGACGCTGGTGGGTATCGCGCTGAAGGAACGCGCGATCGAAAGCCTCGACGATCCCGTCACGCGCTACATGCCGCTCGGTGGAGTCTACGCGCAGGTATCGATCAGGCAGTTGCTGCGATTGGCATCCGGCGTACGCTGGCGTGAAGATTATACCGATCCGACATCCGACCGGCGGCAGTTGCTTGATATCCAGTGCCGCTGGGAAGAGGGCGGCATCGCCCGGCACATGGCATCATTGCCGGCTGCAACGCCGGCCGGAGAATCCTGGGTCTACAACACCGGCGAATCCTATTTGATTGGCCTCCTCATGCAGAACGCGACCGGGATGAACCTCGCCGACTACTGCAGCGAGAAGCTCTGGTCGCGGCTCGGGATGGAGGCCGATGCGAGCTGGTGGTCGGAAAGTCCGGAGGGAATGACGATCTCCGGCAGCGGCATGCACGCGACCTTGCGAGACTACGGCCGCTTCGGCCAGTTCGTGCTGGATGAGGGCCGCATCGGCGATGACAGATTGCTGCCCGACAACTGGAATGCGGAGGCCGGTGCTGCTTTCAACATAGGGGATAAGAGGATCCCCTATGGCTATATGTGGTGGATCCCCGTGCTCCCGGACGCGCGTCTCGCAGGCAGTTTCCAGGCTGAGGGCATCTACGGCCAGCATATCCACATCAACCCACGCGAACGCCTTGTCGTCGTTGTGCTCTGCGCTCGCTCGAAGCCGAGTTTCCGACAGCGGCTCGAAATCAACGACGACGCCTTCTTTGCTGCGCTTGCAGACGCTCTCCAAAAATAACGCGTCTCCTGCCGGTTTCGTTTTGCCAGGTGGGCCAAGCGCACAGTCGGTGTTCCTCTGCCGGATGCCGGTTGACCGGGACGTCAACGCCTCGGGAGCCCGTCATACGGTCGACCTCTGACCACGAGCGAGACCGGCAGGCGCACGCAGCGCGGCGCTCTTGGCTGGGGATCGCGTATCCGGTCGAGCAACATCTCGGCGGCGTGGCGACCCATCTCCGCGCGATCCCAGGACAGGGCCGAGATCGGCGGCGTGCCGAGTTCGGCAAGGTCGGAATCGCTTCCGGCGACGAGGTCGATATCCCGCCCCGGCTCCAGGCCGTTGCTGCGCAGCGCGCGCAGCGTGCCGGCGAGCATGTCCATCGCTGCGACGAACAGCGCGGTCGGCCGGTCGGCCGTCGAGAGAAGCGCGCAGGTTTCACGGAAGGCGATCTCGTTGGACAGGGCATGGTCGCGGATGAGAGCCTCGTCGACCGCGACCCCGCGCTGCGCGTGCACGCGTCGGTATCCGGCGATGCGGCTGCGAGAGGGATAGGCGGCCGGGTCGCCGACGATCATGCCGATGCGCCTGTGCCCCAGTGACATCAGGTGCTGGACGGCCTGCTCGGCGCCCGATTGATGGTCGGCCATCACGCGGTCGACATCTGGCAGCAATTCGCGGTCGATCAGGACGATCGGCATCGGCGCGCCGGCGATCGTCTCGGCCAGTTCGGCATCGGCCTCGTCGCTCATCGTCATCATGACGCCCTCGACGCGCCGCTGCGCGAAGCCACGTAGCAGGGCGAGCTCGACATCCTTCTCGTTCGAGGTGCTGGCCAGCAGCAGCGTGTAGCCGGCGCGGCGGAACACCCCCTCGGCCGCTTTCACATAGCTGGCGAAGGCGGGAATATCGAAGTCGCGGATCGCGCAGGCGACCATCTTCGTGCGGGCGTTGCGCATGCTGCCGGCGACCGCGTCGCGCTGATAGCCCAGTGCCTTGATCGCCTCCTGCACGCTCTTGCGAGCCTGCGGCGTCACCGAGGGGTGGTCGTTGAGGACGCGCGAGACGGTTCCGAGCGCGAGGCCGGCCCTGGCCGCCACGTCCCGGATCGTCGCCTTCTTGATGCCCGTCATCGCCTCGCCCCGTCTCTCGCCGCCATCCTGACACGGGCGCGGAGTCCGGCCCAAGCGTCCCTCTGCCTTAATCCCGCGCGTCAGGCTGCCTGTTGAGGCAGCGATTGCAAGACATTTGCGCAGCGGATTTGGAACCGGTTCATTGACTCTGATCTCGCATATGCAAGCATTTGGATAGCATTGATTTAGGATTGATGAACATGTTCCAGAGCGCTGAACGCCTCGGCCGAGTGAAGGCCTCCCCGACCGTCGTCCTGAACGGCAAGGTCGCCGAACTCGCTGCGCAGGGCCGCGACGTGCTCAGCCTCGTGGCCGGCGAGCCCGATTTCCACACGCCCGATCACATCAAGCAGGCGGCGAAGGCCGCCATCGATCGCGGCGAGACCAAATACACCGCCGTCGACGGCACGCCGGCGCTGCGCAAGGCGATCGCCGGCAAGTTCGAGCGCGAGAACGGGCTCTCCTATGCGCCGCACGAGATCATCGTCGGCTCGGGCGGCAAGCAGATCGTCTACAACGCGCTGATGGCCACCCTCTCGGCCGGCGACGAGGTGGTGATCCCCGCGCCGTACTGGGTTTCCTATCCGGAGATCGTGCTGCTGGCCGAGGGGACGCCAGTCATCGTTCCGTGCCTGGCCGAAAACGGCTTCCGACTCGATCCGCAGGCGCTGGATGCCGCGATCACGGATCGTACGCGCTGGCTTATTCTGAACTCGCCCTCGAACCCCTCCGGCGCGGCCTATTCGCATGACGAACTCGCGGCGCTCGCCGCCGTGCTGGTGCGCCATCCCAAGGTCTGGATCCTGACCGACGACATCTACGAACACCTGACCTATGGCGGCTTCCGCTTCTCGAGCATCGCCGCCATCGAGCCGCGGCTGCGCGAGCGGACGCTGACGATGAACGGCGTCTCCAAGACCTATTGCATGACCGGCTGGCGCATCGGCTATGCCGGCGGGCCGAAGCCGCTGATCCGGGCAATGTCGGCGATCCAGTCGCATTCCACCACCAACGCCTGCTCGATCAGCCAGGCCGCCGCCGTCGCGGCCCTTGAGGGCCCGCAGGATTTCATCGCGGGCCATGTCGCTGCCTTCGAACGTCGCCGCGACAGGATCGTCGCCGGGCTGAACGTGGTGGAGGGGCTGTCCTGCCGCGTGCCCGAGGGGGCCTTCTATGCCTTCCCGTCCTGCGAGGCGCTGCTCGGGAGGCAGGCCCCGGACGGACGCCTCGTCGCGACCGACGAGGATTTCGCGCTCTATCTGCTCGACGCTGCCGGTGTCGGGCTGGTCCATGGCTCGGCCTTCGGCTGCCCCGGCCATATCCGGCTCTCCTATGCGGCCCCCGACGAAATGCTCGACCGCGCCATCGAGCGAATCGGAACCGCATGCGCCGCACTCCAGCCTGCCCCGCCGATGCGGGCGCGTGTCTGAGCCCGACCAGACGAGCCCTTGGGAAACGAGCCCGTGCCAGCTTCGCCATGCCAACTGTCGGAACGCAGCCTCGTCGCGCTTCTCGCGGCAGTTGCCTTCGTCGTGGCGCTGAACGCGACCGTGATGTTCCCGCTCGGGCCTTTCCTGGTGGCGGAGATCGGTGGCAGGGCCGATGCGCTCGGCTATCTCGGCGCGGTCTATTCGCTGTCGGCGGCCCTGGGCGGCCTCGTCGCGTCCTTCGTGCTCGATCGTTTCGATCGCCGCGAGGCTCTGGCGGCTTGCGCCGTCGTGTTCACGCTCGCAACAGTCGCGAGCGCCGCCGCCCCCGGCATGCTGGTGCTGATGGCGACGCGCGCCGTGGCGGGCTTCGCAGCCGGGCCGCTCTGGGGCCTGCTGGTCGCGATCGCCAGCGACGTCGTCCCGCTGCAGCGACGCGGCCTCGCGATGAGCCGCCTCGTCGGTACCTATGGGCTGGCACTCGTGCTCGGCCTTCCGGTGGGGACGCTGCTCGCGGCCCTTCCCGGCGGCTGGCGCTGGGCACTGCTGGCCCTGGCGATCGGCGGGGGCGCGATCTCGGCCGTGACCGCGATCGCGATCGGCCCCCGGCGCGAGCATCTCGCCGCAGCCAAGGCGCGACCGTCCGGCCTGGCCTGGCGCGGCGTCCTGCGGCTGATCGCCGGCGAGCCGAGCCTGATCGCCTTCCTGCTGATCGCCGCTTCGTCCTTCTCGGCCCTGCTGGTCTCGCCCAACCTGCCGGTCTTCGTGTTGGGCAATACCGGGCTCGGCGCTACCGGCCTTTCAGCCGTCTATCTGCTGGGCGGGGCGCTGACCCTGGCCGTCGTGCCTCTGGCCGGCCGTACGAGCGACCGTTTCGGCGCATTGCCGGTCGCGGTGGCGGCTGCGCTCGCGACGACGCTCGTGCTCGGCTCAGCCTTCCTTGGCGCGGCGCCGCTGCTGCCGGCCCTGCCGGTGCTGGCCATGGTTCTGGTGATGCAGCTCGTGCGCAGCACGGTCAGCCAGGGCTCCGCCACCCGCGTGCCGCTTCCCGCGGAGCGCGCCGCCTTCCAGTCGCTCGCGGCCGCCGTCACAAATCTCGCCCAGGCTGTGGGCGCCGGCACGGCGCCGCTCCTGCTCAGCATCAGGCCCGATGGCCGGCTCGCGGGCATGGACCGCGTCGCCTGGCTTGCCATCGCCGCGTCCTGGACCGCCCCGCTGCTGCTGATGCGGCTCGAGACCGTGCTCCGCCGACGCGGCCTGCCGCCCGTGACGGAGGCATGATCATGGCGCGGCGTCACGACCTCCTCGCGACTTCGCTGCCGCTCGTCTATGCGGGTTGCGGCGAGCCGGCATTTGCCGGCGATCCGCTGCGTGGCGAGGCGCGAGCCGATGTCGTCGTCATCGGCGCCGGCATCACCGGTGCGAGCGCGGCGTTCCATCTCGCCGAAGCCGGCGCGCGCGTGCACCTTCTGGAGGCCGAGCGGGTCGGCGCGGGCGGCAGCGGCCGTGCCTTCGGACAGGTCGTGCCCTATCTGCGCACGGAGCCCGCGAGGACCGTGTCGGATCTTGGAACCGAAGCCGGCGAGAGGTTGATCGCGACGGCAGCCGGGACGCCCGCCCTCGTCGCGGAACTCGTCTCCCGCCACGCCATTGCCTGCGATCTCGATGCGAGCGGCCTGATCTTCGCCGCCCATTCCGCCGGCGGCTCCGTCGTGTTGCGCGAGCGGCGGGATGTCTGGGCGGCTCGCGGGGTCGCGCTTCCCCTGCTCGACATGGAACAGACTCTCGCCGCGATCGGAGGCGGCAGCTACCGTGCAGCCCTGGTCGAGCCGCGCGGCCTCTCGCTCAATCCGCTCGCCTATGCGCGGGGGCTTGCGCGCGCCGCTTCGGCTGCCGGTGCGACGCTGCACGAGCGCAGCCGCGTCGTCGACATGTCCAGCAGCCACGGCGGCTGGAGGGTCGAGACGACTGAAGGACGCATCGCCTGCGACACGCTGATCGTCGCGGCCGGTGTCGCGATCGGCGGCATCCTGCCGGAGCTGCGCCGTCGCATCCTGCCCTTCCGCGTTCACGAGGCGGCGACCGCACCGCTCTCGGCCGATGCGCTCGCGGGTATCCTCCCGCGCCAGCGCGCGCTCACCGATACGCGCCGGCTCCCTTCCGGCGTCAGGCGCACCGGCGACGGCCGCCTCGTCGTCACGCTGTCGGGGCCTGCGGGCGGCGGACGAGCCGGCGATCTGGGGGGCGGGCTCGCGCGGCTTCGCGCGCTGTTTCCCCGCCTCGACGTCACCGCCATCGCGGAGAGCTGGTCCGGCTGGGTCGATCTCGCGCCCGACCAGTATCCGCGCCTCGTCGAGCCGCGCCCCGGCCTCCTCGTCGGCTACGGCCTTAGCGGACGCGGCCTCGGGCTCGGCACCGCGCTCGGCCAGGCCCTGGCGCGACGTGCCCTGGGCAGCCGAGCCGATGAGACATCCTTTCCGGGCATGGCCGGCCGGCCGCCGCGCTGGCTGCCGGGTTCCAGCCTCGCGGTCGCTGCAGCCGCGGCCTCGATCCGCCGCATCGACGCCTGGCAGGCGCGCCAGGCCGACGCCCCACGGCTTCCAACCAGCAACGGACCGCGACCCTGATGGCTATTCTCACCTGGCTCCATAACGCCTATGGGCGCGACCTGATCGAGGGCGTCCGCGCCGCGCTGCCGGGCGAGGACATCCGCGAATGGCCCGATGCCGGCGACCCCGACGAGATCGACATCTGCTTCATCTTCCGCATGCCGCATGGCTTCCTCAAGCCGTTCCGCAATCTCAAGCTGATGTCGGCGACCGGCGCCGGCATCGACCACTACCTCCTCGATCCCGACTTCCCGAGAGGGATCGCGATGGTGCGGATCGTCGACCAGGATTTCGCCGCGCGCATGGCCGACTACGTCCTGACCTGGACCTTCTTCCATCATCGCGACGTCGCGCATTTCCTCTCCGCCCAGTCGCGCCATGACTGGGCCTACAAGATCATGCGCTCGGCCCATGAGCTCCGCGTCGGCGTGATGGGGCTCGGCCAGATGGGCCGGCTGGCGGCGGAGCGCCTGGCCGGCGTCGGCTACGACACGGCCGCCTGGTCGCGCTCGCTCCACGAAGTGCCGGGCGTCACCTGCTTCGCCGGCGCGGAGGGCTTCGGCGCGTTTCTCGCGCGGACGGAAATCCTGATCAACCTGCTGCCGCTGACGCAGACGACGCGCGGCATCCTGAGTGCCGGGACCTTCGCGCAGATGCCGCCGGGCGGCGTCGTGATCTCGGCGGGACGCGGCGGCCATCTCGTCGAGGCCGATCTCCTCGCCGCGCTGAACGACGGAACGCTGCGCGCCGCCACGATCGACGCCTTTCCCGTCGAGCCGCTGCCTAAGGACAGCCCGCTCTGGGAGACGCCGAACCTCTACGTCACCCCGCACTGCTCATCGACCGCGAGCCTGGCAACCATCGTCGACACCTTTGCCGAGAACGTCCGTCGCTTCCGCGCCGGGGCCGAGCTTCTGAACGAGGTCGACACCGTCGCCGGCTACTGAACTCCACCCCGCACACCAGCACGACAGGAGAGCGACCATGACCAGACTGCGTTTCCTCGCCAAGGCAGCGTTCACGGCCGCTTTCGGCCTGGGCCTCGTCGCCGTCCCTGCCGCCGGCATCGCCCAGGAGGCCAAACGGCCCAAGCTCGACTTCGCGGGCTCGGTGACCTGGCTCGGCATGGTCCCCGTGCTGCTCGCCGTCGACAAGGGCTATTTCACCGAGGCGGGACTCGATGTCAGCCTGCAGGTGGTGCTGAATTCGAGCGACCGGGTGCGCGCGCTCACCGCCGGCTCCGTTGCTTTCAGCAATCTTGGCCGCACCACGGTGCTGAGCGAAATGGCGCGCGGCAACACCTCCTTCTACTACTTCGCCAATATCGACGATTCGCCCGGAAGCGAGGGCTGCTGGGCGCGCTCGGGCTTCAAGAGCTTCGCCGATCTGAAGGGCAGGAAGGTCACAGCCAACACCTCGGCCGAGATCACCATGGCGGGGCTGCTCGCCAAGGCCGGGCTGAAATCCTCCGACATCTCCTACGTCAACCTGCCACCCAACGAGATGCAGCTCGCGCTCTCGCGTGGCGATGTCGATGCCGCCTGCATATGGCAGCCGATCCTCGACGGGCTGAAGAAGGCGGTGCCGGACGGCGTGTTGCTCGGCACCGACAGGGATACCGACATGTTCCAGCGCTTCGGCACGATGTCGGCGCCCGACATCATGATCATCTCGCGCAAGCTGGTGCAGGAGGATCCGGCCTCGGCCGGCAAGCTCGCCGCCGCCGTGATGAAGGCGGCCGACTTCGTCAACGCCAACCCGGAAGAGACGGCGAAGACGGTCGCCCACTACTTCCGCCAGCCGCCGGAGACCGTCCTCGCCGGCATCAGGGGCTTTACCTATTACGGCACCAAGGACTGGCCCGAGCACATGCGCAGGCATGGCGCGCAGATGGACCATCTCGCGGGCTGGCTCGCGGAGAACGGCAAGATTCCGATGAAGCCGGATGTGAAGGCCTGGGAGAACACCAGCTTCGTGCCGAAGCCTTGATCCAAAAGCGAGGAGCCGTGCCGATGTCGACGCCAGCCACCAGCGATCTCGTCTTGCCCGCCGCCGCCAGCCCCGGCGAACGCCCGAAATGGCGCTGGCCGCGCCTCGGCCGGCCGGTCCTGCTGCTCAACCTGCTTGGCATCTTCTCGCTCTACGGGCTTTGGGCGCTGGCGACCGAGTCCGGCTTCGTCTCGCCCCTGTTCTTCCCTTCGCCCTCGATGGTGGCGGCCGAGGCGCAGAGCATCGCCGGCACGGCCGATCTCTGGATGTCGATCGCCGCGTCGTCCCGGCGCGTCTTCATCGGCTTCGGGCTGGCAACGCTTGTCGCCGTGCCGCTTGGCATCCTGATGGGCGCCTGGTGGCCGGCCAAGGCCGTGATCGACCCGCTGATCTCGCTGCTCCGTCCTCTGCCCTCGATCACCTGGATTCCGCTGACGATGCTCTGGCTCGGCATCGGCGAGGGCCAGAAGATCGCGATCGTGTTCATGGGCTCCTGGATCTACATCCTGCTCTACACGGTCGAGAGCACCAAGCGGGTCGATCCGCTGCTGGTGAAGGCCGCACGCAATCTCGGCGCCGGCAACCTCGCCGTGATGCGCGAGGTCGTACTGCCGGGCTCGCTGCCCGGCATCCTGGCCGGACTGAAGGTCAGCCTCGCCATCGCCTGGTCCTGCGTGCTCTCGGCCGAGATGGTCGCGGCCCAGACCGGGCTCGGCGCGCTGATCTGGTCGGCCAAGGACTGGGGCAACATGCCGCTCGTCCTGGTCGGCATGGTCTGCATCTCCGCGACCGTCCTGATCGCCGATCTCCTGGCGAACCGGCTTGAGGCCTGGCTTCTGCCCTGGGAACGCCACCGGCGGCTGAATTGAAGCGAGAGATACGGAAGGGAGACGAGAGATGAGCACGATCCTGTCCGCACGCGGCGTCTCGAAGCGCTTTGCCGGCCACCAGGGCAGCGGCGGCGTGCTGGCGCTCGACGCCATCTCGCTCGAGGTCCGCGAGGGCGAATTCCTCTGCTTGCTCGGCGCGTCCGGCTGCGGCAAGTCGACCCTGCTCAATATGTTCGCGGGCTTTGTCGCGCCGAGCGGCGGCGAGATCCGCCTGCGCGACGAGGCGATCACCGGCATCGACCCGCGCTGCGGCATGGTCTTCCAGTCCTATGCGCTCTTTCCCTGGAAGACGGTGCGGGAGAACGTCGCCTTTGGCCCCAAGATGAAGGGCATCGGCCGGGGCGAGCGGCGCGACATCGCCGAACGGTTCCTCGCCATGGTCGGGCTGTCGGGCTTCGCCGGGCATTATCCCGTCGAGCTCTCCGGCGGCATGCAGCAGCGCGTCACGCTGGCGCGCTGCCTCGCCGCCAACCCCGAGGTGATGCTGATGGACGAACCCTTCGCGGCGCTGGACGCGATGACCCGCGAGGTGCTGCAGGGCGAGCTGATGCGCATCCAGGCCCAGAGCGGCAAGACCATCGTCTTCGTGACGCACAACATCGACGAGGCCCTGGTGATGGCCGACCGCATTGTCGTGATGTCGCCGCGTCCCGGCCGCATCGCCGCGGTGATCGACAACGACCTGCCGCGCCCGCGCGACATCGAGGCTCAGTCGCTTCCCGCCTATGCCGCGCTCAAGCGACAGGTCTGGAATCTGATCGCTGGCGACCTTATGGCCCATGCCGCTTGAGCCGATCGTAAGATCGCCTATTCCATAGGCATTTTTTGTTCATTGCATACAATGTGGGATGAAGCGCTCGCCAAAGCGCGTTTTTCCCAAGGGATTTCAATTCACTATCTGCTGGCACGCTACGTGCTTCGGCAGCGCCATGTGCGCCGCCGCTGAACCGCCTTCACGCCCGAGCCCCGTCAGAGCCGCCATGCGCCGCGACTGCGCTCTCGCGACAGCCGAAAGCGCGGTCTGCGGGCCCGCCTCCGAAGATCCGGCGCGTCACGACATCCGATTGGCAAAACCAGGGGTTTCCGAGTGATGATCACACGCCGCACCGCTATCGCTGCAGGTCTCGCGGCGCCATTCGTGGCGCGAAGCCAGGCGCAAGCCCAGGCCGTGGGCCGGGCCGAAACCCTGCTGCTGGTTCAGGAGTACGGGCCGAACAGCCTCGACATGCAGGGC
Source organism: Allobosea sp. OAE752 (assembly GCF_050433265.1). Classification (NCBI taxonomy): domain Bacteria; kingdom Pseudomonadati; phylum Pseudomonadota; class Alphaproteobacteria; order Hyphomicrobiales; family Alloboseaceae; genus Allobosea; species Allobosea sp. OAE752. The sequence continues at coordinate 346,493 of NZ_JBNPXO010000002.1, forward strand.
ATCGGCTCCTCGCAGCCCGTCAATGGCGTCGCGTTGAATTGCTATGATCGCCTGCTGCGCTTCAAGCCGGTGCCGATCCCCGGCGGCGGCGGGAACACCATCTCGATGGGCGAGCTCGAAGGCGAATTGGCCGAGAGCTGGCAGGTTGCCTCCGACGGCATGAGCTGCACCTTCAAGCTGCGCGACGCCACCTTCCATTCCGGCCGCAAGGTCACGGCGACCGACGTCAAATGGTCGCTCGACCGCGCCTGCACGATCGGCGGCTTCGCCACGACGCAGATGAATGCCGGCTCGCTGGAAAAACCCGAGCAGTTCGTCGTCGTCGATGAGAAGACGTTTCGCGTCGATTTCATCCGCAAGGACAAGATGACGCTGCCCAACCTCGCGGTCACGATCCCCTTCGTCTTCGACTCCGAGCTCGCCATCAAGAATGGCGGTGGCGACCCCCATGCCAAGGAATGGCTGAAGAACAACATCGCCGGCTCCGGCGCCTACAAGGTCGAGAGCTGGAAGCCCGGTGTCGAGACTATCTATGTCCGCAATGACGACTGGAAATGCGGAAAGCTGCCGCAGCTGCGCCGCATCATCGCGCGCGACATCGCCTCGCCCTCGACCCGCCGGGCCTTGATGGAGCGCGGCGACGCGGATGTCTCGTACGGTTTGCCGCCGAAGGACTTCAAGGACCTGCTCGATGCCGGCAAGGTCAATGTCGTCGGCGTTCCGATCCCCAACGGCGTCTGGGGTTGCTATCTCAACACGCAGGTCGGCCCGTTCAAGGACGTGCGCCTGCGACAGGCCGTGGCCTGGGTGATGCCCTATGAGAAGATCCTCCAGGCCTCGCTGTTCGGCCGTGGCGTCTCGATGGCGGGCGGGACTGATCCCAAGGTCGCCTGGCCGCAGCCCTTCCCCTACACCTCCGACGTTGCCAAGGCGAAGGCCCTGGTCGATGCGGCCGGCGGCCCGTTCTCGACGACGCTGTATTTCGACGCCGGCAACGCGACCGTTGCCGAGCCGATGGCGGTGCTGATCAAGGAAGCGCTCGCCGGCATCGGCATCACCGTCGAGATCAACAAGGTTCCGGGCGCGAACTTCCGCACCGAGATCGCCAAGAAGACCAACCCGATGGTGCTGAACCGCTTCGCCGGCTGGCTCGACTATCCCGATTACTATCTGTTCTGGACGATGCACGGCAACAACTCGATCTTCAACATCGCCGCCTACCAGAATCCGGCGCTGGACAAGCTCGTCGATGCCGCGCGGTTCGCGCCCGACAAGGCCTCCTACGACGCCAACGTCATCGACTTCGTCAAGCTGGTGGAAAACGAGGTGCCGATGGTGCCGATCAACCAGCCGACCCATGACGTCGCGCTGCAGAAGGCGATTGGCGGCTACCAGTTCCAGCCCTGCCGCGAGCCGGACTTCCGCTACCTGACCAAGGGGTGAGGCGGCACCGACGCGCCGCGATGCATAATGCTCGGGCGCAGACCCGAGCATCTCCCGCCCAGGATTCTCGGGCCTGCGCTTCGCTCCGCCCGATGATGAGGACGAGGCCGAACGCCACGAAGGAGGCTCTCCCATGCTGCGCATGATCGGCCAGCGTCTGATGACGACGATCCCCTCGGTCATCGGCGTGATCATCGTCACCTTCCTGCTGACGCGGGTGCTGCCGGGCGATACCGCGGCCTATTTCGCAGGCCCTGCCGCATCGCCGCAGGCGATCATCGAGATCCGCTCCAAGCTCGGGCTCGACCAGCCGCTGCCCGTGCAGTTCGTGTCCTATGTCACGGCGCTGGTGAAGGGCGATCTCGGGACCTCGCTGACCACCGGCCAGCCGGTGACGGCCGACCTCGCCGCGCGCCTGCCAGCCTCCGCCGAACTGACGCTGGCCGGGCTGCTGCTCGCCATGGCGGTCGCCTTGCCGCTCGGCATCCTGGCGGCTGTGAAGCAGGGCTCCTGGATCGACCATCTCTGCCGCGTCGTGGCGACCGCGGGCGTCTCGCTGCCGGTGTTCTTCACCGGGCTCCTGCTCGTCTATGTCTTCTATTTTCTGCTCGGCTGGTCACCGGCGCCGCTTGGGCGGCTCGACGTCTTCGCCTCCGAGCCACCGCGCGTGACCGGCCTGCTCCTGATCGACACGTTGTTAGCGCGGGATTTCGAGACCTTCCGGGGCGCTTTCGCTCAGTTGATCCTGCCGGCGGTGACACTCGCCATCTTCTCGCTGGCACCGATCACCCGCATGACGCGGGCCTCGATGCTGGCCGTGCTCGGCGCCGATTTCGTGCGCACTGCCCGCGCCAGCGGCCTGACGAACCGCAAGGTCATCGGCACTTATGCTTTCCGCAACGCCATGCTGCCGGTGGTGACGACGCTCGGCATGGTGTTCTCCTTCCTGCTCGGCGCCAATGTGCTGGTCGAGAAGGTCTTCGCCTGGCCCGGCGTCGGTTCCTATGCGGTCGAGGCGCTGATCGCGTCGGACTACGCGCCGATCCAGGGCTTCGTCCTGACCATGGCGATTCTCTACGTCGCCCTGAACCTGATGATCGACGTGCTCTACGGCGTCATCGATCCCCGTGTCAGGCTGGAGGGTTGAAGAGCGTGAACGACATGGCCAAGGTCGAGCCGGCACCCGCCCAGGCAATCCCTGCCGAACCCGCTCCGGCGCTGCGCTTCGAGGCGCCGCCTTCCACCAGCCTGTGGGCGCATGCGCGCCATATCGTCGCCGAGAACCCAGTGACGGGGCTCGCCTTCGGGCTGTTCGCGCTGATCCTGCTGGCGGCAATCTTCGGCCCCTCGATCGTCCCCTACGACCCGCTCGCGAGCAACACCAACGCCGCCCTGCAGGCGCCGAGCCGGGCGCACTGGTTCGGCACGGACCAGCTTGGCCGCGACATCTTCAGCCGCGTGGTGGCGGCGACACGGCTCGACTTCTCGATCGCGATCTTCTCGGTGGCGCTGGTCTTCCTGATGGGCGGGCTTGCCGGCGTCATGGCCGGGTTCTACGGCGGCTGGATCGACAAGGTCGTCGGCCGCGTCGCCGACACCATCATGGCCTTCCCGCTTTTCGTGCTGGCGATGGGCATCGTGGCGGCGCTGGGCAACTCGGTCGGCAACATCGTGCTGGCGACCGCGATCATCAATTTCCCGCTCTATGCCCGCGTCGCGCGTGCCGAGGCGAATGTGCGCCGCGATGCCGGCTTCGTGCAGGCGGCGCGACTTTCGGGCAATTCCGACTGGCGGCTGCTCCTCACCCAGATCGTGCCCAACATCATGCCGATCATGGCGGTGCAGATGTCCCTGACCATGGGCTATGCGATCCTGAATGCGGCAGGCCTCTCCTTCATCGGGCTCGGCGTGCGCCCGCCGACCCCGGAATGGGGGATCATGGTGGCCGAGGGCGCGAGCTTCATCGTCTCCGGAGAGTGGTGGATCGCCTTCTTCCCCGGTCTCGCCCTGATGATCGCCGTGTTCTGCTTCAACCTGCTCGGCGACGGCGTGCGCGATCTCGTCGACCCCCAGCGGAGGAACTGACATGACGGCAGTCCCTCTGCTCGAGATCAGGAACCTCACCGTCGAATTCGCCACCCGGCGCGGAGCGGTGCAAGCGGTCAAGTCGATCGATATCAGCGTCGCCAAAGGCGAGACCGTGGCGATCGTCGGCGAGTCCGGCTCCGGCAAGTCGGTGACGTCCTATGCCGTGGTGCGCATTCTCGATCGCGCCGGCCGCGTCGCCGAAGGCACGATCTCGTTCTCGGGCGTCGATCTCGTCGCGGCCGAGGAGACCCAGATGCGCGATCTGCGCGGGCGCGAGATCTCGATGATCTTCCAGAACCCGCGCGCAGCGCTCAACCCGATCCGCAAGGTCGGCAAGCAGATCGAGGACGTGCTGCTGCAGCATGTCCAGGCGACGCGTGCGACGGCCAAGGAGAAGGCTGTCGAGGCGCTGACCAAGGTCAAGATCGCCCGCCCCGAGGAGCGCTACGACGCCTATCCGTTCGAATTGTCGGGCGGCATGTGCCAGCGTGTCGTGATCGCGCTCGCGTTGGCCTGCCAGCCGCAATTGCTGATCGCCGACGAGCCGACGACGGGCCTCGACGTCACCACGCAGAAGGCGGTGATGGACCTCATCGTCGAGCTGACCCGCGAGCGCGGCATGTCGACGATCCTGATCACGCACGATCTCGGCCTCGCCGCCGCCTATTGCGACAAGGTCGTCGTGATGGAAAAGGGCAAGGTGGTCGAGACCGCGCTGGCCAGCGAGATCTTCCGCAACCCGCAGCATCCCTACACCCGCAGGCTGATGCAGGCGACGCCGCGACTGGGCACGAGCCTCGCAGACTTGCTGCTCGACGCGCCGCAAACCGTGCCCGCCGAAGCCAGGACAGCCGTGACTGAGCCGAAACCGGCGGCCGAGGCCGGTCCCCTGATGCAGGTCGAGAATCTGGTCAAGGAATATCCGCGGGCCGCGACCGGTGCGCTCCTCGCCAAGCTGATGGGCAAGGCCGAGCCGAAAAAGCCGGCCTTCCGCGCCGTCGATGGCATCAGCTTCAGTATCGCCAGGGGCGAGACGCTGGGGCTCGTCGGCGAATCCGGCTGCGGCAAATCGACGACCTCGATGATGGTCACGCGACTGATCGACCCCAGCGGCGGCAAGATCGTCTTCGACGGTACCGATATCGGTGCGATTCCCGCCAAGCAGTTCGCCGCGTCGCCGTATCGCCGGCGCATTCAAATGGTGTTCCAGGACCCGACCGACAGCCTCAATCCGCGCTTCACCGCCGAGCGCGCCATCGCCGATCCGATCATGCGGATGGGTGCGGTCAAGGGACGCGATGCCCTGCGTGCGCGCTGCGAGGATCTGGCGAGGCTCGTCGGCCTGCCGGTCGAACTGATCGACCGCTTTCCTCACCAGCTTTCCGGCGGGCAGAAGGCGCGCGTCGGCATTGCGCGCGCGATCGCGCTCGACCCGGATCTGGTTATTCTCGACGAGCCCACGGCCGCGCTCGACGTGTCCGTCCAGGCGGTGGTGCTGAATCTCCTCGAAGAGCTCAAGGGACGGCTCGGCATGAGCTATCTCTTCGTCTCGCACGATCTCAACGTGGTGCGGTTGCTCTGCGACCGGGTGATCGTGATGAAGACGGGCTCGATCGTCGAAGAAGGCACGGCGGAGGAGGTGCTCGGCGATCCCAAGGCGGAATATACGAGGGAATTGCTGACCGCGATTCCGCACCCGCCGCTATAAGCGCGTCCTGCCCGCGATCGCCATCGCGGGATAGTTCTCTGGAGATGCCTGCAGATGAAGATCAACGACCCTGCCGTGCTGGCCGAGGTGGAAGCCGCCTTCGCAGCCTATGAGGCCGCGCTTACCGGCAACGACGTCGCAACGCTGGATGCGATCTTCCGCAAGGCGCCCGAGACCTTGCGCTACGGTGTCGCCGAGAACCTCTACGGCCATGACGAGATCGCCGCCTTCCGCTCGGCGCGCTCGCCGGTCGGACTCGAACGGACGCTGGAACGCACCGTCATCACGACTTACGGCGACACGACGGCGACGGCGAACACCATGTTCCGGCGCGACAGCATGGTCGGCAAGGTCGGTCGGCAGAGCCAGACCTGGGTCAAGTTCGCGGAAGGTTGGCGCGTCGTCAGCGCCCATGTCAGCATCATCCCCGAATGAACGGCAGGCGGCGGCGCATTCTTCATGACGCCGTGACCGGCATCGCTCTGCCTGCTATGCAGGCATCGGCGATCCCACCTGCCTTCCGATCCTGATCATGCCGCCGCGCCCTGCCGCCACTTTGGCGATATCCAAACCTGCAGCGCCACCGCGGACGCGGACCGAAGCACTTCGTCTGCAGATCGCCGACGAGATTGTGTCGGGGGCGCTCGAACCGGGAACGCCCCTCGACGAGCAGGAGCTTGCGGCGCGGTTCGGCGTCTCGCGTACTCCGGTGCGCGAAGCGATACGCCAGCTCTCGGCCTCGGGTCTCGTCAGCGTCCGGCCGCATCGCGGCGCGGTCGTGGCCTTGCCCACTCCGACGCAGCTCGACGACATGTTCGAGGCGATGGCCGAGCTTGAGGCGCTCTGTGCGGGACTCGCCGCCCGCAACATGACCGTGCCCGAACGGCGCGGTCTGGAGGAGTTGCATCAGGTGCTGCGCGCGCTCGTCCATGAAGGCGATCCTTTGCGCTATCATGAGACCAACGAGGCTTTTCACGCCGCGATCTACTCGGGCTCGCACAATGGCTACCTTACCGAACTGACCCTGATGACGCGCGCCCGGGTCGCGCCGTTTCGCAGGGCGCAGTTCCGGGCGGCCGGGCGCCTGGGAGGCTCCTATCAGGAGCACGACCTGATCGTGCAGGCGATTCTGCGGGGCGACCAGTCCGGTGCGGCAGAGGCGATGCGCGCCCATATCGGCATCGTGCGCGACGCTTTCAGGACCTATGCGGGAGCGTCCTGAGGCTTGGCCTGCGCCGCGACGAAAGCCCGCCAGCCGCCGAACTCGGTCACATCGCGCGCAGCCTCGGTCACGATCTGTTCGCAGAGGAATCCCTTGACCCGCGTGCCGTCGGCCAGCGCCAGCGTGCCGATGCCCAGCGGGGAGGGGATGCCTGCGACGAAGCGACCAAAGCCGTCGGCAGGCATTGCCCAGACCTCGAGCGCGATGGCTGCCCCGCCTTCGCGGACGCGGATCAGGCCCGGCCGCGCCGGCGGGCCGCCGGGTAAGGCGAAGAGCCGGTAGTCCGCCGTCGTGGTGGTCGCGCGCAGGAATGTCGCGCCAAGCCCGGTCAGCTCGCCATTGAGCGGCATGCTCGACAGATGCGCACCGACGACCGCAATCTCAATCGTGCCCTGTGGAGCGGCCATCGGAAGATCCGCAAGCGGCGGCATCGGCGCGTCCAAGGCCCCGAGCGTCAAGCCGGAGGCGTGATGGAAGGCGCGGCCGAACGTGGCCAGCGCCGCATCGCGGCCGGACGGCGCGATGAAGGTGACGCCCGCCGCAGTGCCATCCTTCGCCAGGCTCACCGGCACGGCGAGCGCGCACATGTCGAGCAGGTTGACGAAATTGGTGTAGCGGCCGAGCAGCGAGTTCCTGCCGATCGGGTCGGCGGCCATCTCCGCGAGAGTGACCGGTCGCGGCGCCGTCGGCACCATCATCGCGTCGATACCCTTCAGCGCGGCCCTGGTGGCGAGCGCAAGCTCGGCCAGCCGGTATTGCGCCGCGAAGGTCTCGGCCGCATCGGGCAATGGCTTGCCGGCAATCACCTGCCTGATGACGGGCAGGATCGCTTCGGGGTCACGCGTCAGCAGCTCGCGGATCGCGAGGAAGCGTTCGGCCACCCAGGGGCCGTCGTAAAGCAGACGGGCCGTCTCGTAGAATGGCGTCATATCGAGGGGGACGATCGTCGCGCCCAAGGCCTGCGCACGCTCGACCGCCAGCGCGAAGCTGGCGGCTGCCGTCGCATCGCCGTCGAAATCGAGATCGGCGGATCGCGGGACGGCAATCTTCTGATGCGGCGGCAATGCGCCGGATTGCCCAAGCGCGACAGGCCGGGAGAACGGGTCGGTGGCATCGGCGCCCGATATCACCTCCAGAACCGCCGTCGCGTCGTCGACCGTCAGTGCGAACACCGAGACGCAGTCGAGCGTGCGGCAGGCCGGCACGACGCCCGTCGTCGAAACCAGGCCGAGGCTCGGCTTGAGCCCGACGAGGTTCTGGAGGCCGGCCGGCACGCGCCCGGAGCCGGCGGTGTCGGTGCCCAGCGCAATCGGGACGATGCCGGAAGCAACCGCGCTGGCGGAGCCGGAGCTGGAACCGCCGGGCGCCAGATCGACCCGCAGCGCATTGCGCGGCGTGCCATGGGGCGAGCGCGTGCCGTTCAGCCCGGTGGCGAACTGGTCGAGATTGGTCTTGCCGATCACGATGGCGCCGGCGGCCCTCAGCCGGGCGACTGCGGCGGCATCCTGCGTCGGTGTGTAGGCGAAGGCCGGGCAGGCGGCAGTGGTCGGCAGGCCAGCGACGTCGATATTGTCCTTGACGGCGACCGGCACGCCCCAGAGCGCACGGCCGCGCGACCCCTCCGCCTGCAGCCGCTCGGCCTCGGCGAGCGCCTCGGCCTTGGGCCGGAGCGCGATGAACATCGCCGGATCGTCGACCGCGCGCAACCGGGCATAGCTCGCGGCGATGGTCTCCGCGAGGTCGCGGCTCCCGTCGAGATGGGCGGAGAGGATGTCGCTCAAAGTCCGCACGGGCAGGCTTTCCATTTGATGGGATGGGTTGGCTGGCTAAAAATTGATCAATCGATGCGTCATTGCATGCAAGGATTATGCAATGAGCCTCCGCTTGGAGCTTTCCCGGGAAAGGCAGGGCTGTCCGCCGCAGGTCCTGCGGGCGGCCATGATCTTCGGGATCGCAGGTTTTCTTTCCAGATCAGCATGATGAAGCGGTCCGCCCGTCGCCGTTGCTCCTTCCGATGGTGGCCGCGCGTTGCGAGCCGGAGCAGGCACAGCCCTTGCAAAGCCCGTTCCGTTCGCTTTGCTCGGGGAACGCCGCCTGATGCCAGCCGTCGAGATTGCCGCGAAGCCGAGTGCTCTGCCTGTCGACTTCGCTCGCACGGCCCTGGTCATCATCGACATGCAGCGCGATTTCCTGGAGCCGGGCGGCTTCGGCGCGGTGCTGGGCAACGACGTGTCGCTGCTCGCCAAGGCGGTCGCGCCCTGCCGCCGAATTTTGGAGGGTGCGCGCGCCGCCAGCCTGCTGGTGATCCACACCCGCGAGGGGCACAGGCCCGATCTCTCGGACGCGCCGCCGGCCAAGGTGCAGCGCGGACCGGTGGAGAAGCGCATCGGTGCCGACGGGCCGATGGGGCGCATCCTGATCCGCGGCGAGGCCGGGCACGGCATCGTGCCGGCACTGGCGCCGCTGCCCGGCGAACCCGTGCTCGACAAGCCTGGCAAGGGTGCCTTCTACCAGACCGATCTCGACCTGATCCTGCGCAACCGCGGCATCGAGACGCTGCTGGTCTGCGGCGTCACCACCGAGGTCTGCGTCCATACGACGGTGCGCGAGGCGAACGACCGGGGCTATCGCTGCCTCGTTCTGGGCGATGCCTGCGCTTCGTATTTCCCCGAGTTCCACGAGGTGGGCCTGCGTATGATCGCGGCCCAGGGCGGCATCTTCGGCTGGGTCTCGACGACCGGCGAGGTGCTGACGGCGCTCGCCCGGACGGTGAAGGCGGCGTGAACCACGGCTGAAAAACGGGGACCGGAGGGTACGATGGCGGCGACTGCGACGACAGGCTCTTCACCGAAGCTCTGGACGCCGGGCGACTGGAACGCCCTGTTCGGCTTCGGTCCCCATATCCTCGTCAACCTGCTGACCACCGAGCCGCATGGCAAGCTGGAGCCCGCCGAATGAATGACGCCAAGCCGGCCTTCGATGCGGCGCGCCATTGCGATGCGATGGCGCCCGCGCTCGGTCTGACGATCACCGAGGATCAGCGCCCGGCGGTGCTGCAATTCCTGACCATCGCCGAGGCCATGGCGGCGATGGTCTTCCGCGCTCCGCTCGACGAGGCGGCCTTCGAACCGGCCGGCGTGTTCCGTGCCGGGCGTTCCGGCGGCGGAGAACCCGCGTGAGTTTCGACGCCTTCGCTCCGGCCCATCGTATCGCCACCGATATCCGAGAGGGCGCGATCAGCGCGAAGGAGGTCGTCGGCGGCTTTCTCCAGCGCATCCACAAGCTCAACCCGGCTCTCAACGCCTTTACCGACGTCACAGCCGAGCGCGCCCTCGCGCAGGCTTCAGCCATCGACGCCCGCCGCGCCGCGGGCAAAACGCTCGGGCCGCTCGCGGGCGTGCCTTTCGCTGCCAAGAACCTGTTCGACATCACGGGTCTGCCGACCCGGGCCGGCTCGAAGATCAACCGCGCACGCTTGCCCTCTGAACGCGATGCGGTGCTGATCGAGCGCCTGACCCAGGCCGACGCGATCCTGCTCGGCGGTCTCAACATGGGCGAATACGCCTATGATTTCACCGGCGAGAACGCCCATGACGGCCCCTGCCGCAACCCTCACGACCTCGCCCGCATGGCGGGGGGATCTTCATCAGGCTCGGGTGCTGCGACGGCCGCGGGGTTGGCGCCCATCTCGCTCGGCTCCGACACCAATGGCTCGATCCGCGTGCCGAGCTCGTTCTGTGGCGTCTTTGGACTGAAGCCGACCTATGGCCGGTTGCCGCGCACGCGCAGCTTTCCATTCTGCGACTCGCTCGACCATCTCGGCCCTTTCGCCCGCGACGTGACCGACCTCGCGATGGCCTATGACCTGATGCAAGGCTACGACGCGCATGATCCGGCCTGTGCGGTCCGGACGATCGAGCCAACGCTGCCGACGCTGAAGGACGGCGTCTCCGGCCTGCGCATCGCGATCGCCGGAGGGTATTTCGCGACGGATGCGATGCCGGAAGCGCAGGCCGCCGTCACCGCGGTCGCCCGGGCGCTCGGCGCAGTGCGCGTGATCGATGTCGCCGGAGCGGGCATCGCGCGTGCGGCCGCTTTCCTGATCACGAATGGCGAGAGTTCGGCCTTCCATCTCCAGCGGCTGCAGCAGCGCGCCGATGATTTCGACCCCGAGACGCGCGACCGCTTCCTGGCCGGCGCGCTGCAGCCGACGGCCTGGTATCTCCAGGCGCAGCGGGCGCGGCGCTGGTTCCACGACGAGATGATGCGGCTGTTCGAGACCGTCGACCTGATCATCGCGCCGGCGACCCCTTGCACCGCGCCGGAACTCGGCCAGAAGACCATGGTGCTGCAGGGCAACACGGTGCCGCTCAGGCCCAATATCGGATTGTTCACGCAACCGATCTCCTGCGTCGGGCTGCCGGTGGCGGCCGTGCCCGTCTTCGGGGGCTTATTGCCGATCGGCGTTCAGCTCATCGCGGCGCCCTGGCGCGAGGATATTTGCCTGCGCGCAGCCTATGCCGTCGCCCGCACCCAGGTCGCTTCCGCCCAGCCTCCGCGGCTGGACCATGACTGAATCGCCTGCGCAAGGGATGATCTGACGGCAGCGGATTTTGCAACGGGTGCTTTTGGGCTGCGAAGTCCTGATTGGGGCGCCTCCGGGTTGAGGCGCGACGCGTCAATGGCCGCCCATGACGAGGCCTTGGCCCCCCATCCGGCAGAACAGGCTTTGAAACCGCGCCCTTCCGTGCAGAAATTGCGCTCGCGCCCGGATCGTCGCGCGTCCTGCCGGACGCGATAACGGTGGTCCATGTATCTGTTATCGCATCGGATTCTTTCGAGACGTGGATTCCGGTTCTCGGTCCGATGCGATAGCGCTGTCGACGAGATGTTTGCGGAGTAGCCCGTGAGAAATCCTTACGAGGTTCTGGGTGTCGCCCCGACGGCTTCGGCCGCCGAGATTCAGAGCGCCTATCGCAAGCTGGCGAAAAAGCTGCACCCGGACCTCAACCCCGGCGACAAGGCGGCGGAGGATAAGTTCAAGGAGGTGGCGAGTGCGAACGACCTGCTGAGCGACGCCGACAAGCGCAAGCGCTTCGACGCGGGCGAGATCGACGCCTCCGGGGCGGAACGGCCGCAGCAGCACTTCTACCGGGATTTCGCGACCTCGGACCAGGGCAATCCTTATGCCGATGCGTCGGGCTTCGCCGATTTCATCGACGAGGACGATGCCTTCGCCGAGCTTCTGCGGCGCAGCCAGCGGGCGCGGGCGAACCGCCGCGGGCAGGATCTGCACTACCATCTGGCCGTCGACTTTGCGGACTCGATCACCGGCGCGACCAAGCGGCTGAATCTGCCGGATGGCAGCACGATCGACGTGACGACCCCGCCGGGTCTCGTCGACGGCCAGACACTGCGGCTCAAGGGCAAGGGCGCGCCCGGCACTGGCAAGGGTGGGCCGGGCGACGCCCTGATCGAGGTCGAGGTCAGGCCTGATCGGCGCTTCACCCGCGAGGGTGACGACATCACGCTGGAGCTGCCGATCTCGCTGACGGAGGCGGTTCTCGGTGGGCAGGTGCGGGTGCCGACGCCGACAGGCGACGTGACGATGTCGGTGCCGAAGGGCTCGAATACCGGGACGAAGCTGCGCCTGCGCGGTAAGGGCGCGCCACGGCGCGGCGGCGGCCAGGGCGACCAGTTCGTCACGCTGAAGGTGGTCCTGCCGAAATCGCCGGGGCCGGAGCTGGAGGCGTTCGTGTCGAGCTGGAAGGACAGGGATTACGATCCGCGCGAGGCGAGGGCGTGATGAGGATGACCAAGCAGGAGTTCCTGACCTCCTCGGGGCTGCAGGTTCAGGTGCTGGAGTTCTGGCTGGAGCAGCGCTGGCTCCTCCCGGAGGAGGCCGAGGCCGGGATGTTCTTCAGCGAGACCGATGTGGCGCGCGCGCACTTCATCCGGCAGCTCAAGGACGATCTCGGCGCCAATGATGCGGGCATCGACGTGATCCTGCATCTCGTCGACCAGGTCCATGGCTTGCGGCGCGTCCTTGTCGAGCTGCGCGAGGGCATGAAGGGGCGGCAGGACTAGCGGGATGGCAGGCACCGACCCGTGCCAGGCGGTGCGGGCGCCGAAAGCTGGCGGCCGGGATGGAACAGAGCTGCAGGACGGGCGGTTATGGCCCTTGTCCGTCGTGGCGCGCCGATTGGCCTGAGCGGGGACAGACTTCAACCCAGAAGGACGCTCGAGATGAACGACAAGGTCAGGGAGAACATGGATGTCATCGGCGCGGACGGCGTCCATGTCGGGACGGTCGATCGCGTCGAGGCGCAACGCATCAAGCTCAAGAAGAGCGATGCTTACGGCCGGCATGAGGGCCACCATCACTATATCGAGCTCGGTTTCGTTGCCGGTGTCGAAGGCAACAAGGTCCGCCTCTCCGCCAATGCGGATATCGCCGTGACGCTCGAAGAAGAAGCGACGGGAAAACCGGTCGATCTGTGACGGGCGCCGGCCGCGACCGCAAGCCGGCTGCGGCCGCCGCACTTTGGGAGGATCGGGAGCGATGCAGCAATACGACCTCTACATCAATGCCGGGAAGCCCGCGATCGGCCTCTATGTCGCCAGCGGCGCGAAACTTCCGGATTTCGCCGATCCGAAGGAATGGATCTTCGACGGAACCGCTGCCGCGGACCTGCTCCCGCCGAGCGTGATCGAGGGCGTGGCCAGCGCCGGCCATGCTTTCCGCGACATGGATTGAGACCTGCCGGGAGCGACGCGGCCCCGACCTTCCGCGCCAGGGCAAGGTCGGCACGCTGCCGACGCTCTTCCCATAAGCGCCGCTCCGCGCAATCATCGGCAAGACCATCCGGGCGACCGGGGTTGTTTCGCGTAAGGTTGTCGAGCGGGTCTTCCATGGATTTGAGCGTGCCATCCGTGATCTCGCAGCCGGTCGTGGCAGCCCTGACGCGTTCCGCGATGTTCCTGGTGGTGACGATCAATCCCGGCAGCGGGCCCGAGGAGACGGTGCGGGGTCTGTGCGCCGATCTGTCCGCGCTGCTGCGGGCGGTCGGCTTCCGGGACCTCGAGGGCAACCTGTCCTGCGTCATGGCCTTCGGCTCGGTCGCCTGGGACCGGCTGTTCGACGGGCCAAGGCCGAAGGAGCTGCATCCTTTCCGGGAAATCCGCGGCGTGCATCATGCCGTCTCGACGCCGGGCGACATCCTGTTCCACATCCGCGCGACCAAGCGGATGGATCTGTGCTTCGAGCTGGCGCGACAGATCATGCTCCGGCTCGACGGCGCGGTCATGGCGATCGACGAGGTCCATGGCTTCAACTATTTCGACGATCGCGACCTGATCGGCTTCGTCGACGGCACCGAGAACCCGGCCGGGCCGGACGCGCTCAAGGCTGCCATCATCGGCGACGAGGACGCCGATTTCGCCGGCGGCAGCTATGTCATCGTGCAGAAATACCTGCATGACCTGGCAGGCTGGGAGAAGGTACCGGTCGAGCAGCAGGAGAACATCGTCGGCCGCTACAAGCTCTCCGACATCGAGCAGGCCGACACGGTCAAGAAGCCCTATGCCCACAACGTCCTGACCAGCATCACCGAGGATGGCGAGCCGGTCGACATCCTCCGAGACAACATGCCTTTCGGCAAAGTCGGAACGGCCGAATTCGGGACCTATTTCATCGGCTACTGCCGCACGCCGCGCCGGATCGAGCGCATGCTGGAGAACATGTTCATCGGCTCGCCGCCGGGCAATTACGACCGGCTGCTCGACTTCAGCCGCGCGGTCACCGGCTCGCTGTTCTTCGTGCCGACGGCGAGCTTTCTCGATGCCGTCACGGCGGAGAAGCCCGAGGCCGAAATGACCGCTCCCGAACCGGTTCCGGCGCCCGCTCCATCCAGACCATCCGGCGACGGTTCGCTCGGCATCGGCTCCCTGAAGGAAGAGGCAGGCCATGAATAATCTGCACCGGGACCTCGCGCCCATCTCCGATGCCGCCTGGGCGGAGATCGAGGACGAGGCCTCGCGCACGCTGAAGCGCTATCTGGCGGCGCGGCGCGTCGTCGACGTGGACGGGCCGAAGGGAACGGCTTACGCCGCTGTCGGGACCGGGCATACGCGCCCGATCGAGGCGCCGGGCGAGGGCATCCGCTCCCTGCTGCGCGAGGCGCAGCCGCTGGTCGAACTGCGCGTTCCCTTCACGCTGACGCGACAGGCGATCGACGATGTCGAGCGCGGCTCGGAGGATTCCGACTGGCAGCCGCTGAAGGATGCGGCCAGGACGATCGCCTTCGCCGAGGACCGCGCCGTCTTCGAAGGCTATGCCGCGGCCGGGATCGGCGGCATCCGCGCCGGCAGCAGCAATGCCGCGGTACCGCTCCCGGCCGATCTCGACGACTATCCGGAGGCGGTTGCCAGGGCGCTGAGCGACCTCAAACTCGCCGGCTGCAACGGTCCCTATGCGCTGGTGCTGGGCGGCGAGGCCTATCGGGCGGCGAGCGGCGGCAACGAGGAGGGCTATCCGATCTTCCACCATCTCGAGCGCATCGTCGATGGCGGGGTGATCTGGGCGCCGGCGATCGAGGGCGGCTTCCTGCTCACCACCCGCGGCGGTGATTTCGCACTCGACATCGGCCAGGACCTCTCGATCGGTTATCTCAGCCACTCCGCGACCACGGTCGAGCTTTATCTCCAGGAGAGCTTCACCTTCCGCATGCTCACCTCGGAGGCCGCCGTCGCGCTTGCGCCGGCCCAACGATGACAGCCGCCGCGGACCATCATGTCGTCATCGTCGGGGCCGGCTTCGGAGGCCTCGAAGCCGCACGCTATCTTGCGCCCACCGGCCTGCGCATCACGGTGATCGACCGGCGCAATCACCATCTCTTCCAGCCGCTGCTCTATCAGGTCGCGACGGCCTCGCTGCCGACCTCCGAGATCGCCTGGCCCGCCCGCTCGCTGCTGCGCCGATACAAGAACGTCACCACGCTGCTGGGCACCGTCGTCGGGATCGACAAGGCCGGGAAGACGGTGCTGCTCGAGGGCGAGCAGCCCATCGCCTTCGATACGCTGATCGTCGCAACGGGCGCCCGCCACGCCTATTTCGGCCGCGACGAATGGGAGCCCTACGCGCCGGGCCTGAAGACGCTGGAGGATGCGACGCGAATCCGGCGGCGGATTCTGTCAGCCTTCGAGCAGGCCGAATGGGAGCCGGACGAGGCTGCCCGCGCGCCTTTCCTCACCTTCGCGATCATCGGCGCGGGGCCGACCGGGGTGGAGCTCGCCGGCACCATCGCGGAGCTGGCGCATGACACCTTGCGCGGCGATTTCCGCAATTTCGACACGCGCAGCGCCCGCGTCGTGCTGATCGAAGCCGGCCCGCGCATTCTGGCGGGCTTCACGCCCGATCTTTCGGCTTATGCGGAGCGGGCGCTTGCGCGCCTCGGCGTCGAGATCAGGCTCGGCCATCCGGTCTCCCAATGCGGGCCGGACGGTGTCGAGCTCGGCGGCGAATTCCTCGCCGCCAAAACGATCCTCTGGGCGGCCGGCGTGGCAGCGTCGCCCGCGGCCGAGTGGCTCGGGGCGCCGGCGGACCGGGCCGGACGGGTGCGCGTCGAACCCGATCTGTCCGTGCCGGGAGATCCGGCGATCTTCGTGATCGGCGACACGGCTGCCGTGGAAGGGGCGGATGGCAAGCCGGTTCCGGGTGTTGCCCCGGCCGCGAAACAGGAGGGCGGCTATGTCGCTGGCGTGATCAAGGCGCGGCTCGCCGGCAAGGCTCCGCCGCCGCCCTTCGCCTACAAGAACGCCGGGAACCTCGCCACGATCGGCAAACGGGCGGCGATCGTCGATTTCGGCTGGATCAAGCTCAGGGGCCGCCTGGCCTGGTGGATCTGGGGCGTCGCCCACATCTTCTTCCTGATCGGCCTGCGCAACCGCATCGCCGTGTCGCTCAACTGGCTGTGGATCTACTTCACCGGCCACCGCAGCGCCCGGCTCATCACGCAAGGCAATACGGGCACGCCGCGACAAACCGAGTGATGTGAGCGGCGGCTCTCGTGCCGAAAGCGATGGTCATGCATTCGCCGCGCAGCCTTATCCGCGCAGCCCCGCCACCACCGGCCGGCGATAGGAGAGCGCGGCCGGCAGAAGGGCGAACAGGCTGCCGATGACGGCGAGCCCGAGCGCCGGCAGAACTTCGCCGAGACCGATCGCCGGCGAGAGCAAAAGCCCCGTCCGCTGTGCGACGAAGCCAGAGAGGACTTGCGTCGCCAGCGCGCCCAGGCCCAGGCCGAGCAGGCAACCGAGCGCGATCAGCGCGACCATGCCGAGCCAGACGACGAGCATGACATAGACGCGCGGCGCGCCGAGCGCCCTGAGCACGGCATAGCGTCGGCGGCGCAGCCCGGCGACGGCGAGCAGGAGCAGCAGCACGGAAGCGAGGATCAGCACCGTATTTAGCGCCGAAGCGATGACGAGGATGTCGCGGATGTCGCCGAGCGCGCCGTAAAGAGAGACCAGCACCTCGGCGGGAAAGAAGGCCATGGTGCCGCCCTGCCGATATTGCGCGCGCAGCTGATAGGCACCCGCGACGCTCTTCGGCTTGACGACGATCGCCGGTACGCCGGGAACGCGCTTGCCGTCGAAGGGCAGGCCGATCCGGTCTTCCGCCTTCGCGGGACCGCTGCCGGCCACCGAGCCCTGTTTCCAGAATGGCGCGTCGCTCGCGGCTTCCTCGGAGGCATGGCCGTTGCCGAGGCCGTGGACCTCCCAGACGCTCTCGATCGGCACGAGGATGGCGCGGTCCCAGGGCGAGCCGAGGCGGGGCAGCCGCCCGACCACCGTGTAGCCATGGCCTTCATGCTTGTGGCCGTCCTCTTCTGCGTCGGCCTGACCGAGCGTGGCGGCGTGGCCGGCGACGCCGTGGGACGGGGTGATCGTGTCGCCGAGACTGTAGAGAACGTCGGCGCCGAGCACGGCTTCGCCCTCGGCCGCGAAGAGCCGGCCCTCGCTCGGCGCGATCCGGCCCCAGCGACCGGCGAAGGCGGCCGTCGTTCCGACGATCGCATAGCCGCGGCTGACGTCGCCGAAGGCGATCGGCGCCACCTGCGCCACGCGCTCGTCCTTGAACAGCGTGTTGAGCAGGCGCCCGTCGAGCAGCGGCAGCGCGTCCGGCTGCAGATAGACCGCCGACATCAGGAGCTGCGTCTGGCTGCCGGGCGCGCCGATGATCAGGTCGAAGTCATTGGCGGCGCTGGCCGAGCCATGGCGCAGGGCGCGTTCCTGCGCGCCGATGGCGACGCCGGTGGCGATCGCGAGCGCGATCAGCAGGACGATCGCCGGAGCGGTCCAGCGCAGCGCGCGCAGATCGGCCAGCATCATGGGAAAGGGGTTCATCAGGCGGCTTGGCGCTGTGCGGTTCGGGAGAGGTCGAGGCGCTGGCCGAAGCGCGCGAGCAGCGCCGGATCATGCGTGGCACAAAGCAGCGTGGCGCCGCTCTCGGTGGCGGTTTCGAGCAGGAGGTCGGCGACTTCGGCTGCGTGGGCGCCGTCGAGGCTCGCGGTCGGCTCGTCGGCGAGGATCAGCGCCGGCCGGCTGAAAAGCGCGCGCGCGATGGCGACGCGCTGCTGCTCGCCGCGCGAAAGCAGGGCGGCGCGGCGGCGCGGATCGGGCAGGCCCATGCGGTGGGCGAGAGCGGCGGCGCGTTCCTTCTCGGTGCCGCTCAGCCGCCAGGCGGAGAAGCTCGCCGGCAGCGCGATGTTGGCGGCGATGTCGAGTTCAGGGATCAGGTGAAAATCCTGGAAGACGAAGCCGATGGTCTCACGGCGCCAGCGGTCGCGGCCGGATTCGGAAAGTTCGGAGACGGCGCGGTTGTTCCAGAGGATGCGGCCTCGGGAGGGGCGCAGGAGCCCGGCCACCAGATGCAGCAGCGAACTCTTGCCGCAGCCCGAAGGGCCGCTGACGCCGAAGCGGCTGCCCGGTTCGATGGCGAGCAGGGGGATGTCGATCAGGCGGAAGGGCTGGCCGTCGGCGTCGCGATGGTCGAGCGCAAGGTTCTCCAGCGTCAGGCGCCCGGGGGCCGGTTCAGGCGAGGGTGAAGCCGGCATCCACGATCCTGATCTGGCTGACGAAGCCGGTTTCGGCGTCGGTGGCGGAGCCGATCTCGAGCCGGCCGGTGACCGCGACCTTGCGGCCGGCGCTGACCATCGGCGTCTCGGCCTTCATGAACACCACGACGATGTCGACCGGCCAGTCGGCATCCGACTGGCAGAAGGGGCAGATCGCCAACGGTTCGCGCGTCAGCACGAAGAAATGGCTTTCCGCCTTCAGCGGCGGGGCCATGTAGCCGAGCATGCGCACGGCGTGGCCACGCAGCGCCGTGACGCGATCGGAAAACTGGAAGCCCAGCACCCCGAAGGATTTGTAGAGCCCGTCGAAGGCGATCGCCTCGGCCTCCGTGGCGGCGTGCGCCTGCCCGCAAAGGCTTGCCGCCGCGAGGCCGAGCAGGGCTTCGCGGCGGGAGAACGACGGGAGGGGGAGGATGCGCTGCATCGCGACCTCGTCTGGCTAAGGTGGTACGGCCCTCGGGACCGTACCACGTCGGTGTGCGGTCTTGCGCCTCGCGGCTTACTTGCCGCCGAGCGCCAGCGCTTCCGCCATCACGCGGAAGACGTAGGTGTTCGGCTTGTGGCCGCGGAATTTCTCCGCGCCCGGGCCCATCGCCGTCAGGATGACGTCGTCGGCGGAGTGCACGCCGCTATTGGCGTCGAAGGGCAGGTTGCCGGTCTTGCGAGCTGCGAGCGGGCCGGAGCAGTCCTTCTCGTTGGCGATGTTGGTCTTGCCGTCCGGACCCTTCACGGCCGGGACGCGCTCGCCGTCCATGGCGGGGCGGCCGGTGTCGCAGGTGTCGGGGTAGGAGCCGTAGACCACCGCGAGGCGGCGCGAGGTGTCGACCTTGGTGGGATAGCCCTCGGCATCGACCGGGCCGTAGTTCGGCGGCACGGAGTCGGCGTAGACGCCGAGCTTGTCGCGAAGGAGCTGGCCCGGGCGGTCGTCGTCATAGGTGCCGATGATCGAGATCGGGTGAGCGTGGTCCGGCACGACGATGATCAGCGTGTCGTTACGGTCGCCGGCGAAGTCCTTGGCGACCTTGACGGCGTTGTCGAGCATGATCGTGTCGAAGACCGAACGCTCCCAGTCGAGCGAGTGGCTGTACTTGTCGATGCGGGCGGATTCGACCATCAGCAGGAAGCCTTCGGGATTGCCCTTCAGCATGTCGATGGCGGCCTTGGTCTGCTCGACGACGTCGGGCTGATCCGGGAATTTGGAGAGCGTGCCCTTCTTGGCGAGGCGCAGGTCGAAGGCGCCGTCGATATTGCCGGTGTTGTAGAGGCCGAGCAGCTTCTTGGTTCCGGCGGCGGCGGCCGCGTTCATCTCGGCCTTGGTGGTGGCGAGGGTGTAGCCGGCCTCCTTGAACTTCGCGATGAAGTCCTCGCCGTCGGTGCGCTTCGAGCCCGGCGTCGTCTTGGCGAGGAAATTGGGCGAACCGCCGCCCATGATCACGTCCGGCTTCACGTCGTAGAACATCTTGACGATGTCGTTGTAGTCGGAGCGGCGACGGGTATGCGCGACCATCGAGGCCGGGGTCGCGTCCTCGATCTCGGAATTGGTGACGACGCCCACGGCCATGCCGGTGCGACGCTTGGCCAGCTCGGCGATGGTCTCGACCTTGGGATGGTCGAGCGTGAGCGCGTTCTTGGCGCAGTAGACGCCGAGCGCGTTGACGCAGGACTTGTGGCCGGTGGTGTAGGCATGGGCCGCATTGGCGCTGTCGGTCACGATGGAATCGGTGCCGGAGGTCGAGATCAGCGCCATGTTCGGCATGTCGTCCATCGCGAGCTCGCCATTGTAGCGGCCTTCCTCCCAGCCCTTCGCCAGGATGCGCGCGGCGGTGCGGTTGGCGACCGACATGCCGTCGCCGATGAAGAGGATGACGTTCCTGGCGCGGCGCGGCTGGGCGGTCGCGAAGACCTCCCACTTCACCGTGGACTTGCTGGTGCCCTGCGTCGCCTCGACCGTGTAGCTGCCGGCCGGGAGGCTGGCGCCGCGCAGCCACAGCGCCGAATGCTTCTGGCCTTCCTCGCTCTGGATGAAATTCGTCGGCCGGCCGAAGATTTCGGCGGCGGGCTTGCCGTTGATCGTCACATTGACGTCGGCGGAGGCCGGAGCGTTGGGGAACTCGACCTTGAAGTCGAAATGCGAACCTTCGAGGATCTCGGCGCGGTTGATCGGGTAGATGGTCTGGGCCGTCGCGGGCATGGCCGCGGCGAGCGCACCCGCCATCGTCATCATCAGCAATCGTTGCGCCTGCATAGGTATCTCCGCCATCGCGTCAGGTCAAAAAGGGCGAGCCGTGCTTAGGCAGCTCGAATGACAATACGATTACCGTTCGGAATACCATTATTTGTTATGTTATTACGTTTCTTTATTGAGCTTCAGCGAACCGATAGGATCAGGTCCGTGAGCAAGGCGCGTGCCGGGTGCATGGCCGCCACCCTCCCACCGATGGGGCGCGCAAATTGTCGCAAGGGGGGCGATCGTCTACTAGGAACCGGAAGCCAGCTTCCTAACCTCAGAATCGTTCGATAACCCGATGACAGCCGCGGTCCAGGTTTCGACAGCACAGCGCGCCATGATGCCCGTGCTGATCGCTCTCAGCTTCACGCATCTGCTGAACGACATGATCCAGTCGCTGATTCCGGCGATCTATCCGATCATCAAGGATTCCTACCGGCTGGATTTCGGGCAGATCGGCCTGATCACGCTGACCTTCCAGGTCTCGGCCTCGCTGCTGCAGCCGGCGGTCGGGCTCTACACCGACAAGCATCCGATGCCCTATTCGATGGTGGTCGGCATGGGCTTCACGCTGTCGGGGCTGATCGGGCTGGCCTATGCCGGCAGCTACGGCTTCCTGCTGCTTTCGGCGGCCTGCGTCGGCATCGGCTCCTCGATCTTCCATCCCGAGGCGACCCGCATGGCGCGCAACGCCTCGGGCGGCCAGCACGGGCTGGCGCAGGGCATCTTCCAGCTCGGCGGCCAGACGGGCGGGGCGCTCGGGCCGCTGCTCGCGGCCTTCGTCATCGTGCCGCGCGGGCAGGGGAGCCTCGCCTGGTTCTCGGTCGCGGCGCTCGTCGCGATGATGCTGATGGTCTGGACCGCGGCGAGCTATGCAAGGCTCGACCGGGCGCGGCCGCCGAAGCCGGCGGGCGCGGCCAAGGCTGCCGCAGCGCGGCCGGGCAAAGGCTCGGTGGCTTTCGCGATCTTCATCCTGATCGTGCTGCTGTTCTCGAAGAACGCCTATTCGGCGAGCTTCAGCTCGTTCTACACGTTCTACCTGATGGGCAAGTTCGGCATCTCGATCCAGCATTCGCAGGAGATGTTGTTCCTGTTCCTGGCCTCCTCGGCAGTCGGTGCAGTGGGCGGCGGCATGCTCGGCGACCGCATCGGCCGCAACAAGATCATCTGGTTCTCGATCCTGGGCGCGCTCCCCTTCACGCTGATCCTGCCCTATGCCGATCTGTTCTGGACGGGCGTGCTGACGGTGATCATCAACATCATCATGTCGAGCGCCTTCGCGGCCATCCTGATCTATGCGCTGGAATTGCTGCCAGGGCGGGTCGGGCTCGTCGGCGGCTTCTTCTACGGGCTGTCCTTCGGCCTCGGCGGCCTTGCGGCGGCACTGCTGGGCGAGTTCGCCGACCATCTCGGCATCGAGATGGTCTACAAGCTGTGCTCCTTCATTCCGCTTGTGGGTCTGCTCGCCTGGTTCCTGCCCCGGATCAGCGAAGGCGGCGGGACGAAGGTGGGGCATTAGGCGCGCGCGGCACGCTCGCGCGCCGTCATGCTCGGGCTTGGCCCGAGCATCTTTGGCAGGAGATTCTCGGGTCTGCGCTTCGCTTCGCCCGAGAATGACGGCTTGGCAGCGGCCCGTCAGATCGCGAGCTTGCCCGCCTTGGCGGCGGCATAGCGCTCCTCGATCTTCGCCCAGTTCACCACGTTCCACCATGCCTTGAGGTAGTCGGCGCGGCGGTTCTGGTATTTCAGGTAATAGGCGTGCTCCCAGACGTCGTTGCCGAACAGCACCATCTGCTTGTCCATGACGGGGCTGTCCTGGTTGGGCCGCGGCAGCAGGCTCAGCTTGCCGGCCTTGTCGACGGTGACGAAGACCCAGCCTGAGCCGAAGACGCGCAGGCCTGCCGCCTCGAAATCGGCCTTGAACTTGTCGAAGCCGCCGAGGTCGCGCGTGATCGCGGCCGCGACCTCGCCGCCCGGCGCGCCGCCGGCATTCGGCCCGATCACCTCCCAGAACATCGTGTGGTTGGCATGGCCGCCGCCATTGTTGCGGACCAGCGTGCGCAGGCTCTCCGGCAATTGGTTGAGATCGGCTAGCAACTCGCCGACCGTGGCCTTGGCGATGACGCCATTGTCCTTCGCGGCGCCGTTCAGAGCCGCGACATAGGCTGCGTGGTGGCGGTTGTAGTGGATATCCATGGTCGCCGCGTCGATATGGGGTTCGAGGGCGTTGGCCTCGTAAGGGCGCTTCGGCAGCGAGAAGGGGCCGGCGGGAGCCGCCGGCGCGGCGGCTTGCGCCCAGACCTTCGGGGCGGAAGCGAAGAGAGCGGCACCGGCGCTCAGGGCGAACAGGCTGCGGCGCGAAAGCGTGATGGCTGCGGTCATGATGGCGTCTCTCCAGAAGGGTTGCGGTCGTGGGGACGTTGGGATTCCGATCCTCGTCGTGTCGGGCTGTTCTTGAGAGTGACGCGCGGGAACGGAAGGTGTTCCTGCGTCATCCGCCGTGCCCTTCCGCAGAGGCCGCATCGCCGCGGCGCGTGCATGCTGCCATCCTACAGGGCACTCGGCTAGCGGTATCGGCGGCGGGTGGGGGCCCTTAACCGCCAGTTTACCGCGTTTGGCTACGTTCCGGAAGGAATCCAGCCGGGAAGCGCGCCGTCATGCAGGCACAGGCTCTCAAGGTCGTAGCACTACCGCACGAGCCTGCGCCGGCGGCATCCGCGCCGGCCGCGATCCTGCCGGCCGGCGAGGCCGTGCCGGTCGAAACCGGCGCGGCGCGGGCCGTCCGCGAGATCGCGGAGCGCTTCGGCAAGCTCGGCGCCGAGATCACCGATGTCGCTGGGCGCATCGTCGATGTCAGCCGCCAGCTCGACGGGCAGACGAGCGGCCTGCGCCGTGTCGTCGGCGCGGTCGATCAGGTTTCGCATGCCAACAACGCGATCCAGCAGGCGGCGGAGGGCGCCCAGGCCGCGGCTTCCGCCGTGCGCAGCGGGCTCGAGCGCGTCACCGGCTCGGTCAAGCTCGGGCTGAACGCGGCCCAGACCGACATCGAGACGCTTTCGGACGAGGCGCAGTCGATGTCGCAGGCGCTGGCGCAGGCGGTGACCGACGCGCATAAGGCGCGCGCCTCCAGCGACGCGATCCAGGCGATCACCCGCGAGATCCAGTTGCTGGCGATCAATGCGGGTGTCGAGGCGGCGCGCAGCGGCGAGGCCGGCAGGGGCTTTGCGGTCATCGCGGCCGCGGTGAAGGCGCTGGCCGAGCAGACGCGCGAGGCAACCGCCGCGAGCGCCCGCCAGCTCGACATGCTGGTGCGCGCGGTCGATGGGCTGGCCCGGCGCAGCGAGGACAATGCGCAGACGGCACGGCGCGCCATCGACGGCAGCCGGACGATCTCGTCGCAGATTGGCGAGCTCGACAGCTTCGGCCGCTCCGTCGTCCAGCTCATCGGGGAGATCGAGGCGATTTCGCAGCCGACGCGGGAGAACGCGGCTGCCTGCACCAAGGCCGGACAGGACCTTGCCGGTCTGGTGGCGGGCGTCGACCGATCGACGGAGAATCTCGAGCGGGCGGCGCAGCGCACCGACGCTCTGGTGGCGATCAGCGAAGGCATCCTCGGCTCGATCGCGGCCTCGGGCGTGCGGACCGCGCAATCGGAGCTGATCGCGGCCGCCGTCGAGACGGCCGGCAGCATCGCGGCCCTGTTCGAGCAGGGGCTCGCACGCGGCGAGTTCGGCCTCGCCGATCTGTTCGATGAATCCTATACGCTGATACCGGGCTCGGACCCGCAGCAATACCTGACCCGTTTCGTCGCGCTGACGGACCGGTTGCTGCCGCCGCTGCAGGAGAAGCTCCTGGCGTCCAACGACCGCATCGTCTTCTGCGCGGCCGTTGATCGCAACGGCTTCCTGCCGACGCACAACCGCAAATATGCGCAACCCCAGGGCAGCGACCCGGTCTGGAACAACGCCAATTGCCGCAACCGCCGCATCTTCGACGATCGCACCGGGCTGGCGGCGGCGCGCAACCGCAAGCCGTTCCTGCTGCAGAGCTATCGGCGCGACATGGGCGGCGGCGAGTTCCTGGTGATGGAGGATCTGTCGGTGCCGATCATGGTGAAAGGCCGGCACTGGGGCGGTTTCCGCATCGGGTTGAAGGTCTAGCGCCGCCGCGATTCCGGCCAGTCGAGTTGAGTGAGCGAGTTCCGAGTCAGCGCCATGCACATCGCGCCATCCTTTCCAAACCTTTCCGTGCTGCTGATCGACGCCAGTCCGCATTACCGGCGGATCATCCGCACGATGCTGTATCAGGCGCAGCTTCACCGCATCTTCGAGGCCGCCGACCTGCCTTCGGCGGCGGCGATCTTCATCCAGAAGCAGCCGAACATCGTCATTCTCGACTGGGATCTGCCGGATAATGGCGGGCCGAAATGCCTGTCGGCGATCCGCTCGCAGAAGACCTCGCCCTTCGCCAAGGCACCCGTGCTGGTGATGATGGAGCGAGCCGACAAGCGCTCGGTCGTCCAGGCGGCGAAGCTCGGCGCGCATGAGATCATCATCAAGCCGATTTCGCCGAACAATCTATGGGTCCATCTTTCCGGCATCATCAACATACCGCGCAAATACCGGGAGACAGCTGGCGTGGTGACGCTGGTGCCGCGCGCCATCAGCAACAACATGTTCTGATGAACACACACCCTGCCGCTGAAATGCCCGAATGATTGACGCTGGCGGCGTGGTTTAGCGAAATTTTTACCAGTCCGGCGCGATGCTTGCGGGCATTATCCAGGGTCGCGCCTTCATGGTCATCACCGTTTCGCTCCCGCCCTTCCTCGGACGCTCCGAGGCGGCTGCCTTTCGCAACCAGCTCCTGGTGGCGCTTGAGCAGAACGAAAGCGTCTCCGTCGAATGCGCCGGAGCCGGCCCGCTGCCGAGTCTCTGGATCCAGCTCCTCCATTCCGCTGCCGTCAGCGCCGTCGCGCGAGGGCTTTCGGTGACGCTCAAGGCGGCTTCCTCCGAATGCCGCGAATCCTTGCGGGCGATCGGCTTCGATGCCGCTCGAAGCCCCCTCGTTCTGGAGTGACAGGCATGAAGATCCTGGCCATCGACGATACGAAGACGCTGCTTGCCCTGCTCACCCTGACCTTGCGCAATGCCGGGCACGAGGTCGCGGAGGCCGAGAACGGCGAGGACGGCCTGACGAAGTTCGAGCAGTTCAAGCCGGATCTTGTCATCACCGACCTCAACATGCCTGTGATGGACGGCATCGAGTTCACGCGCGCCTGCCGCTCGCGGCCCCTGGGGCAGAACACGCCGATCATCGTGCTGACCACCGAGAACGGCGCCGAGATCAAGGCCGAGGGGCGCCGCGCCGGCGCCAGCGCCTGGATGGTCAAGCCCTTCGAACCCAACACCCTGCTCGGCCTCGTCGCCCGCTACCAGAACTGAAGGGCGGCCGATGGATCCGTTGGCAGAACTCAAGCAGACCTTCTTCCAGGAATGCGACGAGCTCCTCGGGGCGCTGGAGCAGAAGCTCCAGGCGCTCGACGAGGGCTCCAGCGATCCGGAGGACGTCAACGCGGCCTTTCGCGCCATCCACTCGATCAAGGGCGGGGCGGGGGCCTTCGGCTGCACCGAGCTCGTCGGTTTCGCCCATGTCTTCGAGGCTTCTCTCGACCATCTGAGGTCGGGCCGCGTCGCGATCGAGGATGCGCCCTTCACGCTCTTCCTGCGCTGCTCGGACGCGGTCGCCGATCTGGTTTCGGCTGCGCGGAACGACGAACCCGCGACCGAACGGCCCGATCTTCTCGCCGCTCTGGAGCAGGTCGGCCAGGAGCCGCGTGCACAGGCGGCGCCAGCGGTGGCTGCGCCGGCGGCGGCCGCGCCCGCTGCCGCGCTTCCAGCAACTTCGCCTGCTCCCGCTGCTGATGAGGCGCCTCCGGGCCTGGCCGCTCTCGGCAACCTGCTCGCCATGGTCGAGGCCAAGTCCACCGTGGCGCCGGCCAAAGCCAATGACGATGGCTGGGACGATGACGAACCCGTCGCGGCTCGGATGCGGCTCGCATCCGCGGCCAAGCCCGGCCGCGACGTGCGGCTGCGCATCGCACCCGAAACCGATCTCTTCCGCCGCGTCATCGAGCCGCGCGTGGTGCTGGGCTCGCTGCCGGCCGATGACATCGTGGCGATCCGCTGCGACCTGAGTAAGGTGCCGCCGCTGGAGACGCTCGACGTCACCGATTGCTGGCTGCGCTTCGACGTCGACCTGCGAACCGAACTTTCGATCGAGGAACTGCACGGGCGTTTCGATTTCAGCCTCGCCAACGAGGAATTCGAGATCGAGCTGTCCGATGCAACTCCCGCCGCCGAGCCGGCGCCGGTTGCCGCTGCTCCAGAGCCCGAAGTCCCGACCTCGGTGGCCGCCGATCTTTCGGCGATCCTGGCGAAGCTCGGCCCCGCGCCGGACATGGCGGGGCAACCCGACATCCAGCCCGCTCCGGTTCCCGTGCCGGCCGCGGCTCCCGTTCCCGTCGCCGAAGCCGTCCCCGCGGTCCGCGCCGCGCCGCGCGCGCCGGCCAACGACCAGGCCGCGGCGCGCCAGCGCCAAGCGGTCAGCGTGCGCGTCGATCTCGACCGCATCGACAAGCTGATGAACCTCGTCGGCGAGATCGTCATCACCCAGTCGATGCTGGTCGAATGCGTGCGTTCGCTGCCCTATGACGTCTACGCCAAGACGGCCGAAGGCATCCTGACGCTGTCGCGCCAGACGCGCGAATTGCAGGACCATGTCATGGCCGTGCGCGCCCAGCCGGTGAAGGCGGTGTTCCAGCGCATGCCGCGCCTCGTGCGCGAGCTCGCCCAGACGCTCGGCAAGGAAGTGCGCCTCGTGCTCGAAGGCGAGAACACCGAGGTCGACAAGACGATCATCGAGGAGCTCGCCGACCCGCTGACCCATATGATCCGCAACTCGATGGATCACGGGCTGGAGACGCCGGACGAGCGCGTGGAGGCCGGCAAGCCGCGCGAAGGGACGATCAGGCTGATCGCCGAGCATCGCGCCGGGCGCATCGTGATCTCCGTCACCGATGACGGGCGCGGGATCGGCCGTGACCGCCTGCTCGCCAAGGCGCGCTCGCGGGGCCTCGTGGGAGCCGAGGAGAAGCTCGCTCCGGAGGAGATCGACCAGCTGATCTTCGCCGCTGGCCTGTCGACGGCGGAAGCGGTCAGCGACATCTCCGGCCGCGGCGTCGGCATGGATGTGGTGCGTCGCAACGTCGAGTCGCTCGGAGGGCGCATCAGCGTCGATTCCGAGCCGGGCCGAGGCTGCAAGTTCACGCTGGCCTTGCCGCTCACGCTCGCCGTGCTCGAAGGCATGGTGATCCGCTGCGGCGACGACCGCTACGTCATCCCGATCGCGTCGGTGATCGAGACGCAGCATCTCGCCTCGACGCCGATCGAGAAGCTGCCCTTCGGCCAGGAGGTGCTGCGCTGGCGCGGCGAGGTCACGCCGCTGTACCGGCTCGGCGCCGTGATGGGCTCGACCGGCACCACCAACGAGAACATCGTCATCATCGCCGAGACCGAGCGCGGCAACAATGTCGGCATCGCGGTCGACGAGATCGTCGGCCAGCAGCAGGTGGTGGTGAAGAGCCTCGAGGCGAATTACGGCGCCGTCAACGGTGCCTCTGCGGCGACGATCCTAGGCGACGGCCTCGTCGCGCTGATCCTGGACATCGACTCCATGCTGCGGCTCGCCGCCTCCGGCGACCGCGCGCCCCTATCTGACCTCAAGATGGCTGGATGATCATGAGCCTCCAACTCGGCGAAAAGCACTTCTCGTCTGCGCAGCCAGAAGCGGCGGCGCGCCGGATCGTCACCTTCAAGGTCGGCGACCGCACCTTCGGCATCGATGTCGGCATGGTCCGCGAGATCAAGGGCTGGCAGGCGACGACGCCGCTGCCGCACGCGGCGCAGCATGTGCGCGGCGTGCTCAACCTGCGCGGCGTCATCCTCGCGGTCTACGATCTGCGCACTGCCATCGGGCTCGGCGTCACCGATGCCACCGCGACCCATGTCATCGTCGTCGTCGATGTCGAGGACAAGACGGCGGGCCTGCTGGTCGACTCGGTCTCCGACATCGTCGACGTGCCGGTCTCGGCCGTGCGCCCGGCGCCCGATCTGGAGCGCGACGAGCACGGCCTGATTGAAGGTCTCGTGCTGCTCGACACCGACATCGTCGCGCTGCTCGATCTTGCCGCGGTGATCCGCGACGGCGGCGTCGAGACCCAAGCCAAGGCCAACCGCGCCGCCTGAGTATCCAGCGACCAGCCCGGCGTAGCGTGAGAGAGCGGGCCAGACCAAGAAACGACCTGACTGCATGGGCAACGCCCTCGGCTCTCTCTCGCATCTGACGGTCAGCCAGCCGCTGACCGCCGCCGGCTCGGCTGTGTTCGCCGGCGGCTTCGCCTATCTCGCAGCTTCGTCCGGCATGCCGGCGCTCGGCGTCGGCGCCGTTTCCGCCGTCGCGCTGCTCGGTGGCCTCGCCGCGTGGGGCGCGACCCGCTCGCTCTCGCCGGTTCGTGAGTCCCTGTCGCGGCTTCTTGCCGCGCGGGGGCAGGCCGCGCCGGCGCGTGCCGCCAAGGAAACCGGCCTGGCTGACGCCCTCGACGGCCTTCACGACGCAATGCTGGAATCCGGCCGCATCCGCGTCGCGCTCGACCATGCCGGCGCCAAGCTGATGATCTGCGATGCCGAGGGTGGCGTCGTCTATGTCAACAAGGCGCTGCTGCGCTTCTTCGGCGAGGCGCAGGAGGATTTCCGCGCCGCCTTTCCGGGTTGCTCCGCCAAGGACATGCTCGGGCGCGTGATGGAGCGCGTGCAGGGCGAGCAGGGCTATGGTGCCACGGGCCTGCCCGTCGAGATGGTGCTGGGGCGCCGCACCATCCGCTTCACGCTGACGCCCGTCGCGGCATCCGGGGCGGTCGAGGCCGGCACGATCGTGGAATGGCAGGAGCTCAGCGAGGCCTTCGTCATGACCGCTGCGGTCAAGGACGCCGTCGCTGCCGCGCTGGAGGGGGATTTCTCCCGGCGGATCGCCGTCGATCCCAAGGGCGGCGCTCTGGCCGAGGTCGTCGCGGGGATGAACAGCGTCGGAGCCGTGGCGGAGGAGACCTTCGGGGATGTCGCCGAAGTCGTCGGCGCTCTGGTGCAGGGCGATCTTTCCCGGCGCATGACCGGTCGCTATCGCGGCCGGCTCGCGGCGCTGCAGCATGATTTCAACGATGCGCTCGACTGGCTCGGCGAGACCGTGCGCAGGGTTCAATCGACGGCGGAGCAGGCCGGCCGGGTCGCCGGAGAGATCGCCGCAACGACGGGGGATCTCGCGGCGCGAACCGAGCGCTCCGCCAGCGATCTCGGCGAGGCTTCCGTCGTCGCCGGCCAGATCGCGGCGTCCGCCCGCCAGAGCACGGTCCGCGCGCGCGAGGCCACCGAACTCGCCAGCGAGACGATGGGCGTTGCGCAGGAGGGGCAGAACGTGGTCGGCCAGGCGGTCGACGCGATCGAGCGGATCGAAGGCTCCTCGACCCGCATTTCCGACATCGTCGGCGTGATCGACCAGATCGCCTTCCAGACCAACCTGCTGGCATTGAACGCTGCGGTGGAGGCGGCGCGGGCCGGTGATGCCGGCAAGGGCTTCGCCGTCGTAGCCTCGGAGGTGCGCACGCTGGCGCAGCGCTCGGCGCAGGCGGCCAAGGATATCAAAGGCGTGATTGCGACCTCGAACGGGCAGGTGGCGGAAGGCGTGCGCTGCGTTCGCGGCACCGGCGAGGCACTCGGCCGCATCGTCGCCGCCGTCGGAAAGGTGTCCTCGACCATTGGCGACATCGCCTCCGAAGCGGCCGAGCAGACCAAGGGCGTCGAGGCGATGAGCGGCGGCGTCGCCCAGATGGACGGCGGCATCCGTCAGAACGGCGCCCTGGCGCAGCGCTCGGCTCAAGCCGCCGGGGAACTCGTCGACCAGGTCGCCGCGCTCGGCGATCTCGTCGCCGGCTTCCACACCGGCGGGGTAGCCTCCGGGCAGACGCGGCCCGCGCGCCGTCCCGTAGCTTCGGTGGGGGAATTTGACGCTGCCCTGTCCTCTACGATTCCCACGCGACGCGTCGCCAATGGCGAGCGGCACCTCAACGGACGGCCGGGGTTCTGAGCCATGTCGCTATCCGGCATCATCCCGGCCACGATTCCTGCTTCGGCGATCGGCGCGGACATCACCCTGACGCGCGAGGACATGAAGTTCATCGCGGCGCTGGTCTATGAGCAGGCCGGCATCGTCATCCGCGAGCACAAGGAGGCGATGACGCGCGGGCGTCTCGCGCGGCGGGTGAAGGCGCTGGGGCTGAGCTCGGTCGCGGAATACTGCGCCTTCCTGAAGACGCCGCAGGCGGCGAGCGAATTGCCCGAGCTGATCAACGCGGTGACGACCAACCACACCGCCTTCTTCCGCGAGCGCCACCATTTCGACCATCTGCGTCGGGAGGTGATGCCGCGCCTCGTCCAGGAACGTGCCGGCCGGCGCGGGCGCATCCGCATCTGGTCCTCGGCCTGCTCCTCCGGCGAGGAAGCCTATTCGATCGCCGCCACCTGCCGCGAGGCGATCGGCCCGCGCAGCGATCTCGACTTCAGGATCCTGGCTACGGATATCGACACGGATATTCTCGCGCGGGCCGAGGCCGGCATCTACCCGGCTGACCTGTTCGAGCGCCTGCCGGCGGATGTGAAACCGTCGATGCGGCTGGAAGCCGGTTCCACCCGGGGCGATGCGCGCATCAGCGAGGAGCTGCGCCGGATGGTCGCCTTCAAGCGCCTGAACCTCATCGAGACCTGGCCGATGAAGGGACCTTTCGACGTCATCTTCTGCCGCAACGTCTTCATCTATTTCGACACGCAGACCAAGGCCTCGATCCTCGACCGCTTCGTGGCGCTGCTGTCGCCCGGCGGCTTCCTCTATCTCGGCCATTCGGAATCACTGCCGCAGCCGCATCCCAATCTGCGGCTGATCGGGCGCACCATCTACGAGAGAACAGCATGAGCGTCTCCCGATCCTCCCGCCGCTATTTCGATCCGCGCTTCGAGGCGACGATCATCACCGTCGCGCCGGGCGAGCACGAGATCACATCGGCCAAGGACGAGATCGTCGCCACCGTGCTGGGCTCCTGCGTCTCGGTATGCCTGCGCGATCCGCAAGCCGGCGTCGGCGGCCTCAACCACTTCCTGCTGCCGAAGAACAATGGCGGCACAGACGCCAGCGCCGGCGAGCGCTATGGCGACACGGCGATGGAGGTGCTGATCAACGCCCTGCTGAAGCGCGGCGCCAGGCGCCAGAATTTCGAGGCCAAGGTGTTCGGCGGCGCGCGCGTGCTCTCGGGCGCGACGATGCTGGCCATCGGCGACGGCAACATCGCCTTCGTCAACGAATTCCTGAAGGTCGAGGGCATTCCCGTGGTCTCGCGGGATGTCGGCGGCACGCGCTCGCGGCGCATCCACTACCAGCCCTCGACCGGGCGAGCCTGGGTGCAGCATGTCCAGCCCACGGCACGCGATAGCGGCCACGAGCAGGAAATCGCCTATCTCAACCGGCTCAAGAGCCAGCCCGTGGCTGGTGAAGTGGAGGTCTGGTGATGAGCATGGCGACATCCTCCGCCGCGCCGGTCAAGGTTCTCGTCGTCGACGATTCCGTGCTGATGCAGAAGCTGATGACGCAGATCATCAACGGGGCGCCGGGTTTCGAGGTGATCGGCGTCGCCGGCAGCGCCGAGGAAGGCTGGGACGCGATCCAGGACCTGCGGCCCGATGTCGTCACGCTCGACCTCGAACTGCCGGGCCGGCACGGCCTCAAGCTCCTCGCGCGGGTTCTGAAGCAGGATCCGCTGCCGGTGCTGATCGTCTCCGCTTTCGGGGGCCCCGGCGCCGACAACACCATCCAGGCGCTGGAGCTCGGCGCCATCGACTTCATCGAGAAGCCGGACGGCACGACCCATACGCTCGAAGGCTTCATGAAGCATCTGGTGGCGGCGCTGCAGCGCGCCGCGGCCAGCCGCAAGATGATCGCCGCCGCCCGGCAGATGGCGCAAGGTGGCGCTCCGGCGCGTCCGACGGCCCTGCCGCGGGAGCCGGCGCGCGTGGGCAGGACCTCCTTGATCGCCATCGGAGCCTCGACGGGCGGCGTGCCGGCCGTGCAGGCGGTGATGCGCGATCTTGCGCATCTGCGGCTGCCGATCGTGGTCGTCCAGCACATGCCGCCCGGCTACACGGCGAAATTCGCCGCGCGGCTGGCGGGCGCCACGGGCCTCGACGTGCGCGAGGCCGCCGATGGCGACCGCCTGAAGCCGGGGATGGCGGTGGTCGCGCCGGGCGGGCCGCGCCATCTCGAGATCGAGGAGCGGCGCGGCGAGTTCGTCTGCGTGCTGAAGGAGGGGCCGCTCGTCAGCGGGCATTCGCCCTCCGTCGACGTGATGTTCCATTCGGTGGCACGCAGTATCGGTTCGCAGGCGGTCGGCATCCTGCTCACCGGCATGGGCCGGGACGGTGCTGACGGTTTGTTAGCCATGCGGAAAGCCGGAGCCGAAACGTTAATCCAAAGCGGGGAGACCTGCGTGGTAAACGGAATGCCGAAAGCGGCCTTCGAGATCGGAGCAGCCGAACGGGTTGTCCCGCTGGACCAGATCGGCACGACGGTGAGCCATCTCATCGGCGATCGCTCGCATCTGCGGACCGCGTGAGGAGAGTGTGATGTCAAAGGCGAGAAGCGACTACCGCATCCTCGTGGTCGACGACCAGAAAAGCATGCGCGGGCTCGCGACCTATTTCCTGAAGCAGATCGAGTTTCAGGATATCGACGAGGCGGAGAACGCCCGCGAGGCGCTGATGAAGATGCAGCAGAAGCGCTACGACCTGCTGCTGCTCGACTGGAACATGGAAGGCATGAGCGGCATCGATCTGCTGCGCGCCATCCGCTCCGTGCCCGAGCTCAACCAGATCAAGATCATCATGGCGACCTCCGAGCGCTCGGTCGACAAGATGGACGAGGCGACCAGCAACGGCGCCGACCATTACGTCGTGAAGCCCTATGAGCTGCGCGACCTCGAGGTGCGGGTGAAGAAGGTCCTCGCCTGCTGAGGCTCCCTCCGCGAGCGTGGCTCGCGGACATGTGCATTGCCGATGCGCCCCGGAGCCGGAAGGTTTCGGGGCGCATCCATTTGCGGGTCGGAGACGTATAAGGGGTCTGACATGGACAGGCGGACGTTGATCGCAGGCCTCGGTGCGCTGGCGGCGTTGCCGGGTCGCGCCGCGGCGCAGGCTGCCGACGCCTATGCCTTCGGCTTCGACAGGCCCGGCAGCGGGCGGCTTGCACTGTCGGACTATCGCGGCCGGCCGATCCTCGTCGTCAACACCGCGACGCGCTGCGGCTATGCCGGGCAGATGGCGACGCTGGAACAGCTCTGGCAACGCTACCAGCCGCGCGGGCTGATGCTGGTCGCCGTGCCGAGCAATGATTTCGGCGGGCAGGAGCCGCTGGACGGTGCCGCCATCGCCGAGGCGGCGCGCGAGAGCTATGGTGCGACCTATGCCTTCGTCGAGAAGACCGTGGTGAAGGGGCCGCAGGCGCATCCGTTCTATCGCTGGGCGGCCGCGCAGAAGCCGGCGGAGACGCCGCGCTGGAATTTCCACAAATACCTGATCGGCTCCCATGGCGAGCTCGTCGGCGGCTATCCGGCCGGCACCGATCCGCTCTCGCCGCAGCTCGTCAGGGCGATCGGGCAGGAATTGCAGGCGGGGTAGCCTCGTTTTCGCTGGAAACGGGAGTCATCCCGGGCTTGACCCGGGATCCATCCAGAGCGCTTGCGATAAAAGTTCAGGCATGGATCCCGGATCTGCGCTTCGCTGCGTCCGGGGTGACGATGCCGAAACCGTGGGCAGCCTACTTCTTCGGACGGAACGCCGCGATCAGGGCCGGGTCGGTTTCCAGATAAGGACCCTCGATCAGGTCGATGCAGTAGGGGATCGCCGGCATCACTGCGTCGAGACATTCGGCAATGGCGCGCGGGCGTCCGGGGAGGTTGACGATCAGGGTGCGGCCGCGGATGCCCGCGGTCTGGCGCGAGAGGATCGCGGTCGGAACCTTCGCGAGGCTGACCTGCCGCATCAACTCGCCGAAACCGGGCATCGGCTTCTCGATCACGTCCTCCGTCGCTTCCGGCGTGACGTCGCGCGGTGCGGGGCCGGTGCCGCCGGTGGTGACGACGAGGCAGCAGCCCTCACGGTCGGACAGTTCGATCAGCGTCTCGGCGATCAGCTTGCGGTCGTCGGGGATGACGCGGGCGACCGCCTCCCAGGGCGAGGTCAGAACGCGGCCGAAATAGTCGCGGATGGCGGGGCCGCCCTCGTCGGGATAGATGCCCGCCGAGGCACGGTCCGAGACCGTGACGATTCCAATCCGGGCGACAACGGTCATCGGGCGTCTCCAGCGAAGCACTCCGGCTCTATCGGCGAGCGGGAAGGGCGGTCAAGCGCGCGCTGTGCGAACTCTCCTCCTGGTCTGCCTATCAAGGGTGTTTGGAACGAGATGCTCTGCCCGATCGGGCTCGGACGGCTTCCCGCAGCCGACGCAGCCACATCCGGCTGAGTGCTGCCGCGCGGGCGAGGCCGATGCGGCTGCGGCCGATGCCGATGAGCGCGTTTCCCATCTCGCGTCGCTCGCCCCAGACATAGGTGCTGGCATCGACGCCGTCGCCGGCGCCGCTGTCGAGGCACTCCGGCGGCGTACCGGTGAGGTCGGCGCGCAGCATCGCGACGGTCAGCGTGCGCCCCGGCGAATGGCGGGCTTGCGTTTCGTCATAGGCGATCTTGAGGAAATGTCGCCGCCCGGCGCTCTCGATCAGGAGCCCCATCGCCAGCGTTTTTCCGTCGAGCAGGAGCGTGTCGACCAGCAGACCGTCTTCCGCCGCGAACAGCGCGGCGAGGCGGCGGAAATAGGCGGTATCCTCCGGGATGCAGGCGATGGCGGTTCCCGCCTTGCCCTTCCAGCCGGCGGCTTCGAGCGTCAGGAACGAGTCGAGCGCCTCGACCGCCGCCTGGCCCCGGCTGCGCCGGAAGGTGAGGGCACCGCTCTTGATGACGGCGCGGAACTGCTGCATCCGCTTCTTGTAGGCGGAGCCCAGCGCGCGGCGCAGATAGCGCTCGGGGTCGTCGCCAGGTTGCGCGATCATCACCGGGCGCGCCCAGCGCTCGCAGGTCGCGATGACGCTGCCGGTGGTGCGACAGGCTTCCGCGAGCGCCGCATGGCCGGGGCCTTCGAGCGGCAGCAGGGGCAAGGCGAGTGTTCGCGGCAGGTCGCCCGAGGCGAGGAGGTAGCGCATCAGCGCGCGCGAGGCCTCGAGCGCATGGTCGCGATCGACCACCGGCAGGGAAGAGACCTCGTAGAGCGGCAGGACCGGCGCGACGAGTACCGCGGCGAAGCCGCTGCGCCAGTCGCGTTCGCGCCGGAGCGCCCAGACTCCGACCAGTTGCTCGAAGTCCAGCGCCTCGCTGTACCAGGCGCAGAGCACGACGATATCGTCCTCCTCGGCCAGCAGGGTCGCTGCGCTGACGGCAGCCGGCGCCATATGCGGATTGGGCTCGAGCGCATGCCGGGCGAGCTCGGCAAAGGCCGGTCCCAGCGCCGCATAGGCGGCCGGGCCGATACGCCTGACG
The DNA here is from genome assembly GCF_050433265.1 of Allobosea sp. OAE752. Lineage (NCBI taxonomy): Bacteria > Pseudomonadati > Pseudomonadota > Alphaproteobacteria > Hyphomicrobiales > Alloboseaceae > Allobosea > Allobosea sp. OAE752. The sequence goes on from NZ_JBNPXO010000002.1 coordinate 383,058, forward strand.
ACGATGCCGCTCACGTCCGGACGCCGTCCCGGTTGCGGCGGCCGAGTTCGCCGCGCAGCGACAGCACGAAGGCGATGACCTGCGCCGTCGCGCGGTAGAGTTCCTCCGGGATCTCGTCATCGAGTTCGACGGCGGAAAGCGCCTGGGCGAGGACGGCGTTCTGCTCGATGGCGACGTCGTGCTCGCGACCGGTCTCGACGATGCGTTCGGCCAGCTCGCCCCGGCCCTTGGCGGTGACGCGCGGCGCACCCTGCCCGTCATATTCGAGCGCGACGGCGATGCGGGGCGGGCGCGGCGCGCTCATGACAGGCGGTCCAGGAACTGGCCGGCGGTCGGCTGCTTTACGCGCGGCTGCCCGGTGTGGATATCGATGGCGCCGCCGGTGAAATCGGCATGGAGCAGCGCGGTTTCGAGGCCGGGCGCCGCGCCGCGCAGGAGTTTGCTCGTCTCCTCACGCTCGGCCCAGAGGGTGACGCCGACCTCGCGGCCTTGCAGCGTGACCACGCCCTGCAACGGGCCCATCGGCTCGACATCGAGTGCGAAGCGGATGCGCCAGAGCGGCGGCGAGACGCCCTGCGCCTCGCGCCGCGGCGGCTCCTTCTCGACCTGGAGCGGCAGGATCGCGGTGCCGTGCTGGAAGGCGAGGGGGATCTCCGTGAGCCAGCGCTGTGGCTGCGACTGGGCCGGGTCGAGACGCGGGGCATCGAGCGGCAGCGACGCGTATTGCGATAGCTTGATCCGGTCGAGTGCCGCATCGGTCTGGTCGAGCAGCGTCGTGGCGATGGCAAGGGGCTTTTCGCCCGGATGCAGCGTCGGCTCCGATGCGGGCTGCGCGGCGAGCGGACCGTCGCGGCGTGGCGGCGGAACGGGACTACGGCCGTCAGCCGCCGGTTCCGCTGGCGGCATCGCTCCACGCTCCGGTCGGGAGGCTGCCGGCTCGGGCGAGAGCGTCTCGACGATCGGCAGGAGCGTTTCCCGCAAGGCGAGCAGGCCCGCCTTGAGATCGCCGCGCGGCGCTGGGGCCTGCCCGGCGGCGGCGCGGGCTTCCATGAACAGCCCGGAGCCCTGCACGGCCGCCTGCAGGCGTGAGCCGGTTATGATCTGGCGCTCGGCGGGAAAAGCCTGCCGCAGGATCCGGTCGATGGCTGCGAGAAGCGGCTTTGGCAGGGTAAGCGCGACGTTGCCCTCGGCGAGGCCGCGCAAATTGGCGAAGAGCGGCGCCAGGCTGTCCTGCTGCATCAGCGCCGCGCCCAGCGTCGGGCCGATGGCAATACGCGGCGATACCGGCGCGGGGGCTGCGGGCTGTCCTGTCTCGCCGGGTGCCGCTGGCCGGACGGTCGCGCCCATCGGTGGCGATCCCGAGATCGGTTCGACGGATTCAGGCAATGCCAGCGACGAGATCGGCGTCGGCGCCGCTGCCGGGACGGCCTGCGTTCCGCGACCGGGCATGGCGTCCGGCAGAGACCGGGGCGCGTTTTCGGGCAAGGGCCCAGGCGCTGCCGGCGTGGGAGGCCGGCCGGGCTCCAGCGGAGACGCACCGACGGTGGGGGCGGTTACCGCAGGCGGCGGTGTGCTTCCGGCCGGATGCGGGGCCGGGACGGTGGAAAGAGGAGGCGTGGCGGGAAGGGGCGACGAGGATGCCGGCAAAGCCTGAGCGGGTGCCGGGCTTCCGGTCGGCGGGCGGATCTCGACGAGCGTCGCGCGCAGATCGCCGCCGGGCTGCTCGGGCGCCTCGAGATGCAGGATCAGGGTGGCGCCGGGCTGGAGTGCCGCCTGCTTCGCCTGGGGGCCGGCGAGGACGAGCGCGACCCTGGCATCGCCGATCGTGGCTGTCGCCGTGCCGTCCGCGTCCAGCGAGATGAGCTGCGCCGCGACCGTCTTGCCGGCCGAAAGCTCGCCGGTCGCGTCGAGCGCCTGCAGCAATCTGGCGAAGTTCTGGCTCAGTATGAGCTGGGCGAGGTTCATCGGGCGGCCATGAATCGATGCCCCAACCTCTCAGGAAAGATTAAGGATTCTCTTGCCGTGCGGAGCTTGCCGCACGGAGCTTGCAAGGCGGCCGCGCGTCGGCGGCGCTGGTGCGGTGGCGCCGCCTGCCGCAAGCTCGCCGCCTCGTTCCCAAGGATGATCGCCATGGATTATCGCCGCCTCGGCCGTTCCGGTCTCAAGGTCTCGCCGCTCTGCCTGGGCACGATGATGTTCGGTGGCGCGACGGAAGAGGCGGAATCTCGCCGGATCATCGATCACGCGCATCATGCCGGCATCAATTTCATCGACACGGCCGATGTCTACAATGACGGCCGCTCCGAGGAGGTCACTGGGCGCGCCATCGCCGCGCATCGCCATGACTGGGTGCTGGCGACCAAGGTGGCCAATGTCATGGGCTCCGGCCCCAATCGCGGCGGGCTTTCGCGGCGCTGGGTGATGCAGGCCTGCGAGGACAGCCTGCGCCGGCTCGGCACCGAGGTCATCGACATCTACTATCTGCACAAGGAAGACCACCAGACCCCGCTGGAGGAGACCGTCCACGCCATCGGCGACCTGGTGCGCCAGGGCAAGATCCGGCATTTCGGCATCTCGAACTACCGCTCCTGGCGGCTCGCCGAGATCTGCCGGCTCTGCGACGATCTCGGCATCGACCGGCCCGTCGTCAGCCAACCCTACTACAACGCGATGAACCGCATGCCCGAGGTCGAGCATCTGCCGGCCTGCGGCTATTACGGGCTCGGCGTTGCCTCCTATTCGCCGCTGGCGCGCGGCGTGCTCACCGCGAAATACGCGCCCGGCCAAGCGCCGGCGGAGGGCACGCGCGCCGGGCGCGGCGACAAGCGCATCCTCCAGGCCGAATGGCGCGAGGAGAGCCTCGTCATCGCGCAGACGATCAAGGAGCACGCGGCGAAGCGCGGGCTCAGCCCGATCCAGTTCGCGGTGCGCTGGGTGCTGAACAACACCCTCCTGACCGCGGCCATCGCCGGGCCGCGCACCTTCGAGCAGTGGCAGGCCTATCTGTCGGCGCTGGATGTCGATTTCACCGGGGAGGACGAGGCGCTGGTGGATTCGCTCGTGCCGCCCGGCCATCCCTCGACCCCGGGCTACAGCGACCCGGCCTATCCGCTGGAAGGGCGCGTCAGCCGGGTCTGACGAGGCTGCTCGCCTCCCGTCATTGCGAGGAGCGAAGCGACGAAGCAATCCAGAGGAGCTGCGTGCGACGTCCAGCCCTATCCCCTGGATTGCTTCGCTGCGCTCGCAATGACGGCTGCGGCAGACTCGTCGCTTCAATTCATCATGCAGAAGCCGCCGACGACGAGCTGGGTGCCGCACCAGGGTTTCCTGTCGTCACCGTTCGTGCTGAGCCGCAGCGGCACCGGGTCGTCTTGTTTCGCACTGGATGGCGGGAAGGGCACGCGCTGCGGCTGATCATTGGATGCTGCCTGCGTACGGCTTGCCGCGGCGGCGCCCGGAATGACGATGATGCCGCGGCTGACCTTGGCCGCTGGCGCGCTGCTGCGCCCGCCAAGGCGAAACCGTGCGGCCTCCGCCTGCAAGGGCAGGAGGGCGGCTGCGGCGACGAGGCAGGCGATGGCAGCGATGCGGCGCATGGGCGGTCTCCCGATCGCGGGCCAGCATGCCGCGATCTGCCGCAAGGGCAAGCAAAGCCTGGGATCAGCCTCAGCGAGGCGTTAACGGGATTGTCAGGCTGCAGCGCGTGGTCGCGTCAGGCTCTCCCATGCCGCCATGGCGCCTCGCACGATCGCTTCCAGCAACGGACGCGAAGCGCCGTCGCGGGCCTGGATCGACATGCCCTGCTGGACGGTGACGTAGTAGCTGGCGATCGCCTGGCGATCGAGCGAGGTGGGCAGCTCGCCTTCAGCGGTGGCGCGGCTCAATCGCTCCTCGATCATCGTGATGCTGCCGGCCCGCATCTCGCGCAGGATGCGGCTGGTTTCCTCGCCGACGCCAACCGCGTTGACAGCCGAGAGCACGACCATGCAGCCGGGCGGGCGGCCCGGCCGGGTGAAGGTCGCGGCGCTGGCCATGAGATAGCCCTCGATGGCCGCCCGCGCCGTTGGCGCATCGCTCAAGGGTGCGAGGATGTCGTCGCTCTCGGTCGCGGCAAAATGGCTGATGGCCTCGCGGTAGAGCTCTTCCTTGCTGCCGAATGCGGCGTAGAGGCTCGGTGAATTGATGCCCATCGCTTCGGTGAGGTCGCTCATCGAGGCCGCCTGATAGCCGCGCTCCCAGAACACGTCCATCGCGCGCTCCAGCGCGGCCTGCCGGTCGAAACTGCGTGGACGGCCCCGTTCGGCCATGCGCCGAGCTCCTCGAAATTTATTCTGTGACGTTCATTATATATTTCGCTTGACGGCTACCGGCAAGCGCGGCATCGATTGTGTATCGATCATCACAGAAATGGAGCTTGTCATGTCACGCCTTGCCGGAAAGCGCGCGCTCGTCACCGGCGGCAGCCGCGGAATCGGCGCCGCCATCGCTCGCAGGCTCGCCGCCGAGGGGGCCGATGTCGCGCTGACCTATGAACGCTCCGCCGACAAGGCGGCTGCGGTCGTCAGGGAGGTCGAGGCCCTCGGCCGCAAGGGTTTCGCCATCGCAGCCGACAGCGCCGACCCTGGGGCGGTGACGCGTGCGGTCGATGATGCCGTGAAGGCGCTCGGCGGCCTCGATATCCTCGTCAACAATGCCGGGATCTTCCGCGGTGGCCCGGTGGCCGACTGGAGCCTCGCCGATATCGACGCGACGCTGGCCGTCAATGTCCGCGCGGTGGTGCTGGCCTCGCAGGCCGCGGCGGCACATCTGGGCGAGGGCGGGCGGATCATCTCGACCGGCTCCTGCCTCGCCGATCGCGTCGTCGAGCCCAATGTCACGCTTTACGCGATGAGCAAGGCTGCGCTGATCGGCTTCACCAAGGGGCTGGCGCGCGATCTCGGCCCATGCGGCATCACGGTCAACATCGTCCATCCCGGCTCGACCGATACCGACATGAATCCGGCCCATGGCGAGCGGGCCGATGCCCAGCGGGCGCGCATGGCGATCCCGCGCTACGGCAAGCCGGAGGATATCGCCGGGCTCGTCGCCTATCTCGCCAGCGAGGAGGCACGCTTCATCACCGGTGCCGGCTTCGCCATCGATGGCGGCGTGAACACCTGACGGCGCCGGCTTAGTGCCCGGGCAGGACGATCACGGTGGGCGTCGCCGGCAAGGCCGCCTTGCTCACCGTGATCGACGACGTGTCGCGGCGCTCGACCGGCCAGAGCCCTTTGGTCCGGGACAGGAAGCGTTCGAGCGTGCCGCCGCCGAAGAAGTGCATCGGGATCATCACCCGCGCCTGCAGCGATTTCAGCACCTCCAGCATCCCCTCCTGATCGAGGGTATAGCTGCCGTCGACGGGGAAGAGCACGACATCGACGCGGCCGAGCGCCCGCAGATGGCCGGGTTCCAGCGGGTGGTGCAGGTGGCCGAGATGGGCGATGCAGAGATCGCCGATCTCGAAGACGAAGATCGAGTTGCCGTCATAGTCGGTGCCGCCATCATAGGTGCGGATATTGGTCGGCACGTTGCGCACGCGGACGTCGCCGAAGCTGACGTCGTGCTTCGCAGCGCCTTTTCCCTCCGGATCCCAGCCCCGCAGGATCAGCTTGATCGCCGGGTCGGGACGGTTGGAGTAGTGCGTCGAGTGCGCCTTGTTCATTGTGGCGATGTCGGGCGTCACTGGCGGGCGGACATAGTCGTTATAGTCGGTCGCGATCTTCACCCCGCCCGGCGTCTCGATCAGGAAGGTGGCGTGGCCGACGAAGGTGAGCCTTGCCTCGTCCTTCGCGAGCTGGACGCGCTGGATCGGCAGGCGATAGCTCGCCATCTCCGGACGGCAGCCGGGCTCGTTCGACTGGGCGCGGGCGTGGGCTGTCGCCAGCAGCGCGAAGGCGAGGGGCGCAAGCAGGCGCAACAGGATGGCGGGCAGGCTCACTGGCGGGCTCCAGCAGCATTCGGGCCAAATGAGTTCAGGTCACGGGAGCTTCCGGCAAAAGTCGTGCCGGGGGAAGGGGCCGCGCGCCGAGATGGCGGTTTCGTGACGGCGCTGGACAGAGCTTCTGCCTTCGGGCAATCGGGGCGTTCCATCTTCGCGAGGACGCCATGTCGGTCGCAAACCGCCTCAGATTCGTAGCTCTGCTGTTCCTGGCCGGCGGCCTCGTCGCGTTCTTCTATGTTTTCCGGATTTCCGGCTGGGAGCGGGTCGACGGCGGCGCGCGCTTCCTCATTCCCGACACGGACGGGAAGCAATTCGTGAAGGCGGAGATACTGCCCCTGCTCGGCCAGTATGGCGGCATCGCCATCGGCTTGAGCGTCGTGCTGCTGATCTTCGCGCAGATCGCCGCGATGCGCCAACGCCGCGCGACCGCGGAGGGAAGGCCGCAGCCTCAGCCGGCCAGGATGAGGCCGCTTCGCTTCATCGCGCTCGTCGTGCTCTCGACTGTGATCGGATGCGGCCTGACGATCGGCTATCGCTGGTACGACTATGTCGCCAATGCCGCGAGCCCCTATGACGAGATTGGCATCGACATCAACAGCCGCCTGCCCGAGCCCTTGCGCGCCTGGGGCTGCAGCCGCTTGAAAGAGCGGTTCGCGCGCGCAATCCCGCCCTATGGCTGCAGCGATGCCAGCGGGCGCGCCTGGCGCTGAGACCGCGAATATGCCTCGTGCCGGCCTGCTCGCGGTTGCGGGCTTTGGCCGCGCTCGCTACATAGCGGCCAGATTTCCCGACATCCCGTCGCCAAGCGTTTGAAAGCGGAGCCCGCTCGCCCCATGTCCCGTCAGTTCATCTACCATATGCGCGGCCTGTCCAAGACCTATCCGGGCGGCAAGCAGGTGCTGAAGGACATCCACCTGTCCTTCTACCCGGACGCCAAGATCGGCGTGCTCGGCGTCAATGGTGCCGGTAAGTCGACCCTGCTCAAGATCATGGCCGGGTTCGACAAGGAGTGGACCGGCGAGGCCTGGGTCGCGGAAGGCGCGCGCGTTGGCTACCTGCCGCAGGAGCCGAAGCTCGACGAGACGCTGAATGTCCGCGACAACATCATGCTCGGCGTCGCACCGCAGAAGGCGATCCTCGACCGCTACAACGAGCTCGCCATGAACTATTCGGACGAGACCGCCGACGAGATGACCAATCTCCAGGACGAGATCGAGGCGAAGGGGCTGTGGGATCTCGACTCCAAGGTCGATCAGGCGATGGACGCGCTGCGCTGCCCGCCGGACGACTGGGCCGTGGACAAGCTCTCGGGCGGCGAGCGTCGCCGCGTCGCGCTCTGCAAGCTGCTGCTGGAACAGCCGGAGCTCTTGCTGCTCGACGAGCCGACCAACCATCTCGACGCCGAGACCACTGCCTGGCTCGAAGGCCATCTGCGGAGCTATCCGGGCGCGATCCTGATCGTCACCCACGATCGCTACTTCCTCGACAACGTCACGAGCTGGATCCTCGAGCTCGATCGCGGCCAGGGCATCCCCTATGAGGGGAATTACTCGTCCTGGTCGGTGCAGAAGCAGAAGCGCCTCGCCCAGGAAGGCCGCGAGGACGTCTCGCGTCAGAAGACCCTGGAGCGCGAGCAGGAATGGATCTCGGCCTCGCCGAAAGCGCGCCAGGCCAAGAGCAAGGCCCGCATCCAGCGCTATGACGAGCTGGTGCAGAAGGCCTCGAACAAGGGGCCCGACACCGCCCAGATCATCATCCCGATCGCCGAGCGGCTGGGTAACAACGTCGTCGATTTCGAGGATCTGTCGAAGGGCTTCCAGGACAAGCTCCTGATCGACGGGCTCTCCTTCAAGCTGCCGCCGGGCGGCATCGTCGGAGTGATCGGCCCCAACGGCGCCGGCAAGACGACGCTGTTCAAGATGATCACCGGCGTCGAGAAGCCCGATGCCGGCACGATCAAGATCGGCGAGAGCGTCCAGCTCGGCTATGTCGATCAGAGCCGCGACTCGCTCGACGACAAGAAGAACGTCTGGGAGGAGATCTCGGGCGGCAACGACATCATCTATCTCGGCAAGAAAGAGATCAATTCGCGGGCCTATTGCTCGGCCTTCAACTTCAAGGGCGGTGACCAGCAGAAGAAGGTCGGCTCGCTCTCGGGCGGCGAGCGCAACCGCGTCCATCTCGCCAAGATGCTGAAGAGCGGCGCCAACGTCCTGCTGCTCGACGAGCCGACCAACGACCTCGACGTCGATACGCTGCGCGCGCTCGAAGAGGCGCTGGAGGATTACGCCGGCTGCGCCGTGATCATCAGCCACGATCGCTGGTTCCTCGACCGCATCGCGACCCACATCCTCGCCTTCGAGGGCGACAGCCATGTCGAGTGGTTCGAGGGCAACTTCGCCGAATACGAGGAGGACAAGCAGCGCCGCCTCGGCATCGACTCGACCATCCCGAAGCGCATCCAGTACAAGAAGTTCACGCGCTGAGCCTTCCGATTCGGAACTGAAAAAGCCCCGCGACAGCTCGTCTGTCGCGGGGCTTTTCCGTTTGCCGGCTGTGGCTCGTTCGCACGTCCCGCTGCATTATGCCGCAATGCCCGGCACGCTGCCCGGCCATGCCCCGATCATCGGTCACTTTAAGGTCGGCTTAAGGTAGGTCTCCTTACGACGAGGCGGAATCCAAAGCTTCGTCAGGCTTTGGATTCTCCAAGGTAAGTCTAGAGCCGGTTCAATTATTGAACGGCATCTTCTCTGCGTAACGCGAAGGTCGGCTATGAGCAGCGAGTATATCCAGGATATGGTTGAAAATCTGAAGGATGGCCGCCTGTCGCGGCGTTCCTTCATTCGGAAATTGGCGGCGGTCGGCATCACCGCCCCGATCGCGAGCCAGATTCTGGCCTGGAATGGCGTGGCGATGGCGAATGCCACGCTCGAATACAAGCCGACCAAGGCCGGTGGTGGTGGCCCGCTCAAGATGCTGCTCTGGCAGGCGCCGACCCTGCTGAACCCGCATTTCGCCTCGGGCACCAAGGACCAGATCGCCTCGCGCATCTTCTACGAGCCGCTGGCCGGCTGGGACAAGGAGGGCAATCTCTTCCCGCAACTCGCTGCCGAAGTTCCCAGCAAGGCCAATGGCGGCCTGTCCGAGGACGGCAAGACCGTGACCTGGAAGCTGAAGCCCGGCGTGAAGTGGCATGACGGCAAGCCGTTCACGGCCGACGACGTCGTCTTCACCTGGGAATACGCCGCCGACCCGGCGACCGCCGCCTATACCACCGGCGCCTATGCCAACATCAAGGTCGAGAAGGTCGACGATCTCACGGTCAAGGTGATCTTCAAGGAGCCGACCCCGTTCTGGGCCGATCCTTTTGTCGGCGTCGCCGGCATGATCATCCCGAAGCACCATTTCGGCGAGTACAAGGGCGCCAAGTCGCGCGAGGCCCCGGCCAACCTCAAGCCGGTCGGCACCGGCCCTTACAAGTTCGTCGAGTTCAAGCCGGGCGACATCATCCGGACCGAGCGCAACACCGAGTATCACGTCGCGAACCAGCCCTTCTTCGACACCTTCGAGGTCAAGGGCGGCGGTGACGCGGTCTCGGCGGCGCGCGCCGTGCTGCAGACCGGCGAATACGACTATGCTTGGGACTCGCTGGTCGAAGAGGATGTGCTCAAGCGCATGGAGACCGGTGGGCGCGGCAAGGTCAGCGTCGCGGTGGCCGGCGACATCGAGTTCATCACGCTGAACACGACCGATCCGTGGACCGAGGTCGACGGCGAGCGCTCGAGCAAGAAGACCAAGCACCCGACGCTGTCGGACCCGGCCGTGCGCCAAGCGATCAACCTGCTGATCGACCGCGACTCGATCCAGAAGTTCATCTATGGCCGCGCCGGCATCCCGACCGCGAGCTTCGTCAACCAGCCGAAGCAGTTCAAGTCGGAGAAGCTGAAATACGAGTTCAGCATCGCCAAGGCGAACCAGATCCTCGACGATGCCGGCTGGAAGAAGGGCTCCGACGGCATCCGCGAGAAGGATGGCAAGAAGCTCAAATACGTCTTCCAGACCTCGATCAACGCGCCGCGCCAGAAGGTCCAGGCGATCATCAAGCAGGCCTGCCAGAAGGCCGGTATCGAGCTCGAGCTGAAGTCGGTCACGGCCTCGGTGTTCTTCTCGTCGGACGTCGCCAACCCCGACACCTACACCAAGCTCTATACCGACATCGAGATGTACACCACGACGCAGCCGCAGCCTGATCCGGAGCGCTTCCTCAACCAGTTCACCTCCTGGGAAGTCGCCAGCAAGGAGAACAAGTGGCTGGGCCGCAACGTCTCGCGCTACACCGACCCGGAGGCCGACAAGGCCTATCGGGAGGCGCAGAAGGAGCTCGATCCGGCCAAGCGCGCAGCGCTGCTGATCAAGGTCAACGAGATCTTCTGCGAGGCCAATGTCATCCTGCCGGTCCTGTCGCGGACGAAGGTGGTCTCCGCTGCGCAGAACCTCGCGCATGACCACTCGGGCTGGGACGTCGATACCTGGAACCTGGGGGCCTGGTATCGCAGCTGAGCCATGAGCAACCCCTCGCCGGGAGCTTTCCGGCGAGGGGCCGCTCTAAAGACCTCCGATCCATCGCCATGCCCCATTGGGCGTGAAGCGGTGATCTCGCCATGCAAAGGCCCGGTGGATTTGATCCGCCGGGCCAGACCAGTTTCCGGGCCGGCGGTCTAACGAGATCCATGCGCCAGAGTGCAGAGCGCTGCCCGGTCAGCTGCAGATTTGGGCCTCGACCGATGCCATGGCGTCCCGATAGGAGCGGACATGGATGCCGTCATGGGTGCTGTCCGGCTTGGCGAAGCCCTCGGTTCCGTCGCGGGTGCCGGCGAAGGGGTCGATGAAGGTGCAGGCGTGGCGATCGCAGGCCCGCTTCAGCCTCTCGGACAGCGCGACCACCGCTGCCGGCTCGTAATATTTGATCATTCCGGGCTCCGCCGGGGGAACCGCGGCGACGAAGACCTTTGTGGACAGAGCGGCCGCGCTGGCGATCAGCCGGTCGGCATTGCGTTCGAAGGCGTCGAGGTATTTCGGCTGGGTCGGCTTGCGTTTGCGATGCAGATCGTTGGTGCCGATCAGGATGACGATGCTGCCGGGCTTCTTCGTAAAGGCGAATGTCGCCCAATGGCCGTTCATATCCGTCATCTTGGCGCCGCTGATGCCGGCATTGACGACATTGCGGCCGCAGAGGCGATGGGTCGCGTTGATCATCTCGGCATTGGAATCGCCCGCGATGAAGACATAGTCGGGATCGGCCTCGCCGATATGGGCGTTGATGACCGCGAGCCGGGCCAGTAGCGGGAAGTTCTCCGCCGGTTTGCGCAGCGCGAGATAGGTGCCGGCTGCCGCGGCGGCGATGAGAACGATGGCAAGGGCGACAAGGACGCGGCGGGAGCGGAGCCAGCCGGTGAAGGCAACCGGCCCTGGCAGGCGCGCGAGCAGGCTTGCTTCGGTCGCAAGGAGGCGGGGGCGTAGCTTCATGGCGTTCTTTTCGACGAGATGCCAGGAGAGGAAGGCGAGAGCGAAGGCCAGGCACCAGGAGATGGTGGCATTGGCCCACCAGGGCTGGCCCCCGGCGCCGAAAGTCGCGACCACGGCCTGCTGGATCGGGAAGCCGTAGAGGAACAGGCCGTAGGAATAGTCGCCCGACGAGACCAGCCAGCTGCGGCGCGGGCTGGTGAGCCCGAGGAAGGCGGTGAGATAGGCGCAGGGCAGGGCGATCAGGTAGTCGCCGCCGGGGACGCTCAGCCCCAGCAGCGTCGCGGCGAGGGCCAGCGCGAACAGCGCGTTGCTCCAGATGATCCGCTTCCGGAACAGATAGACGCCGATGCCATAGAGGAAGCAGAGGATCAGCACGGGGCCCGAAACGGTGACGCCCGGCTGGTGACGCCTGATCAGGACGTAGATGACGAAAATGACGGCGTGGACGATGAGGATCGTTGCAAGCGCGCGATCCTCCCGGCGCAACAGCCCCAGCGCGGTGATGCCGGCGATGATCAGGTAGCAGTACAGCTCCCAGGGCAGGGTCCAGAGCTGGCCGTTGACCAGTCCTGACCAGGGATTGCCCAGAAACACGCCCGGCAGGAGAAACTGGACGACGCCCAGGATGTTCAGGAAATACTGCCGGAAGAGCGGACTGCTAAAATACTCCGTCAGCGGCAGCGTCGTGAAGATCGCGCCGATGACGATGGCGGCGGCAAAGGTCTCCACGGCGAGCGCCGGCACCAGCCGGATCAGGCGCAGGCCGAGAAAGGAGATCAGCGACCGGCAGCGCTCGAGGCTGCCGGCGACGAGAAAGCCGCTGAGCGCGAAGAACATGGGCAGGATCAGCGCGACCGCCGGGCGCCATGCGCCGCCGAAGACACGCAGCGTCTCGCCGACGCCATAGGCCACGCCGACCGCATGGGTGACGATGACGAGGGTCGAGAGCAGCAAGCGCAGATAGTCGAAGCCGGCCGGCCGGTTGGCGGCGGCGGCCAGGCGCTCGGCGAAGGAGGGGCCGTTCAGCCGCCACCACCCCGTGCCCGCACCAGCGGACGCGGCCCGAGCGGCCGGCCCGGCCGCCTCGACCGATACATCGTCTTGCCGTCTCACGGCGCGTCTTCCCTGCCGGTCGATCAGTGCTTCGGCTTGCCGCCGACGAGGATGCTGGCGTCGACATCCTTGATGTCGCGCTTGCCGCAGAGCGCCATGGTGACGTCGAGCTCCTTGCGGATGATGTCGAGCGCGGCCGTCACGCCCTGCTCGCCCATCGCACCGAGCCCGTAGAGGAAGGCGCGGCCAATGAAGGTGCCCTTGGCGCCGAGCGCGACCGCCTTGAGCACGTCCTGGCCCGAGCGGATGCCGCCGTCGAACAGCACCTCGATGCGGTTGCCGACCTGCTCGACGATGCCGGGCAGGGCCTCGATCGAGGACAGCGCGCCATCGAGCTGGCGGCCGCCATGGTTCGAGACGATCAGGGCGTCGGCGCCGCTTTTCGCGGCCATCTCGGCGTCCTCGGGATCGAGGATGCCCTTCAGGATCAGCTTGCCGCCCCATTGCTCCTTGATCCACTGGACATCGTCCCAGTTCAGCTTCGGGTCGAACTGGCTGGCGGTCCAGGAGGAGAGCGAGGACATGTCGGCGACGCCGGTGACGTGGCCGACGATGTTGCCGAACTGCCGGCGCGGCGTGTCCAGTATCTTCAGGCACCAGCGCGGCTTGAAGGCGAGGTTGATGAGATTGGCCAGCGTCGGCTTCGGCGGGGCGGAGAGGCCGTTGCGGATGTCCTTGTGGCGCTGGCCGAGGATCTGCAGGTCCAGCGTCAGCACCAGGGCCGAGCAGCCGGCGGCCTTGGCGCGCTGGATCAGGCGCGAGATGAAGTCGCGGTCCTTCATCACATAGAGCTGGAACCAGAAGGGCGCGCTGGTGTGGTTCGCCACGTCCTCGATCGAGCAGATGCTCATGGTCGAGAGCGTGAAGGGCACGCCCGCCTTGGCGGCGGCCTTGGCGGCGAGGATCTCGCCGTCGGCGTGTTGCATGCCGGTGAGGCCGGTGGGAGCGAGCGCGACGGGCATCGCAACCGGCTGGCCGATCATCTCGCTGGCGAGCGATCGATCGGTCATATCGACGGCGACGCGCTGGCGCAGCTTGATCTTGGCGAAGTCGGCCTCGTTGGCGCGATAGGTGCCCTCGGTCCAGGCGCCGGAATCGGCGTAATCGTAGAACATGCGCGGCACGCGGCGCTTCGCCAGCAGGCGCAGATCTTCGATGGTCAGGGGCTGGGCCATGGTCGTTGCGGCTCCAAATTCCTCTCGGCATTGCCTTCGCGAAAACCGATTTTCGCCACGACAATGCCCTGGACAGTCGAGACCTGCTCGGTCGCACAGATGGCGGTGGCAGGCAACACTCCCGGAGCAGGCCGCTATGCCGCAGGCGACGGGGTCGGGGCAGTTGCAGGCAAAACGGAGCGGCTACATTCCGCAAAGTCAGGCTCCGGCCGGCAAGGCTCGGCGGGTGCCTTCTCGCTCGGGGTGGCGTGCGGTGACGGCCCTTTGGGGAGGCGGCATGGCATTCCCGCCTCGGGTGAAGGCGAATTCCATCCCGACGCTTCGTTCCCCATAGAGGTCAGTGGCGGGTGATCTTGGCGAAGTCTTAAATCACAACGTTTCGTCTGCCTTGCCTTTGGCCTCGACAAGGTCGAATTTTCGGTCAATTCTTTGTTGCCGGCTTGCGGATTGCGGTCCGAGGGCTGGTGGGCGCGGCTTCGAGGGATATGGCGATGGCGACCGGAACCGTTAAATGGTTCAATACCGAGAAAGGATACGGCTTCATTCAACCGGCGGACGGCGGCAAGGATGTGTTCGTGCACATCACTGCCGTAAAGGAAGCTGGCATGATGACGCTGACGGAAGGGCAGAAAATCGCGTTCGAGCTCAAGACGGAGCGCGGCAAGACTGCGGCAGGGGATCTGAAGCTCCTCTGAACCAACCGATCTCGTGACCTATGCGACCCGCCGCTCCGGTTGGAGCGGCGGAGAATTGTCCCATCGTCGATGGGCGCTGCCGTGAACAAGGTCGGCCTGCCCTGCGCGGCCGGGCGGTGGAGCCGTCAGTCAGGCAGATCCGGGGGCGCACCCCAGGCCATCCCCAATTCACCAGGCTCGGAAACCACAGCCGCGCTGCGCGAGACGTCCGGCGCAGGCGCGCCGCGGAACGTCGTCCTGTTTTCCGCACGATAATTCGCTTGCACGAACGACGCTTTTGACATAAAGATATCTTTATATCTTTTTTCGAGCGTGGGAGGTGTTTGCGTGCGACAGCCGACGGCATTGTCCTCCGATGTGCTTCTGGCAGGCCTGAGGGCGGCCGGCGAGGAGACGCGGCTGCGCATCATCGCGCTGCTCTCCGAGGGGGAGCTCTCGGTCTCCGATCTCACCGACATTCTCGGCCAGTCGCAGCCGCGCATCTCACGCCATCTCAAGCTCCTGGCCGAGGCCGGGCTGGTGCGGCGCTCGCGCGAGGGCGCCTGGGCCTTCTTCCGGCTCGACGAGACCGGGCCGGGCGGGGCCTTCGCCGCCTCGCTCGCCGCATGGCTCGATCTGAGCGATCCGGTGCTCGCCGCCGACCGTGAAAGGCTCGCCGCCGTCAGGGCGACGCGGGCCGAGGCCGCGCAAAGCTATTTCGCCAGCGTCGCGCGCGACTGGGACCGGTTGCGCGGCTTGCACGTGCCCGATCATGTCGTCGAGGCGGCGGTCGAGCGGGCGGTGGGCGAGGGCACGCCCGGCGCCATGCTCGATCTCGGCACCGGAACGGGGCGGATGCTGGAGCGGATCGCGCCGAAATTCGGCCGGGCCGTCGGCGTCGACGCGAACCATGCGATGCTGGCGGTGGCGCGCGCCAATCTGGAGCAGGCGGGGCTCTCGCGCGTCGAGCTCAGGCAGGGCGACATCTATGCGCTGCCCTTCGCGCGCGGCTCCTTCGATCTCGTCGTCGTCCATCAGGTGCTGCATTTCCTCGACGATCCCGGCCGGGCGGTGCGCGAGGCTGCGGCCATGCTGGCGCCGGGCGGTCGGTTGATCGTGGTCGATTTCGCCCCGCACGAGATGGAATTCCTGCGCAGCGAGCATGCGCATCGCCGGCTCGGCTTTTCGCGCCAGCAAATCGCGGGCTGGTTCACTGAGGCCGGGCTCGCCTGCGATCTCTCGCAGGAGGTGACGCTCGCCGATGGCGGCTCGGGCCAGCTCCCGGTCATGCTCTGGCGCGGGCGCGACCGGCGCGTCCAGGCCGATCCGCCGGCCCGCAAGATCAATCTCGAGGTTGCCTGATGAATGCCTTTCGCCCGAGCCGGCACGGTTCGCGCCGTCCGCGCGTCTCCTTCGAATTCTTCCCGCCGAAGTCGGAGGAGATGGAGGTTGCTCTCTGGGAGAGTGTGCGCCGGCTCGAGCCGCTCGGCCCCAGCTTCGTCTCCGTGACCTATGGCGCCGGTGGCTCGACCCGCGAGCGCACCCACGCCACGGTGAAGCGCATGGTCGAGGAGACCGCGCTGAAGCCGGCTGCGCATCTCACCTGCGTCTCGGCCTCGAAAGCGGAAGTGGACGAGGTGATCCGTTCCTATTGGGATGCCGGCGTGCGCCATGTCGTGGCGCTGCGTGGCGACCCGGCCGGCGGCCTCGGGACGACCTACGAGGCGCATCCGGAGGGCTATCACCAGACCTCCGATCTCGTGGCCGGCCTGAAGGCGATCGGCGATTTCGAGGTCACGGTCTCGGCCTATCCGGAGAAGCATCCGGAGGCCGCCTCGCTCGATGCCGACATCGATGCGCTGCAGAAGAAGGTCGATGCCGGCGCGACCCGGGCGATCACCCAGTTCTTCTTCGATAACGACGTCTATTTCCGCTATCTCGACAAGGTTCGCGCGCGCGGCATCGAGATCCCGATCCTGCCCGGCATCGTGCCGGTGCAGAACTTCAAGCAGACGGCGAGTTTCGCCCGCAAGACCGGCGCCAGCGTGCCGCAATGGCTGGCCGACCGTTTCGAGGGGCTGGAAGACGACGCCGCGACGCGCCGGCTGGTGGCGGCGGCCGTCTGCGCCGAGCAGGTGCTCGACCTGATCGACCGCGGCGTCACCGATTTGCATTTCTACACGATGAACAAGGCCGACCTCGTCTACGCCATCTGCCATCTCGTCGGCCTCAAGCCCGAGAAGCCGGCGGCGCAGGCCGTGGCGGCGGAGTAGACTGATGTCCGACTACAAGCCAGCTCCGGTCGATGGCGCCGAGATCGAGCGCTCGCTGCGCCAGGCCGCGCGGGAACGCATCCTCGTGCTCGATGGCGCGATGGGGACGCAGATCCAGGACCTCAAGCTTTCGGAAGCCGATTTCCGCGGCGAGCGCTTCAAGGGTTTCAACCACGACCTCAAGGGCAACAACGACATCATCGCCCTGACGCAGCCCGATGCGCTGCGCGACATCCATCTCGCCTATTTCCGGGCCGGTGCCGACATCGTCGAGACCAACACCTTCTCCGGCACCTCGATCGCCCAGGCCGATTACGGCATGGAGGCGCTGGTCTACGAGCTGAATGTCGAATGCGCCCGCATCGCCCGCGAGGCAGGGGCCATCGCGCAAAAGGAGGATGGCCGCCGCCGCTATGTCGCCGGCGCCATCGGCCCGACCAACCGCACGCTCTCGATCTCGCCGGACGTCAACAATCCCGGCTTCCGTGCCGTGACCTTCGATCAGGTCCGCGACGCCTATGCCGAGCAGGTGACGGGGCTGATCGATGGCGGCTCGGAACTGCTGCTGATCGAGACGATCTTCGACACGCTCAACGCCAAGGCCGCGATCGTCGCGATCGAGGAGGTGTTCCGGGCCAAGGGTATCCGCTTGCCGGTGATGATCTCCGGCACGATCACCGATCTTTCGGGCCGCACGCTGTCGGGCCAGACGGTCGAGGCCTTCTGGAACGCCGTGCGCCATGCCGCGCCGCTGACGGTCGGGCTCAACTGCGCGCTCGGCGCGCGAGAGATGCGGGCGCATATCAAGGACATGTCGCGCGTCGCGGACACGCTCGTCTGCGCCTATCCCAATGCCGGCCTGCCCAACGAATTCGGCCTTTATGACGAACGGCCCGAAGCCACGGCCAAGATGCTGGCCGAGTTCGCCGATGCCGGCTTCGTCAATGTCGTCGGCGGCTGTTGCGGCACCACCCCGGAGCATATCTGCGCCATCGCGGAGGCCGTCGCCGGCAAGGCGCCGCGCCAGATGCCGGAGGTGAAGCCCTATCTCAGGCTCGCGGGGCTCGAGCCCTTCACGCTCGACGAGACCATCCCCTTCGTCAATATCGGCGAGCGGACCAACGTCACCGGCTCGGCGAAGTTCAGGAAGCTCGTCACGGCCGGCGACTACGCGGCCGCGCTCGACGTGGCGCGCGACCAGGTCGCCAACGGTGCGCAGGTCATCGACATCAACATGGATGAGGGCCTGCTCGATTCCGAGAAGGCGATGACGGAGTTCTGCAACCTGATCGCCTCGGAGCCGGATATCAGCCGCGTTCCGATCATGGTCGATTCCTCGAAGTTCCATGTCATCGAGGCCGGGCTGAAGACGATCCAGGGCAAGCCGATCGTCAACTCGATCTCGATGAAGGAGGGCGAGGCGGCCTTCCTCGAACATGCCCGTATCTGCCGCAACTACGGCGCGGCCGTCGTCGTCATGGCCTTCGACGAGGCCGGCCAGGCCGACACCTATGCCCGCAAGATCGAGATCTGCACGCGCGCCTACAAGCTCCTGACTGAGGAGATCGGCTTCCCGCCCGAGGACATCATCTTCGACCCGAACATCTTCGCGGTGGCGACGGGCATCGAGGAGCATGACAATTACGGCAACGATTTCATCGAGGCCACGAAGACGATCCGCGAGACCCTGCCGCATGCCCATGTCTCGGGCGGTGTCTCCAACCTGTCCTTCTCGTTCCGCGGCAATGAGAAGGTCCGGGAGGCGATGCACTCGGTCTTCCTGTACCACTGCATCAAGGTCGGCATGGATATGGGCATCGTCAATGCGGGCCAGCTCGGCTCCTATGACGATCTCGACCCCGAACTGCGCGAGCTCTGCGAGGATGTCGTCCTCAACCGCCGCAAGGATGCGACCGAGCGGCTGCTTGAGGCGGCGCCGCGCTTCAAGGGCGATGGTTCGGTCGCGACGTCCGGCAAGGACCTGGCCTGGCGGGAGCTGCCGGTCGAGAAGCGGCTTGAGCATGCGCTGGTCGCCGGCATCACCGAATTCATCGATATCGACACGGAAGAGGCGCGGCTGAAGGCCGAGAAGCCGCTCCATGTCATCGAAGGGCCGCTGATGGCCGGTATGAACGTGGTCGGCGACCTGTTCGGCGCCGGCAAGATGTTCCTGCCGCAGGTGGTGAAGTCGGCCCGCGTGATGAAGCAGGCCGTCGCCTATCTCATGCCCTATATGGAGGAGGAGAAGCGCCTGAATGGCGGAGGCGAACGCTCGGCCGCCGGCAAGGTGCTGATGGCGACGGTTAAGGGCGATGTCCACGATATCGGCAAGAACATCGTCGGCGTCGTGCTCCAGTGCAATAATTACGAGGTCATCGACCTCGGCGTGATGGTGCCGACGCAGAAGATCCTCGACACGGCACGCAAGGAAAACGTCGATATCATCGGGCTCTCCGGCCTGATCACGCCCTCGCTCGACGAGATGGTGACCGTCGCCTCCGAGATGGAGCGGGAGGGCTTCGAGATTCCGCTGCTGATTGGCGGGGCGACGACGAGCCGCGTCCATACGGCGGTGAAGATCCATCCGGCCTATGAGAAGGGCCAGACGGTCTATGTTACCGACGCGTCGCGCGCTGTCGGCGTGGTCTCGACCCTGCTCTCGCAGGAGCAGAAGCCGGCCTATGTCGACGGCATCAAGGCCGAATACGCCAAGGTTGCCGCCGCCCATCGCCGTTCGGAGGCCGACAAGCAGCGCCTGCCGCTGGCCAAGGCGCGCGCCAATCCCTTCAAGACGGATTGGGCGAGCTATGTCCCGCCGAAGCCGAGCTTCCTGGGCACGCGGACCTTCCGCACCTATGACATCGCCGATCTCGTGCCGGTGATCGACTGGACGCCGTTCTTCCAGACCTGGGAGCTGAAGGGTCGCTTCCCGGCGATCCTGCAGGACGAGAAGCAGGGCGAGGCGGCGCGCGCGCTCTGGGACGATGCGCAGGCAATGCTGAAGCGCATCGTCGAGGAGCGCTGGTTCAACCCGAAGGCGGTCATCGGCTTCTGGCCGGCGAACGCCGTCGGCGACGATATCCGCCTCTATACCGGCGAGAGCCGACAGGAGCCGCTCGCGACCTTCCACGGCCTGCGCCAGCAGCTTTCGAAGCGCGACGGCAAGCCGAATATGTGCATCTCCGACTTCGTCGCGCCGGAAGGCGGGGCTCCCGATTATATCGGCGCCTTTGTCGTCACATCGGGCGCGGAGGAGGAACGCATCTCCGAGAAGTTCGCCCGCGACAATGACGACTACCGTTCGATCATGGTCAAGGCGCTGGCGGATCGCTTCGCGGAAGCCTTCGCCGAGCGCATGCATCAGCTCGTGCGCAAGGAGTTCTGGGGCTATGCGCCGGATGAGGCCTTCTCCAACGAGGATCTGATCCGCGAGGAATATCAGGGCATCCGTCCCGCGCCGGGCTATCCGGCCCAGCCCGACCATACGGAGAAGGCGACGCTGTTCGAGCTGCTGCAGGCGGAGCGGCGCGTCGGCGTGAAGCTAACCGAGAGCTATGCGATGTGGCCCGGCTCCTCGGTCTCGGGCCTCTATCTCTCGCACCCAGAGTCCTATTATTTCGGCGTCGCCAAGGTCGAGCGCGACCAGGTCGAGGACTATGCCAAGCGCAAGGGCATGAGCATCGAACAGGTCGAGCGCTGGCTGGCGCCGATCCTGAACTACGACGCCACCGCCTATCGGTTGCAGGCGGCGGAGTAAGCAGCAGGTGTCATGCCCGGGCTCGACCCGGGTTCTCCTGCCGGAGGCCAAGCCCGGCGTCCCTTCCTGAACGAGAGTCTCGGCTCTGCGCTTCGCTGCGTCCGGGAATGACGCCGCGGATGCCGATTATACAGATCCGGCGTGTTGAATTATCGGACCGGCTCGTTTAACCCGCGCCGGTCGGGAGTTGCCCGGCGGCAAGCCGGGCGGAGTGACCATGGCCGACGATAACGACGACTACGTCTACGACGAGGCGACGGGCGAGTGGCGCCCGGCTTCGGAGGTGGCGGCTGCTGCTGCCGCGAGCGCACGCGTCGAGGTCCGCGACGCCGCCGGCAATGTGCTGGCCGACGGCGATTCCGTCGTTCTGATCAAGGATCTCAAGGTGAAAGGCGCCGGCCAGACCCTTAAGCAGGGGACGGTGATCCGCTCGATTCGCCTGACTGATGATCCCGACGAGATCGATTGCCGCCACGATGCCATCAAGGGACTCGTGCTGCGCACCGAGTTCGTGCGCAAGCGCTGAGGCGCCGGCGACCGGCGCGCTGCACCGGGGCCTATACGAGACTCACTGTGCCAGGCGCAATGGCGGGCTTGCCAGGGGACGATCGAACATCTGCAAGGTGTTGCCGCCGGTCATGCCGGCGACGTGAAGCGCGGCATGGGCCTCGGCGAAGAGGGCCGCGGGATCGCGGTGGCGTTCGCCATTGAGGACGACGGCGCCGATCGAGATCGTGAAGTCGATCACCGCATGTCCGCGCATGATCGGGCGGGACAACAGATGCTGCGCGTTCTCGAGACTGGCGGCGAGGCGCTGCTGCCCGGCCGACATCCGCAGCAGCAGGGCGAACTGGCTCTTGCCGATGCGGCTGCTGGCGAAAGCATCGGGGAAGAGCCGGGCGAGCCGCTCTTCGAAGCGGAGCAGCAATTCATCGCTGGCCGCTGGCCCGAAAGCATCGACGATGTCGTGAAAATCATCGATGTCGAGCATAATCAGCGCGAAGGTTTCCTGTTCGAAGCGCCGGTCGAGCAAGGCCTGGGCGACGAGGTCCTCGAAGCTGCGCCGAGCCGAGCGCTCGACGAGTGGATCGCGCTGTTTCAGCGTGGCGAGGCCTGTCCAAAGGCCTTTCTCGGCGGTGACATCCTGCTTCGAGCCGAAGATGCGGAACGGGCGGCCATGCTGATAGCCGACGCCGACGATCAGGCGCATCCAGCGCTTCTCGTTGCTTGCGGTGCGAATGCGGCAGTCGAGGGAGAAGGCCTCGCCGGTGCGGATCGCCTTGCTGCGCAGCCGATCCATCTCGGTGCGCGAGCTTTCCTCATAGAGGTCGAGGATCGAGGAACGCTGGATCGTCGAGCCACGCTGCAGGCCGAACAGATCGTAGACCCCGTCGGTCCAGCTCAGCGACACGTTTGCGAGATTGCACTCCCAGGCCCCGATGGAGGAGGGCTTGCCGGAAACCCGACAGAGCTCCGAAGCGATGCGCTGCTGCTCGATGTTCAAGGCCATCCCCTCCGGTCGCCTAGCCGGACAAACTACAATAGAGCAGGGGAGTTAAGCGAGCCTTGTGAGAGCTTCCCGGGCATGCGGCTCCTCACGGGATCGCGATCAGGCCATGCGCGCGCCCTGCGTCGCGGCGAGCAGGTCGCGTAACGTCGTGATCGTGGAGGAATCGGCGACGCCGTCGACCTTCTCCGGGCGCCAGTGGCGCTGGAAGGCGGCGACGACCGCTTCCAGCTTCTCGTCGAAGACGCCGTCGACCGCGACGCCATAGCCGAGCATGGCGAACATGGCCTGCAGCGCCTCGACCGGCTGGCCGCTCTCGCCACGGGCGAAGAAGCGCCCGCCGCGAATCGGTGGGGCTTCAGTCCAGAGGCCGACGCCGCCTTCCGCGAAATGCCGCCAGGGAAATTTCTCGCCGGGGTCGATCTTGCGGCCGGGCGCAACGTCCGAATGGGCGAGCACCCGCTCGGGTGGGATCGACCAGCGCTCGCAGATGTCGCGGCAGAGGTTCAGCGTCGCCGCGATCTGCGCATCGGGAAAGTCGGGCAGGCCGCCGGGGTGGCCGGGATTGGCGATCTCGATGCCGATCGAGCAGGAGTTGATGTCGGTCTCGCCGGCCCAGTGCGAGGCGCCGGCATGCCAGGCACGCCGGCCCTCCGGCACGAGCTGGAGCGTATGGCCGTTCTCGAAGACGAAATAATGCGAGGAGACCTGCGAGACCGGGTTGCACAGCCATTGCAGCGCCTCTCCCGCGACCGGCATGCCGGTGTAGTGCAGGATCAGCATGTCGGGCCGGCGGCCGGGCGTGCCATCGGGGTTCTTCCGCTCGCCATGGTTGGGCGAGGGGAAGATCTTGGCGGCAAAGCGGCTATCCGGCCCGGCTGAGGCGGGATTGGCGGCGGCGGGGCTGGCGATCTCGTCCATGGGATGGCGTGTCAGGCGGGCTGATGCGAGAGGCGGCGATGCAGGCCGCGCTCGTGCTGGATCGCATCCCAGGCGGCATTGACGGCCGCGAGACGCTTGGTCGCGATCGCGACGGCTTCGGCCGGAAGGCCGCGCGCGATCTCGCGGTCCGGATGCGTCGCCGCGACGAGGCGGCGATAATGCCGTTTCAGCTCGTCATCGTTCATCTCGCGGTTGGCGCCGATGACCAGATAGGGATCGTCGCGGCGGCGGACATGCCGCGCCTCGATGCGGGCGAAGTCGCTGTCGGCGATGCCGAAGATACCGGCGACGGCACGGAGATAGGCATGCTCGGCCTCATGGATCGCGCCATCGGCGGCCGCGATCAGGAAGAGGCCGTCGAGCACGTCCTCCAGCAGCGCCGGCTCGTCATGGAACGCGCCCGCGATCTGCGTGGCATAGGCCTCGAAGCCGGCGCTGGTCTGCTTGGCGAGATTGAACAGCGCCTCGACACGCTCCTGCTGATCGGCCGGCACGTCGACGATGCGCCGGAACGCGGTGACCTCGTCACAGGTCACGACACCGTCGGAGCGCGCCATCTTGGCGGCCAGCGCGACGAGGCCGGTGGTGAAGACGAGCTCGCGCGGGGCCGGGCCGAAGGGAGCGCCTTCGCGATCGATCAGCACATGCCCGGCGAGAGCCCCCAGGAGCGCGCCCAACGGGCCGCCGAGCGCGAGCCCAAGCCCGCCGCCACCGAGCGCACCCCAGAATGATGAAGCCATAAAAGGCCGGGTCTCCCGTGAATCCCATGCGCCGAAGCGCGGCCTGCATGATGGGAGCGCGAAGGGCTGCGATCAAGAGGCGGCCGGTCGACGAGCCCGCAGCGCGACGGCCTGACGCATCGAATCGTACGAATTGATCGGAATGCGGCGGAAACGTGGCCGCGATTCGCTTTTGTTGCTTCGCGGCGCCTCCCGATGCGCCGGCGAAGCTTATAGGGCCGCCGAATACGTTTAAATACTTCACAGCTTAATATAGATTAAATTCCGCGTTGCACAATCTACATGGTCTTTTTCTGTCGATGACGCCAGATTATGGACACATTCCATCAGCATTTGACCGCACCTTCCAATCAGTTCTGTCCAGATGAGGTTCGGTTCATCATGCGGTATGTCTTTGGCGGTCTCGCTGCTGCGCTCCTGATTAGCCTTCCCGCGATTGCGTCGGCGGGGGAATTCGTGAACGCGGAAACGGACCCCAGGGCGCTGCTCGTTCGCGACGCGGAAATCGCTCGTGAGAAGGCCGGCGACACGACTGGAAGCCTGGGCGCTGCCGCGACCAAGGCGGTGGCGAAAGCAGGCAAGGAAGCCCGCGCCGCCGCGAAGGAAGATCTCCGCCACGTCAAGGCCGCCGAGGCGCGTTCCGGCAGGACGCCGCTCGCCGCGCCGGCCGGTTCCGAGGGGCTGAGGGCGCTGGTCGCCCGCCATGCCGCCGAGAATGGGATTCCGTTCTCGTTGGCCGATGCCGTGGTGCGGATCGAGAGCCGCTACAACCCGCGCGCATCCCATGCCGGCAATTTCGGCCTGATGCAGATCCGCCATCAGACTGCACGCGGCCTGGGCTATTCCGGCGGTGCGAACGGGCTGCTCGATGCCGAGACCAACGCCCGCTACGGCATGAAATATCTGGCGATGGCCTATCGGATGGCCGGCGGCGATACCTGCCGCACCGTCATGAAGTACCAGAGCGGCCATATGACGACGCATATGAACGGCGCCAACCGCACCTACTGTGCCAAAGTGCGCACCATCACCGCTCGCAACTGACTGCTATTTTGCGGCCGCGCTTGACGCCGGCCGCGCCAGCGCGCATCTCCCCCTCGCCAGTCGGCCGGACGGCCGCTCTCGCTTGCGAGGGAGGAAAGTCCGGGCTCCACGGAAACACGGTGCCGGATAACGTCCGGCGGGGGCGACCCCAGGGAAAGCGCCACAGAGATCGAACCGCCTTCGGCTTCGGCCGCAGGTAAGGGTGAAAAGGTGCGGTAAGAGCGCACCGCGGGCCCGGCAACGGGGCCGGCATGGCAAGCCCCACCGGGAGCAAAACCGAATAGGGACGATGCTTTCCGCGCAAGCGGGGAGGGGCTGGTTTCTGAGCCTTGTCGTCCGGGTTGGTTGCTCGAGGCGTGCAGCAATGCGCGTCCCAGAGGAATGGCCGTCACGTTGCGGAAGAAATTCCGCAGCCATCCAGAACCCGGCTTATAGGCCGACTGGCACCTATCGGATGCGGAAAGGGCCGGGAGCGATCCCGGCCCTTTCGCTTGTCCTGCACCGTGCGGCTCTCAGGCGACCTTCAGCTCGACGTCGATGTTACCGCGCGTGGCGTGGGAATACGGGCAGACGATATGGGCCTTCTGGACGAGGTCCTCGACCACCGCCCTGTCGACGCCGGGGACGGAGATCGTCAGCTTGGCCGCAATGCCGAAGCCGGTGCCGTCGTCGCGCGGGCCGATGCCGATATCGGCGCTGACTCGGGCATCCTCCGGGATCTTCACCTTCTCCTTGCCGGCGACGAACTTCAGCGCGCCGAGGAAACAGGCCGAATAGCCCATCGAGAAGAGCTGCTCGGGATTGGTGCCGTCGCCGCCGCCGCCGCCGAGTTCCTTCGGCGTGTTCAGCACGAGCTTGACGTTGCCGGTATCGGTCGCGGCCTGGCCTTCGCGGCCGCCGGTGGCGGAGCCATGGGCGGTGTAGAGGATCTTCATGGTCGGGTTCCTTCTCTCTCGGGTGAACCAATGATTGCCATTTAGATTGTGCGCAATTAGATTGTCAACAATGAAATTTGAGATGATCACGCGGAGTTGATTGTCGCTCCGGTTTCGGCTTTGCGTTGAGAAGGCGATGGCAGAGGCATGATGGTGTCCGGGGACAAATCCGACCGCGAGCAGAGCGACGCCGCAACGCCGCGGCTCGACCAGCAATTGTGCTTCGCGATCTATCAGGCGAGCCATGCCTTCAACCGCGTCTACCGGCCGGTGCTGGCCGAGCTCGGGCTGACCTATCCGCAATATCTCGTCATGCTCGCATTGTGGGAAGATGACGGGCCGACGGTGAAGGTGCTCGGCGAAAGGCTGATGCTGGATTCCGGCACGCTGACGCCGCTGCTGAAGCGGCTCGAGAGCGCGGGCATCCTCCGCCGCGAGCGTGACGCGGTCGATGAGCGGCAGGTGCGCATCCATCTGAGCGAGAAGGGCGAGGCCCTGCGGGCGAGGGGGCGTCGCGTTCAGGAGGCGATCGGCTGTGCGCTGGGGGCGACCGCGCCCGGCGCCAAGGGGCTGCGCGAGCAGCTCGGCCTTGTCCGGGATGCCCTGCTGGCGGCCGCCCGCGAGGATTGAGCGGAATTTTTTTGCAGGCTCTCGCTCGGTCCGCCGCTTTGAATTGCGGCGGAAACGAGGCGAATTCCCCGTGCTTACGGATACTTAACCATAACGGGCTGTGATGGCAGCGAGCCATCGCAGGCACCGACTCGTGCCGGCGATTCCATTGACGCCCATGATTGCCCATGATATCCCAAATCATCCCGTCGAAGCCGACAGGCAGTTCTCAGATCAGGCTCCGTGTGCCGCGCGGATTTTGGTCGCCGGGCGCTGCTTGCCTGCTTCGACGGAGGGGTTTTCCGCCGCACGGATCTGCGTCCGGCGGTGATGTGGAGAGCAGGCCGGGAGGCGGCGTTGATGGACCGCTTCGTCTCGAACTTCACCAACCGGCTGGACGCCAAGGGGCGCGTTTCCATTCCTTCGAGCTTTCGCTCCGTTCTCGCGAAGGACGGCTACGAGGGGCTTTACGTCCATCAGGGGCTCGACCTGCCGGCGCTCGATGCCGGGGGCAATGCGCTGCGGGCGACGATCGACGACATCCTGGCGCGCTTCTCGCCGTTCTCGGACGAGTGGGAGCTGCTCTCGACGGCGCTGAACGGCACCTCGGAGGTGCTGAAGGTCGACCCGGAGGGGCGGATCGTGCTGAGCGAGGCGCTGAAGGCGCATGCCGGCATCGGCGACGCGGTGACGTTCGTCGGGCATGGCCACAAATTCCAGATCTGGGAGCCGGAGCGCTTCCGCGCCCATCTCGACGCGGCGCGGAGCCGGCTGCGCGACGTCAAGCGGACGCTTGGAGGATTGACCGTTACGGCAGGAGGTTCGAGCTCATGACGGACCAGGGTGACCGTCGTGACGGTGCCGGTGGCGAGGCGCCTCGTCACGTGCCCGTGCTTCTCGCGGAGGTTCTGGCCGCGCTCGCGCCGAAGCCGGGCGGGCGCTATCTCGACGGCACCTTCGGGGCAGGGGGCTACAGCAAGGCGATCCTCGATGCCGCGCCGGATGCGATCCTGCTCGGGCTCGACCGTGATCCGAGCGCGATCGCGGGCGGGGCCGATCTGGTTGCGGCGATGGCCGGGCGGCTGACGCTGTCTCAGGCGCGCTTCGGCGAACTCGCCGAGGAGGCCGAGCGCTTCCGTATGGTCCCGCTCGACGGCGTCGTGCTCGATATCGGCGTCTCGTCGATGCAGATCGATCAGCCCGAGCGCGGCTTTTCGTTCCGCTTCGACGGTCCGCTCGACATGCGCATGAGCGGCGAGGGGCAGAGCGCCGCCGACGTCGTCAACGAGGCCGAGGAAGGGCTGCTCGCCAATATCTTCTATCACTATGGCGAGGAGCGCCGTTCGCGCGCCGTGGCGCGGGCCGTGATCGAGGCGCGCCGCAAGGCGCCGCTGGCCACAACGAAGCAGCTTGCCGATCTCGTCGCCGGCATCGTCAGGGGCGAGCCCGGCGGCGCGCACCCGGCGACACGGGTGTTCCAGGCGCTGCGCATCGCGGTCAATGACGAGCTCGGCGAGCTGGTTCGCGCCCTGCATGCGGCGGAAGCCGTGCTGGGTCCGGGCGGACGGCTGGTGGTCGTCACCTTCCATTCGCTGGAAGACCGCATCGTCAAGCAGTTCCTGGCCGAACGCTCCGGCCGCGTCCCGTCCGGCTCGCGCCATGCGCCGGCGGTCGCGGCGAGGCAGCCGACCTTCCGCCTCGTCGAGAGGGGCGCGGTCGCGCCGTCCGAGGCGGAGATGCGGGCCAATCCGCGCGCACGCTCGGCCAAGCTGCGCGTCGCCGAGCGCCTCGATGCGCCGCCGCGCCGGGCCGAGGCCGGGCTCGTCGCGCTCGCCGGCATTCCCGAACCCTCGCCACGCCGGAGAAGCTGAGCGTGATCAAGTTTCTCCATGTCATCGCCATCGGCGCGCTCGTCTCCTCGGCGGTCTATGCCTACACGATCAAGTACGAGACGACGCTGGCGACCGAGCACCTGCAGAAGCTCAAGACCAAGACGCAGCGCGAGCGCGACGCGATCCAGGTGCTCAAGGCGGAATGGCAGTTCCTCAACCGCCCTGACCGCATCCAGACGCTGGCCGACCGGCATCTCGATCTGCAGCCCTTCCAGGCGACGCAGGTGGTGAAGCCGTCCGAGATTCCCAATCGCGGCCCCAAGGTCGATGCCATCGGCCGCAAGCTCGAGGATCTGGGCCTCGGCCTGCCGACGGAGACGCCGAGGAGCGCTAAGGCGAGCGCGACCACGCCCGGAGCCATGCCATGACCGACACGACCCGGACCGAACAGGCCTCCGCGGCCGAGACGGAAATCTTCGAGGCGCCCGTCCAGCGTTCGCGTCTCGCCTGGCTGCGCGACGTCTTCCATATGAGTGGCGAGAAGGCGCAGCCGCGCGTCGGCCTCGTCATCCTCGGCTTCTCGGTGCTGTTCATCGCGATCACCGCCCGGCTCGCGCTGCTGGCGACGCTGCCGAACGAGCAGGTCGGCATCCGGCGGGCGAGCTCGAACGCGATTTCGGCGGCCCGGCCCGACATCGTCGACCGCAACGGCGAGATCCTCGCCACCGATATCGGCGTCGTCTCGGTCTTCGCCGAGCCGCGCAAGATCCTCGACAAGGACGAGGCGACCGAGCTTTTGACGGCGGTGCTACCCGAACTTGACGCCAAGGATCTGCGCGACAAGCTCGGCACCAAGAAGGGCTTCGTCTGGGTCAAGCGCGAGATCACCCCGCGCCAGCAGGCGGAGGTCTACCGCCTCGGGATACCCGGCGTCGGCTTCCTGCCCGAGCACAAGCGCTTCTACCCGAACGGCCCGGCCGCGGCCCATGTGCTCGGCTTCGCCAATATCGACAATATCGGTATCGCCGGGATGGAGAAGTACATCGACTCGCAAGGGCTGCAGGACCTGAACGGCGCCGGCCTCACCAGCCAGGCGAGCGACCTGAAGCCGATCAAGCTCTCGATCGATTTGCGCGTCGAGCATGTGCTGCGCGACGAGTTGGTCAAGGGCATGGAGCGTTTCAAGGCGATCGCCGCCGCGGGCGCGATCATGGACGTCACCACCGGCGAGGTCATTGCGCTGGTCTCGCTGCCGGATTTCGACCCGAACAATCCGGTCGATGCGCTGGAGAAGGACCGGATCAACCGGATGAGTGTCGGCGTCTACGAGATGGGCTCGACCTTCAAGGCCCTGACCATCGCGATGGCGCTGGATTCCGGCAAGGTCAACATCAACTCCAGCTTCTCGACCGCCGGCGGGATGATGCGGTTCGGCCGCCAGGTCATCAAGGAATATCACGGCACCGGCCGGACCCTGACTGTCCCCGAGGTCTTCGTGCATTCCTCGAACATGGGCTCGATCAAGATGGCGCTGGCCGTCGGCGTCGAGGGCCATAAGGCTTTCCTCAAGAAGATGATGCAGCTCGACCGGATGACGACGGAGTTGCCGGAGAGCGCTGCCCCGATCGTTCCGCAGCGCTGGGGCGAGATCAACACCGCGACCATCGCCTTCGGCCACGGCCTTGCCGTCGCGCCGCTGCAGGCGATCGCTGCGGTCGGCGCGCTGGTCAATGGCGGCTATCTGATGAAGCCGACCTTCCTGAAGCGCTCGCAGGAGGAGGCGATGCAGGTCGCGACCCGCGTGATCAAGCCGGAGACCTCCGAGGCGCTGCGCTTCATCATGCGCATCAACGGCGAGAAGGGTTCGGCCAAGAAGGCGGATGTCGCCGGCTATTTCGTCGGCGGCAAGACCGGCACGGCCGAGAAGGTCATCGGCGGTCGCTATTCCAAGAACAAGAACTTCACCACCTTCACGGCCATCGTGCCGTCCGACAAGCCGCGCTATCTCTTCCTCACCATCTATGACGAGCCGAAGGGCTATGCCGAGAGCGGCGGTTATTCGACTGCGGCCTGGAACGGCGGCGTTACCACGGGCAAGCTGATCGAACGCGCGGCTCCGCTGCTCGGCGTCGCACCGCGCTTCGACCCGCCGCCTTCGCCCTTCCCGCTGATGGCGAAGCTCGGGGCCTGGGGCTCGCGCTGATCTCGGCCTATAACGGTGAGCATGACGATGACCGGACTGAGCCTCGGAGACCTCTTTCCCGAGACCTTCGAGGCTGACGCCGCCAGTCAGCCAGTGCATGGCGTCGCCTTCGACAGCCGCAAGGTCACGGGGGACGACGTCTTCGTCGCGCTTGCCGGTGCCAAGGCGGATGGCGCGCGCTTCATCATGGATGCGGTGGGGCATGGCGCCATCGCCGTCGTTTCGGGCGGCCCGCGCCCGGCGGATCTGCCGGCCGGCGTCGCCTTCGCCGAGGTCGAGGACCCGCGCCTCGCGCTGGCGCTGGCGGCGGCGAAGCTCCATCCGCGCCAGCCCGAAACCATCGTCGCTGTGACAGGGACGAGCGGAAAATCCTCGGTCGCCGACTTCACCCGCCAGATCTTCCAGTCGCTCGGGCGTTCCTCCGCCAGCGTCGGCACGATCGGCGTTGTCACCGCGAAGGGTGCCGATTACGGCTCGCTGACCACGCCCGACCCGCTTTCGCTGCATGCCACGCTCGACAGGCTGGCCGGCGAGGGCGTCTCCCATCTCGCGATGGAGGCCTCTTCGCATGGGCTCGACCAGCGCCGGCTCGATGGGGTGCGTCTGAAGGCAGGAGCCTTCCTCAATCTCGGCCGCGACCATCTCGACTATCACCCGAGCGTCGAGGATTACCTCGCCGCCAAGCTCCGGCTCTGGGAATTGCTGCCGGCCGGGGCGCCGGTTGTGATCAACCGGGACGAGCCCTATGCCGAAGAGGCGGCGCGCGCCGCTGAAGCAGGCGGGCACCCGATCATCGGCGTCGGCCGCAAGGGCGAGACGCTGACGCTGCTGGCCAATGAGCGGGACGGTTTCGTGCAGCGGCTGACCATCGGTTTCGGCGGTGAGCAGCTTTCCGT
Source organism: Allobosea sp. OAE752 (assembly GCF_050433265.1). Taxonomy (NCBI): domain Bacteria; kingdom Pseudomonadati; phylum Pseudomonadota; class Alphaproteobacteria; order Hyphomicrobiales; family Alloboseaceae; genus Allobosea; species Allobosea sp. OAE752. Next base: position 414,264 of record NZ_JBNPXO010000002.1, read on the forward strand.
CTCGCTGCCGCTGGTCGGTGACTTCATGGCCGGAAACGCGCTGGTCGCGGCTGGGCTCGCCATCGCGACCGGCGAGGATAAGCGACGGGCGTTGGGGGCGATTTCCGGGCTGGCGGGCGTAGCGGGGCGGCTCGAACGGGTCGGCGAAGCCAATGGCGCGCTCGTTGTCGTCGACTACGCCCACAAGCCCGATGCCCTCGCCGCGGTCCTGACGACGCTTCGTCCCTATGCGACGGGGCGGCTGATCTGCGTCTTCGGCTGCGGTGGCGACCGCGACAAGGGCAAGCGCCCGTTGATGGGCGCCATCGCAGCCGAGAAGGCCGACATCGCCATCGTCACCGACGACAATCCGCGCAGCGAGGATCCGTCGGTGATCCGGGCCGAGATCATGGCCGCCTCGCCGAGGCTCCTGGAAATCGGCGACCGCGAGGAGGCGATCAGAAGCGCGGTATGCATGCTGATGCCTGGGGATTTGCTGGTCGTGGCCGGAAAAGGCCATGAAACCGGCCAGATCGTGGGCGAGCGCACATTGCCGTTCTCCGATCACGACGTGGTCCGGAAAGCGTTGTCGGAGATCCAGTGATGAGCGCGCCCCTGTGGAGCGGAGACAAGTTGATCGCCGCGCTTGGCGCGCGGTCCGAAGGCGCCGTGCCGCCGGTTGTGACCGGCGCCTCGATCGACACCCGCACGCTGGAGCCCGGCGACGTCTTCTTTGCCATCACCGGCGAGGCGCGTAACGGGCACGACTTCGTCAAGGGCGCGCTGGAGAAGGGCGCGGCGCTCGCGGTGATCGATGAGGCCCATGCGGCGGAATTCAACGGGGCGGGCGCGCTCGCCATCGTTCCCGATGTGCTCAAAGCGATGGAGGCTGCCGGCTCGGCCCGCCGGGCGGAGCTGAAGGCCGGTGTCGTCGCCGTCACCGGATCGGTCGGCAAGACCGGCACCAAGGAGGCGCTGCGCCTCGTGCTGTCGCGCCAGGGCAAGACCCATGCTCCGGTCGCCTCCTACAACAACCATTGGGGCGTGCCGCTGACGCTGGTTCGCACCCCGGCCGATGTCGCCTATGGCGTTTACGAGATCGGCATGAACAGCCCCGGCGAGATCGTGCCGCTGGCGCGGCTGGTGCGCCCGCAGGTCGCCATCGTCACCACGATCGCGCCGGTGCATCTCGCCGCCTTCGCCTCGCTCGAAGGCATCGCGGAGGAGAAGGCCGGGGTCTATTGGGAGCTCGAAAAGGGCGGCACGGCGATCGTCAATGCCGACATCCCGCAATCCGAACTGCTGCGCGACATCGCCAAATCCGGTCCAGCCGGGCGGATCATCACTTTCGGCGAAAGCCCCGATGCCGATGTCCGGCTCGTCTCCTGCGCGCTGAAGCCCGACATCTCGACGGTCGAGGCGCGGGTGCTCGGCCAACCGGTGACCTACAAGCTCGGCAGCCCGGGCAAGCATATCGTGCTGAATTCGCTCGCTGTGCTCGCCGCCGTCCATGCGCTCGGCGCCGATCTCGCGCTGGCCGCGCTGGCGCTCGCCGATCTCAGGCCGCCGGCGGGACGTGGCGCGCGACAGGTGCTGCAGATGCCGGGCGGACGCTTCACGCTGCTCGACGAAAGCTATAACGGCAACCCCGCCTCGATGCGGGCCGCGATCGAGAATCTCGGGCGCCTGCCGGTCGAGGGCAGGGGGCGGCGTATCGCGGTGCTCGGCGACATGCTCGAGCTCGGTCCGAGCGGGGCTGAGCTGCACAAGGGGCTGGCGGGGCCGCTCGTCACGAACGGCATCGACAGGGTCTTCGCCTGCGGGCCGCTGATGAAAGGGCTCTATGAGAGCTTGCCTTCGGCCATGCGGGGGGCTTATGCCCCCGCGGCGGGCGAATTGGAGCCGCTCGTGCTCGAGGCGGTCCGCGCCGGTGACGTCGTCACGGTCAAGGGATCGCTGGGCTCGCGCATGGGGCCGATCGTCAAGGCGCTCCTCGCGCGCTTTCCTGCCGTGCCGTCCGAAGACTGAACCACCCTCCGAACGTTTCCCGAAAGATCACCAAGACATGCTCGCCTGGCTCGCCGAATTGTCCGGCACCTTCCCCGTGCTGAACGTCTTCCGCTACATCACCTTCCGGGCGGGCGGGGCGACGGCGACGGCGCTGCTCTTCGTCTTCTTCTTCGGGCCGGCGGCGATCTCGTGGCTGCGCATCAAGCAGGGCAAGGGCCAGCCGATCCGCGCCGACGGCCCTGAATCGCATCTCGCCAAGCGCGGCACGCCGACCATGGGCGGGCTGATGATCCTGTCCGGTCTGTTCGCCGCCGTGCTGCTCTGGGGCAATCTGCGCAACCCCTATGTCTGGATCGTGCTGGGCGTCACCGCTGCCTACGGCGCCATCGGCTTCTATGACGACTTCCTGAAGGTGACGAAGCAGTCGCATAAGGGTTTCTCGGGCAGGGCGCGCATCGCCATCGAGGTCGTGGTCGCGCTGATCGCCTGCTACCTCATCATGCAGATTCAGCCCCCGGCGATCTCGTCGGGCTTCGCCATGCCCTTCCTCAAGGAAGCGATCATCCCGCTCGGCATCCTGTTCCCGCTGGTCACGGCCTTCGTGGTGGTGGGCGCCGGCAATTCCGTGAACCTGACGGACGGGCTCGACGGGCTCGCCATCGTGCCGGTAATGATCGCGGCCGGCACCTTCGGCTTCATCTCCTATCTCGTCGGCAACGTCATCTTCGCCAACTACCTGCAGATCCATCACGTTCCCGGCGCGGGCGAGCTTGCGGTGATCTGCGGGGCGGTGATCGGGGCGGGGCTCGGCTTCCTCTGGTTCAACGCGCCGCCGGCCCAGATCTTCATGGGCGACACCGGCTCGCTCGGCCTTGGCGGGCTGCTCGGCACCATCGCGGTGGCGATCAAGCATGAGATCGTGCTGGCCGTCGTCGGCGGCCTCTTCGTGGTCGAGGCGCTCTCGGTCATCATCCAGGTCGGGGTGTTCAAGCGCACCGGCAAGCGCGTCTTCCTGATGGCGCCGATCCACCACCATTTCGAGAAGCTGGGCTGGACCGAGCCGCAGGTGGTGATCCGCTTCTGGATCATCTCCGTCGTGCTGGCGCTGGTCGGCCTCGCCACGCTGAAGCTGCGTTGAGAGCGGAAAGATGACGCCCGTCACGGTCTTCGCCGGGCGCAAGGTCGCCCTGTTCGGCCTCGGTGGTTCCGGCCTCGCCACGGCACGCGCGCTGAAGGCGGGCGGTGCCGAGGTCGCCGCCTGGGACGACAATGAGAAAAGCCGCGAGAAGGCGGCGGCCGAGGGCATCGCCGTCGTCGATCTCGCCAGCGCCGACTGGTCGGGCTTCGCGGCTTTCGTGCTCTCGCCCGGCGTGCCGCTGACCCATCCCGAGCCGCACTGGACGGTCGGGAGGGCCAAGGCAGCCGGTGTCGCGATCATCGGCGATGTCGAATTGTTTTTTCTGGAGCGGGCGAAGATCGCGCCGGCTTCTCCGGTCGTCTGCATCACCGGCACCAACGGGAAGTCGACCACGACGGCGCTGATCGCGCATGTGCTGAAGCAGGCCGGTCGCGACGTCCAGATGGGCGGCAATATCGGCACGGCCGTATTGGCGCTGGAGCCGCCGACGGCGAACCGCATCCATGTCATCGAGTGCTCAAGCTACCAGATCGACCTCGCGCCTTCGCTGGCTCCGAGCGTCGGTATCCAGATGAATCTGACGCCGGATCATCTCGACCGGCATGGCTCGCTGGAGAACTATGCGGGGATCAAGGAGCGGCTGGTTTCGGCTGCGGACATCGCCGTGGTCGGCGTCGATGACGAAGCCTCGAAGCAGATGGCGCGTCGCCGCGCCGCCGGAGGTCGCCCGCTGATCAAGATCAGCGGCGAGCAGCCGCTGGACGAAGGCGTCTTCGCCGGTGTCACCGCCAATCAGGGCCGGCTCGATACGCGCATCGTTGAGGTCAAGGACGGCAAGCCGCGCGTCGTCGCCAATCTCGCCGGCATCGGCTCCTTGCGCGGCTCGCACAATGCGCAGAATGCGGCCGCGGCCTTCGCTGCCTGCTCGGCGCTGGGCCTGAGCGCGGGGGAGATCGAAGCGGGCTTCAAGACCTATCCGGGGCTGGCGCACCGCATGGAGGAACTCGGCCGGATCGGCCGCGTCGTCTTCATCAACGACTCCAAAGCCACGAACGCGGATTCCACGGAGAAGGCGCTGACCTCCTTCCGCGATATCTTCTGGATCCTCGGCGGCAAGGCCAAGGAGGGCGGCATCGAGTCCTTGCGCCGCTATTTCCCGAACATCGCCAAAGCCTATCTGATCGGCGCCGCGAGCGACCTCTTCGCCGCGACCTTCGACGATGACGGGCGCGTCGCCTATGAGCACAGCGTCACGCTTGATAAGGCGGTGGCCGATGCGACGCGCGATGCGCTGGCGAAATCCGGCGAGGGCGAGATCGCGGTGCTGCTCTCGCCGGCTTGTGCCTCCTTCGACCAGTTCCCGAATTTCGAGGTGCGCGGCGAGGCGTTCCGCAAGCTGGTCATGGCGTTGCCGGGATTCGAGCCTTTCGGGACTGCCGGAAAGCCGGCTGCCCCGAAAGGGTAGTCAGGTTCAGGACGCCGGGCAGGCAGAGCCGCTATCGGCCCAGGCTTGCATCAGCGCGCCGAATTCTGCCGGCGTGCCGGGAGCGGGCTCGCGACCCTTGCCGGGTTTCCACGCCCAGAGCACGAGACTGTCGGTGGTGACGTGCTTGATCAGCGCGGCGGTGTCACGGCTGCCGTTGCGGTTCTGGTCCTTCAACTGCTCGCAGATCTGGGCGAGGCTCTTGCCCTCCCAGGCCATCGAGGCCGGAGCGAGCGCCCAGTGCTCATTGCCGGGAATGCGGGCGGGATCGTAGTTCTCCTTGCCGTGACAGGTCGCGCATTGCAGACCGGGCGCGCCGTGCCCGTCCTTGCCGCGCACGACGAGCGGCTCATGCAGCTTGCGGATGTCGCCCTGGCGCGGCCGTTCCGTCGCCGGATGGCAGTTCATGCAGCGCGGACTCTGGAGGACCTTGCCCATCTCGTTGAAGAGCGCGACCGAGCGGTCGCGCTGGTTGGCGATCGAGGCGAAGCTCGCAGCCGGGCGCAAGCTCGCGCCGCCGGGCTGAGGGCTGTTCTGCGCCAGCGTCAGCGCGCTGCCGGTGACGCAGACCGCTAGTGCCGCCGCGGCGGCGAGGAGGAGATTGCGGCCCATCAGACGCTGCCTCCCTGCATCGGCAGCTGGCGCGGCCGGCCGTGGCCGAGCGCAGCGAGCGCATTGGCGACAGCCGGGCCGATCGGCGGGACGCCGGGCTCGCCGATACCGCTCGGCTTCTCGGTCGAGGCGATGATCTTGACCTCGACCTCCGGCATCTCGTTGATGCGCAGCGAGCGGTATTCGTGGAAGTTGGTCTGGACCGGCCGGCCGCCATCGAGGGTGATCTGGCCGTAGAGGGCATGGCCAAGGCCGAAGCCGATGCCGCCTTCGACCTGGGCACGGATCACGTCCGGATTGACCGCGACGCCGCAATCCACCGCGCACCAGACCTTATGGACCTTGGGCTCTCCCTCCGGCCCCATCGAGACCTCGGCGATCTGGGCCACGAAAGAACCGAAGCTCTCGACGACGGCGACGCCGCGGGCGCGTCCGTCCACCGGCGCGCCTCCCTTCCAGCCCGCCAGATCGGCGACGGCCTTGAGCACGCCGGCGGCGCGCGGATGCCTGTCGCCCATCATGGCGAGCCGGCCCTGCACCGGGTCCTGCCCGGCGGCTTGCAGCAATTCGTCGACGAAGCATTCGACGGCATAGCCGGTATGGGTATGGCCGACGGAGCGCCACCACAAAGTCGGCACGCCGACCTTGGGATTATGCACCTCGCAACGGAAATCCGGCACCTCGTAGAAGATCTCGTTGGCGCCCTCGACGGAGGTCGCGTCGATGCCGTTCTTGACGACCATCGCCTCGAAGGGCGTGCCGAGGAAGAAGGACTGGCCGACGAGCGTGCTAGACCATGCCGCGATCTTGCCGTCCTTCACCGCGCCGCGGAAGCGATGGACGAAGAGCGGGCGGTAATAGCCGCCTGTCAGATCGTCCTCACGCGTCCAGACCACCTTGACCGGGCGATTCGGGCCGATCGTCTTGGCGACGGTGGCGAGTTCGGCCGCGAGATGCTGGCTGACCTGCGCGCGCCGGCCGAAGCTGCCGCCGGCGAGCATGGTCTCGAGCGTCACCTTCTCCGGCGGCAGGCCGAGGATGCCGGCGATGGTCTGGTGCTCGGTGGTCTGGAACTGGCTGCCGAAACGGGCATGCGCCTTTTCGCCATCCCATTCGAGATAACCGTCGAGCGGCTCCATCGGCGCATGTGCCAGATAGGGGAAGACGAACTCCGCCTCGATGACCTTATCGGCCTTGCCCAGCGCGGCCTCGGCGTCGCCATGGCTGCCGGCGACCGTGCCGGGCTGGCGGACGAGCTTGCGGTACTCGGCGATCAGCTCGGGGCTGCCGCGTTTTTCGGCGGCGCTGTCGTCCCAGGTGACTTTCAGCGCCTCGCGGCCCTTCAGCGCCGGCCACATGCCATTGGCATAGACCGCGACGCCGTAGCCGATCGATTTCACATCGACGACGCCCTTGACCTTGAGCGCCTCGGCCGCATCGAAGCTCGCGACCTTGCCGCCGAAGCGCGGTGAGCGGGCGACGACGACCGTCAGCATGTTCGGCGCGTGGATATCGATGGTGAACTGCGCCTTGCCGCGCGACTTGTCGGCGCTGTCGAGGCGCTTCACGGCGCCTTCCTTGCCGATCAGCTTGTAGGCCGAGGCCGGCTTCAGCGGCGGGTTTTCGGGCACGGGCAGTTTCGAGGCCGCTTCCGCGAACTCCCCGAACGAGCCCTTGCGGCCGGAAGTGTGGCTGATGACACCGTCGGAGACGGTGATCTCGCCGGCGGGAACCTTCCAGGTATCGGCAGCGGCCTGCACCAGCATCATGCGGGCGGCGGCGCCGGCCTTGCGCATCTGCTCCCAGCTATTGGCGATGGCGGTCGAGCCGCCGGTGCCCTGCACCCCGAAGGCGAGGTTGGCATAGAGCTTGACGTCGGCCGGGGCGTGCTCGGCGCGCATCTGGCTCCAGGCGGCGTCCATCTCCTCGGCTGCGAGCGTGGCGAGGCCGGTAAAGGGACCCTGACCGAACTCGATATGCTTGATCAGCACGGTCACGGTCGAGTCGGGCGCGACGCGGATGAAGGCGTTCGGGGCGAAGGTGGCGTTGCCGCCCGGCCGATAGGCCGCGCCGGCGCCGGACTGGGCCTTCGCGGCGCGCGGCAGGTGGAAGCCGATGACGAGGGCGCCGGCGCCGGCCAGCAGCGAGCGGCGGGAGAGCTTGGGATCATGTGCGGTCATGGCTCAGATCTCCAGCGCGCGGGCCGCGTCATGGATCGCGGCGCGGATGCGGACGTACGTTGCGCAACGACAGAGATTGCCGTTCATCGCGAGGTCGATATCGCGATCGGTCGGCTTCTTGTTTTCCTTGAGCAGAGCGATGGCGCTCATCACCTGGCCGGACTGGCAATAGCCGCATTGCGGCACGTCGCGGTTGGTCCAGGCGGCCTGGACGGCGTCCGCCTCCTTGCCGGCGAGGCCTTCGATGGTGGTGATCTCGCTCGTGCCGACCGCCGAGACCGGCGTGACGCAGGAGCGCAGGGGCTGCCCGTCGATGAAGACGGTGCAGGCGCCGCATTGCGCGACGCCGCAGCCGAACTTGGTGCCGGTCAGGCCGATATTGTCGCGGATCGCCCAGAGCAAGGGCGTGTCGTCGTCGACGTCGACGGTATGCGTCGTCCCGTTGACCTTGAGAGAGACCATGGTTGCCTCCGATGCTGGCATGACGCAGCGCGGCACCATGGTGCGGATCGAGGGCTCGCCCTCGATAGCCCGATCTGACATATCAGATGCGGGCGATGTATCCGTAGCCCTGGGTCGCGCGACTGGACTAATTAGACGTTTTGAGTCTAACTAGGATGGTCGCGCGCAGTTTGGATTTTGTCAAGACTGCTGAAGCTGCAAATGTCGGACAGAAGCGAAAGTTCCAGCGCTCTCCCTCTCGAGGATGCGAAGGCCCGCGTCGATCAGATCGCCGATGCGGCGCTGCGGCTGTTCGCCCGCTATGGCTACAAGCGCAGCTCGATGGACGACATCGCCAGGGAAGCCGGGCTCGCCAAGGCGACGCTCTATCTGCATTTCAAGGGCAAGGACGACGTCTTCCGAGCGATGCTGAACCTGATCGGGCGCCGCGTCGAGGCACGTTGCCGTGAGGTCGTCGCGATGCCCGGGCCGTTTCCGGAGCGGCTCGCCGCCTTGCTCCAGGCCCATCACGGGCAGACCTATGCGAGCTTTGGCACAGGCGAGCATCTCGTCGAGCTCAAGGCGGTGATGAATACGATCGCGACGCGCGAGTTGCAGGCCTTCGAGCAAATCTTCGCCCGATGCGCGCGCCTGCTGCTTCAGAAAGCGGAAGCCCGAGGCGAGATCGCGATGGCGCGCGCTTCGATATCGGTCGATGAGTGGATCGCTGGGATGATGTTCGCCGCAACCGGCGCCAAGACGGGCACGCCACCGAGCTGCGAAGCCTATGCGGAGCGGCTTGCCGGCATCGCCCGCATCTTCGCGGCGGCGGTCTCGTCCCGCTGACGACCGTGGACAACCCGCCGATCGCGGGCGTGCAACCGCGCAATGAGGCGCATCGGAATCAATCGGTTAACCATTCATTGACAGAGTGATTCGCCACGAGGCGCGGTCAGGCCGCGCAGAACTTGTCGATGGAATGCCCGCCATGGTCTCCCGCGCCGAACCTTCCCTCAGCGGTCGCTGGTGGTGGTCGATCGACCGCCTGATCCTTGCCGCACTCATCGCGCTGATGGTGTCGGGCGTCGTGCTGCTGATGGCCGGCGGGCCGCCGGTCGCCGAGCGGCTGGGCCTGTCGACTTTCCATTTCGTCAATCGGCAGGCGGCCTATCTCGCCGGCGCGATCGTGATCTTCCTCAGCGTCTCCTTCATGACGCCCCGGCAGGTGCGCCGCGCGGCGCTGATCCTCTATGTCGGCTCGCTCGCCATGGTGGTGGCGACGCTCTATTTCGGCGTCGAGGTCAAGGGCGCGAAGCGCTGGCTGACGCTCGGCCTCCTGGGCTCCGTGCAGCCCTCCGAATTCCTGAAGCCGGCCTTCGTCGTGATCGCCGCCTGGGCCTTCGCCGAGGGAACGCGCCGGCCGGACCTGCCGGGCACGATCCTCGCCATGCTCATCCTGCCGATCTCGATCGCGCCGTTGGTGCTGCAACCGGATTTCGGCCAGACCATGCTGATCAGCCTGGTCTGGGCCGGGCTGTTCTTCGTCGCCGGCCTGCACTGGTTCTGGGTGATCGGGTTAGGGGGTATCGGCGCCACCGGCATCTTCATCGCCTATGAGCTCGTTCCCCACGTTCGCGCCCGCATCGAGCGCTTCATGGACAAGGGCTCGGGCGACTCGTTCCAGGTCGACACCGCGCTCGAAAGCTTCGCGCAGGGCGGCTGGCTCGGGAAGGGGCCGGGCGAGGGCACGGTGAAGCGCATCCTGCCCGACGCGCATACGGACTTCATCTTCGCCGTCACCGCCGAGGAATTCGGCGTGATCGTCTGCATGATCCTGGTGCTGCTGTTCGCGATCATCGTGATCCGCTCGCTGTTCGTGGCGCAGAAATCGGAGGATCCGTTCACGCGGCTCGCCGTGACCGGGCTCGCGCTGCTCTTCGGCATCCAGGCGGCGATCAACATGATGGTCAACCTGCACATGATGCCGGCCAAGGGCATGACGCTGCCCTTCATTTCCTATGGCGGCTCGTCGCTGCTTTCGCTTGCCGTCGGCACCGGCTTCCTGCTCGCGCTGACGCGGCGCCGGCCGCGCTCGGCCGAGCTCGGTTCCTACAGGGGCTGAGATGGGGACCGGCAAGCTCATCGTGCTGGCCGCCGGGGGGACGGGCGGCCATCTCTTCCCGGCCGAGGCGCTGAGCCATGCGCTCCACGCCAAGGGCATGCGCGTCGTGCTGATGACGGATACGCGCGCCGCCGAATACGCCGGCAGCTTCCCGGCCGAAGCCGTCCATGCGGTGCCGGCCGCAACGCCTTCGGGCCGCTCGCCGCTCAAGATGGCCGCTGCGCTGGTGAAGCTCGCCAGGGGCACGCTCGCGGCGCGCGGGATCATCCGCAAGCTCAAGCCGGACGTGGTGGTCGGCTTCGGCGGCTATCCGACCGTGCCGCCGGTGCTCGGCGCTTCACTTGCGGGCGTGCGCACCGTGATCCACGAGCAGAACGCCGTGATGGGCCGGGCCAACCGCTTCCTTGCGGGACGGGCCACCGCTATCGCGACCGGCTTCGCCGAGGTGGGCGGCATCGCAGAGGCGCTCAAGGCGAAATGCCGCCATGTCGGCAACCCGGTGCGGCCGGCGGTGCTGGAGGTGGCGGATCGCGACTATGACTGGCCGGGCGAGGGCAAGATCCGGCTCTTGGTCTTCGGCGGCAGCCAGGGCGCGCGGGTGATGGCCGATATTGTGCCGCCCGCGATCCAGCTTCTGACCGATGCCGAGCGGGCGCGCCTCACGATCGTCCAGCAGGCGCGGGCGGAAGACGACGAGCGCGTGCGCGGCATCTACGAGAAGCTCGGGATTCGCGCGACGGTCATGCCCTTCATCAAGGATATGCCGGCCCAGATGGCGGCGGCGCAGCTCGTGATCGCCCGCGGCGGGGCCTCGACCGTGGCGGAACTCACGGTGATCGGCCGGCCGGGCATCCTCGTGCCGCTGCCGGGCTCGCTCGACCAGGACCAGGCGGCGAACGCGGCTTTCCTCGAGAAGGTGGGTGGAGCGCTGCGGATCCTGCAGCCGGAATTCACCCCGCGGCGGCTCGCCAGCGAGCTTTCGCAGCTCATCGCCCAGCCGGCGCACTTGACGACCATGGCGGCAAACGCGAAGAGCGCGGGCATCCCCGATGCTGCCGACCGCCTCGCCGATCTTGTGATCGCGACGGCCAACTCTCAGAACTGACAGGACCCGCAAGACCATGAAGCTGCCGCCGAAGCTCGGCTCCATCCATTTCATCGGCATCGGCGGCATCGGCATGTCCGGCATCGCCGAGGTGCTGCATAATCTCGGCTACAAGGTGCAGGGGTCCGACGCGTCCGACGGCGCCAATGTCAAGCGCCTGGCCGAGAAGGGCATTACCACCTTCGTCGGCCACAAGGCCGAGAATTTGGGCGAGGCCGAGGTCGTCGTGGTCTCGACCGCGATCAAGCGCGACAATCCGGAGCTTCTGGCCGCGCGCGAGAATCGCCTGCCGGTGGTGCGCCGGGCCGAGATGCTGGCCGAGCTGATGCGGCTCAAGAGCTGTGTCGCCATCGCCGGCACCCATGGCAAGACGACCACGACCTCGCTGGTCGCGACGCTGCTCGAGAAGGGCGGGCTCGACCCGACCGTGATCAATGGCGGCATCATCAACGCCTATGGCACCAATGCCCGGATGGGCGAGAGCGACTGGATGGTGGTCGAGGCCGACGAGTCCGACGGCACCTTCCTGAAGTTGCCGGCCGACGTCGCGATCGTCACCAATATCGATCCCGAGCATCTCGACCATTTCGGCACCTTCGACGCGATCAAGGCGGCCTTCCGCTCCTTCGTCGAGAACCTGCCCTTCTACGGCTTCGCGGTGATGTGCATCGACCATCCCACTGTGCAGGGGCTCGTCGGCCAGATCACAGATCGCCGCGTCGTCACCTATGGCGAGAACCCGCAGGCCGATTTCCGTCTGATCGACATCGACCTCTCGGGCGGTCAGGCGAAGTTCACGCTGCTGATCCGCGACCGCAAGACTGGCCGCGATGAGGTCATCCGCGATCTCGTGATGCCGATGCCCGGCCATCACAACGCGCTCAACGCCACGGCTGCGATCGCGGTGGCCTACGACCTCGGTATCCCCGTGCAACGCATCCGCGAGGCGCTGGCCGGCTTCGGCGGCGTCAAGCGTCGCTTCACCAAGACAGGCGAGTGGAACGGCGCGCTGATCTTCGACGATTACGGCCACCATCCGGTCGAGATCGCCGCCGTGCTCAAGGCCGCCCGCGCCTCGACTAAGAACAAGGTGATCGCGATCGTGCAGCCGCATCGCTATACGCGCCTGTCGAGCCTGTTCGACGATTTCGCTGCCTGCTTCAACGATGCCGACACGGTGATTGTGGCCGACACCTATGCGGCGGGCGAAGCGCCGATCGCAGGCGCCGACCGCGATTCGCTGGTCGCCGGCATCAAGGCGCGCGGCCACCGCCACGCGTTGCCGCTGGAGTCCTCGGACAAGCTCGCCGGGATGGTGGCGGAGCTGGCGGGGCCGGGCGACTACGTCGTCTGCCTCGGCGCCGGCAACATCACGCAATGGGCCTATGCGCTGCCGGGAGAGCTGGCGGCACTTAAGGGGTGAGCCTTTTCGGCAGAGCCCCGACAGGTTAAAGCGACGCCATGCCCTTCGCAGACCTCTCCTCCGACATCCGTGCCGCGGCTCCCGATCTGCGGGGCCGGCTCCTGCCGAATCAGGATCTCTCCGCCCTGACCTGGTTTCGGGTCGGGGGGGCGGCGCAGCTCCTGTTCACGCCGGCCGACGAAGAGGATCTCGCCTATCTGCTCTCGAAGCTGCCGGCGGAGATTCCGGTCACGGTGGTCGGGCTCGGCTCCAACCTGATCGTGCGCGACGGCGGGATTCCCGGTCTCGTCATCCGGCTTGGCGGCAAGGGTTTCACCGAAATCGCTGTCGAACCGGGCGATCGGCTCCGGGCCGGGACGGCGGTGCCGGACGTCAAGGTGGCCCGCGCGGCGGCCGACGCTTCGCTCGACGGCCTCGCCTTCTTTCGCGGCATCCCCGGCTCGATCGGCGGGGCGCTGCGCATGAATGCCGGTGCCCATGGCGGCGAGACCACCGATGTGCTGGTCGAGGCGCGCGGCGTCACCCGCAAGGGCGAGCTCGTGAAGCTCAGCCATGCGCAGATGGGTTTCACCTATCGCAACAGCGCGGAGGCGACCCGCGAGATCATCTTCACCTCCGCTCTGTTCCAGGGGCGGCCGGGCGAGCAGGCTGCGATTCAGGCCGAGATGGACCGGGTGACACAGGCGCGCGAGGCGGCGCAGCCGATCAAGGAGCGCACCGGCGGCTCGACCTTCAAGAACCCGGAAGGCGGCAAGGCCTGGCAACTCATCGACGCCGCCGGCTGCCGCGGCCTGCGCATCGGCGGGGCGCAGGTGTCGGAGATGCACTGCAATTTCCTGATCAACACCGGCGGCGCGACGGCGGCCGATGTCGAAGGGCTCGGCGAGGAGGTACGCCGCCGGGTGAAGGAGAATTCCGGCTTCGAGCTGCAGTGGGAGATCAAGCGGATCGGGGTTGCGGCCTAGCTGCCGCGGCCCGGCGCGAGAGCAGCATGCCCGTGATCGTCGAGCCCAGGATGACCGCGATGCCGAGGAGCTGGACACCTCCCAGCCACTGCCCGAGCAGGACGGCGCCGAGAATGGTCGCGACCGTCGGGCTGAGCAGGCCGAGGAAGGCGACGCTGGCGCCGAGCGTGGTGATGCCCCTGACCCAGAGCCAATAGGCGAGGGCCGTGCCGACGAGGACGAGATAGCCGAGGCCGATTCCGTTCAGGATCGTCGGTGCTGGCGGCAGCCCTTCGACCAACAGCGCCACTGGCAGCAGGATCAGCCCGCCCAGGGTGAGTTGCCAGGCTGCCAGCGCCAGGGGCGAGCCCATCTTGCCCCAGCGCTCGATCAGGACCGTTCCCGTCGCCATGGAAGCGGCGCTGGCGAGGCCGGCGACGATGCCGACGGCATCCAGCTTCGCTTGCGGATCGAGCACCAGCAAGGCGACACCGATGAGGCCGGCGAGCGCTGCGAGGATCTGCCCGCGGCCTGGGCGCCGGCCGAGCAGGGGCCAGGCCAGCAGGCCGACGATCAACGGCTGCGTCGACCCGACCGTCGCGGCGAGCCCTCCGGGGAGGCGCGCGGCGCTGACGAAAAGCAGTGCGAAGAAGATGCCGATATTCGCGAGACCCAGAGCGGACAGCGGCAACAGCTTGTCGCGTGGCGGCAGGCCGGGGCCGAGGGCCATCAGCAGCAGGCCGGCCGGCAGCGCCCGCAACGCGCCGACAAGCAGTGGGTGATCGACCGGAAGCGTCTGGGTGAAGACGATATAGGTCGAACCCCAGAGGCAAGGCACGAGAATGGTGGTCAGCAGGGTTCTGTTCAGGTTGAGCGACATGGCGACCTCCGGTGCCGCAGAGCTTGGCTTCCGCATGCGCCGACGCTATATTTATTCGACGTCATATATTTCGATGTCAAAATATATGACGTGAAAATATTTGCAAGGAGCGAAGATGGAGCGGGATCGACCCGGGCCTCAGGGTGGTGCGATGGATTCGATCCTCGCACAGTGGCGGCGCGAGCGGCCTGACCTCGACACGAGCGTCATGGCTGTTTGCGGCGACCTGTGGCGTGCTGCGGACCGGGTGCGCGATGGGGTTGCTGCCAATCTCGCGGCCGATGATCTCGATCTTGCTGGTTTCGACGTGCTGCTGACCCTGCGCCGGCAGGGGAAGGGGCAGGCCCTGTCGCCGTCCGAGCTCGCCCAGGACATGATGATCTCGACCTCTGCGATGACGAACCGTCTCGACCGGTTGCAGAAGCGGGGGCTGATCGACCGGCTCGCGGACCCGGAGGATCGGCGGGCGCTGCGCGTCGTGCTGACCGAGGCCGGCTTCGCGCTGGCGGAGCGAATCGTCGTCGGCCATGTCGCGACCGAGGAACGATTGGTCAGCGCGCTTTCAGAGGAGGAGCGGGCGGAGCTGAGGCGGCTGCTCGCGAAGATCGGCTAGCGGCTGCTGATTCTCAGAAGAAGCACTGCCGTCATCCCGGGGCTTCGCTTCGCTCCAGCCGGGATGACCCGCGTTTCATTGAAAACACATGTGCTCGATCCCGCCGCGAATGGGTTCCGCAGGGTCTTGCTCCAAAACGCCGATGCCGCCCCTTAACGCCGCGTTCGTCTTGGTTAACGAGCTGTTAACCAAGTTTAACGAGGTTGGACCCAACGCAGCGGCGCGGGGCTCCGATGATCGAACATGTTGCAGTGCTGATGGGGGGATGGTCCGTCGAGCGGGAGGTCAGCCTCAACAGCGGTGCGGCCTGCGCCCGCGCCCTGGAAGGGCAGGGTTATCGCGTCACCCGCGTCGACGTGCAGCGCGACATCGCCGAGGTGCTGGCGAAGCTGAAGCCGGATGTCGCCTTCAATGCCCTGCATGGCCGCTTCGGCGAGGATGGCACGATCCAGGGCGTGCTCGAGATCCTGCGCATTCCCTATACCCATTCCGGTGTGCTGGCCTCGGCGCTCGCGATCCGCAAGGACCGGGCGAAGACGGTGGTGAAGGCGGCTGGCGTCCCGATCGCGCATGGCGTCAACGTCTCGCGATTCGCGGCCGCGAAGAGCCATGTCCTGCCGCCGCCCTATGTGCTGAAGCCGGTCGACGAGGGCTCCTCCGTCGGCGTCGTGATCGTCAAGAAGGGGCGGGAGCACCCGCCGCAGGAGATCGCCCGGCCGGACTGGCCTTGCGGCGAGATGCTGCTGGCGGAGACCTTCATCGCCGGGCGCGAGCTGACCTGCGCCGTGATGGGCGGCCGGTCGCTGGGTGTGACCGAAATACAAGCCGCAACTGGTGAATTCTACGACTATGACGCGAAGTACGCAAAAGGTGGCTCGATCCACATCTGTCCGGCTCAAATTTTACCGAAAATTTACCAGCAGATCGAAGAGTGTGCGTTAACGGCGCATCAAGCAATCGGATGCCGGGGCGTCAGCCGATCTGATTTCCGCTACGACGACGAGAGCGACACGCTCGTCTGGCTGGAAGTCAATACGCAGCCCGGGATGACCGAGACCAGCCTGGTGCCCGAACTGGCTGCCCATGCGGGCCTGAATTTCGGTGAGCTCGTCAAATGGATGGTGCAGGACGCCTCCCTCGATCGGTGAAAGCGATGACGGCGAAAACCTCCTCGCGCCAGCCGGTCGCGGCTACCGGCCCGCAACTGCTGATCGGCAGTGAGCGACAGGGACGCTGGATGCGGCGCCCGCGCCGCTCGGCCACGCCCCTGGCCGAGCGCATCCCGCGCGGCATCGGCTCCTGGCTGGCGCTCGGCTACCTCGCGCTCAGCCTCGGCAGCGGTTTCGTCATCGGCGGCCAGTATCAGGCGATGCAGGACGCCAATGGCGCGCCGCAGCATATGATCGCGCGCATGCTCGGCTTCGGCATCGACCGCGTCACGATCTCGGGCCTCTGGGGGCTGTCGGAGCAGGAGGTGCTCGTTGCCGCCGGCATCGATTCGAAGACCTCGCTGATGTTCTTCGACGCCGACGAGGCGCGCCGGCAGCTCGAGGCCAACCCGCTGATCCGCGAGGCGCAGGTGCGCAAGCTCTATCCGGGCGAGATCTCGATCTCGCTGACCGAGCGCGAGCCCTATGCGCTCTGGCAGGTCAAGGGCGAGCTTTTCGTGATCGCGGCTGATGGCACGGTGATCGACAAGATGGATGATGGCCGCTTCGCCTTCCTGCCGCTGGTCGTGGGCAAGAATGCCAATATCCGCGCGAGCGAATATCTGGCGCTGCGCAAGGAGGCCGGTCCGCTGGCGGAGCATATCCGCGCCGGCATGCTGGTGTCCGACCGTCGCTGGGACCTCAAGCTCGATAACGGCATGGATGTGCGCTTGCCCGAGGCGAAGCCGGAGGCCGCGATCGGGCGGCTCGCTTCGCTGGAGAGCAACGACCGCATCCTCGACAAGGACGTCCTCGCCATCGACCTGCGCCAGCCGGACCGCGTGGTGATGCGCCTCTCCGAGGAGGCGGCTGCCGCCCGGGCCGAGATGCTGAAGAACCGCGCCAAGACCAAGAAGAAGGGAGGGGAGGCGTGAACCACTTCACCTCCCAGGGCCTGACCCCGCGCATGCGCCCGCTCTCGGCGCGCAAGAGCGCGACGCTGTCGATCCTCGATATCGGCACGAGCAAGGTCGTCTGCCTGATCGCCGAGCTGAACCCGGCCGAGGCCAATGAGCGGCTGCGCGGGCGCACCCATGTCGCGCGCATCATCGGCATCGGCCATCAGCGCTCGCTCGGCCTCAAGGGCGGGGCGATCATCGATCTCGAAAGCGCCGAGCGCGCCATCCGCGCCGCCGTCGACGCGGCCGAGCGCATGGCCAAGGTCGAGGTGCAGTCGGTCATCGTCAATCTGACCGGCGGGCGCATCGGCTCGCAGCACTATGCGGCCGGCGTCGATCTGCGCTCCGGCTCGGTCGGAGATGCCGACGTCAAGCGCGTCCTCGCCACCGCCGCGACCCATGCGATCCGCCCCGGCAAGGCCGTGCTCCATGCGCTGCCGACCGGCTATGCGCTCGACGGCGTGCCGGGCGTGCTCGATCCGCGCGGGCTGATCGGCGGCAAGCTCTCCGTCGACATGCATGTCGTCGCCAGCGAGGCGGCGGCTGCGCGCAACGTCATGCTGGCGGTCGAGCGCTGCCATCTCGAGGTCGAGGCGGTCGTCGCGACGCCCTATGCCTCCGGCCTTTCGGTCCTGGTCGATGACGAGGCGGAAATGGGCGTGGTCGTCGTCGATCTCGGCGGCGGCTCGACCAGCCTCGGCGTCTTCGCCGGCGGCCATCTGATGCATGCCGACGCCATCGCGGTCGGCGGCAACCATATCACCATGGACGTGGCGCGCGGGCTCTCGACCCGTGTCTCTGCGGCCGAGCGGCTGAAGACGCTGCACGGCTCCTGCATCGCCAGCGCCTCCGACGAGCGCGACATGATCGCGGTGCCGCAGGTCGACGACGACGAGCGCGACATGCCGAACCATCTCGCGAAGTCGCATCTCGTGCGCATCATCAAGCCGCGGGTCGAGGAGATTCTCGAACTGGTCCGCGACCGGCTGAACAATGCAGGCTTCTCGGCCCAGGCCGGGCGCCGCGTCGTGCTGACCGGCGGAGCCTGCCAGCTCACCGGCCTGCCCGAGGTGGCGCGGCGCATTCTCGGGGGCCAAGTTCGCACCGGTCGCCCGCTCGGCATCAAGGGATTGCCCGAAGCCGGCAAGGGGCCGGCCTTTGCGGCGGCGGTCGGCCTGCTGGTCTATCCGCAGGTCGCGCATGTCGAGCATTTCGAACCACGCGCCGCCGGCGGGCGCTATTTCGCGACCGGGACGGACGGCTATTTCTCGCGCGTCGGGCGGTGGCTGAAGGACAGTTTCTGAACCTGGCGCGGAAAAGCGGAAACGGGTTTTCCCGGATCACTACTGCAAGACCGGCCAAGTTCCAGAATTGAGTGAGTACCGCCCGCGTCAGCGGGCACGGCGTCAAACGTAGCAATCGACGGCTCCCGCCAGGCGCCGGTCAAAGGGATCAAAAGAGGCAATCATGGCGATGAATCTGCAAGCCCCGGACATCCGGGAACTCAAGCCCCGGATCACGGTCTTCGGTGTCGGCGGTGCGGGCGGCAATGCGGTCAACAACATGATCGAGGCCGGTCTCGACGGCGTCGACTTCGTCTGCGCCAACACGGATGCGCAGGCGCTGGCGCTCTCGCGCTCCTCGCGCATCATCCAGATGGGCCTCCAGGTCACCGAGGGCCTCGGCGCCGGCTCGCAGCCGGAAGTCGGGCGGGCCGCGGCCGAGGAAGTCATCGACGAGATTCGCGATCACCTGGCGGGCGCACATATGGTCTTCATCACCGCCGGCATGGGCGGCGGCACCGGCACGGGCGCTGCCCCGGCCATCGCCCGCGTCGCCCGCGACATGGGGATCCTGACCGTCGGCGTCGTCACCAAGCCCTTCCAGTTCGAGGGTCAGCGCCGCATGCGCATGGCGGAAGCGGGCATCTCCGAGCTCAACGAGGCGGTCGATACGCTGATCGTCATCCCGAACCAGAACCTGTTCCGCGTCGCCAACGAGACGACCGGCTTCGCCGACGCCTTCGGCATGGCCGACCAGGTGCTCTATTCGGGCGTCGCCTGCATCACCGACCTGATGGTCCGTCCCGGCCTCATCAACCTCGACTTCGCCGACGTGCGCGCAGTGATGCGCGGCATGGGCAAGGCGATGATGGGCACCGGCGAGGCGCAGGGCGAGAAGCGCGCGCTGACCGCAGCCCAGGCCGCGATCAACAACCCGCTGCTCGACGACATCTCGATGAAGGGCGCGCGCGGCCTGCTGATCTCGATCACCGGCGGGCGCGACATGAAGCTGTACGAGGTCGACGAGGCTGCCACCCGCATCCGCGAGGAGGTCGATTCCGAGGCCAACATCATCGTCGGCGCCACCTTCGACGAATCGCTCGAGGGCACGGTGCGCGTCTCGGTCGTCGCGACCGGCATCGACAAGCCGCTCTCGCATGTCGGCGAGTCCGACGAGACCGAAGCCCGCATTGCCCAGGTGGCCGAGCGCCTGAAGCAGGAGGCCCGCCTGCGTAGCAATGCCGCGACGCAGGCGCCCCGTCCCGCCCAGCAGCCCGCGCCGGTGATCGAGACGGCTCGTGCCGCTCCGCTCGCCGAGCCGGTTCCCGCCGCGCAGGTCACGCAGGACATCCGCATCGAGCCGATGCAGCCGCGTGCGATGATGGTCGCTGCTCCGGCGCCCGAGCCACACGCCCCGGCCGAGCCGAGCCTGCATTTCGACGAGAGCTTCATTCCGCCGGCGCCGGAGCGCGCGGTGCGCCCGACCCGCATGCCGCGGATCGAGGATCTGCCGGCTCCGGGCCAGGCCCAGCTCCACGCCCAGCGCGGCGCGCAGCCCGTGCCGCAGGTGCCGAGCGCCGTCGAGCAGAAGCGCATGTCGCTGATGCAGCGCCTTGCCTCGGTCGGTTTCGGCCGCAAGGACGAGGAGGAGCAGCACGCCGCGCCGGCGCCTGTTCCGGCGCGCCAGGCCCCGGCCATGCCGCAGGCGGCCGCGCCGAGCGCTGCCCATGCCGAGTATATGCGTCGCCCGGCGCCGCCGGCCTCGCGCCCGGCCCAGGGCCAGCTCGATCCGCATGGCCGTGCCGCGCCGACTCGCAACAGCGAAGAAGACCAGCTGGAGATTCCGGCTTTCCTGCGCCGCCAGGCGAACTGATCTCCCGGCCCGTCGCGGCCTTGTAACCAATCCCGTCGCGCAGGCTGCGCGGCGGGATTTTCGCTGTTAAAAAATCGTTATCTTTCAGCCTGTTATTGTTCCGCCCTCAAAGCTTTCCGGCTGTAACACAGCGAAAGAAAGCGTGATTTTGAGAGGCCGCCTCTAAGGCTTATGTTGCGGCCGCACCAAGAGATTGGCCTACCGGTAGCCGGCTCGATGCCGACTTCGGGAATGTCGCCGCCGGCGATCGCTGCATGGGCAGCGGACATCGGTCGTAGCGATCAGGATTGGATACCGGAATGAACTTCGATCGGCAGACGACTTTGCGGGCTGCGGTGACCCTGAGCGGGATCGGCGTGCATTCCGGCGCTCCCGCGAGCATCTGCCTCAAGCCCTCCAGCGCGAATTCCGGCATCGTCTTCCTGCGGACGGGCATCGAGGGCATGCCGCCCCAGCTCATCCACGCCAAGCACACCAAGGTCAGCGCCACCGAGCTCTGCACCGTGATCGGCGACCGCGGACCGGCCTCGGTCTCGACGATCGAGCATCTGATGTCGGCCTGCGCGGGCCTCGGCGTCGACAACGTGCTGGTCGAGATCGACGGGCCGGAGATGCCGATCATGGACGGCAGCGCCAGGGAGTTCGTCGCCGCGATCGAGGCCACGGGCCTCGTCACCCTCGCCGCGCCGCGCCGCTACCTCAAGGTTCTCCAGCCGGTTCGGATCGAGCAGGGCCGTGCCTTCGCCGAGCTGATGCCGGCCGAGCAGGGCTTCCGCCTCGACGTCGAGATCGATTTCGATACCGCTGTGATCGGCCGTCAGCGCAAGATCTTCGATCTCGACGCCAAGGCCTATGCCAGCGAGATCTCCAAGGCGCGCACCTTCGGCTTCATGCGTGATGTCGAGCAGCTCTGGAAGGCCGGCTTCGCGCTCGGCGCCTCGCTCGACAACACGGTCGCGATCGGCGACGACAAGGTCATCAATCCCGAGGGGCTGCGCTATGGCGACGAGTTCGTGCGCCACAAGGTGCTCGATGCCATCGGCGATCTGGCGCTGGCGGGCTATCCGATCATCGGCGAGTTCCGCTCCTATTGCGGCGGTCACCGCATGAATGTCCGCATCCTCGAGGCGCTTTTCGCCGACCGCGCGAATTTCGCGATCGTCGAATCCCAGCCGGTCTTCGCGCCGGCCCGCGCCGTGCAGATGTCGGCGGTTGCTCCGGCCGCCTACGCGCCCGATCTCCACTGAAATCACGCGAGCCGGAGCGCTTCGCAGAAAAGCGGAAGCGTTTTTCTGTCGAAGAAATGCCTTGGTCGCGTCGATCAGCGTCGTTTCGCCTTTCCTTCGCCCGCTTTTTGTCCGAGATGCCGCAGTGCTGCGGAATCGAGCCTTAACCGGCTTTCGGCAGTGGCGCGCGGGAGGCGTCTGAGGTAAGGCATGCTTCCCGCAGGCGGGGACGATCGAAAGAGGAAGACGACGTGAGCGTGACGCGGCAAAGCCTACCGGCAATCCATCGCGGCGTATCTCCGCGCAAGGGCATGGCCCTGGCGCTCGGCGCTGCCATGCTGCTCGGCGGCTGCGATACGCTGTCCTCGCTCAACCCCTTCGACAGGCCCGAGGTCTACAAGCCCGACCTGACCCCCACGACGCCGGCCGACAAGCTCTACAATGAGGGTCTGGCGCGCCTGCAGAACGGCGACAGCGAAGGCGCGTCCAAGAAGTTCGAGGACATCGACAAGTCAGCGCCGTTCTCGCCCTACGCCCGCAAGGGCCTGCTGATGACGGCCTACACCAATTTCCAGGCCTCGAAATGGGAAGAGACGATCACCGCTTCCAAGCGCTTCATCGCCCAGAACCCGGCGAGCCCCGATGCGGCCTACGCCCAGTACCTGATGGCGATGTCCTATTATAACCAGATCCCGGACACGACCCGCGATCAGGAGCGGACGCGGCAGGCGATCCAGGCTTTCGAGGAACTCGTCGCCCGCTATCCCAAGTCGGAATATGTGCTCGACGCCAAGGAGAAGCTCCTGGTGGCGCGCGACCAGCTCGCCGGCAAGGAGATGAATGTCGGCCGCTATTATCTCGAGAAGCGCAATTACACCGCTGCAGTGAACCGCTTCCGCGAGGTCATCATCAAGTACCAGACCACCCGCCATGTCGAGGAGGCGCTGGAGCGCCTGACCGAGGCCTATATGGCGCTGGGCATCACCAACGAAGCGCAGACCGCCGCCGCCGTGCTCGGGCATAACTTCCCGGACAGCCCGTGGTACAAGGACGCCTACAAGTTGCTGCAGAGCGGCGGCCTGGAGCCGCGCGAGGACCGTGGCTCCTATATCAGCCGCGCCTTCGACGGCTTCCAGAAGGCTGTAGGCGGCATCGTCGGGCTGGGTTCCCTCTGACGGAGCTCGCATGAGCCAGAGGCGACCCTGCCGGCTCCGAAACGCGCGCTGAACGCCCATGCTGGCGCAGCTCTCCATCCGTGACATCGTCCTGATCGACAGGCTCGATCTGAGCTTCCATGACGGGCTGAGCGTGCTCACCGGCGAAACCGGCGCGGGCAAGTCGATCCTGCTTGACGGTTTCGCGCTGGCGCTCGGCGGGCGCGGCGACGGCTCGCTCGTGCGCCATGGCGAGGCGCAAGGGCAGGTCAGCGCCGTCTTCGACCTGCCGCTCGCGCATGAGGCGCGCAAGCTCGCGCAGGCGCAGGAGATCGACACTGACGGCGATCTGATCCTGCGGCGCGTGCAATATGCCGATGGGCGCACCCGCGCTTTCATCAATGACCAGCCGGTTTCGGTTCAGATCCTGCGCATGGTCGGCGCGGCGATCGTCGAGATCCACGGCCAGCATGACGACCGGGCGCTGACCGACCCGGCCCAGCACCGGGCGCTGCTCGACGGTTTCGGCGGGCTGGAAAGCCAGGCGCAGGCTGTCGCCCAAGCCAGCGAAACGCTGAAGCGGGCACGGCAGGCCTTGCAGGCCCAGCGCCTGCGCGTCGAGGCCGCGCGCAAGGAGGCCGATTTCCTGCGCCATGCGGTCGAGGAGCTCGGCAAGCTCGCGCCGAAGCCCGGCGAGGAGGACGAACTCGCCGCCACGCGCCAGACGATGATGCAGGCCGAGAAGGTCGCGCGCGATCTCAACGAAGCCTATGAGGCGGTCGGCGGCCAGGGCTCGCCCGTGCCGATGCTCGCGGCGGTGCTGCGCCGGCTCGAACGCCGGGCCGGGCAGGCGCCGGAGCTGGTCGATCCCTCGCTCGCCGCGCTCAATACCGCCATCGTCGCGCTGGAAGAGGCCGGCGAGGCGCTCGGGGCTGCGATGCGCGCGGCGGAATACGATCCGCGCGAGCAGGAGCGCATCGAGGAACGGCTCTTCGCGCTGCGGGCGGCCGGGCGCAAATACGATGTGCCGGTCGATGGCTTGTCCGTGCTCGCGGCGACCATGGCGAGCGACCTCGCGGCGCTGGACGAGAGCGAAACCTCGCTCGGCCGGCTCGAGGCGGAGGTGAGGCAGGCGGAGGACGGTTTCACCAAGCAGGCCAAGGCGCTGTCGGAGGCCCGGAAGACGGCTGCCGCGCGGCTCGATTCGGCGGTGAAGGCGGAGTTGCCGCCGCTCAAGCTGGAACGCGCCCGCTTCATCACCCGCATCGAGAGTGACGAGAGCGCCCGCGGACCGGAGGGTTTCGACCGCGTCGAGTTCTGGGTCGAGACCAATCCGGGCACGCGGCCGGGGCCGATGATGAAGGTGGCCTCCGGCGGCGAGCTGTCGCGCTTCATGCTGGCGCTGAAGGTGGTGCTGGCGGAACGCGGCTCGGCGCCGACGCTCGTCTTCGACGAGATCGACACCGGTGTCGGCGGGGCGGTGGCGGATGCCATCGGCGAGCGGCTGGCACGGCTCGCCGACCGGGTCCAGGTGATCTCGGTGACCCATGCGCCGCAGGTCGCGGCCAAGGCCGGGCAGCATTTCCTGATCGCGAAATCGGCGGAGGAAGGCGAGGCTTCGCGCACCGTCACCCGCGTCACCGCGCTCGTCGACCAGACCCGGCGCGAGGAAATCGCCCGGATGCTCGCCGGCGCCTCGATCACCGAGGAGGCGCGGGCTGCGGCAGGGCGCCTGCTCGAGGCGGCGGGCCTGCGCGGCTGATCAGCCGGCCGGTACGAGCTTGAAGCCGGCTCCTTGCCGCCTGACCTGCCGGAAGCCGGTGACATGCCCGCCCGAGACGGTCCAGCCTGTCGCCGCAGCACGCTCCAGAATCGTGCGGCGCGAGCGGGCGGCCTGCGCCGCGTCGAGATCGTAGACGATTCCGAGATCGGGATCGGCGGCCTGCTCCTCGGCCAGATGCAGGGCGTCGCCCCAGAGCAGCAGGGCGCGCGCTTCATCGCCGATGAGGTAGCCACTATGCCCGAAGCTGTGGCCAGGCAGCGCGATCAGTTCGATGCCGGGAAGGACCTCGCCGGGCGCTGCCGGCCGGATGCGGCCGGCATAGAGGCGCTGCAAGGTCGCGGTGATGTCGAAGGCGCCGCGCTTGTTGTCCGGCGTGCCGGCCCGCTTCGCCTCGTCGCCGTAATAGCCGAGATCGGCCTGCGGAACGATGATTTCGGCTCGTGGCAGCCAGGGCTGTTCGCCATCGAACAGACCAAGCGCGTGGTCGCCATGGAGATGAGTGATCAGGACGCGATCGACCTCCTCCGGCTGGATGCCGGCGGCGACCAGCGCGGTGCGCGCATGGCCGAGCGCCGGACCCCAGGCGGAGCCGGTGCCGGCGTCGACGAGGGTGATGCCGTCCTTGCCGCGCAGCACGAAGCAGTTCACGTCGATGCTGATTTTGGGCTTGCCAAAGCGGGCGATGGCTTCGCTGCGGGCGGCCTCGCCGGCCTGATGGATCATGACGTCCGACGGCGCTTCGAAAATGCCGTCGAGCAAGGTGATGACGTCGTATCCGCCGAAACGGTGGGCTTGCGCACTCATCGCAGTGTCTCCTGTCCGATGCTGGCCTAGCCGCCGGCACCGGGGGGCGGCAATGTTGCCCGGCAGAGAGCAGCCCTGCACCGGGCGCGCGAATCCTCCATTTCCTTTTGGCGCGTCTTGCTTTATGAGCCGTTTTCGATTGACGGCTTGCAGGTGCTGTCCGCGCCGCTTTCCCGTCACCCCCAGTTTCGCGACCTCTCGCGTTTCGAGCCTCAGATTTAGGCCTTCCACATGTCCTTCTCCCTCACGAGCCCGCCGCTCGCGCGTGCGCTCGCCGAACGCAATTACTCCGAACCGACGCCGGTGCAGAACGCCGTGCTGGAGGAGGCCGCGCGCGGCCGCGACCTGCTGGTTTCCTCGCAGACCGGCTCGGGCAAGACCATCGCCTACGGGCTTGCCATCGGCGAGACCCTGCTGGGCGACGGCGAAAAGCTCGGCCGGGCCGCAGCGCCCCTCGCGCTGATCATCGCGCCGACCCGCGAACTGGCCCTCCAGGTGCAGCGGGAACTGGCCTGGCTCTACGAACATGCGGGAGCGCGGGTGATCTCCTGCGTCGGCGGCATGGACCCGCGCCGCGAGGCGATGCTGCTCGACGAGGGCGCGCATATCGTCGTCGGCACGCCCGGCCGCCTGCGCGACCATATCGAGCGTCGCCGTCTCGACGTCTCGGCGCTCAAGGCCGTGGTGCTCGACGAGGCCGACGAGATGCTCGATCTCGGCTTCCGCGACGATCTCGAATTCATCCTGAAGACGACCCCCGAGGGGCGCCGCAGCCTGCTGTTCTCGGCGACCTTCCCGAAGGCCATCGTGCAGCTCGCGCAGAGCTACCAGCACGATGCGCTGCGCATCGAGGTGGAAGCGGCGCGGCGCGGCCATGCCGACATCGCCTACAAGGCCGTGCGCGTCTATCCCAAGGAGGCGGAGCTCGCGGTCGTCAACCTGCTGCGGTTCCACGACGCGCCGGTGGCGCTGGTCTTCTGCAACACGCGCAATGCCGTGCGCCATCTCGAAGCCATCCTGCTTGAGCGCGGTTTCGCCGCCGTCGCCCTCTCGGGCGAACTCGGCCAGAACGAGCGCAACGCCGCCCTGCAGGCGCTGCGCGACGGGCGGGCACGGGTCTGCGTCGCGACCGATGTCGCCGCGCGCGGTATCGACCTGCCGGGGCTCGACCTCGTCATCCATGCCGAACTGCCCAACGACGCCGAGGTGATGCAGCATCGCTCGGGCCGGACGGGGCGCGCCGGCAAGAAGGGCACCAGCGTCGTGCTGGTGCCGCAGTCACGCCGGCGCAAGGCCGAGCGGCTGCTGATGGAAGGCAAGGTCGAGGCCGAGTGGATCGGCCCGCCGACGCCGGAGGAGATTCGCGCGCTCGATCAGGAGCGGCTGCTCAAGGATCCGATGCTCTCGGGCGACGAGGGCGAGGATGATGCCGGCATGGTCGAGGCGCTGATGGCCGGCCGCGAGGCGCGCGAGATCGCGGCGGCGCTGGTCAGGCTCTATCGTTCGCGCCTGCCGGCGGCCGAGGAGGCGGGCGATCCCGGCTTCGGCCGCGACGAGCGCCGGCCGGCGCGCAGCCATGACGATTACGCGACGCCGCGCGAGCGCTTCGCCGCCGGACGCGAGGACAGCCCCCGCGCCGACGGGCCGCGCAAGGGCGGCCCGCGTGGCGACACGGTCTGGTTCCGCCTCAATGTCGGGCGCAGGGACGGCGCCGATCCGCGCCAGTTGCTGCCGATGCTGTGCCGGCGCGGCAAGATCACGCGCGACGAGGTCGGCGCGATCCGCATTTTCGACCGTGAGACCAAGGTCGAGATCGATGCCGATGTGGCGGAGCGCTTCTATGAGCTCGCCAAGGCGGTGGATCGTGACAAGGTCATGATCGAGCCTGTGACGGGCGAGGACGAGCGCCGTCCTGCGAAGCCCTTCGCCGAGAAGGCGAGCCATGCTCCGGCCCCCTATCAGCGCAAGGCGCGCGACGAAGGCGTGGCCGGGGAGCCTCGCGAGGCGCGTGGCTATGAGAAGAAGCCGTTCGCCAAAAAGCCTTATGACGGCAAGGGCAAACCCTTCGCGGATAAGCCCTTCGCCGGCAAGCCCGCAGCGGGCAAGTCCTTCGGCGGATCGAAATCCTACGATCCCGTCCGCAGCGACCGCGATCCGTCGGCGGAGCCGCGCGCGCCCTGGTCGGAGACCGGCAAGCCGCATGGCGGAAAACCCTATGCCGGCAAGAAGCCCGCTTTCTCTGGGAAGCCCGGCGGCGCCAGGAACGATGGGCCCGGTGCGCGCGGGCCGGCCGGCAAGCCGTTCAAGAGCAAGAAGCCCCGGCGCGACGATCGCGGCTGATCGCCATCATCGCCCGCAACGGAGCTGGCTCGTTCAGCCCCGGCGGCACCTCTCCGCTCAGCGCAGGCCGAGGAAGGAGAGGATGGCGAGGACGACGACGATCAGGCCGACGAGGTAGATGATATTGTTCACGAAAGCCCCCTGACTGAAGTGGGCCGTGAGGCCCGATCTACGGAAATGAACCGTATTCAGGGGTGAAAGGTTCCCGCTGGAAAATCGGGAGCAACGGTCACGAAACGCGCGTCATCCCGGACGAAGCGAAGCGGAGATCCGGGATCCACGCCTGAACCTTGATCGGAAAGGCTCCGGCATGAATCCCGGATCGGCGCCGCCAAAGGCGGCACGTCCGGGAGGACGCGTGTCCCGACCCGTAGGCGTCGGCCGGCCGACCGCTCAGGCCACCACCTTGCGGTAGAGATGCCAGGTCGCGTGGCCGAGAACCGGCATCACCACGATGAGGCCGACCAGCACGGGCAGGCAGCCGAGCACCAGAAGCCCGGTGACGATCAGGCCCCAATACATCATCACGCGTGGATTGGCCTCGACCGCCGCGATCGAGGTGCGGACCGCCGTCGGCATGTCGACATGGCGGTCGATGATGAGCGGGAAGGCCACCACCGAGATCGAGAAGGCGAGGATGGCGAAGAGCAGGCCGACCGAATTGCCGACGATGATCATGATCCAGCCGTCGAAGGTGGTGAAGGTGGCGCGCAGGAAATCCGCCGTCGAGACATCGGCGGGCAGGCCGAGCTGGGCGCGGTAGATCAGCCAGGCGCAGGCGAGCCAGGCAAGGAAGAGCCCGGTCAGCAACACGCCGAGCAGCACGATCTGCCCGATCGCCGGCGATTGCAGCACGTCGAAGGCATGGCGCCAGGACGAATCCTGCCCTTGCTCGCGGCGCCGGCTGATCTCGTAGAGACCGATCGCCGCGAAGGGGCCGAGCAGGGCGAAGCCGCCGAGCAGCGGGAAGAGCAGGGGGAAGATGTTGTAGGTGACGGTGAGCTGCGCGAGCAGCACGCCGGCGACCGGATAGATCAGCGCGACGAAGACGAGATGACTCGGCTGCGCCTTGAAATCCTCCCAGCCGCGCCAGAGTGCATCGCGCAGATCCATCGTCGTGATGGTGTGGACATGTGGCTCCACCGCTCTGCCGAGGTGATGAACGGTGCCGTCAAGATTGGCCATGGCGTATCTCCCGGTTCCGGCCCGGTTCGCCAAAAAGCCGTCGACATGTTCCTTGGCGTCAACGGCCTTCAGGCGTCGAGCTTCCAATTCCCAGTTCACGGATAATACACGCCGA
Source organism: Allobosea sp. OAE752 (assembly GCF_050433265.1). Classification (NCBI taxonomy): domain Bacteria; kingdom Pseudomonadati; phylum Pseudomonadota; class Alphaproteobacteria; order Hyphomicrobiales; family Alloboseaceae; genus Allobosea; species Allobosea sp. OAE752. Next base: position 443,064 of record NZ_JBNPXO010000002.1, read on the forward strand.
AGCGGGTTTTGTTGCAAGCCGTCGCGCGGATGTGACGAGATAAGGGGTCCGGGGATGGGCGGCAGTCACCGGGATCGCTGCTGCCCTTTCTCGACAGCGCCTTCTCGCCTAATGCTTCCCGCATGAGCGACACTGACGACAACGCCCCTTCCGAAACGCCGGTCGCCGAGCTGACGCCGCGCCGGGCCAGGCTTGAGCACAAGCGGCTCGCCGCCGAGGTGCAGGCGGCGAACGACGCCTATTTCCAGGACGACCAGCCCATCATGGACGACGCGGCCTATGACGCGAAGCGTCGGCGGCTCGTCGCGCTGGAGGAGGCCTTCCCCGAGCTGAAGGAGAGCGGCGGCGTCAGCAGCAAGGTCGGCGCCAGGCCATCCGGCAAATTCGCCAAGATCCGGCATCGCGTGCCGATGCTCTCGCTCGACAATGCCTTCTCGGACGAGGCCGTCGCGGAGTTCGTCCAGCGCGTCTATCGCTTCCTCGGCCGCAAGGAAGAGGCGGGCGGCATCGCCTTCACCGCCGAGCCGAAGATCGACGGGCTCTCGCTCTCGCTGCGCTACGAGAAGGGCGAGCTGGTCGCGGCGGCGACGCGCGGCGACGGTGAGGAAGGCGAAGACGTCACCGTCAATGCCCGCACCATTTCCGAAATTCCCGGGGCGCTCGCCGGGCCGGATGTGCCGGAGATCGCCGAGGTGCGCGGCGAGGTCTATCTCGGCCATGCCGATTTCGCGGGGATCAATGAGCGTCAACGCGAGAAGGGGCTGCCCGAATTCGCCAATCCGCGCAACGCCGCCGCCGGCTCGCTGCGGCAGCTGGATGTCAGCGTTACCGCCTCGCGACCCTTGCGTTTCTTCGCCTATGCCTGGGGCGAGATGCCGGTGCTGCCGGCGCCGACCCAGATGGGCGTGGTCGAGGCCTTCAGGCGCTGGGGCTTTCGCACCAACCCGCTGATGAAGCGTTGCGAGACCGTGGCCGAGCTGGTGGCGCAGTACCGGCTGATCGAGAGCCAGCGCGCCACGCTCGGCTACGATATCGACGGCGTGGTTTACAAGGTCGACGATCTCGCCTTGCAGGCGCGCCTCGGCTTCGTCTCGCGGGCGCCGCGCTGGGCGATCGCGCACAAGTTCCCGGCGGAGCTGGCGACCACGATCCTGGAGGCCATCGACATTCAGGTCGGTCGTACCGGCGCGCTCTCGCCGGTGGCGCGGCTGAAGCCGGTCACGGTCGGCGGCGTCGTGGTGACGAACGCGACGCTGCACAACGAGGACTACATCAAGGGCTTCGATTCCAAGGGGCTGCCGATCCGCGACGGCACCGATATCCGCATTGGCGACACGGTGACGGTGAAGCGGGCCGGCGACGTCATCCCGCGCGTCGAGGCCGTGGATCTGTCGAAGCGGCCGGCGGATTCCAAGCCGTACGAGTTCCCGACGCTCTGCCCGGCCTGCGGCAGCCATGCCGTGCGCGAGCATAATCCGCGCTCCGGCAAGGAGGATGCGGTGCGCCGCTGCACCGGCGGTTTGATCTGCCCGGCGCAGACGATGGAGCGGCTGAAGCATTTCGTCTCGCGCGATGCGCTCGACATCGACGGGCTCGGTGACAAGCAGATCGAGTTCTTCCACAGCGACCCCGATCTGCCGGTGAAGGAGCCGGCCGACATCTTCACGCTCGCCCGGCGCGACGAGGCCAATTTCAAGAAGCTCAAGGACAAGGAAGGTTTCGGCGCGGTCAGCGCGAAGAAGCTGTTCGAGGCGATCGAGGCAGCGCGGACGCCGCCGCTCAACCGGCTGATCTTTGGGCTCGGCATCCGCCATGTCGGCGAGACCAATGCGCGGCTGCTTGCGCGCCATTACGGTTCCTTCGAGACCCTGCGCGAGACGCTTGCCGCCGCGGCCGATCCGGCCTCGCCGCAACGGCAGGAACTCGACGCCATCGACGGCGTTGGCCCGACCGTGGTCGAGGCGCTGCTGCAGTTCTTCGGCGAGCCGCATAATCAGGACCTGCTCGACCGCTTGCTGGAGCAGGTTCAGCCGCAGCCGCTGGAGGCTGTCGCCACGACGAGCCCGGTCGCGGGCAAGACGGTGGTCTTCACCGGCGCGCTGGAGCGGATGACGCGCGACGAGGCAAAGGCGATGGCGGAGCGACTCGGCGCGAAGGTGGCCGGCTCGGTGTCGTCGAAGACCGATCTGCTGGTCGCGGGGCCGGGCGCCGGCTCGAAGCTCAAGGACGCGGCCAAGCATGGCGTCGAGGTGATCGACGAGGCCGGCTGGTTCGAGCTGATCGGTGGAGGCGGCGGAGCCTGAGCCCGAAATCAATGACCGTAACGTTTGCCGTCATGGTCGGGCTTGTCCCGACCATCCACGTCTTCGCTGGTCGAAGGTCGTGTTCAAGGCGTGGATGCTCGCCACAAGGGCGAGCATGACGGAGACTGGATCGCCCGCCGACTACTCAGCCGCCGCCGTGAAGATCGCCGGCGGCGGGGCGCCCGCTGCCCGCACCTGGCTCGGGGCCGAGCCGGTGATGCGCTTGAAGGCGCGGCTGAACGAGGCTTCCGATTCATAGCCGAGCCGCTGCGCCACCACGGCGATGCGCATCCTGTCCCGCGCCAGCCATTGCCGGGCCTGATGCATGCGGACCTGGGCGACATAGCGGGCCGGCGTCTCGCCCACCACGCTGGCGAAGCGCTCGGCGAAGCCGGAGCGCGAGGCGCCCATCAGTTCGGCGAGGCTTTCCACCGTCCAGTCCGCTTCGGGATGGGCATGGATCGCCGCCAGCACCCGGCCGATCTGCGGGCAGCGCGCCGCCGCGATCCAGCCCTTGTCCTCGCCGCAGCCGTTCTCGACCCAGCCGCGGATGATGGTGGCGGCGATGACGTCCGCGAGCCGGGCGAGGATGCCGCCGGCGCCGACGCGGTCCATGCAGACCTCGCGGCCCATCGCCTCGAGCAGATGCGGTATGCCGGGCTCGTTGGCGGCGAAATCATACATCCGCATCACGTCGGGCATCAGCCGCAGCAGTGGATGGTCGGCATCGACGTTGAAGGTCATGCTGCCGCTGAAGAGCAGCATGGGCTCGCCGTCGCTGCCGCCGCCCTCGAGTTCGGTGATATCGCCACAATGCTGCTTCACCGCGCAGTCGCAAGGCGGCGAGGGCGTCACAGCCGGCGCGCTCGCCAGCACATGCGCGCCGCCGCGCGGCAGGAGCAAGGCGTCGCCGTCGCGCAGTTCCAGCCAGTCGCCTGTCGGCATCTTCAGCCAGCAGCCGCGCTGGGCAATGAAGTAGAAGCGCGCTGCGCGGCAGGGCGGGAAGGCGATGGCCCAGGGCGAGGCCATCTGGCAGCGGCTGTAGTCGACGCCGTCGAGCCTGAGCCCGCGCAACATCTCGGTGAGATGGTCGGCAGAGTGCGATGCAGCATATTTGGACGAAAGATCATTCATTCCAGACAATATAGCATGGAAACTCCAGAGGGCCACGCCCATCTTCCGGCCTCCTCATGGAGACTCCCATGTCAGATTCCCTTTCCGTCACCGCGCTCGACCTCGATGAACCCATCGAGGATGCGCGCGGAAAACCGGCCTGGGCAGCGATCGTCTCGCTGACCTTCGGCGTCTTCGGCCTTGTCACGGCCGAGTTCCTGCCCGCCAGCCTGCTGACGCCGATGGCCGCCGACATCGGCGTCTCGGTCGGCGCCGCCGGGCAGGCCGTGACCGCCACCGCCGTGGTCGGCGCCATCGCCGGCCTTGCGGCGGCCATCGTGACGCGCGGCGTCGACCGGCGCATCGTGATCTGGTCGCTGACCGGCCTGCTGATCCTGTCGAGCGCGCTCGCCGCCGTCGCCACCAATCTGCCGACGCTGCTCTTCGCCCGCGTCCTGCTCGGCATCGGGCTCGGTGCCTTCTGGTCGATGGTGGCGGCGACGGCGATGCGGCTCGTGCCGCCAAGCGCCTTGCCCAAGGCGATGTCGCTGATCTTCACCGGCGTTTCGATCGCGACCGTCAGCGCGGCGCCGATCGGCGCCTATGTCGGCAATCTCATGGGCTGGCGCGTCGTGTTCTGGCTCGCGGCGCTGGTCGGCGTCGCGACGCTGGTGATCCAGATGGCCGTGCTGCCCCGTCTGCCGGCTCGCGGTTCGCCCGATATCCGCACGCTGTTCCGCTTGCTCGGCCAGCCGAGCATCGCGCTGGTGCTGGTGGGCATCGTCGTGGTGATTTCCGGGCATTTCGCCGGTTTCACCTATGTCCGGCCGTTCCTCGAACAGATTCCGAAGCTGTCGGTCGAGGCGATCTCGCTGGTGCTGCTGGCCTATGGCGTCGGCGGCTTCTTCGGGAATTTCCTCGGCGGGGCGATCACCGCCCGTAGCGCCAAGGCTTCGGTGATCTTCGGCGCGCTGTTGATCGCGCTGATGGGCGCAAGCCTCCTTTTCGCCGGCACGTCGCCGATTGCCTCGGCCGTTGCCGTCGGGCTCTGGGGCTTCGCTTTCGGCGCATTGCCGGTCGGCTTCCAGACCTGGCTGGTCCGCGTCGCGCCGGAGGAGGAAGCCGAATCGGCCGGCGGCCTGCTCGTCGCCGCCTTCCAGGTCGCGATCGCGAGCGGCGCGGTCTTCGGCGGGCTTCTGGTCGATGGCTTCGGGACGCTGGGCGTCATCGCCTATGCCACGATCGCGACCTTGGTCGGCGGGCTCGGCGTGCTGCTGCTCGGTGCGAAGAGTCCCGAGCGGGTCGGGGGCAAAGCCGCCGCCCACGCCATCTGAGGCTCTGTCTCGCGGCATCGAAACAGATCGGGCGCGTGATGTGCCCGATCACTTTTCTTCAAGACAGCGGCGCAGCGGGAGGGTTTATGCTGGCGCCATGGAAGCAGTCACACAGGGCGAGACACTCTGCCTCGAACCGCTCGTCGCCGGCGAGCGGGCGAAGCTGTTTCCGGCCGAGCGTTTCGGCGGGCTGGATTGTCTCGCGGCGACCTTCCGCCGCCATGCCTATGCGCCGCACCAGCATGAAAGCTATGTGATCGGCACCATCGAGGCCGGCTGCGAGACCTTCCGTGTGCGCGGCGCGCGGTACTATGCGCGGCCGGGGCTGATCACCTTCGTCAATCCGCTGGAAACCCATGACGGCGAGCCCTATGGGCCTGGCTACAGCTATCGCATGACCTATCCCGAGACCGGGTTGATGCGCGAGGTCGCGGCTTCGCTCAGCGGCCGTGAGACGACCGGGACGCCGTTCTTTCCGGAGCCTCTCGTCGAGGATGCGGAAGGCGCTGCGCTCTTCGCCGTCGCGCATCGCGCGATCGAGGATGGCAAGGACCTGCTGGCGGGCGAGGAGATGCTGCTGCGTTTCTATGCGCATTGCCTGGCCCATCATGCCGATCTGACGGTTCGGGCCGTCGGTGCGGAGGAGGGGCCTGTCGCCAAGGCGCGCGAATTGTTCGAGGCGCGCTACGAGGAAGATCTGTCGCTGGCCGATCTGGCGCGCCTCACCGGCCTGCCGCGCCATCACCTGATCCGCGCTTTCCGGCGGGAAACCGGGCTCACCCCTCACGCCTATCTCGTCGATGTCCGTGTCAGGCGGGCGCGCGAGCGGCTGCGGCGCGGCGAGATGCCGGGCGATGTCGCAGCGGCGACCGGCTTCTGCGACCAGCCGCATCTGACCCGCGCCTTCAAGGCCCGCTTCGGCGTCACGCCTGGGGCATTCCGGGCGGCGCATGCCGGCTGAAGCCGGCTCTTCGAAAGAAAACCTCCATGTCCACGATGCGCGACGATATCAGGCGCGGCCTGAGCGATATCTGGCCGGCCGCGGTGGCAGCAGCGCCGATCGGCCTGCTCTTCGGGGCGGTGGCGGCGAGCAAGGGGCTGTCGCCGTTCGAAGTCTTCCTGATGAGCATCATGGTCTTCGCCGGTGGCGCGCAATTCGCCGCGATCGAGCTCTGGGCGAACCCGGCGCCGGTCGCCGCGTTGGTCTTCTCGACGCTGCTGATCAATGCCCGCCATGTGCTGATGGGCGCTTCGCTCGCGCCCAAGCTCCAGGGCTTCAGCCGCTGGCAGAAATTCCTCGGGCTCTACTACATGGCCGATGAGAACTGGGCGCTGGCCGAGAAGCGCGCCCGCACCCACCGCCTGACGCCGGCCTATTGGTTCGCGATGGTCATCCCCTTCGTCTCGGGCTGGCTGATCAACTCGACGCTCGGCGCGATGATCGGCGCGGTGCTGGGCGACCCCAAGCGGCTCGGCGCCGATTTCGCCTTCACGGCGCTGTTCATCGCCCTCGTCGCCGCCTTCTGGAAGGGGCGGGTGACCTTCTGGACGGTGGCCGCCGCCGGCATCGCTTCGGCCGTCACCTACCGGTTGGCTGGCCCACCCTGGCATGTCGCTGCGGGGGCGGTCTTTGGCCTGCTGGCGGCCTGGCTCGCCGCGGGCAGCGAGCCTCGGAATGTGGCGATCGAGGAGGCAGAGGCGTGAGCGTCGATCCGATCAATCTCCTCGCCTTCCTCGGCATGGCGATCGTGACCTATGCGACCCGGGTGGCGGGGCTTGCGCTCGTCGGGCGGCTCAACCTCTCGCCGCGCGCGCAGGCGGCCTTTGACGCGATCCCGCCCGCTGTGCTGATCGCGGTGATCGCGCCCAGCGCGCTTGCCACTGGCTGGGCCGAGACGGCGGCGGCGGCGATCACGGCGCTGGCCGCGACGCGGCTGCCGCTGCTCGGAGTGGTGGCTGTTGGCGTGATCGCGGTGGTCGGATTCCGCATGGTGATGTGATCCACCGTCGTCATGCTCGGGCTTGGCCCGAGCATCTCAGGACCCGCTTCGTCATTCCGGGCGACCGAAGGGAGACCCGGAATCCATCATAGGGTGCTGAGCACTCCGATGGATTCCGGATCGGCGCCGCTTCGCGGCTTGTCCGGAATGACGCTCTGCCGGTTTGGAGATTCTCGGGTCGAAGCTGTGCTTCGCCCGAGAATGACGGAGCCGATTACAACGGCCGGCAGGCCGCCTCCAGCCATTCCTTCGCCTCGCCTGCGACCAGCGGCGAAAGCTTTTCCCAGACCTTGGCATGGTAGTCGTCGACCCAGGCGATCTCGCCGTTGTCGAGCATGTTCTTCTCAATCAGCGCCCGCTCATAGGGGCACCAGGTGATCGTCTCGAAGCCGTAGATCGTGCGCTCGGCGCCGGGGATATGGCGCTCCTCGACGACGATCAGGTTCTCGATGCGGATGCCGTAATGGCCTTCCTTATAGTAGCCGGGCTCGTTGGAGAGGATCATGCCCGGCTCCAGCGGCGTGGTGCCGAGCTTGGAGAGGCGCTGCGGTCCCTCATGCACCGAGAGATAGCTGCCCACGCCATGGCCGGTGCCATGGTCGAAATCGAAGCCGCCCTGCCAGAGCGGCAGCCGCGCGAAGGCGTCGAGCTGCGCACCCGAAGTGCCCTTGACGAAGACCAGCCGGGAAATCGCGACATGGCCCTTGAGCACGCGGGTATAGCGGTCGCGCATCTCGGCGGTGGGCTCGCCGACGGCGATGGTGCGGGTGATGTCGGTGGTACCGTCCTCGTACTGCCCACCGGAATCGACCAGGAAGATGCCGGGCTCGATGCGCCGGTTGCTGGACGCCGTGACGCGATAATGCGGCAGTGCCGCATTGGGGCCGGCGCCGGCGATGGTGGTGAAGGAGACGTCCTTGAGCAGGCCGGTTTTCAGCCGCTCGTTTTCCAGCGCCGCGACCGCGTCGATCTCGGTGAGGCCGCCCTTCGGCGCCTCACGCGCCAGCCAGGACAGGTAGTTCGTCATCACCGCGCCGTCGCGCAGATGGGCGGCCCGGCTGCCGGCGAGTTCCGCCGCGTTCTTGCGGGCCTTCATCAGGGCGATGGGGTCGGCGCCGGCATCGGGCGTGCCGCCGGCCTCGCGGATGAGCGTCGCCAGCGCCGAGGCGGCGGTCGAAGCATCGAGCCTGACCTTGGCCTTGGCGGCGCCGAGCTTCTGCAACTGCCGCTCGAGTTCGGCCGGCGGCGCGATCTCGCCGACCGCGCCGATGGCATCGCCGGCCTCGTTGGTGATCTTCTCGGGCGCGAGGAACACGGTCGGGCGGCCTTCGCGCGGCACGATGGCATAGCCCAGCGGCAAAGGCGTGTGCTCGACATCGCCGCCGCGGATGTTGAAGGTCCAGGCCAGGGCATGCGGGTCTGAGACGACGAGCGCATCGACCTTGGCCTCGGTCAGCGCCTTCTGGATGCGGGCGAGCTTGGAAGCCGTGTCCTCGCCGGCATAATCGGCGCGATGCGCCTTGACGGGGGCGGCCGGCGGGGCAGGGCGGTCGCTCCAGAGCGCGTCGATCGGGTTTCTCGCGACGGGAACGAGCGTGCCGCCGGCGGCCGCGACGGCCTTTTCCAGCTTCGCGACGCCATCGGTGGTGTGAAGCCAGGGATCGTAGCCGAGCTTGCCCCCAGCCGGCAGGTTCTGCTCGATCCAGCGCTCCAGCGGTGTCTCTTCCATGCGGACGGGCGTGATGACCTCGGTATCGGTCTGTTCGGCCGATTGGATGGTGTAGCGCCCGTCGACGATCAGCGCCGCCTTCTCGGCCAGCACCACGGCATTGCCGGCCGAGCCGGTGAACCCGGTCAGCCAGGCGAGGCGGGCCATATGGCCCGGCACATATTCGCCCTGGTGCTCGTCGGCGCGCGGCACGACGAAGCCATCGAGGCCTTGCGCGGCCAGGGCCAGCCGCAGCGCGGCGACACGGCCGGCGACCTGCGCCGGGTCGCTCGGCTCGGTGAAGGACTGGAAGCGGCAGGTCGGGATGATCGATTCGGTCATGGCGGGGTCCGGCATAGCGTGCGCCATCGTCGCGCTCCATCGGCGAAAGCACCAGTGCAAATGCGTCGGCGTGGCGATGCCTCTTCCGTAGGACCGCGCTGCCTCGCCGATCCGCATTGTGCCATTTCGTTATGCAATCTACGCAAATATTAACGAGATCGGACTTGTTGCATGCGTTTTGTGCATATCTCGCATATGCGAACACATCTTCTCGCAAGTGCGAAATGAGCCCATTTTAGTCGCATAAGAGAACGAGGAAGCGACCGGGACTGTCCTTCGTTTTTCGGAGATGGACCCATGACCTACGTGTTGAACAATGCCGACGTCCTGCCCGTGCCCGTGGTGGCCGGGACGACGACGCGCTCGGAAAAGCCTGGCCTGCTGCGCCGGCTCCACGCTGCGATGATCGAAAGCCGCATGCGCTCGGCGGCTCGCGAGCTGCGGGCCCGCAATCTTCTCATCGATGAGGCGGGGATCGTGCTCGGCGGGATTCCGTTCGCGAGCCTGTCTAACGACCGGTCGCTGCCCTTCAACCGCTGAATCTTCGGCGCGCTTCTCGCTGCGCCGCAACCGAACGGAGCCACATCATGATCGCCCTCATCAGGCATGTCGCCGAACAGATCGCCGATGCGGCGAAGTTCGCCGTCGCCGTCTGGCATGACGCCCGCAGCCTGCAGGCTGAGGCCGAGGCCAAATACGGCCGTATCGACTTCTGAGATCGACGCTGACGACCGCGCGCCGCCGGGCTCCTGAAGCCCGTGGCGCCGGAGGTCAGGCAGGGCGGCGGGGCCTCGGGGCTGCGCCGCCTTTTTTCATGGTCAGCGTCGCCCAGCCTTCGCGCAGCGATTGGCTGACGAGGTAGATGCCCTGGTGCCGGTAGGCCGAGGCCACGCCGGCGACATCCATCGCGAGCAGCCCCGACAGGATGAGCGTCCCGTCCGGTGACAAGGCCCGGGCGATCGAGGGGGCGAGGCGCTTCAGCGGCCAGGCGAGGATGTTGGCGAAGATCAGGTCGAAATGGCCTGTGCGGTTCGCCTTGGCATGGCGCAGGCCCGGCGCGACATAGAGATCGAGCGCGTGCGGCGCGTGGTTGAGGCGGGCGTTATGGGCGGAGACCTCGACCGCGATCGCGTCGATGTCGCCGGCAACGACCTTGCGCTTGATCTGCTTGGCGAGCGCCAGCGCCAGGATGCCCGTGCCGGTGCCGACATCGAGCCCGTGGCGCGGGCGGCGCTTCTTCAACTCGGCATCCAGAGCCAGCAGACAGCCGGCGGTGGTGCCGTGATGGCCGGTGCCGAAGGCGAGTGCCGCCTCGATCTCGATCGATACGTCGTTGATGCGCACGACATCCCGATCATGCGCGCCATGGACGAGGACGCGGCCGGCGCGCACGGGCTTCAGCCCGTCGAGGCTGTTGGCCACCCAGTCCTGCGTATTCACGGTGCTGAACGGGGTCTCGTCGACGAGATCGCCGACGATCGGCCGCAGCAGGTCGCGCACCGCCGCTTCGTCCGGGTGGCTGGCGAAATAGATCTCGACCTTCCACGGCGCGTTCAGCGAAAGCGTGGTGACGCCTTCCTCGATCTCGAAGGCCGAGATCGCGGTCTCGGTCGGATCGAAGATCTCGCCGAGCAATTCGGTCAGGGCCCGGGCCTTCTCGCCCGAGGTGGAGAGTTCGAAGACGGTCGCGACCGTCGCTGGCAGAAGGCCTTCGCGCATGCGCTGCCCATAGCAGGGCGGATGAGGGATGTCATGGCTGTCATCGACGGGCTAGGCTGATGCCGAGGCAGAGCGGGGGGAACAGCCGATGTTTTCGCATATCTGTGTCGGAACCAACGACTTCCGCCGGGCGGAGGCCTTCTACACGGCCGTGTTCGACGTGCTGGGGCATCCGCTGCGCTTCCGCGATCCCGATCATGCGGCCGCGGCCTGGCAATCCAAGGGAGCCGAGCGCCCGCTGTTTTTCCTGACCCGGCCGTTCGACGGTTCGCCAGCCGTTCCCGGCAACGGGCCGATGACGGCGCTTCTGGCCGCGAGCCGGGCCGAGGTCGATCGCTGCCACGCGGTGGCCCTCGCCTCCGGCGGCACCTGCGAGGGGCCGCCGGGGCTGAGAGCGCATTATCACCCCGATTATTATGGCGCCTATGTCCGCGACCCTGACGGCAACAAGCTCTGCGTCTGCTGCCATCGTGCGGAATAGGCTGCCTGCCGGTCAGCCGTGCTGTGCGTTCAGCCCGGCGAAGACCTGTCCGAAACTGCCGGTCGCCTCGGCATAACGCAGAGGCTTGCAGCGTTCGACGATGACTTCGCCAGCCGCCGGCTGCGTTTCGAGGATCGTCATCACTTCGCTGGTGAAATCGGCCAGCGGCATGGCGGCGGGATCGACCGCCTGCTGTGCGCCCATCAGTTCGGTCTGCACATAGGGAGGGGCGATCTCGATGACCTCGACCGAGGTGTGCTTGAGCTGCTCGCGCAGGCCGGTCGACCATGAATGGATCGCCGCCTTGGTCGCGCTATAGGTCGGGGTCACTGCCAGCGGCACGAAGGCGAGGCCGGAAGAGACGGTCAGAACCGTGGCGCGCGGCTGCTTCAGGAGATGCGGCAGCAGCGCCGTCGTGAGGCGGATCGGGCCAAGCAGATTGGTCGCAATCGTCTCCTCGGCGATGGCGAGATTGTCGGCGGCCGGGACGTTCTCGGGCTTCATGATGCCGGCATTGTTGAGGACGGCATTGAGCTTGGGAAATCGCTCGACGACTTGCCGGGCGAAGGCCTCGATATCGGCCTTGTCCTGGATGTCGAGCAGCATCGAGGCCATGCCGGGATTGGCGGCGGTGACCTCGTCGAGCACGCCTTCGCGACGCCCGGCAATGATGATCTGATTGCCCCTGGCGTGAAGGGCCTCGCCCAGCGCGCGGCCGATGCCCGAGCCGCCGCCGGTGATCAGGATGGTGTTTCCGGAGATGTTCATCGCAAAGCCCTCTGAATGGTTGCGCATCACGAGGTGGCATCGGTACTCTTCAAAAGAAAGAAGGCGCCAGAAAGTGCCATACGCACCAAAAGGAGAGTGTGGGATGCAGGCGATCCGAAGCGCCATGGGCGCGATGCACGCCAGGAGCAGCGCGCTGCCGCCGGTGAGCCCGGCGGTGGAGTCGCTGGTGCGCCAGGTGATCGCGCAGGTGGCGGACAAATGGACCATGCTGGTGCTGGAGGCGCTCGAGGAGCACGGCACGCTGCGCTTCACCGAGATCGGCCGCATGGTCGGCGGCATCAGCCAGAAGATGTTGACCAAGACGCTGCGCGAGATGGAGCGGGACGGGCTCGTCATCCGCACCGTCCATCCGGTGATCCCGCCCCATGTCGATTACACGCTGACCGAGCTGGGGCGGGAGCTCAGCGCCGCCTTCTGCAGCGTCTGGGTCTGGGCCGAGACGTATTATGCCGAGGTTTCGGCAGCGCGGAAGGCTTTTCGCGAGCGGGAGGGCGGGGCGTAAGGCCCTCGCCTCGGCGCTGCCGGATCGCTGGGGACTTCACGCGGCGGTCTTGCCTTGCCTGCGCAGGGAGATGATCTGGACGGTCAATCCGATAACGAGTGCGGCGAGAATGCCGCCCTGCGCGCCGAGAAGGAGCGGGGATTTCAGGTCGGTGACGAATGGGTGGCCGACCGGGACGCGACGCAGGATTTCGGTCACGGTCGGCAGCATGAGCAGGAAGGCCGTCAGGCTGAGAGCGATTGTTTCGACGTATGTCGCGACCCGTCCGGAGATCGGTAAGCGGCCGACGCTATAGCCAACGATGAGCAGCAGGAGCGTGATCGAACCGACGCCGTAACTGACGGCTTCATGCGCGACGAGGAAGACCGTCGCTGCGCCGATCAGCATCGCGACAAAATATACGGTGCCTGCCTTTGAGCGCGGCACGATCCGGCCATGGACCGCGAACATGTAAGCCGCCGCCGGAATGGCCGGCAGGCTGCCCAGCGTATGCACCCAGCCGAGAGATGAAATGCCGAACATGGAGTGCCCTTTTCATGGGGAGGTGAGGTTGCTCGTGCGTCAGAACGCGATGGCGACGGGGAATGGAAAGTCATGTCTATCTACTAATCGGTAGGCCTAAGCGCGCGGCCTTGCGCCGCCCGGGGCGGTTGGCTTCAGTGTCGTGCTGTGAGGCGCTCCAACAGCGGGTGTGTGATGACGCCGAATATTTTGGGGTCACCATAGGCGCGGGCCGAGAGCATCGCGCCGTGCACGCTGGCCATGAAGGCTTCCGCCTCGGCCTTGCTCGTGCCTGCGAAACGCAGGCTGCCCTGCTTGGCACCGCGGTCGAGAACCGAGGTCAACCAGGCGGACAGAGCCCGGAAATGGGCGCGCACCTCGACGACGATCTCCTGCGGAAGCACCGGGATCTGGCTCGCGAGGAGCGCGCAGAGGCAGAATGGAGCGCTCGCATCGGCGATGCAGGCCTCCCAATAGCCCGTATAGGCGCGCAATTGCTGGGCTGGGTCAGGGAGTTGGCGTTCGAGAGCGGCAATCCCAGCCTCCGCCTCTTCCCGGTATCGTGCGACGAGCGTGCGGACGAGGTCGGATTTGCTGGGGAAGTGGTGGTGAATGCTCGCATTGCGAATGCCGACCACCTTCGCGATGTCGGCATAGCTGAACCCGTTATATCCGCCCTCGATCAGCAGGGAGCGGGCACAACGCAGGATTTCGTCGGATGTCGTTCCCGAAGCGGCCATGCGGCTTTCTACCTACTAGTAAGTAGATCGTCAAGGCGGCGTCGCTCCCGGCGGGGAGAAATCACCCCGCCTTCTGCACGAAGGAATCCAGCACCATCTTCCGGCCCGCCTTGTCGAAATCGACCGTCAGCTTGTTGCCGTCGACGCTGGCGACGGAGCCGGGGCCGAACTTGACGTGGAAGACGCGGGCGCCCTCGCCATAGGCGGATTCGCCTGAGGATTTCGCCGTCAGCTCGCCCTCGATCAGGAGCGGGCCGCGCTGGCGTGAGCTGCCGCCGAAGTTCCCTTGGCCGAAGCCGCGGCCGCTTTCGGAGAAGCCGCTGCCGCCGCCGCTATTCTTCGCCCGGTTCTCCTGCGCGCGCTGCCAGCCCGGCGTGTTGTAGCTGGAGCCGAAGCTTTCCATCCGGTCGAAGCGCGAGGCGCCGTAGCCGCCTTGGCTATAGCTGGTCGGGGCCTGCTCGACCTCGACATGCTCCTCCGGGAGCTCATCGATGAAGCGGGAGGGCAGGCTGGTCTGCCAGAGGCCGTGAATGCGCCGGTTCGAGGCGAAGTAGAGCTTCAGTTTCTTGCGGGCGCGCGTGAGGCCGACATGGGCGAGGCGGCGCTCCTCCTCCAGCCCGGCCCGGCCGCTCTCGTCGAGCGCGCGCTGGTTCGGGAACAGCCCTTCCTCCCAGCCAGGCAGGAAGACCGTGTCGAATTCCAGCCCCTTGGCGGCATGCAGTGTCATGATCGAGACGCGCGCCTCGGCCTCGCCATCACCGACATCCATCACCAGCGAGACGTGTTCGAGGAAGGCAGGCAGGTCCGGGAATTCGTCCAGCGAGCGGACGAGCTCCTTGAGGTTTTCGAGGCGCCCGGCGGCATCGGCCGAGCGGTCCTTCTTCCACATCTCGGTATAGCCGGATTCCTCCAGCACCAGTTCGGCGAGCTCGCCCTGGGGCATGTGCTCGGCGCGGGCGGACCAGCGGCCGAAGGCTTCGACCAGCTCGCGGAGCGCCGTGCGGGCCTTGGGCTTCAGTTCGTCGCTCTCGACCGCAGCGCGGGCCGACTGCATCAGCGAGAAACCGGTGGCGCGGGCATGGTTGTGCAGGAGCTGGACGGTGGCGTCGCCAAGGCCGCGCTTGGGCACGTTGACGATGCGCTCGAAGGCGAGATCGTCGGTCGGCGAGACGACGCAGCGCAGATAGGCGAGCGCATCGCGAATTTCGGCGCGCTCGTAGAAGCGCGGGCCGCCGATGACGCGATAGGGCACCCCGGCCTGGACGAAGCGCTCCTCGATCTCGCGCATCTGGGCGGAGATGCGCACGAGCACCGCGACCTCCGCGAGATTGTATTTCTTGGCCTGCATCGCCTCGATCTCGTCGGAGATCAGGCGGGCCTCCTCCTGGCTGTCCCAGGCGCCGGTTATGGTGACCTTCTCGCCGAGCGCGTCCTCCGTGCGCAGGGTCTTGCCGAGGCGGCCCTCGTTGCGGGCGATCAGCTTCGAGGCGGTGGCGAGGATATGGCCGGTCGAGCGGTAGTTGCGCTCCAGCCGGATCACGGTCGCGCCCGGAAAATCGTGCTCGAAGCGCAGGATGTTGTCGACCTCGGCGCCGCGCCAGCCATAGATCGACTGGTCGTCGTCGCCGACGCAGCAGATGTTGCGGCGGCCCTGGGCGAGAAGCCTCAGCCAGAGATACTGCGCCGTGTTGGTGTCCTGATACTCGTCGACCAGAATGTAGCGGAAGCGGTCGTGATAGGTCTGGAGCACGTCCGGATAGTCGCGGAACAGCGTCAGGCAATGCAGCAACAGATCGCCGAAATCGACGGCGTTCAGCGCCTTCAAACGCTCCTGATAGGCGGCATAGAGCTTGCCGCCCTTGCCGTTGGCGAAGACGGCGGCCTCGCCTGCGGGAACGTCCTTGGGGGAGAGGCCGCGGTTCTTCCAGCTATCGATGAAGCCCGCCAGCATCCGGCCGGGCCAGCGCTTCTCGTCGATGCCCTCGGCCTGGATCACCTGCTTCATCAGGCGGATCTGGTCGTCGGTGTCGAGGATGGTGAAATCGCTGCGCAGGTCGAGCAATTCGGCGTGGCGGCGCAGGAGCTTGGCCGAGATCGAATGGAAGGTGCCGAGCCAGGGCATGCCCTCGGCGACCGGGCCGACGAGATGGGCGACGCGCTCCTTCATCT
This sequence comes from Allobosea sp. OAE752, assembly GCF_050433265.1. NCBI lineage: Bacteria > Pseudomonadati > Pseudomonadota > Alphaproteobacteria > Hyphomicrobiales > Alloboseaceae > Allobosea > Allobosea sp. OAE752. The sequence continues at coordinate 458,765 of NZ_JBNPXO010000002.1, forward strand.
CGCGCGCCGCCTTGTTGGTGAAGGTCACGGCGAGGATCTGGGACGGATACGCGCGGCTGGTCGAGATCAGATGGCCGATGCGGGTGGTCAGCACGCGCGTCTTGCCGGTGCCGGCGCCGGCGAGCACGAGCACCGGGCCTTCCGTCGCCTCGACCGCCTGGCGCTGCTCCGGGTTCAGCCCCGCGAGATAGCCGGCCGCCGGCTGCGCGGCCGCGCGCGCGGCCAGCCCGCCGGGGCGGGGCAGGGGAGCGGAAAAGGCGTCGGTCTCGGACAAGGGTCTAAGCTGCTCGTGCGTGATTCGTTCTCCAGCGAATATAGGGCGTCGATGTCAGGATTGCGCCCTGCCGGAGCGATCATTTTATATCCTGTTCCACAGGGAGGTGGCAGCAATGGCGCATCGGGATGGAGAAGAGCGCTGGGAAATCACCAATCAGGTGCCCGTGCTTGCCGACTACGATGCCTTCGTGGCCGATCCGGTTCTGCCCGGCATCGTCTCGGCCTTCGGGGCCGATTGGGCGCGCGAGCGGCTGCACGAAGCGGGGCGGACCGTGGGCTCGGCGCGGGTGCAGGAGCTGGCTTATCTCGCCAATCGCTACTCCCCGGAACTCCGGGCCTTCGACCGCTTCGGCAATCGCCTCGACGAGATCGCCTTCCACCCGGCCTGGCACGAATTGATGGGGCTCGCCATCGGGCAGGAGGCCCATGCGCTCGCCTGGAACCGGCCGGAGCCTGGCGCGCAGGTGGCTCGCGCCGCCTTGCAGTATCTCTGGTACGGCGCCGAGAGCGGCATCTGCTGCCCGATCAGCATGACCTATGCCGCGGTGCCGGTGCTGAAGCAGGACGCAGCGTTGTGGGAGCAATGGGGAGGCCTCGTCACCTCCAATCGCTATGATCCACGGCAGGGACCGGCGCATCTGAAGACGGGCGCGACTGTCGGCACGGCGATGACGGAGACGCAAAGCGGCTCGGATCTGCGGCAGACGCAGACGCATGCGGAGGATAATCGCGACGGAACGTTCTCGCTGCATGGCCGGAAGTGGTTCTTCTCGGTGCCGCATTCCGACGTGTTCCTGACGTTGGCGCGCACGGGCGAGGGTATCTCCTGCTTCGTCGTCCCGGGCTGGCTGCCGGACGGATCGCGCAACGGCGTCGCGATCCAGCGCTTGAAGGACAAGGTCGGCAACCGCTCCAACGCTTCTTCCGAGGTCGAGTTCAGGGGCGCGATCGGCCATCTCATCGGCGAGCCGGGTCGGGGCATCCGCACGGGCCTGTCGATGAACCACAATTCGCGGCTCGACATCGCGGCGGCGTCGTCCGGATTGATGCGGATGGCGGTCTCGCTGGCGGCGCATCACGCGCAGCATCGCCGCGCCTTCCAGAAGGCGTTGATCGACCAGCCGATCATGCAGAACGTGCTCGCCGACATTGCCATCGAGGCGGAAGCCGCGGCCTGGCTCGCCTTCCGGCTGTTCGCGGCGCTCGACCGGCAAGATGAGTCCCCGAGCGAGCGCCTGCTGGCGCGGGTCGGGGCGCCGATCGCGAAATACTGGATCACGCGGCGCGCGCCGGCCGTCGTCACCGAGGCGCTGGAATGCCATGGCGGCAACGGCTTCATCGAGGAGAATCCGATGGCGCGGCTCTACAGGGAGGCGCCGCTCAACGCGATCTGGGAGGGCTCGGGCAATGTCATCTGCCTGGACGTGCTGCGTTCGCTGGCGCGCGAGGAGGGCGCTGTCGATGTATTGCGGGCGGAGCTGATGGCGGCTGCGGGCGCGGACCGGGGCTACGATGCGGCTTTAAAACGGCTGGAAGGCGAGTTGCCGGAGATGATGCGCAATGAGGGGCAGGCGCGGCGATTGACCGAGAAGCTGGCGTTGATGCTGCAGGGCTCGTTGCTGTTGCGTTTCGCGCCGGCCGCGGTGGCGGATGCCTTCATCGCGACGCGGCTGGATGGTGGCTGGTCGGGACAGTTCGGCGATCTGCCGCCGGGCGTCGACGCTGCGGCGCTGGCGCGGCGGGCGGTACCGGCTGCTTGAAACGTCATGCCGGGCTTGACCCGGGCATCTCTTCATCGCTTTTCCGTCACGAGATGCTCGGGTCGAGCCCGGGCATGACGCGAATGCCTCAAGCTGCTTCCGGCTCGAACGTCATCGCCTCGCCATTGATGCAGTAGCGCAGTCCGGTCGGGGGCGGGCCGTCCGGAAAGACGTGGCCGAGATGGCCGCCGCAATTGGCGCAATGGACCTCGACCCGATGCATGCCGTGGCTGTGATCCTCGCTGGCGCCCACCGCACCTTCCAGCGGTTGGTCGAAGCTCGGCCAGCCGGTGCCGCTCTCAAACTTCTTGCCCGATTTGAACAGCTTCTGGCCGCAGCCGGCGCAGGAGAAGGTGCCGGCGCGCTTCTCGTAGTTGAGCGCGCAGGAACCCGCCCGCTCGGTGCCGTGGCCGCGCAGGATGCGATACTGCTCGGGTGTCAGGCGCGCGCGCCATTCGGCGTCCGTGAGCTGGAAGGGGAAGGTTTCGGCCTGCTTCTTCTCGGCGCCGAACATGCTCGTCAGACCCATGATGATCTCCTTCTCGGCGGATGGCTCGCGATGCCATCGGCTCGGTCCGGCCCAATATGGCTTTTCGGCCGCCGATTTTCAGCCCCCTCGGCGCTGGACCCTGCTTCACGATAGCGGCAGCGCGGGCCCCGTCACCGGACCGTCATGCGACTCCTCTAGTCGGCTCGCCACCTTGAAAGGGGAGGCGGGAACCAGTGACGCAATCGGCACGGACGGTTCGGCGGACGACAACGCTGGGCCTCAGCACAGCGGTCCAGCGCAGCAAACGGCTCTCCAAGGCGGGCCTGCTGGAATGGATGTTCACCCGCGCCTTCTCGGGGCTCGTCTATCCGCAGATATGGGAAGACCCTGTCGTCGACATGGCGGCGCTTGCGCTCAAGGCGGACGACCATGTCGTCGCGATCGCGTCCGGCTCCTGCAACGTCCTGTCCTATCTGACCGCGGCGCCGATCCGCGTCAGCGCGGTCGATCTCAACGGTGCCCATATCGCGCTGGGGCGGCTGAAGCTCGCGGCGCTGGGGCGCATGACGGATTACTCGACCTTCCGCCGCTTCTTCGGCGCGGCCGACCGCCGCGAGAATGTCGCCTTCTACGATGGCGAGATCGCGCCGCATCTCGACGCTGTCTCGCGCGGCTACTGGGAGGGGCGCGGCCTCGGCGGGCGCCGCCGGATCAACCTCTTCGCCAACGGCTTCTACCGCTACGGGCTGCTCGGCCGCTTCATCGGCACCGGCCATCTGCTGGCGCGATTGCTCGGCGGCAATCCCCGCGCGATGTTGGCCGCGCGCGATCTCGCTGAGCAGCGGCAGCTTTACGACCGGCATCTCGCGCCGATGTTCGAGCGCAGGCTGGTGCGCTGGCTGGTGCGCCAGCCGGCCTCGCTCTACGGCCTCGGCATTCCGCCGGCCCAGTACAAGGCGCTCGCGGCCGATGGCGAGGACGGCATCCTCGGCGCGCTGCGGCTCAGGCTCGAGCGCCTCGCCTGCGGTTTCGACCTGAAGGACAATTATTTCGCGCAGCAGGCCTTCGGACGCCGCTACGGCGAAGGGGCGGATGCGGTGCTGCCACCCTATCTCCAGCCGCAGAATTTCGAGACCGTGAAGGCCCGGGCCGGTGCGGTCGGCTATCGCCAGAGCGCGATCACGGCCTTCCTGGAAGACCAGCCGGCGAAGAGCTGCGACGCCTATGTGCTGCTCGATGCGCAGGACTGGATGAACGATGCCGACCTCACGGCGCTGTGGTCGCAGATCACGCGCACGGCCAAGCCGGGCGCAAGGGTGATCTTCCGGACCGCGGCCGATGAGCGATTGCTGCCGGGCCGCGTGCCGGCCGCGATCCTCGATCAATGGCGCTATGACGAGGCCCGCAGCCGCGATCTCTGCCGCCAGGACCGCTCCGCGATCTATGGCGGCTTCCATCTCTACACCCTGCCGGGGCAGGCGGCGTGAGCGCTGCCGGGGCGACGGGCTCGGCCGCGGGGCTGATGGACCGGATCTACCGGCATCAACGTCATATCTACGACGCCAGCCGCAAATTCTACCTGCTTGGCCGCGACCAGCTGATCGAGGGGCTCGCGCCCCCGGCCGGCGCGTCGATCCTGGAGATCGGCTGCGGCACCGGGCGCAACCTGATCAAGATCGCCCGGCGCTATCCAGACTGTGAGTGCTATGGGCTCGACGTCTCCGCCGAGATGCTGGCGACGGCCCGGGCTTCCGTCGCGCGCGCCGGGCTCACCGGCCGGATCAGGCTGGCGCAGGCCGACGCGACCGATTTCGACCCGCAGGCGCTGTTCGGGCGGCCGGGCTTCGACCGCATCGTCATTTCCTATGCGTTGTCGATGATCCCGCCCTGGCAGCCGGTGGTGGCGGAGGCGCTGCGGCGGCTCGCTCCGGGCGGTTCGCTGCATATCGTCGATTTCGGCGACCAGGCCGGTTTGCCGAGCGCGTTCAAGAACGTGCTGTCGCGCTGGCTCGCGCTGTTCCATGTCGCGCCGCGGGAGGACCTGCCGGCGGTCATGCGCGAGCTGGCGCAAGCGGCCGGGGCCGATTGCCGGGTGAGTGCGCCCTATCGCGGCTATGCGGTGCATGCGGTTGCGGAGATGCCGCGCGGCTAGGGCATTTCGCGTCTGGCCGGACCAGCGTCATCGCGAGGAGCGAAGCGACGAAGCGATCCAGGGGCTGGGCCGAGCCGTTCCACCCAATCCCCCGGGATTGCTGCGCTGCGCGCGCAATGACGAGGGTTCTTGGCGGCTGGCTTCGCGACCCGCTATCGTCCCTGGAATGGAAAGCGCCGATCCCCGACGGCCCGAGAGCCGGTTCGATACATTCCGAGACCGGCTGCGCCAGCTCTATCACGGCCGCTCGCCGACCGCGCTGCGCTTCCGGCTTGCGGTGACGATCGTCGATCTCCTGATCATCGCTTTCTTTATCGCGACGCCGGTCCTGCGGGACGCCTCGACGTTCCTCTGGATCGACTATTCGGTCGCCGTCATCGTGGTTCTGGAAATCGCCGCGCGGTTCCTGGCGTCCTCGAACATGCCGAGGCTCCTGCGCCAGCCGGCGGTCATTCTCGACCTGTTCATTCTGGTGACGCTGCTGGCACCCCAGTGGCTGGAGAATTTCGGCTTTCTGCGCATCCTGCGGCTGTGGTCGCTTTCGCAGAAGGGGGTCATCTGGGCGCAATTGCGCAGGACTCCCTACCGCGACTGGGAGAACGTCGCCCGCGCGCTGATCAACATCCTGACCTTTCTCTTCGTGGTCACGGGCTTCGTCTTCACCTTCTTCTTCCGCGAAGCCGGCGGCCTGGCGGGCTATGTCGATGCGCTCTACTTTACCGTCGCGACGGTGACGACCACTGGCTTCGGCGACATCACCTTGCCGGGCACCGCAGGCAAGTTGACCTCGATCATCGTGATGATCGTCGGGATTTCCCTGTTCGTGAAGCTGGCGCAGGCGCTGGTGAGGCCCAACAAGGTGACCTTCCCATGCCCTGAATGCGCGCTGCAACGGCATGAGCTGGACGCGGTCTACTGCAAGGCCTGCGGTCACAAGCTCAAGATTCCCGACGACAGTGACTGAGCGCTGCCCGCGCCGTTCAATGCCGGGTTTCGGTCTCGGGCTCGGCCTGATCCTCGACCTGGATCGCACGCTTTTCCGGCATGCCGATGATGCGGCCGATCGTGGCCGGCAGCGGCATCATGCTGTGAGCCGCCTTCATCAGGGCGAGATTGGCGAGGATGTCGGGCGGGAAGGGCGTCACCCGGCGATGGACCATGTCGACATGCAGCGACATGTTCTCGCTGGTGGCGGCGAGCCAGCCTTCATTGGCGTGGCGCATCTCGAGATAGTAATGCAGCCGCTTGTCGTCGAAGGCGATGAGCTGGGCCGTGACGCGGACGAAATCGCCCTCGGTCAACTCGCGCTTGTAGAGGACGTGGCATTCGGCCGTGAAGGTCGAGGCATGGCGCGTCTCGACATAGTCGCGGGTCAGGCCCACGAGCGAGAAAACCTCGTCCACCGCCCGGTCGAACAGCACATGGTAATAGGCCATGTTGAGATGGCCGTTATAGTCGATCCATTGCGGCTCGACGCGCATGGCCGACGAGACGAAGGGTGCGAAGAACAGCGCCGGGGCGCGCGTCTCGTTTTTCATCCGCGCCTCCCTGTCCAGCGCTTCGTTCAAGGCATGGCAGCGTAATTTGTACTGCCCATCCGGCGGTTGCGTGTTCTACTGTGCATCGGCCCTGCCCGGTGCCAGGAGTCTGGCGCGGGCAGAAAACGACCACACCGGAACGATCTCGTAATCGTAACCGGTGGCGAAACCGATCTGTTCCAACTCTAAGCGCCAAAACCGGATGTTGACAATGAGCCTGCCCGCCGCGTCGCTTCCCGAAACCTTCAGCGCCGCCGCCGTGCTGCCTCCCTCGCGGGAAGCCGTCGAGACCGTGACGCGGGCGCTCGCCGCGCGCTTCGGCAACCGGTTGGTGACCAGTCTCGCGGTGCGCCAGCAGCACGGCCATACGCTGACCTGGATTCCGAACCAGGCGCCGGACGCGGTGGTGTTTCCGCAGAGCACGGAAGAGGTTTCGGAGATCGTGAGGCTCTGCGCCGCGCATGGCGTGCCGGTCATCGCCTTCGGTACCGGCACTTCGCTGGAAGGCCATGTCAACGCGCCCTTCGGCGGCGTCTGCATCGACATGTCGCAGATGAAGCGGATCGTCGCCGTCCATGCGGAGGATCTCGACGTGGTGGTCGAGGCGGGCGTCACCCGCAAGGAGCTCAACGAGCATCTGCGCGACCAAGGCCTGATGTTCCCGATCGATCCCGGCGCCGACGCCTCCATCGGCGGCATGGCGGCGACGCGCGCCTCCGGCACCAATGCGGTGCGCTACGGCACGATGAAGGACAATGTGCTGGCGCTGAAGGCGGTGATGGCTGACGGCTCGATCGTCCAGAGCTCGACGCGGGCCCGCAAGACCTCGGCCGGCTACGACCTCACCCGGCTCCTCGTCGGCTCGGAAGGCACGCTCGGCATCATCACCGAGGTCACGCTGAAGCTGCACGGCATCCCGGAGGCGATCGCGGCGGGCGTCTGCCCGTTCCCGTCGGTGAAGGCGGCCTGCGATGCGACGATTCTGACCATCCAGACCGGCCTGCCGGTCGCGCGCATCGAATTGCTCGACGATGTGATGATCCGCGGCGTCAACCTGCACGCCAAGCTCGGCCTGCCGGAGACGACGATGCTCTTCGTCGAGTTCCATGGCACGGAAGCAGGCGTTGCCGAGCAGTCTGAGCGCTTCGGCGAGATCGCGGCGGAATATGGCGGCGGTCCCTTCGAGTGGGCGACCAAGGCCGAGGACCGCTCCAAGCTCTGGCAGGCGCGCCATGATGCCTATTGGGCGGCGAAGGCGCTTCGGCCCGGCTTCGACTCGGTTGCGACCGATGTCTGCGTGCCGATCTCGCGACTGGCCGAATGCGTCGAGGAGACCAAGCGGGACATCGAGGAATCCGGGCTGATCGCGCCGATCGCCGGCCATGTCGGCGACGGCAATTTCCACACGCAGCCGCTGGTCGATCTCAACGACAAGGCCGAGGTCGAGCGGGTGCAAGCCTTCATCGATCGGCTGGTGAAGCGTGCGCTGACGATGGGCGGGACCTGCACGGGCGAGCACGGTGTCGGCCAGAAGAAGATCAAGTATCTCGAGCAGGAGCATGGGCCGGAGGCGGTCGCGGTGATGCGCACGATCAAGCGTGCGCTCGACCCGCAGAACATCCTCAATCCCGGCAAAATCGTCGTTCTGTGACATCGCCGCCGCTTGCGCCGCCCGCGGGCTTCGCCGAAATGTCGTGATCTCGCCGCGACTTGCCGTCATTCTGCTGACAGCTTGATCGTGCATGGCGGCGCCGGTTCGGCCGGCACCGCCCGCTGGTTGCGAAAGGGGCAGAAAGCGGACGTTGCGTGAAACTCTGACAGTTCTCGCCGCCTTGCTGGTGCTGGCGCTGCTGGCGGCCCTGGTCGGCCCCGGCTTCGTCGACTGGCGCGCCTATCGCTCGCAGGTCGAGGCAAGGCTGAGCGAGGCGCTCGGCGTCGAGACGCGTGTCGGGGGCGATATCCGCCTGCGCCTCTTGCCCTCGCCGCGGATCACGCTGGGAGATCTGCGGATCGGCGCGCCGGGCGAGGCGAGTTCGGCGACGGTCGAGAACGCCACTGTCGAGCTCGCTCTGGCCTCGCTGGCGCGGGGCGAGTTCCATTTCTCGGAAGCGCGCTTCGACGGCGCCATATTGTCCCTGTCGCTCGATCCGAACGGCGCGATCCGCCTGCCGGAGCGCAGCGGCGCCGGCTTGCCGGCACAGGCCAGCCTCGAACGATTGACGATCAGCCGCTCGGCGGTGATCTGGCGCGATCCGGGCAAGGCGCCGGTGACGATCGCTCCCGTGGCCGCCGAGGTTTCGGCGGTGAGCCTCGCCGGGCCCTGGCGTTTCGAGGGCGAGGTGGCGGGCAACTCGCTGCGCATCACCACCGGCGAGATGGATGAGGGCGGCCGGCTTCGGGCCAAGGCGTTCCTCACCGGCGACAATCTGCAGTTCAATTTCGACGGGGCGCTGCTCTTTCCACGCCAAGGCGGCGGCAGCGTCGGAGCCGAGGCGGACGGGCTGTTCAACCTGTCGCCCGGCGGGGCGGTCGCGCTGTCCGGCCGGCTGCGTGGCGGCAGCCGCCAGCTCGACCTCGCCGGGCTGACGCTGGACCTTGCCGGCGGCGCGGCGCGGCTGGAAGGCGAGGGGCAATATCTCCCGCCCGGCGGTACGGGCTCGCTCGCGCTCAGGGCCCGGCGGCTCGATGCCGATGCGCTGGCGACGGCGCTTGCCGAGCGCAAGGGCTTCATGCAGGCGCTGCAGGGCCTGCCGGGCAGCCTCGACATCAGCCTCGACCTCGACCAGATGATCTGGCGCGGCGAGGATTTCTCGGCTCTCGCTCTACGCGGGAAGTTGCACGATCAGGGCCTCTCCGACGCCACCGCCTCGCTGCGCGTCGCGGGCGCGCTGGTCGGCGCCAGCGGCAGCGCGAGCGAAACGGAGGTTTCCGCGCGGCTCACGGTCAAGGCCGATGATGCGCGCCGCGTCGCGCTGGTGCTGTCGCGCAACGGCCTCGATCCCGCACTGGCCGAGTTCGTTGCCCGGCTCGGGCGGATCGACGCCGACGCCGCCGGGAGCTGGAGCGCCTCCGGCCTCGCCTTCCAGCGGCTGCTGGTCGCCGGCTCGTCGGGGTTGCGCCTGGAGGCCGCCGGCGAGATCACGGATGCAAAGCTTGCCGCGAAGGCGACGGTCAACGGGCTCGACCTCAACAGCCTGCCGCCGGGGCCGAGCCTCGCCGGGCCGTTCGGAGCGCGCGATATCGCGCTCGACCTGTCTCTGGCCAATCTGCGTTTCAGAAATGCCCCTCCGGGCTCCGCTTCGCTCGATCTCAAGCGCGAGGGCGAGATCTGGCGGTTGAGCCGGCTTTCGGTGGATGGCTTCGGTGGCGTCAGCGTGGCAGGTTCCGGCGCGCTGCTCGCCGAGGGCGGGGATATTTCCGGGCGCGTGCGGGCGCCGCGCTTCGAGACATTGGCCGCGCTCGCCGGGCCGCTGCTGCCGGACAGTGTGAGCCAGGTGCTCGGTCGTGTCGGAGACGGGCTGTCGCGGCTCGACACCGGTTTTCGGCTGACGCGGGCGGCCTCCGGCGAAACCAGTCTTTCGGCCCAGGGTACGGCGAATGCCGGTAAGATCGCCATCGACGGGCGACTCGACCGGGCCGGGACATGGCAGCGGGCGACGCTCGGCTTCGATCTCGCCGACCGGAGGCAGGCCTTTACGGCGCTCGGTTTGCCGGCGCCGATGCAGGGTGGGCCGGGCAAGCTCACGATCGATCTGAGCGGCGGCCGCGCGGTCGGTTCGCTGGCGGGGCCCGGGCTTTCGGTCGTCGTCGAGGATGGCGCAGGTGGGCGGCAACTCACCGTGCAGGCGGATGGGCCCGGCCAGATCCTCGCCGAAGGGCCGGCGCGATTGCTGCCGGACGGCGTGCTTGACGCTCATGCCCGGCTGGCGATGACAGGCGAGGCCGTCAAGCTCGACGACATCGCCGCGAATCTGGGAGGCGCCTCCGCCACGGGTTCGCTCACGCTGCCGCGCGAGGGGCGCTATAGCGGGCGCTTCGCCGTGCCCGGAGCCGATCTGCGCGGATTGATCGGCGCGGCGCTGGGCCAGGCGGCTCCGACAGCGGGTTCGCTCTGGTCGACGGCGCGCTTCGGGCGCGTGGCGGAACTGCCGGAGATGGAACTCTCGGTCGAGGCCGGCACGCTGACGCTGCTCGACGGGGTCGCCCTGCAAAAGGCCCGCTTCGTGCTGAAAGCCGATCCGGACGGACTCAGGGTGGAGGACATCGCGGGAAGCTATGGCGGCGGGCAGCTCTCCGGGCGGCTCGGGCTGCGGCGCGACGGCGGTCTCGGCCAGCTCAACGGCCGGATCAATCTGGCCAGCGTCGATCTCGGGGGGCTGACGAAGGGGGCGGTCGCCGGCAAGGCGTCAGGGCTGTTCGAACTCGGCGGCTCGGGCGAGACGCCGGCGCGGCTCATCGCGGGCCTGAGCGGCGCGGGCAGCCTGTCGCTTGCCGGCACGCGCCTCGCGCGCTTGGACCCCAAAGCCTATGAGCGCCTTATCGCGGCGACCGGCGAGGATGCTTCCGAGAGCGATGCGTCGCGCCTGCGCGACCGTCTGGCCGAGGCACTCGACCGCGACGCCTGGACGCTGGGCGATGTGACGCTGCCCTTCACGCTCGCCGGCGGCCTTGTCCGGCTGCAACCCTTCGGCTTCGAGCGCAACGGGATGAAGGCCGAGGCGAGCGGCACCGTCGATCTCAGGGGGCTCACCGCCGATCTCCGGCTCGGGCTGAAGCCCGTCGGGTCGCTGCCGAAGGGCTGGCCGGGCGATGTGCCACAGATCGGGATCGCCTGGCGCGGACCGCTTTCCGACCTCCGGCGTGAGAGCGACGTCAGTGCGCTCTCGAACACGGTGGCGGCGCGGGCGCTGGCACGCGAGATCGAACGGGTCGAGGCCTTCGAGGCGGATGCGCGCGAGCGGTCGATGCATATGCGCCGCCTGCGGGCCGAACGCGAGATGCGCGAGAACGAGCGGCAGCTCAATCTCTTCCTGAAGGCGCAAGAGGAGGCGCGCATCGCGGAGGAGAAGCGTCAGGAAGAGGCGCGGCGGGCGGAGGAACAGCGTCGGCAAGCCGAGGAGCAACGCCGACAGATCGAGCAGGCGAAGGCAGAGCAGGAGTCGCGGCGCCGTGCCGAGGCCGAGGACCGCGCCAAGGCGGCTGCCGAACGGGCGGCGGCGCAACCGGCCCCGGTACCGGCGCAGCCCGGACCGCTGTTGCTGCCGAGCGCGCCGCGTGCCAGCTCTCCGGAGGGCACCGTGCAGACGCCGCCCGGGCAGGGGGCTCCGGCGCTTCCGCCACCCTTCCAGATCGCGCCCGTGCCACCTCCACGCGGCGTGCCCTTGAATTGAGAGATCGATTCAGCCGCTTCGCGCGCTGATTCCAGGTTCTTCATCAAGTCGTTGAAATGGCTCGCAATCGCTCAGACGGAGCTTTCGGCCAGCCGGCGGAAATGCGCGAGGGTGTGCAGCCGCAGGGCTGCCGAGAGATTGATGTCGCCGCGTGCGGTGTCGATCTCGGCGATCAGGGCGGCGAGGCTGCGCCCTTCGCCCGCTGCGATCTCTTTCAGCGCATTCCAGAATTCATCCTCGAGCGAGACGCTGGTGCGGTGGCCGGCGATGCTGAGCGAGCGCTTGCGCTCGGGATTCATGCCGGCTCCGGCTCGTCGTCACGCGAGAGGCGGTGGCCTTCGACATGGCGCTTCGCCTTCTCGCGCTCGGCCTCGCTCAGGCTGCGTTCGGCCTTGCTGCGGCCGAAGTCGATGCGGTTCTGCTCGGCCGTCTTTTCCGCATCCTCGCGCGCCTTCTGCTTGCGGAAGCGACGGAGGTTGACGATCTCGGCCATGGCGAAGCCTCCGTTCAGGCGGGCTGCAGCATCTTCTCGGGCTTGACCGTTTTGTCGAACAGGTCCGCGGCGACGCCCGCCTTCAGCGCTTCCTCGCGCAGCGTCGTGCCGTTGTGATGGGCCGCCTTGGCGATGCCGGCCGCCTTGTCGTAGCCGATCGCCGGGGCCAGCGCCGTCACCAGCATCAGCGAGCGCGCGAGCAATTCCTTGAGCTGGCCCTCATTGGCCTCGATGCCCTCGACGCAGTTGACGCGGAAGCTCTCGGCCGCGTCGGTCAGGAGCCGCACGGATTGCAGAAACGCGGCGGCGATCACCGGCTTGAAGACGTTGAGCTCGAAATGGCCCTGGCTCGCGGCGAAGCCGATCGTCGCCTGGTTGCCGTGGACCTGGGTCGCGACCATGGTCAGCGCCTCGGCCTGGGTCGGGTTGACCTTGCCAGGCATGATCGAGGATCCCGGCTCGTTCTCCGGCAGGCTGATCTCGCCGAGGCCCGAGCGCGGGCCGGAGCCCATCAGGCGGATGTCGTTGGCGATCTTGAACAGGTCGGAGGCCAGCGCCGCCAGCGCGCCATGGGCTGCGGCGAGCGCGCCATGGCTGGCGAGCGCCTCGAACTTGTTGTCGGCGCTGCGGAAGGGCAGGCCGGTCAGCGCCGCGGCTTCCTTGGCGAAGAGCACGGCGAAATCGGGATGGGTGTTGAGGCCGGTGCCGACGGCAGTACCGCCCTGCGCCAGTGCGTAGAGCCCGCCGAGCGCGGCCTCGATGCGGCCGATGCCGAGATGGAGCTGCATCGCATAGCCGGAGAATTCCTGGCCGAGCGTGACGGGCGTGGCATCCTGCAGATGAGTGCGGCCGATCTTGACCAGGTTCTTGAAGGCTTCGGCCTTGGCGTCCAGCGCCTTTTCGAGGCCGCGCAGGGCAGGCAGCAGCCTGCGCGTGATCTCCAGCGCCGCGGCGATGTGCATCGCGGTCGGGAAGGCGTCGTTGGAGGACTGGCCGCGATTGACGTGGTCATTGGGATGCACCGGGCTCTTGGCGCCGAGGCCGGCGCCGAGCAATTCGTTGGCGCGGTTCGCCAGCACCTCGTTGGCGTTCATGTTCGACTGGGTGCCGGAGCCGGTCTGCCAGATCACCAGCGGGAAATGCCCGTCGAACTTGCCGGCGAGCGCCTCGTCGGCGGCCTGGCCGATCGCGCCGGCGACGCGCTGGTCGAGCAGGCCGAGCCGGGCGTTGACATGCGCCGCCGTCTTTTTCACCAGGACCAAGGCATGCACCAGCGGCAGCGGCATGCGCTCGCTCTCGCCGCCGATCCTGAAATTCTCGAGCGAGCGCTGAGTCTGCGCGCCCCAGTAGCGATCCGCCGGCACGGCGATGGGGCCGAAGGAATCGGTTTCGGTGCGCGTCTCGGTCATGGGATCAGTCCGTCAGCTCGGTCGTCAGGTCTTCTTGTTGTCAGGTCTTCTTGCGGAAGGAATCCAGGCTGACGACTTCGGCGGTGCCGCGATTGTCGTCCTCGCTTTCGCTCGCCGCAGTCGCCGCGTCGGCCTTGTCGTCGCCGTCCTTGGTTCCGCCCTTGGCGGTTTCCGTTTCGGCCGCCTTGGATTTGAGGACGGGGACGCCGGCCGGCACGAGCTTGGCCGGCAGCGGGGCCGGCGCATCGGCCGTTTCGGCCTCGGCCGGCGGAGCGGCCTCCTCGGGCGTGTCCTGCGTCTCGAATTTCAGGCCGAACTGGACGGAAGGATCGAAGAAAGTCGTCACCGCGTCGAAGGGCACGAGCAGCCGCTCCGGCACGCCGGAGAAGGACAGGCCAACCTCGAAGGAATGGTCGCTGGCGCTCAGATCCCAGAACTGGTGCTGGAGGACGATGGTCATCTCCTCGGGATGCTTCTCCCGCAGGCGCTGCGACAGGCGCACGCCCGGAGCCCCCGTGCGGAAGGTGATGTAGAAATGATGCTCGCCCGGCAACCCGTCGCGCGCAGCCTCCGACAGGATCTTGCGGACGACGCCCTTGAGCGCCTCCTGAACCATCAGATCGTAACGAAGGACATCCTTGGACATTGCGTCGACGTTTCCGCTTCACTCCCCGGCGGGAACAGCCGGCAGGCCAAAATGAAAGTGGAGGCTTCTGTTGCCAGGCGCCTCCGAGCCCCGCCTTACGCGGCTAAACGCAAGGGCTTTGGTTTGGGAACCAGCACCGCATTACGCGGCGACAGCAACCCGAGCATTGTTGTCGTTGGCAACTATGCTTTTGGCCCGATAACGGCGGAACCATGCCGAGCAAAAGGAAGTCCTTTACACCCTCGTCGATCCTATTTCGCCCCCGCCAAAGCCCTGCGCGCTTGCGGCAAGGCTCCCTGTCGCCAGGGCTTTGGTGGAGGCGCCGGGTACCGCCCCCGGGTCCGAAAGGCTTATTCCGAAATCCGTTTATCGCCATAGCCGCTCTTGCGAGCGGCACCGTGAATATAGGCATAGCCGCGGCGCGGGGAAAGACCGCCGGCTCGATTTCGACAGGAAGGATCGATAAGGCCGAGCAGTGAGGCTTTCCGGCCTCAATTGAGAATTCGACCATCTCTGACGTCGATGTCGAGGATCATCTCGTCGTCATCGACCGTGCGCCCCGCCAGCTCCCAGCGGTCGCTGGTCCGCGTGATCTCCTCGACATGGACGAGGCCGGCGCTCCAGGCAATCTCGCGCGCCCGGCTTTCCGAGATCGTGCTTTCAGAAATCGTCCGGTCGTTATCGAAGGCGACGATTTGGGCGGCCGCCTGCGAGGCATGACCCGGCAAGGCAACCACGCTCGTGAACAAAGCCACCGCAAGCTGGCGAGCTGCGCCATTCATCCGCGTATCGAACCTCGTGAATCGGAGGCGCGATGAGTAGCGTGGATTGAGGCAAGTTTCGGACAGGAGCCTTCACGGCCGGTCGCGATCCCGTGAGGCCGTCAGATCGTCAGTTGCCGGCCTTCGCGGAGGCGGGGCGCTCCCGCTCCAGCTTCAGCACAGCGCCGTCGCTGGCCCTGAGCCGGATCTCGATCTCCGAGCCGAGACTGTCGCGGCCCTCGACCATCCAGTGGCCGTCGTCGAACTTGATCTCCTCGATGCGGGCGACGCCGTTTTCGGTGGCGATACGGCGGGCATCCTCCATCGAGATCGCCCGGTCGGACGGCTTGGGTGGCGTTCCGGAAGGTTGGGCCATGGCCCGCGTCGAGAGCGCGAGCGTGGCCATGGCGGCCAGCGCCATCGATCGTCGTGAGAGCATGCGTATCTCTCCCTGTTCAGACAGCCCATGAGGCAACCGGCGCCGCCGGGCATTGTTCCGGACGCGGTTTGTCACGACATGCTGCAAAGGTTGGGGAAGCTTGCCGGCGAGGCGGGGCCAGCGGCGCCGCGACCGGCTATGGTGGCCCGCTTCTCAGAGATTCGTCATGCACCCTTGTCACGACCGGCTCCAACGCGGCCCGACCCGAGGCATCCGCAAGGAATGTCGCTCCGCCATGCGCGCCATTGCCGGGCATCGGATGCGCCTCGACCCGTCGGAAGAGGCTCGGTCGGTCACGGCCGGGACGCTGCGTCCGGCGCGGCACGGCGCTCTGGAAGTATAGGGTTGCCGCGCTCGGCGTCGCGCAATCTCAGGAGGCAGGAATGAGCCGCAGGCACCCGGAACACCAATATCTCGACCTTCTTTCCGATGTGCTGGAACGGGGTGACGAGCGGCTCGACCGGACCGGCGTCGGTACGCGGTCCATTTTCGGCGCCATGGCGCGCTTCGACCTCTCGGACGGGACGGTGCCCATCCTGACGACCAAGCGCGTCTACTGGAAGACGGCGGTCAAGGAGATGCTCTGGTTTCTGACCGGACAGACCAATATCCAGCCGTTGGTCCGCGAGAATGTGCGGATCTGGACCGACTGGCCGCTCGCGACCTACCGTCGCGAAACCGGCGAGGAGATCGGCCAGGCGGAGTTCGAGAAGCGCATTGCCGAAGACGATGATTTTGCCGCGCGGTGGGGCGAGCTTGGGCCCGTCTACGGCAAGCAATGGCGCCGATGGCTGGGGGCCGATGGTCGCGAGCACGATCAGATCAAGGATCTGATCGACACCCTGCGCAGCAATCCGTCGAGCCGCCGCATGCTGTTCCATGGCTGGAATGTCGCTGAATTGGGCCAAATGGCTCTTCCGCCCTGCCATATGGTCTATCAGTACCACGTCACTTCGGATGGGCGGCTGAATTCCCTCTGTTTCCAGAGATCCGCGGATCTGCTCCTCGGCGTCGGGTTCAACTGGGTGAACTGCTGCGCGCTTCAATTGATGATCGCGCAGCAGGCGGGATTGAAGCTGGGCGATTTCGTCTGGTTCGGAGGCGATGTGCATCTCTACCTGAACCATCTCGATCAGGCTCGCGAGCAGTTGAGCCGCGATCCGCGTCCCTTCCCGAAGATGCGCCTGACGCGGCACGCCGCCAGCATCGACGATTACCGGATCGAGGATTTCGAGGTCGAGGGCTATTCACCTCACGCGGCCATCAAGGCGGACGTCGCGGTCTGATCTCGGCCAGTCAAAACTTCGGCGGCGCGATCTCCAGCAGGTCGGCGGGAGGGGTGATGTCGTGCAGGCGGCGGGCGGCGTCGGCTTCGGATGGGGCCGCGACGGCCGCCGCGGGCGGCTGGCCCAGATGCGCCAGGCGCGGCCAGCAGACGACGGCCGCCGTCACGAAGAGCTGCACGAGGATGAAGGGGGCGAGCGACGCCATGGCGGCGCGCAACGGCGCGCGCCGGCTCGCCGCCGCCCGCGTCATCGTCAGCGCATAGCCGAGCGGCGGGAGCAGGAAGCTCGTCTGCAGGACGAGCAGGGTCAGGACCGCGACCCATTGCGCATCCTCGACCCGCATCAGGATCGGCGGCAGCAGGATCGGCACCAGCACGAAGATGATCTCGAAGGCGTCGAGAACGAAGGCCGCGATGAAAATCAGGATGAGGCCGGCTCCCAAAATCCCCAGAGGACCGCCGGGCACCGCCTCCATCCAGCTGGCGACCAGCCGGTCGCTCCCGAGCACGCGGAAGACGAGCGTGAAGGTCGTCGCCGCGACCAGCAGGGCCATCAGCGCGCCGGTCATCGCCAGCGTATCGTCCAGAACCGCCTTCAGCGTCGCGCCGTCCAGTCGACGGCTGAGCAAGCCCGCGCCGAGCAGGCCGACGGCCCCCATCGCCGCCGCCTCGACCGCGTAGAAATAGCCGAGCGCGACGCCCAGCAGGAGCCCGCCGATGAATCCGACCGTCACGAGCGCCAGCAGCGCTTCCTTCAGCGTCGGGGCGGGAAGGCGCTTGCCGGGTTCCCGGCGCAGGAAGGCCAGGGCGAGGCAGGCCGCGAGAAACAGCCCCGCCGGCAGCATCGCGCCGCGGAAAACATCCTGCGTGTTGACGATGCGATCGACCCGGCCGGTGGCATTCAGGGCGATGGTGTGAGCCGTCATCATCGCATCGCCGAGCAGGATCAGGACGAGGGAAGGCGGCACGAGCACGCCGAGCGTGCTCGCCACCGTCAGCAACGCGACACTCTCGGCGGGCGTCACCTCATGCTCGGCCAATGCCGGCTCGATCGCGCGCGTCAGGGCGATCGCATTGGCGCTGACGGAACCGTTCATCGGCCCCAGGATGGCGCCGAGCGCCAGCGTCGCGCCGCGTGCGCCGCCGAAGGGGCGCAAGCCCGCGCGAAACAGGATGCGGGCGAGCGGCAGCCGGTTCAGCAGCGCGCCCATGAAGACAAAAAGCGGCAGGGCCTGCAGCAGATCCGATTCCAGCAGGCCGACGAGGCGGCTCGGCAGCGCCGCGAAGAGCGCCGCGCTGGACGGGTCGAGCACGGTCGATGCGGCAGCGCCGATCGTCGCAAGGCCGATCAGGACGCCCCAGACGGGCAACCCCGTCGCGATCGCGCCCAGCGCGACCCCGGCGAGCATGGCCAGGCCGATCCACTGGTTCACGCGCGCCTCCGCAGCAAACCGAGCAGGCCAGAGATGAAGACAAGGGCCGCCAGGAGGAAGCCCGAGGCGCGGATGAGGAAATAGCCGGGATTGCCGGTATCCGGGAAGGCCTCGAGGCCGCGAAGGCTGATCAGCAGGGCAGGCCAACCGACGATCAGCAGAAACAGCGACCAGGGCAGAAGCCCCAGCACGATGAGGCCGGCCTCCAGTGCCCGACGCAGCCTCTCCCCGTGCCGATGCGCCAGGGCATCGCTGGCCAGATGGGCGCCGGAACGGGTGGCCGCCGTCAGCGATACCGCGACGTAAAGGGCGAATACGCATTGCCCGAGATCGTTCGCCTCACGCGACCAGCCCTTGTAAAGATCGCGCAGCGGCCATTGCAGGAACAGCAGAAGCACGAGAGGCAAGGCGAGCCATCGGGCTGCCAGGCAGATCGCGCCCAGGCCCCGATCGAGCGCGTCAACGAGAGCCTGCATGGAATCGCTCCGGAACGGGCATCCATCAAACATCATTCCGCGACGCGAGTAAGCCTGCGCCGGGGCGATATCGACACCTGTCGAACCGCCCGGGCTGTCGAGGCGCTTCAAGCTGCGATGCGGCCTCTATACCCAGGTATAGTTGGCGATGCCTTCGTCCGATTGATCCCGCCCCCGACAGCGCGCAAACAGCGTGACGTCGCCGCAACGAGGCGGCGCCCTTTCACATCGCACGGCCCTTCTTCGAGGAGGGAGAGATCGCGTCGGTCCGCTGCGGCGGCGCTTTGCGATCTCGCACGCCTGTGATGCAGGAGCGCGCCGGACGTCGCCCGGCGCTAAGGACGACTTCGAGCAGGTCGAAGGAGATGCGTCATGAACGATATCCTCGCCTTTCCCCGGTCGGTGGCTCCCGCCGGACCCGGCCCGGCGCGGCCTGTCTCTTCCCAGGTTCTGCGCTTCGCGCCGCGCATGAAGGCCGGGCGTTCGCGCCTCGTGGCCGCGTGGCGGATCAGCGAGGTGGATGGGCGTCTGGAATGCTGCTGGCAGCCGGAATGTGGGGAGGAGGGCGCCCGACGATCTCGCGCCAGCAGGCGCTGCAGAGTCTTCCTGCCCCATGCCGGGCTGCTGGCGCGCGGCGGCACGGCGCTCTCCATCGGCCATGCCGGTCGCTATTCAGCCGAGGTTCCGTGATGGCATTCCTGTCCAACAATCCCGAGCGGGGCAGCGCCCTTGCCGCTCTCGCCCGCGAGCGGGTGCTGCCCAATCTCTACGACCTCGCCGCCTTCGCGCTGCTCGCCACGCTCGCGGTGCTGACGTTCCATGGCGCGGCGGCGATGCATGCGCCGCTCGCCGGCCTTTCCAGCGCGCCCATCGCGCTCGATCCGGCGTTGCTGCCGGAATACGCGCTGCGCACGACGATGCGGATGTTCGCGGCGATCATCGCCTCGTTGATCTTCACCTTCGTCGTCGCGACCCTGGCGGCCAAGAGCCGCCGCGCCGAAATGCTGATCATTCCGGCGCTCGATATCCTTCAATCGGTGCCGGTGCTCGGCTTTCTGACCTTCACCGTCACCTTCTTCATGGGGCTGTTCCCCGGCAGCCAGCTCGGCGCCGAATGCGCCTCGATCTTCGCGATCTTCACCAGCCAGGCCTGGAACATGGCCTTCTCCTTCTATCAGTCGCTGCGGACCGTGCCGCGCGATCTGGACGAGGTCAGCCGCGGCTTCGGCCTGTCCTCCTGGCAGCGCTTCTGCCGGCTGGAGGCCCCGTTCGCGATGCCCGGCCTGGTGTGGAACACCATGATGTCGATGTCGGGCGGCTGGTTCTTCGTCGTCGCCTCGGAGGCGATCACGGTCGGCGACACGACGGTCCAGCTTCCGGGGCTCGGTTCCTGGCTCGCGCTCGCCATCAAGGAGCAGGACTTCCTGGCCGTGGGCTGGGCCGTGCTCGCCATGGCCGTGGTGATCGGCCTCTACGATCAGCTCCTGTTCCGCCCGATCGTCGCCTGGGCCGACAAGTTCCGCTTCGAGCAGACGGCGGGGCAGCGGAAGCCCCGCTCATGGGTCTATGGCCTGGCGCGCCGCACCCGCCTGCTCAAGCGCCTGATGGTTCCCTTCGCCTGGCTCGGCAACCGGCTCATGCTGCTGCGGTTTCGGCTGGCGTCCTCGCGGCCCGTCAGGATCGCCCCTGCGGCGAGCCGCGCGCTGGACTATGCTTGGCTCGGCCTGATCGTGGCGCTGGGCGCGTGGTCGACCTGGATCGCGGTCTCCTATGTCGGGCAGACCCTGTCGTGGGGGGATGCCGGGGATGCTTTGGTGCGCGGCCTCGTCACCCTGCTGCGGGTCGTCGTGTTGATCGCCGTCGCGAGCGTGATCTGGGTGCCGATCGGCGTATGGGTCGGCCTGCGCCCCGAGATTGCAGAGCGGGTCCAGCCGGTCGCGCAGTTCCTCGCGGCCTTTCCGGCCAATGTGCTGTTTCCCTTCGCCGTCATCGCCATCGTCAGCACCGGCGCGAGCCCGGAAATCTGGCTCTCGCCGCTGATGGTGCTGGGGACGCAGTGGTACATCCTGTTCAACGTCATCGCCGGGGCGAGCGCCTTCCCGACCGATCTGCGCGAGGTCGCCCGCGTCTACCAGCTCCGCTCATGGACCTGGTGGCGGCGCGTCATCCTGCCGGGGATCTTTCCCTACTACGTTACCGGCGCGCTGACGGCCTGCGGCGGCTCCTGGAACGCGAGCATCGTCGCCGAGGTGGCGAGCTGGGGCGATACCAAGCTCGAGGCCTATGGGCTGGGCTCCTACATCGCCAATGCGACCGAGGCCGGCGACTTTGCGCGCGTCGTGCTGGGCATCGCCGTGATGTCGCTCTTCGTCACCCTGTTGAACCGCGTGCTCTGGCGCCCGCTCTACGTCCTCGCCGAGCGCCGCATGCGCCTCGACTGAAGTTCCCGAAAGGATCCGACCGATGGACAGCATCACCGAGACTTCCGCATTGAACAGCAACCGGTCCGACGCGCTGGTCCGGGCTCGACAGGTCTGCCAGAGCTACGACAAGGGAGGGGCCGGCTCCCTCGTCGTGCTCGACAAGGTCGACGTCACGCTCGATCCCGGCGAGATCGTGGGTTTGCTCGGGCGTTCCGGCTCGGGAAAATCGACCTTGCTGCGGGCGATCGCCGGGCTGATCCAGCCGAGCGGCGGCACCGTCGAATTCTGCGGCCGGCCGGTGGCGGGGCCGAGTGCCGGAGTCGCCGTCGTCTTCCAGAGCTTCGCCCTGTTTCCCTGGTTGACGGTTCTGGAAAATGTCGAGCTCGGCCTCGAAGCGCAGGGCGTGGCGCCGGCCGAGCGGCGCAAGCGGGCGCTTGCCGCCATCGACCTGATCGGCCTCGACGGTTTCGAGAGCGCTTATCCGAAGGAATTGTCCGGCGGCATGCGCCAGCGCGTCGGGCTCGCCCGCGCCTTGGTCGTGCATCCCAAGGTCCTGCTGATGGACGAGCCGTTCTCGGCGCTCGACGTCCTGACCGCCGAGACGCTGCGCACGGACCTGCTTGACCTGTGGTGCGAGGGGCGGATGCCGATCGAGGCCATCCTGATGGTGACCCATAACATCGAGGAGGCGGTGCTGATGTGCGATCGCATCCTGCTCTTCGGCTCCAATCCCGGCCGCGTCATTGCGGAGCTGCGCGTCGAATTGCCCCAGCCGCGCAACCGTCTCGATCCCGCCTTCCGCGCGCTGGTGGACGAGATCTATGCGCGCATGACGGCGCGTCCGGGGGTCCCGGCGCGCGAGGGCTTTTTTCCCGGCACCGGCATCGCGATGTCGCTGCCGCGCGTCTCGACCAATCTCATGGCCGGTCTCATCGAGGCGATCGCAGCCGAACCCTATAAGGGCGAGGCCGATCTGCCGCCGCTCGCGGCGCAGCTCCATCACGAGATCGACGATCTCTTCCCGGTGGCGGAGACGCTCCAACTGCTCCGCTTCGCCGATATCGAGGGCGGCGACATCAGGCTCACGGCGCCGGGCTTACGCTTCGCCGACAGCGATGTCGACGAACGCAAGCGCCTCTTCGCCCAGCAGCTCGCCGCCTATGTACCGCTCGCGGCGCATATCCGCCGGGTGCTGGACGAGCGCTCGAGCCATCGGGCGCCGGCCGGGCGCTTCCGCGACGAACTCGAGGATCACATGTCGGAGGATTATGCCGCCACGACCCTCAAGGCCGTCACCAACTGGGCCCGTTATGGCGAGTACTTCGCCTATGACGAGGCCGCCGACCTCTTCACCCTCGAAAATCCGAGCTGAGGCACTCCCGGGCCGAGCGCTCGCCGCGCTCAGGGCGCAATGGTCGAACGGAGCCGCTTGCGGTACTGGATCGATGATGCCGCCCGGAACGAGCCCGGTCCGGCAAGCGGTGCGGGATGTCCGTGGGGGAGGCGATGCGCGTGCTCGACCGTGAGCGTTTCCGCCTCGGGAAGGCCGGGCTTGGCCTGAGCCTCGCCTTGCTGGCGGCCGCGATCTTCCTCGCCGATACCTATACCGATCTGGAGATCGCGGTTGCGGTCCTCTATGTCGCGGTGATCCTGGTTTCGGTGTGGTTTGACCGGCCGGCGGTCGTGCTCTGGGTCGGCGCGGCCAGCGCCGGGTTGACGATCCTCAGCTATCTGCTCACCCCGCGCGGGGCGGAGCATGCCGGGCTGGTCAACTGCCTCCTCAGCCTGATTGCGATCGGGGCTACGACCTATCTGGCGATACGGATCGAGGCCGCCGAAGCCCGCGCCCGCCAGGCGCGAGCGGAGCTTGCCCATATCTCGCGCGTCACGATGATGGGCGAGCTGACAGCATCGATCGCGCATGAGGTCAGCCAGCCGCTCGCCGGCATCGTCGCCAACGGGCACGCCGCCCTGCGCTGGCTTGCCGCCACCCCCGCCGACCCGGCCGAGGCCAGGCGGGCGCTGGAGCGCGTCGTCGCCGATGCGGACCGCGCCGGCGACGTGATCGGCCGCGTGCGCAGGATGGTGGCGAAGGCGCCTCCCTCGCGCGAGACGGTCGATGTGGCCGCCCTGATCGAGGACGTGCTGTCATTGACGCGCAGCGAGATCCGCAAGGCGCAAGTGACGTTGCGGACCGACCTGGCCGATGACCTGCCGCGGGTGATCGCCGACCGGGTCCAGCTGCAGCAGGTCGTCCTCAATCTGCTGGTGAACGCAGCCGAGGCCATCGGTCAGCAGGAAACCGGGCCGCGGGACATGCTGGTCGGCGCTGCAACCGATGGCGAGAGGGTCACCGTGAGCATCCGCGATACCGGCGTGAGCCTCGCCCCCGCCGCCATCGAGCGGATCTTCGACGCCTTCCACTCGACCAAGCCCGGCGGGATGGGCATGGGGCTGGCGATCAGCCGCTCGATCGTCGAGGCCCATGGTGGGACGATCTATGCCGCGGCCAATCCTCCGCGCGGCATGGTCTTCGGTTTCACCCTTCCGGTGAGGGCAGCGACAGCGGAGCGCAACCATGGCTGATGAGCCGCCGATCGTCTTCGTCGTCGACGACGATCCTTCCGTCCGCGACGGGCTGGACAGCCTGTTCCGCTCTGTCGGCTATGCGGTGGCGACCTTCGGTTCGGTCCAGGACTTTGCGCTGCACAGGCGCCCGGAAAGGCCGAGCTGCCTCGTCCTCGATGTCAGGATGCCCGGGCCGAGCGGCATGGATTTCCAGGCGGAGCTCGCAGGGATGGGCGATCCGCTTCCGATCGTTTTCCTGACCGGCCATGGCGATGTGCCCATGGCCGTGCGCGCCATGAAGACGGGCGCGGTGGAATTCCTGCTGAAGCCGTTCCGCGAGCAGGATCTGCTGGATGCGGTGCGCGCGGCGATCGAGCGGGACCGGGCGCGCAGGGCGCAGGAAGCCAGCCTGGCGGAGCTTGGGGCGCGCTTCGCGACGCTGTCGATGCGCGAGAAGGAGATCATGGCCTTCGTCGTCGCAGGCCGCCTGAACAAGCAGATCGCGGCCGATCTCAAGCTGAGCGAAGTGACGGTGAAGGTGCATCGCGGCCAGGTGATGCGGAAGATGGGGGCGGCCACGCTGGCGGATCTGATCGGGCTCGCAGGCAGGCTCAGGAGATAGCCATCCTCACGCCGGGGCGCGTGCGGCCGCGCACGCCTTCGCCATCTTGCCTCACACCGCAGGATTTCAGGCCAGAAACCCGGTCGCGACGGCCCAGAGGAGGAAGATGCCCATCCCGGCCCGGTAGATCACGAAGACCCAGCTCGACATCCGCTCGAGATACCGCATCAAGCCCCAGATCGCGGCGAAGGACGCGAGCGAGCCGGCGATCAGGCCGACCACCAGCAGCGCCACGGCATGGGCGTCGATGCCGGCCCTGGCGATCTCCCAGGCTTCCTTCAGCCCGGCCAGCGCGATGGCCGGCAGGCCGAGCAGGAAGGACAGCCGCGCCGCCTCGGCGCGCTTGAAGCCGAGGCCCAGCGCCGCCGTCAGGGTCGAGCCCGACCGCGAGACGCCGGGGATCAGGGCCCCGACCTGAGCCAGGCCGACCAGCAGGAAATCCCGGAAGCCGGCCTGCTCCACCGTCCGGCGATGGCTTGCGAACCATTCCGTCGCCGCGAGCAGCAGCGCCATCACCAGCGATGTCGCGCCGATCACCCCCAGCGCGCGCAGAGGCGAACCGCACCGGTTGAGCAGGGGCGCGAGCGCGACACCGGCAATGACGATCGGGATCGTCGCCAGGACGATGCCGAGCGCCAGCCGGCCCGGCCCTTCCGCGAAGCGGCGGGTTCTCACCGCGGCCAGCGCCCCGCCGGCGATGCTGCCGACATCGCGCCTGAAATAGCTGATCACGGCCGCCAGCGCTGCCAGTTGCATCAGCGCCGAGAAGGCGGAGCCGGGATCAGGCCAGCCGAGCAGGGCCGGCACGACCCGCATATGGGCCGTCGAGGAGATCGGCAGCAATTCGCTGACGCCCTGGACGAGCCCGAGCACGATGACCTGACCGAAGTCGAGAGCGGCGAACCCGGTGTCGAGTCCGGCGGAACAAGCGGCTGCTGCCATGATGATGGTCTCGTGACAAAGGAGGCGCGCGCCAAGCACAAAGCATTCCAGCGCGGATGACCGGTCGATGCTCCGGCTGCCGCGCCCGATTGGCCGTTCCCAGCGCCTTCGAGAGGCTCCGGTCTCGTCCGAGGCCTTCCGTAACCTGCGTTCGCGGTCTCCGAGCCTCACTCCAAATTTTGCAGTTCCGTTCAAACCTTGAGGCTCCCACGGCGTGTCGGGCCGACCACGCGAACAAGCAGAACGTGCGATCCCGCCGCGTGCGCCGGCAACCCATGTGCACAAGCCCCGAGCGGGGTGGCCCGGTCCGTCGCGGGTCGCTACACATCGTTTCGACCACACTTACGGCAACGCTCATTCGACCATCGAGGCTCCGATCGCCGCATGACTCTTTCCATCCGTCCCGCGCGCTCCGGCGAAGCCGGACTCGTGCTGAGCTTCGTCAAGGAACTCGCCGAATACGAGAAGCTGCTGCACGAGGTCGTCGCGACCGAGGACGAGATCGCGGCCTCGCTCTTCGGCGACAATCCGCGTGTCTTCTGCGACATCGCCGAATGGGATGGCGAGCCGGTCGGCTTCGCGCTCTGGTTCTATACCTATTCGACCTTCAGGGGCCGGCACGGCATCTGGCTCGAAGATCTCTTCGTGCGGCCGGGGCAGCGCGGCCGCGGCATCGGCAAGGCGCTGATGGCGCGGCTGGCGCAGCGTTGCGTCGCGGAGGACCTGCCGCGCCTCGCCTGGTGGGTGCTGAACTGGAACGAGCCGTCGCGCGTGTTCTACCGCTCCATCGGCGCCAAAGCGCAGGACGAGTGGACGGTGAAGCGGCTCGAGGGCGAGGCGCTGGCGAAGCTCGGCGCCGTGGGCTGATGGCGATGGCGGCGCTTCCTCTCGTCCTCGTCGCGGCGGTTGCCGACAATGGCGTGATCGGCAGCGACAACCAGTTGATCTGGCGGTTGAGGACCGATCTGCGGCGCTTTCGCCAGCTCACGACGGGGTGCCCGATCATCATGGGGCGCAAGACCTATCTCTCCATCGGCAAGCCGCTGCTGGGGCGCCGGACCATCGTGCTGACACGCGATCCCGGCTTCAATGCCGATGGCGTCGATGTCGCACATACGGTCGAGGAGGCGGTGGCGCTGGGTCAGAGGCTGGGGCGGGAGATGAACGCCCATGCCGTCATCATCGGCGGCGGCACCGAAATCTACGCCCAGATGCTGCCCCTGGCCGACAGGCTCGAACTGACGCTCGTTCACGCCGCTCCGGGGGGCGACGCGGTCTTTCCGCCCTGGGAGAAGGGCGCCTTCGTCGAAACCGCGCGGGAGAGCCATCCGGCCGATTCCGACAACGAACACCCCTTCACTTTCGCAAGCTATCGGCGGCGCGCCGGGGCGGGGCGCGGCTGATCGTCGCTTTTCCGAGCATGACGGGCGACTTGCGCCGTTGACGAATTCATGGCCCATGACCAAGTCAGGCGAGCGTCTCTCCCCGAGGCGCTGACAAATGGCCGCCATTCACCTATGGCTCGGCCTCAAGCACAATGAACGGAAGGGAACGGGCCCGGAATGCCTTGGAGTAACCAGAGCGGCGGCGGCAGCGGCGGGGGCGGACCCTGGGGCCAGCGCGGAGGCAGTGGCGGTGGCGGCCCATGGGGCGGCGGCTCCGGCGGGGGCAATGGCAATCCGCCCGACCTCGAGGAAATTCTGCGGCGCAGCCAGGACCGGCTGAAGAATCTCGTTCCCGGCGGCAATCTCGGCGGCCGCGGCCTTGCGCTCGGCGCGCTGGTCCTGATCGCGATCTGGCTTCTGTCCGGATTCTATTTCGTGCGGCCCAACGAGGTCGGCCTCAACGTCGTGTTCGGCAAGTTCGTCGGCAAGACGGGCGAGGGCGCCAACTGGAACTGGCCCTATCCGATCGGCAATGTGGTCAAGCCGCAGGTTACGAACGTCATCACCACCGAGGTCGGCTTCCGGACCGTCGAGGCGGTGCGCCAGTCGCGCCAGACCGACGTGATCGAGGAAAGCCTGATGCTCACCGGCGACGAGAACATCGTCGACATCGATTTCATCGTGCAGTGGCAGATCGACCCGGCCGCGCCCGAGAACTACGTCTTCAACATCCAGGACCCGCCCGGCACCGTCAAAGCCGTGGCCGAGGGCGCGATGCGCGAGATCATCGGCCGGCGCAACATCCAGCCGGTGCTGACCACCGACCGTGGCGCGATCGAGACGGAAGTGCGCCAGCTCATGCAGGATACGCTCAACGGCTACAATGCCGGCGTGCAGATCCGGCTCGTGCAGCTCCAGAAGGTCGATCCGCCGCAGCAGGTCATCGACGCCTTCCGCGACGTCCAGGCGGCGCGTGCCGACCAGGAGCGCCTGCGCAACGAGGCGCAGACCTATGCCAACCGCGTCGTGCCCGAGTCGCGCGGCCGCGCCGCCCAGCTCGTGCAGTCGGCTGAAGCCTACAAGGAGCAGACCGTGGCGGAAGCGCGCGGTCAGGCCAGCCGCTTCAACGCGGTCTACGAGCAGTACAAGAATGCTCCGGGCGTGACGCGCGAGCGCCTCTTCCTGGAGACGATGGAACGCGTGATGGGCGGAACCGACAAGATCATCCTCGACTCGACGGGCAACGGCCAGGGCGTGGTGCCCTATCTGCCGCTCGACCAATTGCAGAGGCTACCCGCCCGGGGCGGCCAGCAGCAGGGAGCGACCCGATGAACGGTTCCTTCCTTCGGGCGGCTCTTGTCGTCGTCCTCGTCGCCGTCGCGGCCGTGTTCTACGCCTGCACCTTCATCGTCTCGCAGACGCAGTCGGCGCTCGTGCTCAGGCTGGGCGCGGTGCGCGCGGTCAAGACCGAGCCCGGCCTCTATTTCAAATGGTTCGCGCCGATCGAGACGGTGACGCTGCTCGACAACCGCATCCTCGACCTCGATCTGCCGGCGCAGGAGATCATCGCCTCCGACCAGAAGCGTCTGGTGGTCGATGCCTTCACGCGCTACCGGATCTCTGATCCGCTGCGCTTCTACCAGGCGGTCAACAACATCCCGCGGGCGAATTCGCAGCTCACCTCGATCGTCAACGGCAATGTCCGTTCGGTCCTGGCGGATGCGACCTTCGTCGATGTGGTGCGCACCGAGCGGTCGCGGCTGATGGCCCGCATCCGCGACGTGGTGAACCGCGAGGCGGCGCGCTTCGGCATGACGGTCGTCGACGTCAAGCTGCGCCGCGTCGACCTGCCGGCGGCGAACTCGGCGGCGGTGTTCCAGCGCATGCAGACCGAACGTCAGCGCGAGGCGGCGGAAGCGCGCGCGCTCGGCGGTCAGCAGGCGCAGGAGATCCGCGCAAGGGCCGACAGGGACGCGACCGTGATCGTCGCGGAAGCGCAGCAGAAGTCCGACGAGATCCGCGGCCAGGGCGAAGGCGAGCGCAACAGGGTGTTCGCCGAGGCCTTCGGCAAGGATCCGGAGTTCTTCGCCTTCTACCGCTCGATGCAGGCCTATGAGGCGAGCATCAAGCCGGGCGATACGCGCATGGTGCTGACCCCCGATTCGCCGTTCTTCCAGTTCTTCAACGGGCCGAACACGCAGCGCGGGGGCGGACAGGCGCAATCTCAGGCCGCGCCGGCAAACCCGGCTCCCGTGCCGGCACGGCCCTGATCACAGCGAGCGACGCGGATGTTCGACTTCATCGCGGCGCTCGGCCTGGTCTTCGCCATCGAGGGCATTCTCTTCGCTTCGATTCCGCATCTGGCGAAGGATGCCCTGCGCAGCGCGGCGGAGACGCCGCCCGATCGGATGCGTCTGATCGGGCTCGGCTCGGCGGTGCTCGGCGTGATCCTGGTCTGGATCGCGCGCGGAAGCTGGTAGACTATCCCGCGATCGTGTTCGATGACACGATTGTGCGTCGCCCTTCCGCCGCATTTCGGAGTTCAATTCGGCGCGAGAGTTGTGCCGCATCGATCGGCCTGCCTTTTTCCGTCATGAGGATTCAAATGGCATTGAAAACCGTTCCCGTGGCTGCCCGGTCCGTCCGCATCGCGCTCGCGGCCGGCGTGGCCGGCCTGGCGCTGCTGACGCCGGTGCTGGCGCCGGCGCAGGCCAGAGCCAATACCCCCTTGCTGCAAGGTCAGACCTCGCTCGCCGACCTCGTCGACAAGGTGATGCCGGCGGTGGTCAACATCTCCGCCGTTACGACCAGCGACACCAAGGGCCGCAACCTGCCGCAATTGCCGCAGCTCGGTCCCGATACGCCCTTCGGCGACCTGTTCGAGGAGTTCTTCAACCGCCGCAACCAGCAGGGCGAGCGCCAGGCGCCGCAGCAGCGCCGGTCGCAATCGGCGGGTTCGGGCTTCGTCATCGACCCGTCGGGCATCGTCGTCACCAATAATCACGTCATCGGCGACGCCAACGAGATCACGGTGATCTTCGGCGACGGCCTGCGGCTCAAGGCCGAGGTCATCGGCAAGGACACCAAGGTCGATCTCGCCGTGCTGCGGGTGAAGCACGACAAGCCGCTGCCTTCCGTGAAGTTCGGCGATTCCGACAAGATGCGGATCGGCGATCCGGTGATGGCGATCGGCAACCCGTTCGGCCTCGGCGGCTCGGTCTCGTCGGGCATCATCTCGGCCCGCAACCGCGACATCAGCCAGGGGCCGTACGACACCTATATCCAGACAGACGCGGCCATCAACAAGGGCAATTCCGGCGGCCCGCTGTTCAACATGGCCGGCGAGGTCATCGGCATCAACACGGCGATCCTGTCGCCGACCGGCGGCTCGGTCGGCATCGGCTTCGCCGTGCCGGCCGCGCTGGCGGCGAACGTGGTCGAGCAGTTGCGCGAATTCGGCGAGACCCGCCGCGGCTGGCTCGGCGTGCGCATCCAGAGCATCGACGACGCCACCGCGGATGCGCTGGGACTGGGCACGGCGCGCGGCGCGCTGATCGCCGGCGTCGACGAGAAGGGCCCGGGCAAGCCGGCCGGCCTCGAGACCGGCGACGTGATCACCAAGTTCGACGGCAAGGACGTGAAGGATTCGCGCGATCTGCCGCGCATCGTCGCCGCGACGCCGGTCGGCAAGGACGTGCCGGTCACGATCGTCCGCAAGGGCAAGGAAGAGATCAAGACGGTCAAGCTCGGCCGCCTCGAAGATGGCGAGAAGGTCCAGACCGCCTCCGCCAGCAAGCCCACTCCGGAAGCGGCGAAGCCAGCGGTGACGAGCGCGCTCGGCCTCGAACTTTCGGCCCAGAACGACGAGCTCAGGAAGCGCTATTCGATCAAGGACGGGCTGAAGGGCGTCGTCGTGACGAAGGTCGATCCGAACTCGAACGCCGCCGACAAGCGCATCATGGTCGGCGAGCTGATCGTCGAGGTCGGGCAGGAGCCGGTCAACACGCCGGACGAGCTGACCAAGCGCCTCGATGCGCTGAAGAAGGAGGGCAAGAAGTCCGCCCTTCTGCTGGTTTCCAACGGCCAGGGCGAGGTCCGCTTCGTCGCGGTGGCGATGAACTGACCGGTCCCTGACAGGGCGAGATCGAGGGCGGCCCGGCGGGCCGCCCTTTTTGTTTGGCGCCCGCGCTTTGCGGGCATGCCGCCGATCCCGTCTTTGCGATGGCGCATCCGGCTCGCGGCTGGCACCTTGCGTGCCTTCGGCATGGCAAGACGGGCCCGGCTCCGGCCGGTGAGCAGCGACATGAAGATCAGCGATATTTCCTTCGTCACCACCGACTGGTCGGCCGTGCCGGCCGAGCGCCATGCCGGCGACGCCGGGGAGGCGATCTGGCGCGTCCAGTATTTCGGACCGGAGGAGAACCGCATCCGGGTGCGGATGGTCGAGTATTCGGCCGGCTACGTCGCCGATCACTGGTGCACGAAGGGCCACATCATCCTGTGCCTGGAAGGCGAGATGGAGACGACGCTGGACGATGGCCGCGTCATGCCGCTCAAGGCCGGCATGAGCTATCAGGTCGCCGATGGCGCCGAGGCGCACCGCTCGCAGACGAAGACGGGCGCGAAGCTCTTCATCGTCGATTGATCAGCGCCTGACGATCTCGCCGCCGGTATAGCCCTGGGCGTAGAGCAGGGCGGTGAGATCGGCGTGCTCCAGCCGGGCATCGGCCGCGGCCGCGACAGCGGGCTTGGCACGGAAGGCGATGCCGAGGCCGGCCTCGCCGAGCATGGCAAGGTCGTTGGCGCCGTCGCCGACCGCAAGCGTCTGCTCGGGGCGGAGGCCGAAGCGGCTGCGCAGTTCGACGAGCGAATCGAGCTTGGCCTGCTTGCCGAGGATCGGGTCGGCGACCTCGCCGGTCAGGATGCCGTCCTGCGCCAGCAGCACGTTCGAGCGGTGCTCGTCGAAGCCGATGGCGGCGCTGATCGGACCGGTGAAGACGGTGAAGCCGCCGGAGACCAGGGCGGTGTAGGCGCCGTTGGCGCGCATCGTATGGACGAGCTCGTAGCCGCCCGGTGTCAGGGTGATGCGGTCGCGGATGATCTCGTCGACCACCGACAGCGGCACGCCCTTCAGCAAGGCGACGCGTTCGCGCAGCGCCGGCTCGAAGGCGATCTCGCCGCGCATGGCGCGCTCGGTGATGGCTGAGACGAGATCCTTCAGCCCGACACAGGCGGCGAGCTCGTCGATGCATTCCTGGCCGATCATCGTCGAATCCATGTCGGCAAGGAACAGGGCCTTGCGGCGGCTCGCTTCGGGCTGGACGATGACGTCGATCGCCACATCTTCCAGCGCGGTCCGGATTTCGGCTTCGAGCTTGCGCGCGTCGGTTCCATCCGCGAAGAGATCGGCGGCGATGGCGCCGTCCAGCGTGGCTGTGCGATGGATGCCCGGCACTGCGCGGGCGAGGCGTGCGAGCAGGGCCTCGCCGACGAGCGC
Organism: Allobosea sp. OAE752; assembly: GCF_050433265.1. Classification (NCBI taxonomy): domain Bacteria; kingdom Pseudomonadati; phylum Pseudomonadota; class Alphaproteobacteria; order Hyphomicrobiales; family Alloboseaceae; genus Allobosea; species Allobosea sp. OAE752. Next base: position 490,750 of record NZ_JBNPXO010000002.1, read on the forward strand.
CTGGCCATGGGCGGAAACAAGTGTCGCGACGAGCATGTGAGGACCGGTGACGCAGGCGGAAGAGACGATCAGGGCGGTGCTCATCGCAGGTCCGACCGCCAGCGGCAAGTCCGCGCTCGCCATCGAGATCGCCCGGCGGCTGGACGGCGTCGTGGTCAACGCCGATTCCATGCAGGTCTATGCCGATCTGCGCATCCTCTCCGCCCGCCCGAGCGAGGCCGAGGAGGCGCTCGCGCCGCACCGGCTCTACGGCCATGTCGACGGTGCCGTGAATTACTCGGCGATGCGCTATGCGGCGGATGTCGCGGCCTTGCTGCCGCAGCTTTGGGAGCAGGGCAAGCTGCCGATCCTGGTGGGGGGAACGGGGCTCTACTTCAAAGCGGTGACCGAGGGCTTCTCGGCGATGCCGCCCGTGCCGGAGGCGGTGCGCTCCGCCTTCCGAGCGCGAGCGGAGGGCGCCGCGACCGAGGCGCTGCATGCCGAGCTTGCCGCTCTCGATCCCCTCATGGCCGACCGGCTGCGGCCGTCGGACCGGCTGCGGATCATGCGTGCCATCGAGGTGCATCTGGCGACCGGGCGTTCGCTGGCGAGCTTCCAGGGCGAGCGCGAGCCGGGACCTCTCGACGGCATGGCGCTGCTACGCCTGTTCGTCAGCCCGTCGCGTGAGGATGTGCGCGCCCGGATCGACCGGCGCTTCGAGGCGATGATGGCGACAGGCGCGCTGGAGGAGGTTGCGCGGCTGCGGGAGCGGGGGCTCGATCCGCTCCTGCCGATCATGCGCGCCCATGGCGTGCCGGGTCTGATCGCGCATCTCGACGGCGAAATCTCGCTGGAGGAGGCGATCGCGCGCGGGCAGGCCGACACGCGCGCCTATTCCAAGCGGCAGGTGACATGGTTCCGGCACCAGATGGCGGGCTGGCAGGCGGTGGCGCCGGAGGCCGCGCTGGAGACGGCGCTCGCCGGCCTGAAACGCTGAACTCAGGCCGCGACGGCGGCGATCGTGCTCGCCTCGGCGATGCCGATCCGGTTCCGGCCCTCGTTCTTGGCACGGTAGAGCGCCTGGTCGGCGCGCTCCATCAGCATGGCGAGCTGCTCTTCCGACTGGCGTGTCGCGATGCCGTAGCTGGCGGTGACCTTGAGTTCGAGCGTCTCGGAAACGGGCAAGGCGCGGCTCGCCAGCGCGTCCTGGATCTGGCGCGTCTTGGCCACCGCCTCGGCCCCGCCGGCCCCGCGCAGCAGAATGGCGAATTCCTCGCCGCCGACGCGGGCGACGAGGTGGCGCTCGCCGCGCAGCAGCCCGAGCAGCATATCGGCGAAGGCACGGATGACGGCGTCTCCCGCCGCATGGCCGTGGGAGTCGTTGACCTGCTTGAAATGGTCGAGATCGACGATGATGAGCGAGATGTCGGCATCCTCGCTCGCACCCGTCGCCATCGCGGCATGGGCGCGCTCGGTGAAGGAGCGGCGGTTGAGGAGAGCGGTCAGCGGGTCGGTCTCGGCGAGGCGCCGCAGTTCCTTTTCGCGTTCCTCGCGATAGCCGATCTCTTCGGACAGGGCCCGGCGCGTCGCCCGCTCCCGGCCGATCTCGAGCGCGAGCGTCGCGGCGCGCAGTTGCAGGGTCTGGTTGGCGACGGTGAGGTCGGTGATGTCGGTCAGTGTCATGAGGAGCCCGTCGCCGAGGGGGGCGACCGCGAGCCTCAGCCAGGTCGTGCGCTCGCCAAGAGCGAAGGCGGTTTCGAAGGTGTCGGCGCGCTGATGCTGCATCGCGTGGAGGCAGCGGCGCCAGAGCGTCGGGTCGCTGAGGAAGGGCAGGCCCTCCCGGCCTTCGCAATCCAGCAGGCAGGCACCGGGCCGTCCGGCCAGTTCGGCCGCCCGTGCATTTGCCGTGACGATGACCGTGCGGTCGATGCCGCCATCATCGTCGCGGATGGCGCGCAGCGCGACGATGCCGCTCGGTGAGTTGTCCAGCACCGCATTGAGCAGGTCCTCGCGGAACTGCAACGGGCGGCTGAAGGCGACCACCACGTCCCGTCCGTCCTGCGCGATGGTGGGGAGCAGGAGGCGCTCCCACAGCGCGACGCGGGTGATCGGCTTGGAACGGTGGATGGTGTAGAGCGGCTTGCGCTCCGAGCGCGCGCGTTCGGCGCAGTCGCGCGTGAATGTCGCGACCTGCGGCCGCATCGCGGCCAATGTCTCGCCCAGCCGCGAGCCGCCGACATAGCGCACGATCTCGCGGCCGTAATGGATCCAGCGATAATCACCGTCATCGGTCGGCTCAAGGATGACCAAGTCCTCGCCGAAGGCCGGCATGATTTCGGCGATGAAGTCTTCGTAGGCGACGGGCCGGCCGTTGCGACCATGGAACGCGAACCGGTCGAGCAGCTTCGCGATCTCGGGCGCATGGGCGCGGGCTGCGATGTTTTCGGTATGGACTTCGTGGTACATAGCCGTCCCGGTTCGAGCGGGCGCAACGCTAAGACAGGCAGGTTGAGAAACCGTTCCGCGATGGACGCGATTTTTGCGTAATCGTGTCAATCATTCGGTTGCCAACCGTTCAAGGGGGTCTTCAACCTTCGGAGGGGGCTCTGTGACCCCGAGGGGTGCAGGCTGCAGGGAGCGCGCAGCCGATGTTCCTTTTGTCGATATCCCTTGCCGATGCCGGCGGTTGCTCCGAGGCCGCAGGCCGTCATCCGGGAGCGTCGCATTTTTTTCCGGGGGCTGTAGCCTACGCTTAGCGCTTGACCGGCCTCGCGGCCTCCGTTAGCGTCCGGCAACTTACGACAAGGATCATGAGCGCAATGCGCAAGCTTATTCTCGTAGAGGTGCGCTGGTAGGGGCCGGTTTAACAACCGGGCGTCCCCGACGCCAGCGCACGCCCAGGCCCCTCCGAGGGCCTTTTTTATTGCCCGTTTTCCACCATCACCGAAGACAAGCCGCAGGAGAGCGTTATGAGCGAGATGATGACCGGAGCCGAGATGGTCGTCCGCGCGCTTCAGGACCAGGGCGTCGAGCATCTGTTCGGATATCCCGGCGGCGCCGTACTCCCGATCTATGACGCGATCTTCCAGCAGGACAAGGTCAAGCACGTGCTCGTCCGCCACGAGCAGGGCGCGGTCCATGCCGCCGAGGGCTATGCCCGCTCCGGCCCGGGCAAGGTCGGCTGCGTGTTGGTCACTTCGGGGCCCGGCGCGACCAATGCCGTCACCGGCCTGACCGACGCGCTGCTCGACTCGATCCCGGTTGTCGTCATCACCGGCCAGGTTCCGACCCATCTGATCGGCTCCGACGCCTTCCAGGAATGCGACACGGTCGGCATCACCCGCTCCTGCACCAAGCACAACTATCTGGTGAAGAGCATCCACGACCTGCCGCGCATCCTCCACGAGGCCTTCTATGTCGCCTCGAACGGCCGCCCGGGCCCGGTCGTCATCGACATTCCGAAGGACATCCAGTTTGCGACCGGCGCCTATAGCCGCCCGCGCGACAACCAGCACAAGACCTACCGCCCGGTGGTCAAGGGCGACCTCGCCAAGATCAAGGCGGCGATCGAGTTGATCGCCAGCGCGAAGAAGCCGGTCTTCTACACCGGCGGCGGCGTCATCAATTCCGGCCCCCATGCCTCGGCGCTGCTGCGCGAGCTCGCCCGGCTGACGGGCTTTCCCGTCACCTCGACGCTGATGGGGCTCGGCGCCTTCCCGGCCGCCGACAAGCAGTGGCTCGGCATGCTCGGCATGCACGGCACCTACGAGGCCAATCTCGCGATGCATGACTGCGACGTCATGATCAATATCGGCGCGCGCTTCGACGACCGCATCACCGGGCGGATCGACGGCTTCTCGCCGCGCTCGAAGAAGATCCATATCGACATCGACCCGTCCTCGATCAACAAGACGGTCAAGGCCGATATCGGCATCGTCGGCGATTGCGCCCATGTGCTGGAGGACATGGTCCGGATTTGGCGCGAGAGCAGCCCGCAGATCGACAAGACGGCGCTTGCCGCCTGGTGGACGCAGATCGAGGGCTGGCGCGGGCGCAAGAGCCTCGCCTACAAGCAGTCCGACACGATCATCAAGCCGCAATATGCGCTGGAGCGCCTCCATGCGCTGACGAAGGATCGCGATACCTACATCACGACCGAGGTCGGCCAGCACCAGATGTGGGCGGCGCAGTACCTGCAGTTCCAGGAGCCGAACCGCTGGATGACCTCAGGCGGCCTCGGCACGATGGGCTACGGCCTGCCGGCGGCCATCGGCGTGCAGATGAAGCACCCCAAGGCGCTCGTCATCGACGTCGCCGGCGAGGCCTCGATCCTGATGAACATGCAGGAGATGTCGACGGCGGTGCAGTACCGGCTGCCGGTGAAGATCTTCATCCTGAACAACGAGTACATGGGCATGGTGCGCCAGTGGCAGGAATTGCTGCATGGCGGGCGCTATTCGGAGAGCTATTCGCAGTCGCTGCCGGACTTCGTGAAGCTCGCCGAAGCCTATGGCGGCCACGGCATCCGCTGCGACGACCCGGCCAAACTCGACGCCGCGATCATGGAGATGATCGAGACGCCCGGCCCGGTGATCTTCGACTGCCATGTCGCCAAGGAAGAGAATTGCTTCCCGATGATCCCGTCGGGCAAGGCGCATAACGAGATGATCCTGCCCGATTTCGAAGGCGATACCGGCCAGATCATCGACGCCAAGGGCAAGCAGCTCGTCTGATCGGGAACACCTCCGTCATTGCGAGCGCAGCGAAGCAATCCAGGAGCGGCCGCGCTTCACGTCCCCTGGATTGCTTCGTCGCTGACGCTCCTCGCAATAACGGCAGGGGGAAGGGAAGAACACCATGGCGACGATCGGCCTGATCGGCGGAATGAGCTGGGAATCGACGGCGGTCTACTACCGGCTGCTCAATGAAGGCGTGCGCTCTCGCTTGGGCGGGCTGCATTCGGCCGATGTGCTGCTGCATTCGCTCGACTTCGCGGGTATCGCGGAGATGCAGGCGCAGGGCGACTGGGCGGCGGCCGGCGCGGCTCTGGCCCAGAGCGCAAGGCGGCTGGAGCACGCCGGTGCCTCCTGCCTCGTCCTCTGCACCAACACCATGCACAAGGTCGCCGACCAGATCACGGGGGCGACCAAGCTGCCCTTCCTGCATCTGGCGGATGTGACGGCGCAGGCGATCCGCGCGACCTCCGCGCGGCGCCCGCTGCTGCTGGCGACGCGCTTCACCATGGAGCAGGCGTTCTATCGCGACCGGCTCAAGGCCTTCGGCGTCGAGGCGCTGGTGCCGCAGGCGCAGGAGCGGGACGAGGTTCACCGCATCATCTACGAGGAGTTGTGCCGCGGCCGCATCGAGGCGGCCTCCAAGGCGCGCTATCTCGCGGTCATCGAGCGGGCGATCCGGGAGGAGGGCGCGGACGGCGTCATCCTCGGCTGTACCGAGATCGGGCTGCTGCTGTCGCAGGCCGATTGCGCCGTGCCGGTCTTCGACACCACGGCGCTGCATGTCGCGGCGGCGCTCGACTATGTCGGTGAAGTGGAGAGCGTCGCCGCATGAAACTGCTGATCGGCAACAAATGCTATTCCTCCTGGTCGCTCAGGGCCTGGCTGCTGCTGCGCGCCAAGGGCATCGCCTTCGAGGAGCAACTCGTTCCGCTCGACGAGCCCGGCTTCAAGGAGGCGGTCTTCGCAGCGGTGCCCGGCAGCGGCGGCACCTTGCCGGCGCTGGTCGATGGCGATGTCGCGGTCTGGGAGAGCACGGCGATCGCCGACTATCTGCACGAGACCTATCCCGAAGCCGGGATCTGGCCGCGTGACAAGGCGGCGCGCGCCCATGCCCGCTCCGTCTCGGCCGAAATGCATGCCGGCTTCCAGGGATTGCGCGGCAGCTGCCCGATGAATCTCGGCAAGCGCTTCGCGGCGCGCGACCGGGGGGCTCATGTCGCCCGCGACGTGGCCCGCATCACGGCGATCTGGCGCGAGGCGCGCGAGCGCTTCGGCGCTCGCGGGGAGGGGCCGTTCCTCTACGGCGCCTTCTCGGCGGCCGATGCGATGTTCGCGCCCGTGGTGACGCGGCTCGACACCTACGCGATCGCCGTCGACCCGGTATCATCCGCCTATATGCAGGCCGTGCTGGCGCTGCCGGCCTATCGGGAATGGCTGGCCGGCGCATTGGCCGAGCCCTGGGTCGTGGCGCAGGACGAGGTCGACGAGCCCGCCACCGCCAATCTTCGCGAAATCTGAACTCAATCTCCTTTCACCCCGCCTTGCAGGTCTACCCATGTCGAAACCGGCCACGCATTATCCGAACGCTCCCAAGTCGCAGCCGACCGCGCGCCACACGCTGGCGGTGATCGTCGACAACGAACCGGGCGTTCTTGCCCGCATTGCCGGGCTTTTCTCGGGCCGTGGCTACAATATCGAGAGCCTCACCGTCTCCGAGACCGAGCATGAAAAGCATATCTCGCGCATCACGGTGGTGACCTCCGGCACCGCCAACGTCATCGACCAGATCAAGGCGCATCTCGACCGGCTGGTGCCGGTGCATCGCGTCGTCGACCTGACCGCGCAGGGCGAGGCGATCGAGCGCGAGCTCGCGCTGGTCAAGGTCGTCGGCAAGGGTGAGGCCCGCGTCGAGGCGATGCGGCTGGCCTCCGCCTTCGGGGCGCGCACGCTCGATGCCTCGCTGACCTCCTTCGTCTTCGAGCTGACCGGCTCGACCGAGGAGATCGAGCGCTTCATCAAGATGATGACGGTGGTCGGGTTGACCGAGGTGTCGCGCACCGGCATCGCCGCGATGAGCCGCGGCCCCGAGGCGATGTGAGCATGGCGCTGACGCCCCAAACGCTCAGCCTGATCGCGCTCGGCCTCGGCATCGTCGGCTTCGGCTGCCTCGCCGGGCCGGTGATCCTGCGCCTGACCGGCCGGGGGCAGGCCGAGCCGCTGGGCAGCGGCAAGAGCCTGCGCTCGCCGCTCTGGTGGGCGGGTTTCGTCCTGACGGTCGCGGCGATCTTCCTGCAGCGGATGGCGAGCCAGTCGGGCGGCTGAAGTCAGCCGGCGAAGCCGCCCTTGTCGAGGAAAGCCCGTTCGTCTGCTGTCGTCTGGCGTCCCAGCAGCGGGTTGCGATGGGGAAAGCGGCCGAAGTCGCGGATGATGTCGCGATGGAGCTCGGCGAATTTCACGCCTTCGGGGTCGCTGGCCGCCTCGCAGAGATGAACGCAGCGGTCCTGATGGACCAGCTCCTCCGAATGCATGAACGGCATGTAGAAGAAGCGCTGCTCAGGCGGCTGGTAACCTCGGTCGAAGCCGTGTTCGATTGCGCGTTCCGCGATGGCGAGCGCCTGCGCATCGGTGGCGAAGGCGCGGGCGCTGCCGCGGAACAGGTTGCGCGGGAACTGGTCGAGCAGGATGAGAAGCGCATAGGCGCCCTCCGGCGTTCCTTCCCAGTCGACGAGTGTGCCGGCGGCAGCCGCCTCATGGGCCGGCAGGAACCGCTCCCTGATCGCCGCGTCGAAGGCCTCGTCCTTGGCGAACCATTTCTCCGGGCCGGCTTCACGCCAGAAGGCAACGATGTCGGCGGCGCTGGGCAAGGTCATCGGGGCAAGCTCTCCTGTCTTTCGGCGATCCGGAGATAATTCTTTCCCGGGGCTCTGCCAGCCCCGAATAGGACTTGCCCACCATCCATGGCTGCGCTAGATGACTGAACCGTAACGTACGGTACTGGACCTTTCCCCCGCATGAGCGAGCCCGCGGCCGAGACGCAGAGCGAGACGCTGACCGCAAGGCAGCAGGCGGTGCTCGATGCCGTGCTCAGCCTGATGGTGGAGAAGGGCGACCATCTCACCATGACGGCCGTGGCGCGCCGGGCGAGCTGCTCCAAGGAAACGCTCTACAAATGGTTCGGCGACCGCGACGGGCTGCTGACCGCGACCGTGCAATGGCAGGCCTCGAAGGTGAGGGCGGGCAATTACGACCGGCAGAATCTCGATGCCGGCACCCTGCGTGAAAGCCTGAAGGGTTTTGCCGCCAACTGGCTTGAGGTGATCACCTCGCCGACCTCGATCGCGCTCAACCGCATCGGCATCAGCCAGGCGGCGGCCCGCAACGGCAATCTCGGTTCGATCGTGCTGGCCAATGGCCGCTTCGCCATCGGCGAGCGCCTGAAGCCGGTGCTCGATGCCGGGCGGGAGGCCGGGCTCATCGCCTTCGACGATACCGAGGCCGCCTTCCGCACGCTGTTCGGCCTTGTCGGCCGCGACGTGCAGGTGCGCCTGCTGTTGGGCGATACGCTGACCCTCAGCAAGGCCGAGATCGCCCGCGACGCCGAGCGCGCCGCCGAACAGTTTCTCACCCTCTACGGCACGGCGCAGAGCGCGCCGGGCCGGGACAAGTCCAACGCGTGACATAAGGAGACACCCATGCGCGTTTATTACGATCGTGATGCCGACATCAACCTGATCAAGGGCAAGAAGGTCTGCATCGTGGGCTACGGCTCGCAGGGCCATGCCCATGCGCTGAACCTGCGCGATTCCGGCGTCAAGGACGTCATCATCGCGCTGAAGGCCGGCTCGGCCACCCGCAAGAAGGCCGAAGAGGCCGGCTTCAAGGTCATGACCCCGTCCGAGGCCGCCAAGGTCTCCGACGTCATGATGATGCTGACCCCCGACGAGCTGCAGGGCGACATCTATCGCGACGAGCTGCACGCCAACATGAAGGAAGGCGCTGCGCTGCTCTTCGCGCACGGCCTCAACGTGCATTTCAACCTGATCGAGCCGCGCAAGGACCTCGACGTGCTGATGGTCGCGCCGAAGGGCCCCGGCCACACCGTCCGTTCCGAGTATCAGCGCGGCGGCGGCGTGCCGACCCTGATCGCGATCCATCAGGACGCGACCGGCAACGCCCATGACCTCGGCCTGTCCTACGCCTCGGCCAATGGCGGCGGTCGCGCCGGCATCATCGAGACCACGTTCAAGGAAGAGTGCGAGACCGATCTCTTCGGCGAGCAGGTCGTGCTCTGCGGCGGCCTGGTCGAGCTGATCAAGGCCGGCTACGAGACGCTGACCGAGGCCGGCTACGCCCCCGAGATGGCCTATTTCGAGTGCCTCCACGAGGTGAAGCTGATCGTCGACCTCATCTATGAGGGCGGCATCGCCAACATGAACTACTCGATCTCGAACACCGCCGAGTACGGCGAGTACGTCACCGGTCCGCGCATCATCACGGCCGAGACCAAGGCCGAGATGAAGCGCGTGCTGACCGACATCCAGTCGGGCAAGTTCACCCGCGACTGGATGCTCGAGAACAAGGTCAACCAGACCTCGTTCAAGGCGACCCGTGCCCGCTACGCCGCCCATCCGATCGAGGAAGTCGGCGCCAAGCTCCGCGACATGATGCCGTGGATCAAGGCCAAGGCCCTGGTCGACAAGACCAAGAACTGAGGCAGGCGCCGGATTTCGCACGCGGGTTCATCATCCTGCGAATCTGAGTCCGGAACCGCTTCCAACCGCTTGAAAATGCCTGGAACGGGCGCTCGCAAGGGCGCCCGTTTCGCATGGACGGGGCCGCGATGGGAACCGCTTTCCGCGGCGGGCGTTTATGTTCCAGTCGATACCCGCAAGGAGCGTACGATGACCCATCAGGACGAGCTGAGACACGGGGCGATCGAGCGGCTGCACCGGCGCCATGCCCGTCGCGGGCTCGCCGATGTCGCAAAGCCCGTATCTTGGGGCGATCCGCTCTTCATCCTGCTGCTGGGCAGTTTTCTCGTGGTCACGCTGCTGGCGAATGTGCTGACGCGCGCTATCGGCGGCTGACAGGGCTCGAACGAGCGGAGGCGACGATGCAAGACGACGTCAGGGAACGCGAGGCGCGCATTCCGGAGAGCGGTGGCCAGCCGATCCCGCCGATGCGGGCTGATGTCCATTCCGATGTCGATCCGGCGGTCGAGACCCCGGTTGAAGCAAGACAAGGCTTTCTCGATCGGCCCGTGCTGGTCGTCCTGATCGTGGGCCTGATGCTCGCGATTGTCGGCTGGTTCGCGGTCGGGATGTGGGCCGACTGAGCGGGCGCCAGGCGTCCCCGCAGAAATGTTCCATGACGAAACAGTCGAGGCTGAACAGAGGGAGGCGATGATGACACCGATCCGATCGATGCCTGCGTCCCAGGGCTTTCAGTTCAAGTTCGCGTATCTGGTTCTGGGCGCTTCTTTTGCCTTGCTGACAATGGTTGTCCTGGGCCTGCTGTAAACGCCCGAGACGCAAATCCGCGTTGCGAAGGGCAAGGCGTGTCGCAATTTTCGGTGAGCAAGCTCCTGGACAGCGAGATCGTGCTGGTGCGCGATGTCGTGTGCTCCGGCGAATGCCGGCACCGCAGCGACGAGGAATGCACTCACGCGACCCATCTGGTTTTCCCCTATCGCGGCGTCTTCGTGCGCCATGTCGGGCGCGACGACACGGTCGCGGAAAGCAACCAGGTCCTCTTCTTCAATCCCTATGAGGGCTACCAGGTCAGCCACCCGGTTCCGGGCGGCGATGCCTGCCTCGATCTGCGCCTCAGCGAAGAGACTTTGCATGAGCTCGCGCCGGCAGAGCTGCTGCGCGCCGGCACGGTCGCCTTCCTGACGCAACGCCGACGGATCGATCCGCGTGCGCAGGCGCTTATGGCCCTGCTGCGATACAGCCTGCAGCGCGGCGTCGCCGAGCCGCTCGAAGCGGAGACGCTGGCGCTGACCCTGGTGCGGCGAGCGCTGGGCGAACGCACCTCGCATGCCGCTGGTGCGTCCATCGGTCGGCGCAAGCTGGTTGACCGGGCGAAGCTGGTGATGGCGTCCGATCTCGCCCGGCGTTGGACGCTGGCCGAGATCGCGCGCGAGGTCGGTGTCTCGCCGGTCTACCTCACTCAGGTCTTCGCCCAGGTCGAGGCGGTGCCGCTCTACCGCTATCAGCTGCGCCTGCGGCTGGCGCGGGCGCTGGACCTGCTCGGCGACTGTGATGACCTGACCCAGCTCGGGCTCGAGCTCGGCTTCTCCAGCCACAGCCATTTCAGCGCCGCCTTCCGGCAGGCTTACGGCCGCACGCCGGCGGAGTTCCAGCGTTCGCTCAATCTCCGCTGACGCAGGCTGTCACGGATCGCGAAAGATTCTGACAGCAGCTGTCAGCACGAAAGTGTCCTCTTCCGTCATCACAACCGACGGAGACAGGTCATGATCAGCTTCATCATCGGATCGGCCAAGCCCGTATTCGCGGCGGCCGATGTTCTCGGACGGATTCTTGGCGGGATCGGCCATTGGCTTCAGGCGCGCCGCGACTATCGCACCCTCTGCGATATGAACGAGCGCGATCTGCGCGATCTCGGTTTGCGCGACAGCGATCTGCGCGACGCGACGGCCGCCCCCTTTTTCGGCGACCCGACCGCGATCATCTCGCTGCGCGCCGAGGAGCGGCGCGGCTTGGCGGGAGGGGAAAGCATCGATGCGGTCCTGCGCGCCCTGAGCGCGGGAGCGCCGGCGCGGCCGGAGCGGATCGCTAAAGAATCCGACAGCGCCGGAAGTGGCCGGATGGTCTTTCTCAGGGCGGCCGAATGAGCGGCCAACGAGAAGGAGGAAGGCGATGAGTGGAACCTGTGCAGCCTGCGACTGCGAGCTCGACGAGAACCCGATCAAGGTCACGGTCGGCGGCAATACGGTCGAGGTCTGCTGTGACGATTGCGCCCAGGCGCTGCGGGAGGCGGATGCTTCGCAAGCGCAGGCGAGCGGGCACTAGCTTGCCGCAAAACGAAAAAGCCGGCCGCGGAAGCGGCCGGCTCTTCTATTTCGATTGGGATCAGAAGGTGACCTTGTCCTTGATCTCGGCTTCGACATTCGAGGGCAGGGTGCCGCGTTTCACCAGATCGGCGAAATCCTTGAACTTCGCCTTGCTGCGCTCCTCGATGATCTTCTTGGCGCGGGCCTCGCCAATGCCCTTCAGCGTGTCGAGCTCGGCCGCGGTCGCCGTGTTGATGTTGATCTTCTTGGCCTGCGTGGCGCTGGGCTGCGCGGCCGCCGGAGTGGCGGGCTTGGCGGCCGGCGCAGCCTGCGTTGCCGGAGCTGCCGGGGCGGTGACCGGAGCGGCGGGCTTGGCCGCGGGGGCCGGCTGCGTCGCCGTCTGGGCGAAGGCCTGGCCGCCCATGGCGGCAAGGGCGACGAAGGGGATCAGAAAACGGGACATCGTCATAACAAAGACCTCGTTTAGGTCGGTCCGGATCGTCACGTCCAACGGGAGCCGGGTCCCTCCGTCGGACGACGCTGACGGCGTGGGGCCGTTCAGCGTGCCGTGCCGGGCTCGCCGATGGTGGCGTGCCGCGATGCGACGATGCGAATAGACGTCTTTCGAATTGAACGGCCGCAGAATGGCGCGTTCACCCGGCAGTCAGGTTTCCGGCGCCTTCAGCGGGCGAGGAATTCGCTGAGCCGGCCGACGCCGTAGAGCAGCCCGAAGCCCCAGGCGAAGGAAGCGAGCCAGTTCGCGAGCTGGAACTGCCAGAACGGCATGCTCACGAGGCCGGCGACGATGGCGATGACCGCGCGCAGCGGGCCGAAGAAATGGCCGATCACGATGCTGAGGCTGCCCCAGCGCTCGAAGAAGGCGTGGCCGCGATCCAGCAATTGCGGGTTCTTGTTGAAGGGCCAGTGGTCATGGACGCGCGGGCCCAGGAGCAGCCCCACCCAATAGGACACCCAGAAGCCGCTGCCGGCACCGAGCGAGGCCGCGAAGGCCAGCGGCACGAGGTTGAGGCCCGAGGCCCCGGCGACGGCGCCGAAAGTGGTGAAGAACACCGTGGCTGGCACGAGCCAGGACAGGATCGCGACGCATTCGGCGAAGGCGACGGCGAAGACGATGGGAATCGCCCATTGCTGATGGACCTGCATGAACTCCACGAGCGCCTTCATGGCTTGTTCGAGGTCGGCCATGGCGTTCGCTTCGGCTCCGGTCAATCGAGGGCAGCGCTGGCATATGACCGTGTCGATCGAACGATGCAAGCGACGGGCGGCCGCAGGGGCAGCGTCCAGCCCCATTGGACGGGCGCCTGCCACCGGATCGCGCCCCGGCCACGTTGCCTTCCCCGGACGATCGCCTATTAATTCCGACAACGCTGAAGAATGGATGGGCCGCGCGACAGGCCGGCCGACGGGGAAACGGATTTCATGGAGTTGCAGGATCGCCCGCCTGCCGTTGCGGCGGGAGCAGAGCCGGTTTCGTCGAATGGTCCGGCCGTCGCGCTCGGACAGGTCGACATCACCTTCCATCTTGCGAATGGCGGCCGCTACCAGGCGGTGAAGGGCATCGACCTCAAGGTTGCGCCCGGCGAGTTCGTCTCCATCGTCGGCCCGACCGGCTGCGGCAAGTCGACCCTGCTCAACGCGGCGGCCGGCCTGCTCGCGCCCTCGGCCGGCAAGGTCGAGATCTTCGGCAAGCCCTTGGCCGGGCTCAACCGCCGCGCCGGCTATCTCTTCCAGCAGGATGCGCTGATGCCGTGGAAGACGGCGCTGGAGAACGTCAAGGTCGCGCTGGAACCGATGGGCATTGCCGACCGCGAGGCGGACAGCCGCGCCCGCGAGTGGCTGGCGCGTGTCGGGCTTCGCACCTTCGTCGACCGCTATCCGCACATGCTCTCCGGCGGGCAGCGCAAGCGCGTCAGCCTCGCGCAGATGCTGATCCGCAACCCCGAGATCCTGCTGATGGACGAGCCCTTCGGGCCGCTCGATGCGCAGACGCGGCAGATCATGGGCAATCTGCTGCTCGACCTCTGGTCGCGCGACCGCAAGGCGCTGATGTTCGTGACGCATGATCTGGAGGAGGCGATCGCGCTTTCCGACCGCGTCGTGGTGATGTCGGCCGGGCCGGCGGCGGGGATCGTCGCCGACTACAAGGTCGACTTGCCGCGCCCGCGCGACATCGCGGATATCAGGCTGGAGAAGGCCTTCCACGAGATCCATCGCGATATTTGGTCGTCGCTGCGGATCGAGGTGCAGAAGGCCTATGCGATGGGCGAGGGGCGCGAACTCGTCGGAGGAGACGCATCATGAAGCGGATGAAGCTCCTCTCGCTGCAGATCCTGGTGATGGTCGTCTTCCTGGCCGTCTGGCATGTGATGACCACCACGAGCCTGTTCGGCGACATCAAGACGAGCCAGTTCTTCTTCTCGACGCCATGGGCGGTGCTCGCCCGCACCGTCAAGGAGCTCACCGGCCCCAGCATCTACTGGCATCTCGGCATCACCCTGACCGAGACGGTGCTGGCCTTCGTCATCGGCTCCGCCGCCGGCATCCTGTTCGGCTTCGCTTTCGCGCGAAACGAGCTGCTCTCGGCGGTGTTCGACCCCTATATCAAGGCGGCGAATGCGCTGCCCCGCGTGGTGCTGGCGCCGATCTTCGCGCTCTGGTTCGGGCTCGGCATCTGGTCGAAGGTGGCGCTCGGCTTCACGCTCGTCTTCTTCATCGTGTTCTTCAACGTCTATCAGGGCGTGCGTGAGGTCTCGCCGACGATCCTCGCCAATGCGCGGATGCTGGGCATGAACGAGCGCCAGCTCTTCAAGCATGTCTACTGGCCCTCGGCGCTGACCTGGATGTTCTCCTCGCTGCACACCTCGGTCGGCTTCGCGCTGGTCGGCGCGGTGGTCGGCGAATATCTCGGCTCCTCGGCTGGGCTCGGCTACAAGATCCACGAGGCGGAGAGCGTCTTCGACGTCACCGGCGTCTTCGCCGGCATGCTGATCCTCGCCATCTTCGTTATCGCGATCGACGCGCTGGTGACGCTGGTCGAGCGGCGGCTCCTGGTCTGGCGCCCGACGCAGAGCACGACGACCACAACGTAAGGCGAGTTGCCGCCCCGGGCTCATCTCGCCTATCGTCATGCCCAAGCGCCTGCCAGAAGCGCCTTTCCCAACCGGAGGTTACGCCATGAAACTGACCCGCCGCGACGCGCTGGCCGCGCTCGCCGCTTCCACCGCCATCGGCATCGCCCCTCATGCCGCCTTCGCGCAGGCGGCCGAGAAGCCGAAGCTCACGCTCGGCGTCGGCGGCAAGCCGCTGCTCTACTATCTTCCGCTGACGGTCGCGGAGAAGAAGGGCTACTTCAAGGAGCAGGGGCTCGAGGTCGAGATCAACGATTTCGGCGGCGGCGCGAAGTCGCTTCAGGCATTGGTCGGCGGCTCGGTCGATGTCGTGACGGGCGCCTATGAGCACACCATCCGCATGCAGGCGAAGGGGCAGGACATCCGCGCCGTCATCGAGCTCGGCCGCTTCCCCGCCATCACCATCGCCGTGCGCAAGGATCTCGCCGACAAGGTCAAGTCCGCGGCCGATTTCAAGGGGCTGAAGATTGGCGTCACCGCGCCGGGCTCCTCGACCTCGCTGACTGCGCAATACGCCATGGTCAAGGCGGGCCTGAAGGCCGACGACGCCGCCATGATCGGCATCGGCGCGGGCGCCAGCGCCGTGGCCGCGATCAAGCAGAAGCAGGTCGACGTGATCTCGCATCTCGACCCGGTGACCTCGAAGCTCGAGGCCGATGGCGACATCGTCGTGCTGATCGACACCCGCACCGAAGCTGGGACCAAGGCGCTGTTCGGCGGCTCGAACCCGGCGGCGGTGCTCTATCTCAAGAACGATTTCGCCGAGAAGAACCCGGTCACCACGCAGAAGCTGGTCAACGCCTTCATGAAGGCGCTGAAGTGGCTCGAGACGGCCAAGCCGGAGGAGGTCGCCGATCTCGTGCCGCAGGAATATCTCCTTGGCGACCGGCCGCTCTATGTCCGCGCGGTCAAGAATTCGCAGGAGAGCTATTCGCGCACCGGCATCGCCACGCCGGACGCCATGAAGAGCATGTACGACTCACTCAAGCTGCTCGACCCGGAGCTGACCAACTCCAATGTCGACCTGTCGAAGACCTTCATCGACAGCTTCGCCAAGAAGGCGGCTTCGGGGGCGTAGCGCATACCGGTTTTCGCAGGGACCCGCGCCGTCATTCCGGACAAGCCTGGAATGACGGCGCGTTTCCCGTGCTCTAGCCGCGCTTTCCGCCCACCGAGATGAAGGCCATGAGGCAGGGCTCCGGCAGCGGGTTGCGCCAGCGATGGCGGGTTCCGTTCTGCACGATGCAGTCGCCTTGCCGCAGATGGACCCTCTGCCCGTCATCGAGTTCCAGCGTCATCTCGCCGCGAACCACGACGCCGTAGTCGATCGTGTCGGATGTGTGCATGCCCGGCGCGCCGCGCTCGAAATGATCCCCCATGCGCGGGACCTTGTCGGACATTTCCTGCAGCGCGCTCTCGAAGGTGACGCCGGCCGGCGGCTTCCAACCCTCTGGCCGCCTCGGGGGATAGGAGATCAGGCGAAACATCGTGCCTCCGGGACCGGGAAAGGCTTTCGTCCCTTCGAGCATCGGGTCCGGTTCGTGGCCGGTGAGCCCCGGCACGCCCTCGGTCATGTAGAGTTCGTAGAAGGTCAGCCCCGGATTAGAATCGATCTCCACCACCTTGGGCGTGACGTCGAAGGATTTGAACACCGACTTGCCGGCTTGGTCGCGGCCGGTCAGCGCCCGTTTGGGGGGCGGCAGCTCGCTTGAATCCTTCGCTGTGGCGGATCGCGGCATCGCGGCCAGCGCACCGCCGCCCGCCATGACGGACAAGGCCTGGAGCAATCGGCGCCGGTCGCCACCTTCCAGTCCTGCGGAGGAATGCGGCGTGTCGTCCCGGGTTTTATTCTTGTTGCGCGGCCACCAGTGCCAAGAGAACCTGCTCATCGGCGTCCTCCGCTGTTTTGATTTTTGCCGCTTTCTGCCGCGGTTTCGTTTTCGTCGGCGTCGGTCTTCTGCGATTTCTGCAATGTAAGAGTGATGCGACGTTATTATTGTGATGATTTGAATTTATCCCTGCAACTAGACCTTAGATGAATCTGAGGTCTCACGCATTCGACTAAAGCCCAATAGTGTTGAGGCTCGCTTCGGGCGGATATTGTCGTGAAATGCGGCGGGAAAATTCTCGTCCGGCAAGAGACGTAGAGGTGCCTGCATGAAGCCGGATGCCGCTGCCTTCTTCGCTGAAATCATCCTGATGCTTCCGATGAGCTATTTCCTGCTGGCGGCGCCGGGTTTTCTGTTTTTCAGCCTCGACATCCCACCCGTCGCCCGGCTTCTGCGCGGCATGTTCCATGCCTATTTCCTGATGCTGGCGATTGCCGGCGGTGTCGGGGCGCTGGCTCTCGCCGTGGCGGGTCAGCCGACTTTCGTCATCGGCATCGGCGTCCTGGCCTTTGCGATCCTGGCCCGGCGCTGGTTTCTGCCGCGGATGGATGTCGAGATCGGGCAGGTTGGGGAGGCCGACAAGGCCAGCGGGACCGGCATGGGAGCCCGGCTGCGCCGGTTGCATCTGGGCGGCATGGCATGCAATGCGGCCGCGCTGGCCGCCGTGGCGAGCAGTGTCCCTTATGTCGTGGTCGCGCCGGGCTGAGCGGACGCCGTCCTCCTTCACCCGCGCACCAGGCTGATCCTCTCCATCACCGCTTTCGATTTGCGCCTCGCGCGGGAGCGGTTAGGTTCGCGGGCTCATCGCGAACGGGGTGCCGCTTCGGACCATGAATATTCTCTCGATCCAGTCCCATGTCGCATACGGCCATGTGGGCAATGCCTCCGCGACCTTTCCGATGCAGCGCCTCGGCGTCGATGTCTGGCCGATCCACACGGTGCAGTTCTCGAATCACACCGGCTATGGGAGCTGGAAGGGCCGGGTCTTCGATGGCGGCATGATCGACGAGGTGATGGAGGGCATTGCCGAGCGCGGCGTGCTGCCGAACTGCGACGGCGTGATCTCCGGCTATATGGGCTCGGCCGATATCGGCCATGCGATCCTCTCGGCAGTGGAACGGGTGAAGGCGGCCAATCCCAAGGCGCTCTATTGCTGCGATCCGGTGATCGGCGATGTCGGCCGCGGCGTCTTCGTGCGGCCGGGCATTCCGGAGTTCATGCGCGAGCAGGCCGTGCCGGCCGCCGACATCGTCACGCCCAACCAGTTCGAGCTGGAATTGCTGACCGATATCGAGGTCAAGACCGTCGCCGATGCCCATCGCGCCGCCGAGGCGCTGCGCGATGCCGGGCCGAAGGTGGTGATGGTGACATCGCTCGTCACCGAGGAGACGCCCGCGGATTCGATCGACATGATGGCGGCCGACGCCAAGGGGAGCTGGCGTGTCCGCACGCCGAAGCTCGACGTCAACATCAACGGCGCGGGCGACGCCATCGCAGCACTGTTCTTCACCCATTATCTGCGCGACCAGTCGGCGGCGTCGGCGCTGAGCAAGGCGGCCTCCTCGATCTACGGGCTGCTGAAGCGGACGAAAGAGGCAGGCTCCCGCGAGATCCTCACCGTGGCGGCGCAGGACGAGTTCGTCACGCCCTCGCGGGTCTTCGCGCCGGAAGCGATCTGAGCACATCGCGATGAAGCTGCGCGTCGGCACCTTCAATGTCGAGAACCTGCTGACGCGCCATCGCTTCGAGCCTGGCGGACGCACCGAGACGGCCGCCGCGATGTCGCTGTTCCATTTCCCGCGCGCCGATGAGCGTGACGCGGTCGAGCGCTCGCTGGCCGTGGCGCTGGAAGACGACAAGCGCCAGATGACGGCGCTCGCCATCGCCGAAGCGCAGGCCGATCTCTGGATGCTGCAGGAGGTCGACTCGCTGGCGAGCCTGCAGGCCTTCTTCGCCAATTACGTCCACCGCATCGCCGATCACCGCTACGGCCATTTCACGCTGATCGACGGCAATGACCGGCGTGGTATCGACATCGGCTTCGCCGCGCGGCGCGATCTGTTCGGGCAGGGCCAGGTCACGGTGCGCTCGCATAAGGACCTGACCTTCGCCGAGGCGGGCGTCCATGACCGCGAGCTCGCCATGCTCGGCATAGGTCCGCAGGCCAAGGTCTTCGCGCGCGACTGCCTGGAGGTGGAGCTCAGCTTCAACGGGCGGCGGCTCAGTCTGTTCGGCTGTCATCTCAAGTCGATGAACAATGGCCGCGAGGACGGGCGTCAGATGACGCTGCCGGTGCGCCGTGCCGAGGCGCGGGCGGTGAAATGGCTGATCCAGCAGCGCTTCGGCGGCGGCTGGCGCGAGACGAACTGGATCGTGCTCGGCGATCTCAACGGCTACCGTTACGGCCTCGGGCCGCTGGCCGAAGCTGTCGACGAGGGCGACAGCGGCATCGAGCCGCTGCTCGACGATTTCGCCGTCGATCCGATGGAGACGCTGCCGGCGCATGAGCGCTGGACGCATTTCCGGCGCTATTGGTCGGAAAGCCAGGACAGGCTGGTCGACAGCCATATGCCGCTCGATCGCATCCTGCTCTCGCCGGCGCTGGCGGCGGCCAATGCGAGCCCCGCGATGCAGATGATCCGGCGCGGCCTGCCTTATCGCGTGCCGCTCGATCCGCGCGCGCCCGATCGTTCCATGGCGCGGCTGGCGACCTGCGCCGACCGCTATCCGCGCGTCGGCTGGGACCGCCCGAAGGCCTCCGACCATTGCCCGCTCACCATCGATCTCGAAATACCCCAGGGGTGATCCCAAGGATGCTCAGATGAAACGCCGCTTCGTCACGCTCGACGTCTTCACCACGCGCCGCCATGCCGGCAATCCACTGGCGGTGGTGCTCCAGTCGGAGGGGCTGGATACCGAGGCGATGCAGGCCATCGCACGCGAGTTCAACCTGTCGGAGACGGTCTTCGTCCTGCCGCCCGACAAGCCGGGGCATCGTGCGTCCATCCGCATCTTCACGCCGGGCGGCGAATTGCCTTTTGCGGGGCATCCGACGGTCGGCACGGCGGTCTGGCTGGCGCTTTCCGACGAGGCCGAGGGGCGTTCCGCTGATATGCTGGTGCTGGAGGAGAAGGTCGGGCTGGTCTCCTGCGCCGTCGAGGTCAAGGGCAGCCATGCCGGCCATGCCGTCTTTACCTTGCCGCGCCTGCCGGAGCGGGCGGAGCAGCAGGTCGCGGATGCGCAACTGGCGGAGGCGCTCGGGCTTGATCCGGCTGATCTCGGTTTCGGCGCGCATCGGCCGAGCGCCTTCTCGGCCGGCGTCGCCTATACGATAGTGCCCGTCGCCAGCCGCGAGGTGGTCGCCCGGGCGAAGGTCGCAGGGGTTTTCGAGCGGGTGATGGCTGCGACGCCGAACGGCAATGCCTTCGTCTATTGCCGCGAGACCGCCGAGGTCGGGCACAGCTACCATGCCCGCATGTTCTGGCCGGGTGCGGGTGTCGTCGAGGATCCGGCGACAGGCAGTGCCGTCGCGGCCTTCGCCGGCGCCGTCATGGCCTTCGACAAGCCCGGGGACGGCGACCACCGCCTCGTTATCGAACAGGGCTATGAGATGGGCCGGCCGTCGCAGATCACGCTGGAATTGAGCGTGCGTGAGGGCGCATTGGTCTCGGCCCGCATCGGAGGTTCGGCCATCGTGGTCAGTGAGGGCGTGCTGTTGTGAGCGACGGCGTCGAGAACGGCACGATCGTCCGGCTCGAACGGGTCGATGCCCGGATCGAGCCCTACGACTGGGCCTATGCCTGCGAGAATGCCGAGAGCATCGCTGCGCACTGGGCCAGGATCAGCGCCGGCAAGCCGGAGATGTTCAACGGGCGCGTCATGTTGCAGAATCGTGCGGCGATCCGCGACGGCGTGTTCGAGGCCAGCTATTTCGAGACCGATTATGCGGCCTTCATGGCCTGGCGCGATGCCGGCCATCCAGGCCCTGCCATCCGCAACGGTTTCGCCATGGCGGCGCTCAGGGCCAATGACGGCGCCTTTCTCTGCGGCAGGATGGGGGAGCACACCGCCAATGCCGGCAAGGTTTATTTCGCCGCCGGCACGCCCGATCGCGAGGATGCCCGCCCGGACGGGACGCTCGATCTCGCCGGCAGCGTCACGCGCGAGCTCGGCGAGGAGACCGGGTTGCGGGTTGAAGAGCTGAGCGTCGGCGCCGGTTGGACCGCGGTGATCGAGCAGGGGCGCATCGCCTTCATGCGCGAGGTCAGCATCGATCTTCCGGCCGATGAGGCGCGGACGCTGATGCTGGGGCGGATGAAGCACCTCGAAGAGGAAGAGCTCTCCGACATCGTCGTCGTGCGCGATCTCGTCGAAACCGAAAAGCACGACATGCCGCCCTTCATGCGCCGCTATCTCGCACATATCTTCGGCGGCGTCTGACCCGCGCCTGTCTCACGAAAGTGTTCCGATGACCTCTGCCGAAACCGCCTATCCCGAAGCCTTGCCGCTGCCGGCGGAGAACCCTTTCGCCGCGCGCTGGGAGACGCCGTTCCGTCTGCCGCCTTTCGCCGCGATCAAGCCAGAGCATATCCGGCCGGCCTTCGATGCGGCGCTCGCCAAGCACAAGGACGAAATCGCGGCGATCGTGGCCGATCCGGCAGTGCCCGACTTCGAGAACACGATCGAGGCGCTGGAGCGGGCAGGGCGCGCGCTCTCCCGCGTCGGTGGCGTGTTCTACAACCTGACCGGCGCCGACACGAACGAGGCGCTCCAGGCGATCGAGCGAGAGATGTCGCCGATCGCCTCGCGGCACTGGTCCGCGATCATGATGGATGAGGGGCTCTTCGCCCGCGTCGATGCGGTCAATGCGAAGGCCACGGCGCTTGGTCTGGATGCGGAACAGGCGCGGCTGCTGGAGCGGACCTACAAGGGCTTCATCCGCTCGGGCGCCAAGCTGAACCCCGAGGACAAGAAGCGCCTCGCCGCGATCAACGAGCGCCTGGCGGGGCTCGGCACCCAGTTCAGCCAGAACGTGCTGAAGGATGAATCCTCCTATGCGCTCCTGATCGAGGACGAGGCGGGCCTCGCCGGCCTGCCGGAATTCCTCAAGGCGGCGATGGCGCGCGCGGCCGCCGACCGGGGCAAGCCCGGCCAGCATGCGGTGACGCTGTCGCGCTCGATCATCGAGCCCTTCCTGACCTTCTCGACCCGGCGTGATCTGCGCGAGGAAGCCTTCATCGCCTGGAGCAAGCGCGGCGAGAATGGCGGCGAGAGCGATAACCGCGCGATCGTCGCCGAGATGGTGAAGCTCAGGGCCGAGAAGGCGAAGCTCTTGGGCTATCCGACCTTCGCGCATTTCAAGCTCGACGATGCCATGGCGAAGACGCCGGAGCATGTGCGCGGGCTCCTGGAACTGGTCTGGAAGCCGGCCAAGGCGCGCGCGGCGCGCGAAGCGGCCGAACTCGCGGCATTGGCTCAGAGCGAAGGCGAGAACGGCCCGATCCGCCCCTGGGACTGGCGCCACTATGCCGAGAAGGTCCGGCAGAAGACCTATGCGCTCGATGAGGCCGTGCTGAAGCCATATCTCCAGCTCGACCGTGTCCGGCAGGCGGCGTTCGACGTCGCCGGCAAGCTGTTCGGCCTGTCCTTCGCCGAGCGGCCGGAACTTCAGGGCTACCATTCGGACGTGCGCATCTTCGAGGTCAAGGAGACCGCGAGCGGGCGCCATATCGGCCTGTTCGTCGGCGACTACTTCGCCCGTGCCTCGAAGCGCTCCGGCGCCTGGATGAGCGCCTTCCGCGGCCAGCGCAAGCTCGATGGCGAAACCCGGCCGATCATCGTCAATGTCTGCAATTTCGCGAAGCCGGCGGAGGGCGAGCCCGCGCTGCTCTCGCTCGACGACGCCCGCACGCTCTTCCACGAGTTCGGCCACGCGCTGCACGGCCTGCTCTCGGACGTGACCTATGGCTCGCTCGCCGGCACATCGGTCGCGCGCGATTTCGTGGAGCTGCCCTCGCAGCTCTACGAGCACTGGTTCCTGACGCGCGAGGTGATGCGGAACTATTGCCTGCATGCCGAGACCGGCGAGCCGATCCCCGAGGCGCTGATCGAGAAGATCGAGAAGGCCCAGACCTTCAACCAGGGTTTCGCCACGGTGGAGTACACCTCCTCGGCGCTGGTCGATCTCGCCTTCCACTCGCTGGAGGCCCCGGCAGAAGTCGATCCGCTTGCCTTCGAGGCGGCGGAACTCGCCCGCCTCGGCATGCCCGCCGAGATCACCATGCGGCACCGCACGCCGCATTTCACCCATGTCTTCTCGGGCGACGGCTATTCGGCCGGCTATTACAGCTATCTCTGGTCCGAGGTGATGGATGCCGACGCCTTCAACGCCTTCACCGAGACGGGCGACGTGTTCTCAGCCGAGGTGGCCGAGAAGCTGAAGCGCTACATCTATTCGGCCGGCGACACCCGCGATGCGGCGGAGGCCTACACGCTCTTCCGCGGCCGGTTGCCGACGCCGGATGCGCTGCTGGAGAAGCGGGGGCTGGCGGCGTAATCGCCGCATTCCGTCATGGTCGGGCTTGTCCCGACCATCCACGTCTTCGCTGGTCGAGCGTTGCGTTCAAGACGTGGATGCTCGCCACAAGGACGAGCATGACGGCGGGGGTTTTACGACTCAGCCCGGATAGCCGAACTTCGTCTTGGTCGCGTGGAGCTGGCCCAGCGCTGCGCCCTCGTTCCCGGCGGAACAGGTCGCGCTGGCGCGGCTGAGATCGGCACTGGCGCGATCATGCACGCTCTTCGTCGTGTGGCCGATGGCGACGTCGTTGTCGAGCACGGCCTGGAAGCGGGCGATCTCGCCGGCGCAGCCCGAGCCCGTCGGCATGTGGAAGGTCGAGGGCGTCACGCCCGGCGCTGCCTGTTCAGGCGGCGGGGCGGGCGGTGTCGCGACGGAAGCCGTCTGGCAGGCCGACAGCAGGATGGCGGAGAATGCAAGAACAGGCAGATGGCGCATCGGAAAACTCCGCAGATGCAAGTCGAGCCGACGATGTCTGATTCTCGCGATCAGTGAAATCGCGCGGCCGCTCGACCCGCTCTCTATTGCGGCATGACGACGGAGAGGCGGGGAGCGGTCGCCTTTTCGTCGGGGCCGACGATCGCCGGGACCCGGTTCGCGATGGGCTTCAGGCTCTTGAGATAGGCAGCGAGCGCGAAAGCGTCGGCGTCGTTCAGCTTGCCATAGGCCTTGTAGGGCATGGCGGGAGCGAGGATGCGGCCGTCGGGCCGGGTTCCCAGGCGGACGGCCTTGACGATGTCAGCCTCCGACCAGGAGCCCAGCCCCGTCTCATGGTCGGATGTGAGATTGGGCGGAAAGAAGGTGCCGAGGCCCGGAATGTGAAAGCCGACCTCCGATCCCGCCAGCCGGCGTTGCATGTCCGGCTTGCCGAGAAAGATGCCGGGCGTGTGGCAGCCGGCGCAATCCATGATGTTCGCGAGGTATTCGCCGCGCCTCAGCTTCTCCTGCGATGGGGCCGTCTGCGCGGTGAGGGCCGCCGGCACCGCGAGGGCAAAGAGGGTGAGCGCGCCCAAGATCGCTTGCCGCATGACTGTCCCCAGCGCTCGAACCGGTCGCCCGACCGGACTTCGTCCGTCCGGTCCCGTCACTTTCCGGCATAGGTGACGTTGGGGCAGCTTAGCATTGCTCCAACCAAAATCTAGTCGTGTTCGGGGATGAAGAGGGCCAGCACGGTGAAGACCGCCGCGGCCGCCGCTGCGAGCCAGATCGCGTCCAGCCCGATCCGGCCATGGGCCACGGCGCCCATGATCGCGCCGCCGAGCAGGCCGAGCCAGAGGATGAAATGGCGCAGGAAGGCGAGCTTCGGCCCGCCGAGCAGGGCGCCGGCGATGCGCTGGCCCATCTTCACCAGCGTGCCGGTCATGTAGGTCAGCCCGATCGAGACCTCGCCGTCGCGCTGGAAGACGCCGTTCTCGGCGCCCATGGCCAGCGCCAGGACGCCGGCTCCGGCCATGCTCAGGCCCAACCTGTCGAGCGAGGCCGAGATCAGGAGGGCGAAGGTCACGAAGGCCAGCACCGACGCCTTGCGCCGTCGATGCCCGAAATGCCCGGCGAGCGAGCCGCAGATGACGCCGCCGACGAAGAGCCCGAGGATTATCGCCGCCAGCGCGATGCCACCGGCATGGCGCCCCGCGAGCTC
Organism: Allobosea sp. OAE752; assembly: GCF_050433265.1. Classification (NCBI taxonomy): domain Bacteria; kingdom Pseudomonadati; phylum Pseudomonadota; class Alphaproteobacteria; order Hyphomicrobiales; family Alloboseaceae; genus Allobosea; species Allobosea sp. OAE752. Next base: position 515,734 of record NZ_JBNPXO010000002.1, read on the forward strand.
GATCGCGAAGCGGGTGGTGTTACCGCTCATGAAGGAAACGAAGAAGCCGCCGAGACTGAGGAAGCCGAGCGCGTCGACGAAGCCGGCAAGGCCGGTGAGGCAGAAGGCGAGCCCGATGGCGGGGCGGTCGTAGCGCATCATGGGCGCGGGTCTCCGGCAGCGCGAGGCCGGGTCTCCAGCGCGGCGCGACCGCCGGCCGAATCGCGCAACGGCAGCATAATCCACAGAGGGCCTCTGTCATTTGTCCTGCGAGGCATGAGACACATGCTTGCGCTCGGGCGGTTCTTTCGGTTACATCCTGTCCCGTCGATTTGAGGAACGCCCGTGGTTTCGACCGCCCGCCATGACCTGACGAAGGACTGCGCCGCTGCGCAGATCGTCGGCATGTGCGCTCGCGCTCCGCTTTCGCTTCTTGGCCTTCTTCTCCTTAGCCGCCCCTGAGGGCCGGCCGGGCATGCTGCCTGGGCGCTCAGGGGATTGACGAGAACCGCCAATAGAAACCCCGCGCCCTCATCGACCGCAGCGGCGCACCGACACCGGAAGCAGACCATGACGAACCCGACCCAGACCGGCGGCTCCTCGAAAGAGCGCGTGCTGATTTTCGACACCACCTTGCGCGACGGCGAGCAGTGCCCGGGCGCCACGATGACCTTCGAGGAGAAGCTGGAGGTCGCCGACGCTCTCGACATCATGGGCGTGGACATCATCGAGGCCGGCTTTCCGATCGCCTCGGAAGGCGATTTCGAGGCCGTCTCGGAGATCGCGCGCCGGCTGAAGCGCGCCACGGTTGCCGGCCTCGCCCGCGCGATCAGCGCCGATATCGCCCGCGCCGGCGAAGCGGTGCGCCATGCCGCGAAGCCGCGCATCCACACCTTCGTCTCGGTCTCGCCGATCCATCTGGAATACCAGATGCGCAAGAGCCAGCAGGAAGTGCTGGACATCATCACCGCGACGGTGACGCAGGCCCGCAACCTGGTCGAGGATGTCGAGTGGTCCGGCATGGATGCCACGCGCACGCCGATCGATTATCTCTGCCGCGCAGTCGAGACCGCGATCAAGGCCGGCGCGACCACGATCAACCTGCCCGACACGGTCGGCTATGCCACGCCCGACGAATACCGCGCCATGTTCAAGGCGGTCCGCGAGCGCGTCCCGAATGCCGACAAGGCGATCTTCTCGGCCCATTGCCACAATGATCTGGGCCTCGCGGTCGCCAATTCGCTGGCGGCGATCGAGGGCGGCGCAAGGCAGGTCGAATGCACCATCAACGGCATCGGCGAGCGCGCCGGCAATGCGGCGCTGGAAGAGATCGTGATGGCGCTGCGCGTACGCGGCGATGTGCTGCCCTACGAGACTGGGATCGACGCGACGCAGCTGATGCGCGTCTCGAAGGCGGTCTCCGGGGCCTGCTCCTTCCCGGTGCAGTACAACAAGGCGATCGTCGGCCGGAACGCCTTCGCCCATGAGAGCGGCATCCACCAGGACGGCATGCTGAAGAACAACACCACCTATGAGATCATGACTCCGGCCTCGGTCGGCGTGACCAAGACCTCGCTGGTGATGGGCAAGCATTCCGGCCGCGCCGCCTTCCGCTCCAAGCTGAAGGAGATGGGCTACGAGCTGGGCGACAACCAGCTCGAGGACGCCTTCACCCGCTTCAAGGCGCTGGCCGACCGCAAAAAGCATGTCTACGACGAGGATATCGAGGCGCTGGTCGACGAGAACATCGCCACCGCTCATGACCGGATCAAGCTGGAATCGCTGACGGTGATCGCCGGCACGCGCGGCCCCCAGCGCGCCACCATGAAGCTGGACGTCGAGGGTCGTCACGTCACCGAGGAGGTCGAAGGCAACGGGCCGATCGACGCCATCTTCAATGCGATCAAGGCGATCGTGCCGCATGAGGTGGCGCTGGAGCTCTACGACGTCCATGCCGTGACCGAGGGCACCGATGCGCTGGCCGAGGTGACGGTGCGGCTCTCTCGCGACGGCTCGTCGGTCACCGGCCGCGGCGCCGATCCGGATACGCTGGTCGCTTCGGCCAAGGCCTATCTGGTGGCGCTCAACAAGCTGATCGCGCGGGGCGGGCGCCTGCACGCACAGGCGGCAGAGTAAGGCGCAATACCTTCTCCCCTTGCGGGAGAAGGTGGCCCTCAGGGCCGGATGAGGGGTCGCGCAGGTCCGAAGCTGCGGTGTTCGGCTCGCGATCGGCGTCGCGAGAGCCCTCACCCTGACCCTCTCCCGCAAAGGGGGAGGGGATTGCCGGGGCAAGCCCGGGGTATGATGGCCGATTTCTCCTGATTCCGGTGGATGACGCCGGCGCCATCTGGCGCCGGCCCCGCTCTTGCCTTCATCTGCTCTTCCGGTGCGGTCGCTCCCCGGCGACCTGGAGCGACGCTCCAGGCTTCCTGGTAACGATCACGTTTGATCGTACTCGCACGGGTTCGCGCGAGCACGACGCGATCTTTTGGGGGAGCGATGGCGATGGGCTATTTTCCGAACTGGACCTTGAAGACCTCGGGCGCCGTGCTGCCCGATGAGCGGCTGCCGGCGGGACAAACCGTCGTCGCCGGCCTGCAGCATGTCGTTGCGATGTTCGGCTCGACCGTGCTCGCGCCGTTGCTGATGGGCTTCGACCCCAATGTCGCGATCTTCTTCTCGGGCATCGCGACGCTGCTGTTCTTCGTCATCACGCGCGGGCAGTTGCCGAGCTATCTCGGCTCCTCCTTCGCCTTCATCGGCGTCGTCCTCGCGGCGACGGGCTATGCCGGCACCGGCCCCAATCCGAATATCGGCGTGGCCCTCGGCGGCATCATCGCCTGCGGCGTGGTCTATGCGGTGATCGGCGCTATCGTGCAGGCGGTGGGCACGCGCTGGATCGAGACGCTGCTGCCGCCGGTGGTGACCGGCGCCGTCGTCGCCGCGATCGGCCTCAACCTGACCTCGGTCGCGATCGGCATGATCTCGGCCAGCCCCTATACCAAGTGGATTGCGCTCTTCACCGTCGTCGCGGTGGCGCTGGTCGCGGTCTATGGGCGCGGCCTGGCGCAGCGCCTGCCCGTGCTGATCGGCGGGCTTGCCGCCTATATCCTCTACGCACTGACCGCGCCGAGCTTCGGCGCGCAGGCGATCGATTTTGGCAAGATCGGCGCGGCCGCCTGGTTCGGACTGCCGCATTTCGTGGCGCCGGTTTTCGACACCAAGGCGATGGCGCTGATCGTGCCGGTCGCGATCATCCTGGTCGCGGAGAATCTCGGCCATATCAAAGGCATCTCGGTGATGACCGGGCGCAATTTCGACCATCTGATCGGCCGCGGCTTCATCGCCGACGGGCTGGGCACCGTGATCGCGGGCGCGGGCGGCGGAACCGGTGTCACCACCTATGCCGAGAACATGGGCGTGATGGCGGTGACGCGGGTCTATTCGACGCTGGTCTTTGTCGCGGCCGGCATCATCGCGATCCTGCTCGGCTTCTCGCCGAAATTCGGCGCGGTGATCGGGACGATCCCCGTCGCGGTGCTGGGCGGGCTCGCGGTCGTGGTCTTCGGCCTGATCGCCGCCACGGCGGGCCGGATCTGGGTCGAGAACAAGGTCGATTTCTCCGAGCCGAAGAACCTGATCACCGTCGCGACCGCGCTGATCCTCGGCGCGGGCGACCTCAAGCTGCCGATCTTCGGCTACGAGCTCGGCGGCATCGGCACGGCGACCTTCGGCGCGATCGCGCTCTATCACCTGCTCAACCGCCGCGCGGCGTGACAATTCACAGGCACGTCGCAGAAATTCGGCGGGCCTGCAAAATTTCTGTCATGGATGGGTGGACAGGGCGGGGGGCCTTTGCTACACGCCCCCTGCCTGACGCGGCCATCACCGCCGCGACGGCGACGCTTCGTGGCGTATGGGTGATTAGCTCAGTTGGTAGAGCAGCTGACTCTTAATCAGCGGGTCGTAGGTTCGAGCCCTACATCACCCACCACGGATTTTCCTGAAAAATCAAAAGCCTGAACTCCGGAAGGCACTGTGCCTTGCGGCGGGCCGGGGATGAGGCGAGCCTGCGAAAGCCTCGCGCGGTTCATGTCGTCGCGCGACATTCGCGCTGCCGCTTCACCGTCCCGGAACCCTCGGAAACCGGGGGCGAGCCCATTGTGCCACTGGACCGGAGGGCAGCCTCCGGCTCATGGTGGATCGGCCGGGATCGGGCAGTGAGCGGATGGGGGCGGCGGTGGAAGCCGAACAGCTTCTTCGATTGGTGATCGGCATGGCCGCCGGCCTCGTCATCGGCTGGCAGCGGACGGTGCGGCACAAGAATGTCGGCATCCGGACCTTCGGCCTCGTCGGGCTGGGGACCGCAGCGGTTTCCAGCCTGTTCAGCGAGACGCTGCATCCCGACGCGGCAAGCCGCATCGTTCAGGGCGTCCTGACCGGGATCGGTTTTCTCGGGGCCGGGCTGATCATCCGCCGCAACAACGACCTGATGCCGCACGGGCTGACGACGGCGGCCGCGATCTGGGTCACGGCGGCGCTGGGCTGCGCGGCCGGACTCGGGCATTGGCAGGTCGCCGGAGCCGCGACGGTGCTGGCGCTGGTCCTGCTCTTCCTCGACCATTCGGTGGAGCGCTGGGTCGCCGGACGACCGCCGCCGCCGAAAGAGCTACGGGACGACGGCCCGAAGGCGGACTAGGAGCTTCCATTCCGGCGTGCCTGCGCGGGCGATAGGGGGCTGTCTCGGCTTGCCGGCCGGCGGCGGACGAACCTTTGCGCGATTGCGACGTTCCCTTCGCAGGAAGGTCGATCGCAAATGATGATAGCTAATCATGGGCTCGCTGCCGGGCCCGGTAACACTCCAGCCGTTCCCGAGCCGCCGCCGGAGGCACCGCCCTTGACGCCGGGCCAGGTGCCGCCGGCGCCGCCGGTCGAGGTTCCGCCCGATGCGGAGCCTCAGGGCATCCCGACCGAGCCGCCGCCGGAGCTGCCGCCCAATGCGCCGCCGGAAGCTCCTCCGGCCACGCCCGTCGACCTGCCGCCCGGGCGCGATCCGCGCCAGCCGCAGGAGTGAGGGGCGTCCGGCCGGATCCTCAGAAGACGTAGCCGACGCGCACGCCGTAATTGGTCATGCCCTGATTGTCGTTGCAGAGGCCGGCGTTCGACAAATGCTCGACCGTGGCCATGACGCTCCAGTTCTGGCTGATGCGGTAGCCCAGCGAGGCGGATTCACGAAACAGAGGCGAGCAACCGAGGGCGAGCCTGTTCCGTGGAACGAAGTCGCTCGTCTTGCCATTGTGGAAGCCCAGGCCGAAGCTGGCTTCGGCGAAGAGCTTGTCGGTGAAGTCATAGGTCCAGGTGAAGCCGGCATAGACATGGCTGGTATCGCCGGCGGTGTTGATGGTGGTGCCGAGATGGATGCGCGGCACGAAGAACGCCATCACCGGATCGGCCGGCTGGAACGGCTTGACGAAGAGGAGCTCGAGATTGACGTCCGCGCTGCCGCTCTCTCGTCCGGCGGGATTATGCGCGAGAACGCCGCCACGCAGCTCAGAGATCAGGCCGACCCCGACGGCTGGCGGCGCATAGGCCAGGGGAGTTGTGAGATCAGCCGCGTTGGCGGCCTCGAAACCGAGGAGGCCGACCATAACCAAGAGCAGGACGCCCAGAGACAACTGCATAGACCGCATGCGTCGAATCCCCGCTGTGATTCGCCAAGGCTAACAAATCTCGTGCCAGGGAGAATCGCCAAAACATGGTTTGCACTTCGTTAATGACAGGTGTGGCGCCGTCGCCACTTGTTGCAGGCGGCCGTCACTGCGGGACATGCTGCTTATGGCCGAAATCCATCGCAGAACACGGCGCCTGACAACGGATCCGGGATCGGCGCCGCGGGGCTCCTCCTCGGTTCCGACCAAAGGTCGGCCCGAGGATGGCTTGTCCCGGAACGACGGTGCATTCCCTGAAAGTCCGCTGCGCCTAGACTGCGGGCGCCTCGCCCGAGCCGATGTCCCAGTAGAGCCCGGCCATGGCGGTCAGCCCCTCGCGGGCGATGGCGATGGGCAGGTGCTCGTCCGGGGCGTGCTGCTGGCAGCCGGGATAGGAATGCGGCACCCAGATCGTGCGCAATTTCAGGATCTCGGCGAAGATGTCGTTGGGCAGGGAGCCGCCGAGATTGGGCAGCAGCGCCGGCTTCTTGCCCGTGCTCTTCGCGATCGAATCGATGGTGAACTGCACCCAGGCATCGTCCGGATCGAGCCGCGTCGCGCCGAAGCGCTCCGTGCCGGGCGTGACGATCTCGACCATCGGGAAGCCGTGGCGGTCGAGATGACGGCGCAGCGCCGGAACGACGTCATGCGGGTCGATGCCGACGACGAAGCGCAGGCCGCAGCGGGCCCAGGCGCTCGGCGGGACGGCGTTGACCGGCGTTTCCGGCACGCCGGACTTCATCGCGAGCACATCGAAGGAGCACCAGCCGAAGACCTGTTCGGCGGGCGTGAGGCCGGCCTCGCCCCAGTTCGGATCGATCTGCGGGCCGTCGGGGCCGCCATCGACCTCGCAATCGGCGACCGCGCGGCGCACCGCGGCGGGCAACTCCTTCGGCACCCATTCATGGATGCGGATCTGGCCGGTGGGCGAGGTGATCGAGGCGATGGCATGGGCGAGCTGGATCGCCGGATCGGACAGCAGTCCGCCCCAATTGCCGGAATGGTGGCCGGCATCGCGGGCCTTGATCTGCAGGTCGAAGGTGATGACGCCGCGGGCGCCCAAGAACACCGTCGGGCGCTCGGCATTGAGGCGCGGCCCGTCCGAGGCGATCAGGATATCGGCCTTGAGCAGCTCGGCCTCGTCGGCGCAGAGCTCGCGCAGGCCGGGCGAGCCCGATTCCTCGCCCATCTCGATCAGATATTTGGCGTTGAAGCCGAGCTTGCCGCGCGTCTCCAGCACGGTGCGCAGGCCGTTCAGGTTGATCAGGTGCTGACCCTTGTTGTCGACGACGCCGCGGCCGTACCAGCGGCCGTTCTTCTCGACGAGCTTCCAAGGTGAGAGGCCTTCGCTCCATTGCGCGTCGAGGCCGCGGATGACGTCGCCATGGCCGTAGCCGAGGATGGTCGGCAGGGCAGGGTCCTCGATGCGCTCGGCATAGAGGAAGGGGCCCTTGGCCTTGGGATGGGTCAGGATGCGGCAGGCGAAGCCGAGCCTCTCCAGCAGCGGGCGCATCTCCAGATCGAGATATTCGGAGAGGACGGGCGCGCGATCGGGGTTCTGGCTTTCGCTGGGCATCGCGACGAGGCGTGCGAGGTCGCTCTTCATGCGGCCTGAATCGAAATAGTCCTGAGCTTTCGCAATCGCCTGCGCGCGGGTCATCGTCGGTCCTCTCCCGGATTCGAGGCCGGCACAGTGCCGGTGGACGCCGGCTTTCGCCAGTGCCAAGAGAGCGGGATGCGCCATGCCGGACGATCAGGGCATCTGTGGCGCCGTCTGCCGGAACCACGCTTCGTCGCCCATGACCTTCATCCCCCATCCGCATCAGCTCGTCGCGCGCGACGCCATCCTGGCCGCACGGGCGAAGGGGGCGGCCGGCTTCCTTCTCGGCGACCTCACCGGGCTCGGCAAGACGCTCTCGGCCTGGCTCGCGCTCTCGGCCATGCCGGAGGAGGAGATCCTGGTGATCTGCCCGAAGGGGGCGATCCCGCAATGGCGGCGCACCATCGCGCTGTCCGGCCTGCCGGCGAAGCGGGTGACGCTGATGAATTTCGAGAAGACGAAGTCGCTGCTCGCCCCGCCGGCGGACTCGAAGAAGCGCTCGACCCGCGCCAAGAACAACGAGCTGGCGAAGCTCGGCACGCCCAAGCGCATCTGGCCGCTCGTGGTGATCGACGAGGCACACCGCATCCGCAACCCGTATTCGCAGCAAGGGCTGGTCTGCCGGCAGATGGCGGCGGCCGCCGATTTCACGATCTATATGAGCGCGACCGCCGGGCAGTCGCCGCATGAGCTCTCCTATCTCGCGGGCCTGCTGGCCAAGGCTGCGGGCATGCCCTCGGCCGATCTCGATGGTTTTCGCGCGCTGATGAAGCGATTGAAGATCGGCCGGGCCAAGGGGCGCTGGAAGAACTGGAGCTGGGAGCCGAACGAGACCGACCGCAAGGTGATGGCCGATCTGCTCTATCGCGGCGCGAATGCCATCGGCCTGCGCCGCCGGCCCGAGGAGATCGCCGGTTGGCCGGAGGTGCAGCGGGAGCTTGCGCCGGTCGCGCTGGATGCGCCGTCCCGCAAGCTCTACGAGGCGACCTGGCGCGAATTCCGCAAGGAGCTCGGGCTTGCCGGCGGCTCGACGCGCAAGCCGCAGGGCTGGGCGGCCGATCTGCGCTTCCGCCAGAAGGGAAGCCTGCTGCGCATCGCCGGCACGGCCGATTTCTGCGAGGATTTGCTCGGCAACGACGAGCAGGTCGCGATCTCCGTCGCTTTCCTCGAGACCAGCGCGATGCTCGCGGAAACCTTGCGCGGGCGCGGCTGGCGTACGGCTGAAATCAACGGCGAGCATTCCGGCGCGCAGAACGAGGAGACCCGCATCGCCTTCCAGACCGGGCAGCTCGACGCGGTGATCTTCACCGTGACCGAGTCGATCTCGCTGCATCGCGGCGAGATGCCGGGCGGCGAGCGCGAGCGGGCGCTGGTGATCCACGACATGCGCCACAGCGCGATCCAGCTCCAGCAGATCGAGGGGCGCTGCCACCGCGACGGCCAGCACGCGACGATCTTCTACGCCTATGCCGAGGATACGGTGGAGGAGGCCGTCGCCGCGACGGTGATCCAGCGCATGGCGGCGATGGAGGGGCTGGCGGGCGATGACACGCGGATGCTGGAGGCGATCGCGGAGATCGTCGAGGGGCGGGCGACTGCTTGAGAGTTTGCCAGCAAGGGCGCGGGAGCCCTCTCCCGAGTGGGAGAGGGCTCCCGCGCTTCAGACGGCAGCGCGTGCGGGGCTATCAGGCGTCCTCGCGCTCCGGCCCGAGATGGGCCAGCCGCTGCCGCACCTTCGCGTCATCCAGCAAAGCATCCGCATCGCCTTCGAGCCGATGCCGCCAGTTCGGCTTTTCGGTGATGGTGCCGGGCACGTTGGGCTGGGTCCTGATGCCGAGCGCGTCTTCCATCGGCAGGATCTTCAGCGTGCAGGGTGTGGCGGCGACGTAGCGGATCGCGGCGTCGACGACCGGGTCGGTGTTGTCCGGCTCCGGCCGCTCGCCCTCGACGAGGCCGGCATTCTGGAACGAGCCCCAGAGCAGGCCGCGATCCCAGGCGCGAATGCCCTGATGGTCGACGCCATCATCGACCGGGTCGATGTCGGAGCCGGCCCACCAGCCGGCGGTCGGCACGAGGTCGTGGGTGCTGGTCAGCGCGACCGCGCCGGCGTCCCATTCCCGCGGCGGGACATAGCCGTGATCGGTGCGTTCGAAGCGCAGCACGCGCAGGCCCGCGACGCCTTGCTCGTGCAGGTAATCGCGGAAGCCATAGGGCAGCGTGCCGAGATCCTCGCCGATGACGATGGCGCGGTGGCGCCAGGATTCGAGCGCGATCAGCCGGAACAGCGTCTCGGAGGGGAAGCCGACATAGGCGCCTTCCAGCGCGCTCGCGCCCTCCGGCACCAGCCAGAGCCGGCTCATCCCCATGACATGGTCGATGCGGATGCCGCCGACATAGCGCAGGCTCGCCCGCAGCGTCTCGATGAAGGGCGCATAGCCGGTGGCGGCGAGGCCGCGTGGCGAGAAGGTCGTCAGGGCCCAGTTCTGCCCCTCTGCGGCGTAGTAGTCGGGCGGGGCGCCGATGCTGAGCCCATGCAGGATGTCGTCCGGCCGGCTCCAGGCATGGCTGCCGGCACCGTCCATGCCGATGGCGAGATCGGCGATCAGCCCGACCTTCATGCCGGCCTCGCGGCAGGCGCGCTGGGCTTCTCCATAGGAGCGGCCGGTGAGCCATTGCAGGAAGACCTGATAGGCGATCTCGTCGGCATGCTCGGCCGCGAAGGCCGCAACCTCGGGGTTGTCGGGGTGGCGGTAGGCGGGCTGCCATTCGCGCCAGCTTTTGACGGTCGGATCGCGCGTCAATTCGATGGCATGCAGCGCCTCGAAGATCGCATGGCCTCGCAGCAGCGGAGAGGCCTCGGCGAGATGGCGCTCGAAATCGGCGCGGGCGGCCTCGGTTCCGCTTGCAGCGGGATCGCGCAAGGCGTCGAACAGGGCGCGCAGCAGTCTCTGCCGGGCCGGCGTGGCGGAAAGCCAGTTGATCTGGGCCAAGGCGGAGAGGCGAGCCATCTCCTCCGCCAGCCCTTGTCGCGCGATGACGTCCCGGATCAGTGCGTCCGGCAATGCAGCGGCCGGGTCGGCATGGAGCGGGTTGTAGAACAGCCGCGTCGAGGGCGAATAGGGGCTGAACAAAGCGGGCAGGGCGCCATAGAGAGCGTGGACGGGGCTGATCGCCAGCGCGTCTGCTCCGCGGGCAGCGGCAGCGCGGCCGAGCGCGGCGACGCCGCCGAAATGGCCGATGCCGCCATCCTCCGCGCTGCGCAGGGAATAGATCTGGGCGGCGAGGCCCCAGCCCGGCCTGCCATCGTTCAGATCGGCGAAGGTGATGCAGCGTTCCGGCGCGGTCGCGACGGTGAAGTCGCCCTCAGCGGCGTGCACGGTGTGATAGCCGGGTTCGTCGAAGGGCGGCAGGGTCAGCGCGCCCTCATAGCCTTCGATCGTCGTCACGACGCGGCGAGCCCCGCTTTCGAGCGTGACCTCGACGGATTGTCCCGGCTCGCCCCTGAGCGGCAGGCCGACCGGCTGGCCGATGCGCGCGGTGGTGAAGCGGGAGCCCAGGCCCATAGAGCCGCCTTCGGCGAGCGAAAGCGAATTGCGCAACGCTTCGTCATTGTCGGCCGGCAGGCCGAGCGCGGCGAGGATGGCGCGCAGACTCTCGGGCGAAACCTGACGCTGCGCGCCGGTCTGGTCCGTCCATTCAGGCGCGATGCCGGCGCGGGTTGCAAGCTGGCGCAGGATGTCGTCGCTCATCGTGCGCTCCACACGAGGTCTGTCATCGGAACCGGGCCGCCATGAGAAATCCAGCCACCACTAGCCGCCGGCACTTCCATGCTCCAGCACGATCAGCGCCAGCGGCGGCAGGGTCAGCGAGAGCGATTGCCGCTGGCCGTGGGCGGGGATCGCTTGCGCACGCGCCTGCCCGCCATTGCCCAGGCCCGAGCCGGCATAGATGTCCGCGTCGCTGTTCAGCCGCTCGCGCCAGAGGCCGGCGGTGGGAACGCCGATGCGATAGTCGTGGCGCGGCACCGGCGTCATGTTGGCGACGACCATGAGCGGCGGTTTGCCGTCGCCGGCCGAGCGGGTGAAGGCGAAGACGGAATTGGCGTTGTCGTCGGCGATGACCCAGCCGAAGCCTTCCGGCTCATGGTCGAGCCGGTAGAGCGCCGGCGTCGCGCGGTAGAGCGCGTTGAGATCGCGGACGAGCTGCATGGCGCCGCGCCGGCGGGTGTCGCCATCATCCGGCCAGGGGAAGGGGGCATCGACATTCCATTCCTGCTCGGCGCCGAACTCGCAGCCCATGAACAAAAGCTTCTTGCCGGGATGGCTCCACATCAGCGCGAGGCACAGGCGCAGATTGGCGAAGCGCTGCCAGTCGTCGCCCGGCATGCGCGCCAGCAGCGAGCCTTTGCCGTGCACGACCTCGTCATGCGAGATCGGCAGTACGAAATTCTCCGAGAAGGCATAGATCAGTCCGAAGGTGACATCGTCGCCATGGTGGCCGCGATGGATCGGGTCACGCGCGAAATAGCGCAGCGTGTCATGCATCCAGCCCATGTTCCATTTGAAGTGGAAGCCGAGCCCGCCCAGGTGGACCGGGGTGGTGACGCCCGGCCAGGCGGTCGATTCCTCGGCGATGGTAACGGCGCCGCGCCCGCGGCCGCCGACCAGAGTGTTCAGCTCCTGGAAGAACGAGACCGCTTCGAGATTCTCGCGCCCGCCATACTGGTTGGGCACCCATTCGCCGGGCTCGCGGCTGTAGTCGCGGTAGAGCATCGAGGCGACGGCATCGACGCGCAGCCCGTCGAGATGGAAGGTCTCTACCCACCATAGCGCCGAGGCGATCAGGAAGCCGCGCACCTCGCGCCGGCCGACATTGTAGATCAGCGTGTTCCAGTCGCGGTGAAAACCCTGGCGCGGGTCCTCGTGCTCGTAGAGGGCGGTGCCGTCGAAACGGGCGAGACCGTGGTCGTCCGAGGGGAAATGCGCCGGCACCCAGTCGAGGATGACGCCGATGCCGGCGGCATGGCAGCGATCGACGAAGCGGGCGAAAGCCTCGGGCGGGCCGAGCCGCGCGGTCGGCGCGAAGAGGCCGAGCGGCTGGTAGCCCCAGGAGCCGCCGAAAGGATGCTCGGTGATCGGCATCAGCTCGACATGGCTGAAACCCATGTACCGGAGATAGGGGATCAGGCGCTCGCTCGCCTCGTCCCAGCTGCCCATCTGGCCCCATTCGCTGCGCAGCCATGAGCCGACATGGACCTCATAGGCCGCCATCGGCTCGTTGACCGGGTTGGCGCGCTCGCGCCGCGCCAGCCATTCGGCATCGCTCCAGGCGAAGTCCGGCGCGGCGGCGACGATCGAGCCGGTGCGTGGCGGCTCCTCCTGCCGGCGGCCGAGCGGGTCGGCCTTCCAGGGCAGATGCTCGCCATGCGGGCCGGCGATCGCATATTTGTAGACCGCGCCGGGGCCGATGCCGGGGACGAACAGCTCCCAGATGCCCGGGCCGAGGCGCCGGCGCATCGGGTGATGGCGGGCGTCCCAGCCGTTGAAGTCGCCGACGACGGAGATATGCGAGGCATTCGGCGCCCAGACGGCGAAGAGCACGCCCTCGATACCGTCGAAGACACGGGGATTGGCGCCGAGGCGGGTCGCGAGGTCGAAATGCCGGCCTTCGGCGAAGAGATAGATATCCTCCTCGGAAAGCAGCAGGCCGAAGGCATAGGGATCGGCCGCCTCGATGATGCCGTCCGGCCAGGACACGCGCAGCCGGTAGGGCTCGTCGGCCGGGCACAAGGCCTCGAAGAGCCCGTTGCCCTCGGCGATCATGGCCACGGCCTTGCGCGTATCGCCCTCGCCGGTGACGAGTTCGACGTAATGGGCGCCGGGCAGGAAGGCGCGCACCACGCTCTCATCGCCGACACGGTGCCGGCCGAGCACGGCGAAGGGGTCGGGATGGCGCGCCTCCTCCAGCAGGAGGATATCGTGCGGGGGAAGCGACGGAAAATGGACGCGAGACTGGGGCATCAGGGGCGGTCGAACCGGTTCGGTGAGGACTCCACGGCGCTCGCGGAATCGGTCATGATGCAACGCAGCAGAGGCGCTTTCCGTTCCGGCCGCAAGATGCTGCCCGCGACGCTCATTCTCGCACGGAACCAAGTGTTTGCAGCCCGGTTGTTTCCCCGGGTTTCAGCCTGGTGCAGGGAGAATGTCGATGAGCCGCGAGCAGATCGTCAGGGATACCGCCTACGCCATCTGGGAGGCGGAGGGACGCCCCGACGGACGCGACGGCGAACATTGGCGCCTTGCCGAGGAACGTGTCGCGGCGAGTCTCAAGGAACCGGCACCCAAGGGCGGGATCCCCAAGCCGAAAGCGCCGGTGAAGGGCAAGGTCGAGGCCGGCGCGGCCAAGACCGCTCCGAAAGTCGCTGTTGCGAAGGCCGCCGCTCCGCTCAAGGCGGCAGCGACCAAGGCGGCGCCCAAGAAACGCTGAGATCCCACCGAACAACGCGGTTATCCCGGGCTTGACCCGGGGTCCGTGCCTGAGCTTGTCCGAACGGGGTTCAGGCATGGGTCCCAGCCCTGATTCCAGCTCTCCGCGTCGCTGCGTCCGGGACGATACCCGCTTCCAGCGCCAGGGTACCAGCCCCGCTCAAGCGGCCAGCGCCCGCGCATAGACATCGGCATAGCGGAAGGTGGGGCGGCGCCAGTCGAAGCGCTTGGCCATGGCGTGCTCGCGCATCTGCCGGAAGGCCCGCTTGGTGCGGAAGGCGTCGAAGGCGCGCACCACCGCCGAGGTCAGGCCCTGGCCGGTCAGCGACGAGAACAGGAAGCCGGAGAGACCATCCTCGATGGTGTCGACGAGGCCGCCGGTGCGATAGGCGATCGGCAGGGCGCCGGAGCGCTGGGCATACATCTGGCTCAGGCCGCAGGGCTCGAAGCGCGAGGGCATCAGCAAGAAATCGCTGGCGGCGAAAAGCCGGCGCGCCTCACCGTCGTCGAAGCCGATGCGGGCGGCGACGGCGCGCGGATATTGCCGTGCCAGCCGTTCGACCGCCTCCTCCAGCCGGGGCTCGCCGCGGCCGGTGACGATGAGCTGGCCGCCGCTGGCGACGATGCTCTCGGCCGCCTCGAGCGAGAGGTCGATGCCCTTCTGGTGGACGAGGCGCGAGACGATCGAGAAGAGCGGGCCGCGCGAATCCGGCAATTCGAAGGTCTTGCGGATCTCGGCGGCGTTGCGCCGCTTCCACTGGCGGACGATCTGCTCGGAGGTCTTGCCGCCTTCGATCAGCGCGTTCCAGCTATCGTCGATGCCATTCACGATACCGGTGAGCCGGCCTTCGTCCATCCGGGTTTTCAGCAGCCCTTCGAGGCCGCAGCCATGCTCGGGCGTGGTGATCTCGTGGGCATAGGTCTCGCTGACGGTGGTGACGTGCGAGCCGTAATAGATGCCGCTCTTCAGGAACGAGATCTTGCCGTGGAACTCGGCGCCGTTGACGTTGAAAGCGAGGTCGGGAATGCCGAGCGCGGCCATGCGCTGCGGCTGGTAGAGCCCCTGATAGGCGAGGTTGTGGATCGTCAGGATCGAGGGCGTCGCCAGGCCCTTCCAGCGCATATAGCCGGGCGCCAGGGACGAGGGCCAGTCATTGACGTGGATGATGTCGGGCTTCCAGTTGGGATCGGCCTCGCCGGCGGCGATCTCGGCCGCCGCCAGCGAGAGCCGGCCGAAGCGGAGGTCGTTGTCGCCGAAGTCTCCGCCGGCGAAGGGGCCGTAGGGAGAGCCTTCGCGGTCATAGAGTTCGTCGCAGAGCACGGCGTAGATCGTCAGCCCGTCTGCCGTCGCGAAGCGCCCGAGCGACCAGGGCGGCAGGCTCGCGGTGCGCGGCATCTGGCGGACGATGTCCATCGCCGGCCTTGCGGCACGCACCTGTCGGAAACCGGGGAGCAGCACGCGGACATCGCAGAAGGCGCGCAATTGGCGGGGCAAAGCGGTCGAAACCTCGCCGAGGCCGCCGGCCTTGATGAAGTCGCCCATTTCGGAGGTGACGAACAGCAGCTTGGTGGTCGCCGGGATCGGCGAGGAGCGCTCGGCCGGGTCGTCCTTGACGACGGCGGCGTAGATCAAGGCGTGGCCGGATGTCGAGGAGACAGTGTCGGTCTCAACCAGCTTCAGATCCGCCATCGTCACGTCCTCGGCACATCGCCCGTCAAGAACAGATCACAAAGGTTAAGGTTCCAGGGTGCACTGCAAAATAAAGAAGCAAGATCGGGGCCGGTTCGCCGGAACCGCGCCAGGGGCGGGACGTTGCAACCTCCGCGACAGAATGGCGGAGCGATATGACAGGGCCGTTGCGGACGCCGCATCGCCTGCCGATGAGAAGAGGCGGGTGGCATGGTGGATAAACAGGCGCAGGCGTTGAGGATCGAAGCCGGCCGGGCTTCCGAGCTCGGCGCCGTCCATGACGGGGAGGGCACGAATTTCGCGCTGTTCTCCGCCTATGCGGAAAGGGTCGAGCTCTGCCTCTTCGACGAGAGCGGGGCGACCGAGACGGCGCGGATCACGCTGCCGGAATATACCGACGAGATCTTCCACGGCTATCTGCCGGGCGTGAAGCCGGGCCAGCGCTATGGCTACCGCGTTCATGGCCGCTTCGCGCCCGAGGAAGGCCACCGCTTCAACCCGAACAAGCTGCTGCTGGACCCCTACGCCAAGGAGTTCTCGGGCGCGCTCGCCTGGGACGACG
Organism: Allobosea sp. OAE752; assembly: GCF_050433265.1. Taxonomy (NCBI): domain Bacteria; kingdom Pseudomonadati; phylum Pseudomonadota; class Alphaproteobacteria; order Hyphomicrobiales; family Alloboseaceae; genus Allobosea; species Allobosea sp. OAE752. Next base: position 531,758 of record NZ_JBNPXO010000002.1, read on the forward strand.
CCCATTACGGCTATGAGGTGGCGGCGAAGCTCGACAAGGACCTCACCTTCAGCACGCTCGACAGCGCGCCCTTCATGCCGAAATGCGTGGTCTGCGACTGGAGCGCCGATCCGAAGGCCCCGGCGAAGCCGATGGTGCCCTGGGATCGCACGATCTTCTACGAGACGCATGTGCGCGGCTTCACCAAGCTGCACCCGGCCGTTCCGGAGGCCAGGCGCGGCACCTTCGACGGGCTCGGCGAGAAGGCGGTCGTCGACTATATCAGGAGCCTCGGCGTCACCTCCGTCGAGCTCCTGCCGGTGCAGGCCTATCTCGACGACCATCATCTCGTCGCCAGGAAGCTCTCCAACTACTGGGGCTACAACACGATCGGCTTCTTCGCGCCGATGCAGCGCTATGAGGGCCGGGCCGGGCTCGCCTCCTTCCGCGACATGGTGCGCCGCTTCCACGATGCCGGCATCGAGGTGATCCTCGACGTGGTCTACAACCACACGGCCGAGGGCAACGAACTGGGGCCGACGCTCTCCTTCAAGGGCATCGACAACTTCTCCTACTATCGCACCATCGCCGGCAAGCCGCGCTATTACGTCAACGACACCGGCACCGGGAACACGGTCAATACCAGCCATCCGCGCGTGCTGCAGATGGTGATGGATTCGCTGCGCTATTGGGCCGAGGCGATGGAGGTCGACGGCTTCCGCTTCGATCTCGGCACGATCCTGGGGCGCGAACCGGAAGGGTTCGATCCGCGCGGCGGTTTCTTCGACGCGATGGGGCAGGACCCGGTGCTGAGCAAGCTCAAGCTGATCGGCGAGCCCTGGGATATCGGGCCGGGAGGCTATCAGGTCGGCGGCTTTCCGCCGGGCTGGGCCGAATGGAACGACAAGTACCGCGACACGCTGCGCGCCTATTGGAAAGGCGAGGAGGGGCTGGTGCGCGATCTCGCCGCGCGCGTCACAGGCTCGGGCGACATCTATGACGAGCGCGGGCGGCGGCCCTGGGCGAGCGTCAATTTCGTCACCGCCCATGACGGCTTCACGCTCGCCGATCTCGTTTCCTACAACGACAAGCACAATGCGGCGAATGGCGAGGACAACAAGGACGGCCACGGCCACAACCTGTCCTTCAACTACGGCACCGAGGGACCGACGCAGGACAAGGGCATCATCGCCGTGCGCGAGCGCCAGAAGCGCAACCTGCTCGCCTCGCTCCTGCTCTCGCATGGCACGCCGATGATCCTCGCCGGCGACGAGCACGGCCACTCCAACCGAGGCAACAACAATGTCTATGCGCAGGACAATGAAACCGCCTGGCTGCGCTGGGAGGAATTGACGAAGCGGGACGAGGCGCTGGCCACGTTCGTCACGCGTGTCATCGCGCTGAGGACCGAGCACCCGATCTTCCGCCGCGCCTCCTACCGCGACGGCTGCGTGCTGCGCTGGGTCAATCCCGGCGGCGGCGACCAGCAGGAAGAGGAATGGGACGATCCCGGCCTGCGCGCCATCGGGCTCTTGATGCACATGCCCGACGTGGAGGAGGGCGGCGACGAAGCGCTCATTCTTTTCAACAGCTTCGACGGAGAGGTTGTCTTCCGGATTCCGCCGCGGGTAAAGGCCGGTTCATGGGCTGTCGTCCTTGACACCGAGACCGGGCCGGACTCAGACGAGGGCCGCAAGGGGCTGAAGGCGGAGCAGGAGATCACGCTCTCGCCGCGATCGCTGATCGTGCTGATGTGAGGCCGCTTCCGGCGCAGGCGGCCCCGGGCGTCATGAAGGTGACATGAAGGCGCCGGAGCCGCGACGCTTTTCCCTTCTCCCGGATGGGAGAAGGTGGCGCGGAGCGCCGGATGAGGGCCTGCGCTTGCCGTTGAAGGCGCGACGGAACCGTCGCATTTTGGCGATGGGCGGCGGTCCCTCACCCCGGCTCTTCTCCCATCCGAGAGGGGTTTCCAGCGCTCTTTCTATGATGGTCTGGGGAGTCGCCAGAGGCTGACACTACGGAGCGGTAGTTCGCTGCCAACGCCATCGGTCGATGTGAACAGCTTTTCCCAACCCTCCCCGGGGAGCGCCAGCGGCACGCCCTCCCGCCCTCGGTTGACCGCGACCAGCAGGCTTTCCTCGGTCCCGTTCAGCTGCAGGCAGAAAGCATCGAGGCCGTTCCAGTCGCCATCGCCGATCCGGCTGCCATCCGGTTTCAGCCAGAGCGCGTCGGGCGGCTCGCCGGCGCCGGTGAGGAAGCTGTCGGCGGTCAGCAAGGGATGCTCGCGGCGCAGTTTCGCGAGCGCCGCGACGAAGCCGATCAGCGCATCGTCCGCCCTCTCCCAATCGAGCCAAAAGCCAGCATTATCCTGGGCATAGGCGTTGTTGTTGCCATGCTGAGTCCGGCCGAATTCGTCGCCGGCCGTCAGCATGGGAATGCTGCGCGAGAGGAAAAGCGTCGCCAGCAGGGCGCGGATATCGCGGTTGCGGGCCTCCGTGACGGCCGGATCGCGGCTTGCGCCCTCGATGCCGTTGTTCCAGCTATGGCTGTCATTGTCGCCGTCGCGATTGTCCTCGCCATTGTCCTCGTTGTGCTTGGCCGCGTAGCTGACGAGATCGGTAAGCGTGAAGCCGTCATGGGCGGCGAGGAAGTTGACGCTTGCGTCGGGGCCGCGATGGCTGATGGCGAAGAGATCGGAGGAGCCGGCGAGGCGGGTCGCGAGCGCGCCCGCCATGCCGGCATCGCCGCGCCAGAAGCGGCGGACATCGTCGCGGTAGCGGCCATTCCATTCGGCGAAGGGGGCGGGGAAATGGCCGAGCTGGTAGCCGCCGGGGCCGATGTCCCAGGGCTCGGCGATCAGGATGCTCCGCGACAGATCGGGATCCTGCAGGATGGCGGCGAAGAGCGGAGCGTCCTGGGAGAAGCCCGTCTCCGTCCGGCCCATCACCGTGCCGAGGTCGAAGCGGAAGCCGGCGACGCCGAGGCTGCGCCAGTGGCGCAGCGCATCCATCGCCATCCGGACGACCGGGGCGCGGTCGAGCGCGACCGTATGGCCGCAGCCGGTGTCGTTGACGAGTCGGCCTGGGTCGTCGGCAGCGTGGCGATAATAGACCGCATTGTCGAGCCCGCGCAGGCCGATCGTCGCGCCGTATTCGTCGCTCTCGGCGGTGTGGTTCAGCACGACATCGAGGATCACGCCGATACCGGCCCGCGCATAGGCGCCGCAGAGCCGGCGCAAATCCGCCCCGCCGCCGGGGGCGAGGCGAGGATCGGGCGCAAAGAAATTGACCGGGTTGTAGCCCCAGGCATTGGCGAGGCCGAGCGGCGGGAGATGGCGCTCGTCCATCCAGGCGGCGATCGGCATCAGCTCGACATGGCCAGCGCCGAGCCGGTGGAGATGCGCGACGATAGCCGGCTCCATCAGGGCCGCGAGCGTGCCGCGCAGGCGCTCCGGCACGGCCGGATGGCGCATGGTGAAGGATCTGACGGCGAGCTCGTAGATGAGGCGAGGCGGCTCGCTTCTGCTGCCCTCGAGACGCCCTTCCTCTGGATGAGGGCTGGGACGGCCGGCAACGATGCAGCGCGGCACCAGATCAGCCGTCTCCTCGCCATGCCGCGCCAGTTGCGGATCCCAGAGGAAAGCCCGGTCGAGCAGCGTGGCATAGGGATCGACCAGCAGCTTCGAGGGATCGAAGCGGTGGCCCTGCTCCGGCTGCCAGGGCCCTTCGACGCGCAAGCCATAGCGCAGGCCCGCGCCGGCACCGGGCAGGAAGCCGTGGTGGATGTCGCCGCTGCGGCAAGGCAGCGGCAGGCGGGCGATTTCGGTGTCCCCGGTCTCGTCGAAAAGGCAGAGGAGGACGCGCTCGCCGTTACGCGAGAAGACGGCGAAGGTGACGCCGCCTTCGGAGACAGTCGCGCCCATGTGGGCGGGCAGCGGGCAACGGAGGATGCTGGGGTTCGTCATTCTCGGGCGGAGCGCAGCGCAGACCCGAGAATCTCTGGCAAGAGATGCCCGGGGCAAGCCCGAGCATGACGCGCCGCGGCGATCATTCTGCTGTCTGGGCGGGCAGGCCCACCGGCACATTCCAGATCCGCTCGGCATATTCTCGAATGGCGCGATCGGCGCTGAACCAGGCGCAATGGGCCGTGTTCGTCACCGACATGCGCCACCACGTCGCCGGATCGGCCCAGAGGCCGTCCACATGGCGCTGCGCCTGCCGGTAGCTCTCGAAATCGTTCAGCACCATGAACCAGTCATTGGCGCGCAGGCCATCGACGAGGCCCTGGTAGCGCCCGCGCTCGCGGGGCGAGTAGGCGCCGCCCGCAACGGCGTCGAGCACGCCTTCCAGATGCGGGGTCGCGGCGATGACCTCGGCGGTCGGGCGCGGATTGCGCTTGGCGGCCTCGACCTGTTCGGCCGTCATGCCGAAGATGACGATGTTGTCCGCGCCGACGCGCTCGCCGATCTCGATATTGGCGCCGTCGAGCGTGCCGATGGTGACGGCGCCGTTGAGCGCGAACTTCATGTTGCCGGTGCCCGACGCCTCCATGCCGGCGGTGGAGATCTGCTCCGAGAGGTCGGCGGCGGGGATGATGACCTCTGCCAGGCTGACATTGTAGTTCGGCAGGAAGACCACCTTCAGCCGGTCGCGGGTGGTGATGTCGTTGTTCACCACGGCCGCGACGTCGTTGATCAAATTGATGATCGACTTGGCCGTGGCGTAGTTCGAGGCCGCCTTGCCGGCGAAGATCTTCACGCGCGGCGCCCAGTCGCGATAGGGCTCGGAGCGGATGGCGTCGTAGAGCGCGATCGTCTCGAGGATGTTGAGGAGCTGGCGCTTGTATTCGTGGATGCGCTTGATCTGGACGTCGAAGAGCGCGTCGGGGTCTACGGTGACACCGCAATCCTGACGGATGATCTTCGCGAGCTTCAGCTTGTTCTCGCGGCGGATGGCCATCAGGCGTTCGTGGACGGCCTTGTCGCTGGCATGGGCGCCGAAGCGGCGGATCAGCCCGATATCGTCGAGGACCGCCTCGCCGCAGGTCTCCTTCAGCAGCTTCGTCAGTCCCGGATTGGCGTTGAACAGCCAGCGGCGCGGCGTGATGCCGTTGGTGACGTTGGTGATGCGGTCCGGGAAGATCCGGTGGAGCGGGGCGAAGACCGTCTCCTTCATCAGGTTGGAATGCAGCGCCGAGACGCCGTTGACCTTGTGCGAGCCGACGAAGGCGAGATGGGCCATGCGCACGCGCCGGCCATGGGACTCGTCGATGAGCGAGAGCGTCGCCAGGTCGGCATCCGGTTGCTCGCGCCGCACGCCGTCGAGGAAGCGGGCATTGATGCCGAAGATGATCTGCATGTGGCGTGGCAGCAGCCGCTCCATCAGCGCGACCGGCCAGGTCTCCAGCGCCTCCGGCAGCAGCGTGTGGTTGGTGTAGGAGATCGTCGCGTTGGTGACCTCCCAGGCCTGCTCCCAATCCATCTTGTGCTGGTCGATCAGCAGGCGCATCAGCTCGGCGACGGCCAGCGATGGATGGGTGTCGTTGAGCTGGATCGCGACCTTGTCGGCGAGGTCGTCGAGCCGGCCGAACTGGCGGTAGTGCCGGCGCACGAGATCCTGCAGCGAGGCCGAGGTGAAGAAGAATTCCTGCCGCAGGCGCAGTTCCTGCCCGGTCGGCGTGGAATCGTTGGGATAGAGCACCTTGGAGATCGCCTCGGCGCGATTGCGCTCGGCGACGGCGCCGATCAGGTCGCCCTGGTTGAAGGCGTCGAGCGAGAGCGGGTGCATGGCGCGCGCGCGCCAGAGCCTGAGCGTCGTGGCTTCCCGCCCGCGCCAGCCGACGATCGGCGTGTCATAAGCGACGGCGAAGACCGTCTCCTCCGGCGCCCAGAAGATCTCGCCCGGCTTGTCCGTGCCGGTGACGGAACCGCCGAAGCCGATCTTGTAGGCGCTCTCGCGCCGCTCGAACTCCCAGGGATTGCGGAAGGAGAGCCAGTCCTCGGGCACCTCGATCTGCTTGCCGCCGTCGATGCGCTGCTTGAACAGGCCGTGGTCGTAGCGGATGCCGTAGCCCAGCGCCGGCACGCCGGTCGAGGCCATCGCCTCCATGTAGCAGGCGGCGAGCCGGCCGAGACCGCCATTGCCGAGCGCGGCGTCGGGCTCGATCGTCTCGATCTCGTTGAGGTCGACGCCGAGCTCGCGCATCGCCTGCGCGAACGGGCCGGTGAGGCCGAGATTGTTCAGCGTATCGGCGAAGGAGCGGCCGATCAGGAATTCGAGCGAGAGGTAATAGACCCGCTTGCGGCCGGTGTCGTAGCTCTCCCGGGTGGAATGCTGCCAGACGTCGACGACGTGATCGCGCGCCGCCAGGATGCCCGCCGTCAGCCAGTCATGCGGCTGGGCGACCGCCGGATCCTTGCCGAGCGAATAGGCGAGCTTGCGCAGGATCTCGGCCTTGAGCCGCTCGACCTGATCGTCCGGCTCGAAATGGACGGCTGGCTGCGGGCTGGTGGCGGTCTCGGTCACGCGCGGTCTTCCCTGGCTGTTTCGAGCGCCGGGAGTGTCAGGGGATTGCCGGCGGGTGTCCAGCCGAATTTGCCGCAGTGCGGTATGAAGCTGCCGCACGGCCCCGCGTGCTGGTTTTGGGCGCCGGTCAATTACCGCCCGGGCGGGCGTCGTCACGGACACGCCCGCCAAGCTGTTTTGCGCCCTCGACCGAGGAATCCGTCAGCCTGACGATGCTGTTCCAGGCTTCGCGCGTATAGACACCCTGATGAACGACGGCGTCGTAGCCGACGACCAGGACGATGATCACCAGAAGCAGGCGGAACACGAAACTCTCCTCTCGATACCGCGCTATCAACGCGATGGTGGAGGGGAGGGTTCCGCCGTGCCACGAGCGGGATCAGCGCGGCAGCAGATCCTTCAGCCGCAGCAGGGAGATCGTCTCGACCTGTCCCAATGCGGTCGCGAACTCCTGTTCGCGCGTGTTTTTGAGGCGCGTCTCGAAGGCGTCGAGGATCGCGGCCTTGCTCGCGCCCTTCACCGCCATGATGAAGGGAATACCGAAGCGGGCCTTGTAAGCCTCGTTGAGCGCGGTGAAGCGCACGCGCTCGTCGCCGGTCAGACGGTCGAGGCCGGCGGAGGCCTGCTCGCCGGTGGATTCCGGCGTCAGTTCGCCGGCTGCCGCCAGCTTGCCGGCCAGATCGGGATGGGCGGCAAGCAGCGCCTTCTGCTGTTCCGGCCCGGCCTTGCGCATGATGGCGGTCATCGCGGCGTGCAGCCCTTCGGCCGTGTCCTGCGCGGGGCCGATCCCGGCATCGTAGGTCGCTTCGGCGATCCAGGGTGAGTGCTCCCAGACGCGGCCGAAAACCTCGATGAAGAGCGCTTTCGGTAGCTTCGAGGGCACATAGCCACCCGCTGGGGGATGCGTCCTGACCCAGTGGCGGGCAATGTCGAGCCTTGTCGCCACCCAAACCCTGTCATGGCTCTTCACATAGTCGAGGAAGCGGGCGAGCGCAGCGGCGCGGCCCGGCCTGCCGACGAGGCGGCAATGCAGCCCGACCGACATCATCTTCGGCGCGGTCTCGCCTTCGGCATAGAGCGTGTCGAACGAGTCTTTCAGATAGGCGAAGAACTGGTCGCCGCTGTTGAAGCCCTGCGGCGTGGCGAAGCGCATGTCGTTGGCGTCGAGCGTGTAGGGCACGGCGAGCTGCGGACCCTTCGGACCGGAGAGCCAATAGGGCAATTCGTCGGCATAGACGTCGGCCGTGTAGAGGAAGCCGCCTTCCTCCATCGTCAGCGGAATCGTGTTCTGCGAGGTGCGGCCCTGGTAGCAGCCGAGCGGGCGTTCGCCGGTCAAGTCGGTCTGGATTCGGATGGCCTCGAGGATGTCGGCGCGCTCGCGCTCCCGCGGCACGTCGCGATAGTCGATCCATTTCAGGCCGTGGGTCGCGATCTCCCAGCCGGCCTCCTGCATCGAGCCGACGATCTCGGGATAACGTGCCAAGGCGCTGGCGACCGCGAAGACCGTCACGGGCATATTCCGCTCGGTGAACATCCGCCACAGCCGCCAATAGCCGGCGCGGGAGCCGTATTCGTAGATCGACTCCATGTTCATGTGGCGCTGGCCCGGCCAGGGCGCCGCGCCGACGATCTCGGAGAGGAAGGCTTCGGAGGCCGCGTCCCCGTGCAGGATGTTGTTCTCGCCGCCTTCCTCGTAGTTGACGACGAACTGGACGGCGATGCGGGCCTCGCCCGGCCAATGCGGATGCGGGGCGTCGCGGCCGTAGCCCTTGAGGTCGCGCGGATAGGCGGTGTCGGTCATCGGAAAGGTGCTCGCAAACTGATTCAGCTGAGGATCCTAAGTGGCGGCGTCATCGCGTCAAAGCGCGGCCCACGCGGTCTCAGCTTCCCCGATAGGTGGTGTAGCCATAAGGCGAGGCGAGGAGCGGGACATGGTAGTGCCGCGTCACCTCCGAGAGGCCGAAGCGGACGGTGACGACATCGAGGAAGGCCGGCTCCGGCAGCGTGACGCCGCGCTCGCGGAAATAAGGGCCGATGGCGAAGTCGATCTCGTAGATGCCGGGCCGCGTCGCCTCCGGCGTCAGGAGCGGAGCGTCGGTGCGGCCATCCGCATTGGTGACCGTTTCGGTGAGTGTCTCGGCGCCCTCCGGTCCGATGCGGCGCAACGAGACCGCGACGCCGGCGGCGGGGCGCCCGCCATGCGTATCCAGGATGTGCGTCGTCAGCCCTGCCATGTCCGGCCTTTCCATCGCCTTGCGTTTCCCGGTCAGCAACTTGCATGCCGACCGCGCTCAACCGTAATTTGCCCTGGGGCGAAGTCCAACGGCGCGTGGCGCCGTTCCCGCCCCTGAACGAGGACAGCGACCCGCGATGCTCAGCGCCTATCTGATGGAATGGGGCAGCATGATGCTGCGCTGGCTCCACGTCATCACGGCGATCGCCTGGATCGGCTCCTCCTTCTTCTTCATCCATCTCGATGCCAGCTTGCGGCCGGCGCCGGATATCCCGCCGGGCACGGGTGGCCGCGCCTGGCAGGTCCATGGCGGCGGCTTCTACGAGATGCGCAAATACATGGTCGCGCCGGCCGTGATGCCGGCGGAGCTGACCTGGCACAAATGGCAGAGCTACTGGACCTGGATCTCGGGCTTCTTCCTGCTGGTCTGGGTGTATTACGCCCAGTCCGAGCTCTACCTGATCGATCCGGCGGTGATGCAGCTCTCGCCCCTGGCGGCGGGCGCGATCGGCATCGCGGCGCTGGCGGGGGGCTGGCTGATCTATGACTGGATGTGCCGCTCGCCGCTCGGGAAGCACGACGTCTGGCTGGGGCTGATCGGCTTCGGCTATGTCGTGGCGGCGAGCTGGGCCTTCGCCAACGTCTTCTCCGGGCGCGGCGCGCTGATCCATACCGGCGCGCTGATGGCGACGATCATGACCGCCAATGTCTTCTTCAACATCATGCCCGGCCAGCGGAAGGTGATCGCGGCGCTGACCGCCGGCGAAAAGCCCGATCCGAAATACGGCAAGGCCGCCAAGCAGCGCTCGACGCACAACAACTACATCACCCTGCCGGTGCTGTTCCTGATGCTGTCGAACCATTATCCGGTGACCTATGCCAATGCGGCGGCGATCCCGCTGCTGGTGGCGCTGGTGATCGTGGCCGGCGCGCTGATCCGGCATTTCTTCAACCTCCGCCATGCCGACCACGCGAAATCGCCCTGGTGGTGCTGGGCCGTGGCGATCCTGGCGCTCTGGCTCGCCTTCTGGGTGGCGATGGCGGCCTCGCCCGGCGGGCGCGAGCAGCTCGGCCTGAAGCCGGGCGAGCCGGGCAGGCCTGTGCTGCTGGCGGGGATGGCGCTGCCGCCGACGGAGGTGACCAACATCGTCACCGGGCGCTGTGCGATGTGCCATGCGCCGGAGCCGTCCTGGCCCGGCATCCAGATCGCGCCGAAGGGCGTGCTGCTCGACGGTCCCGAGCAGATCGCCATCCATGCCCGCGCCATCAGGTCGCAGGCGGTGATGACCCATGCGATGCCGCCCAACAACCTCTCCGGCATGACGGCAGGCGAGCGGCGGGTTCTGGCCGCCTGGCTCGCCGAAAAACCACGCTGAGACGGTTTCGGCGGCGTATCGCTGCCGGTTGAAAGCCGTCTGTTTCGGCGATCGGATTCGGCCTTCGTTCAGCTTTTACGCAATTCGCTCACGGGTCCGTGATTGCGTTCAGATTCAGTTCATCTGCACACCACCAATGTCCTGCTCCACTAAAAGGCCGAAGGGAGGTTCCATGAAGGAGCCGTTCGCGCCTTGGGACCGTGGGGGTCCGTTTGAGACGCTTGGTGAATGCAAGGGGCGCCGGCTACCTGCTGGCGGCCATCGCTTTCGTTGTGGCATGGGTCGTCCTGTGCTGGCCCTGGCTTTCGGGGTCGGTGACGATTCCGTTCGACGCCAAGGCGCATTTCCAGGCGCAGGTCGAGTTTCTGGCGCGGGCGCTGCACTCGGGGCAGTCGCCCTTCTGGAACCATAACGTCTTCGCCGGCTCGCCGCAGGTCGCCGATCCGCAATCGCTGATCTTCTCGCCCGCGATCATCCTGGCGCTGCTTTCGCCGGCGCCGGGCTTCCGCATGGTCGATGCCTTCGTGCTGCTGCATCTGCTGGTGGCCGGCTTTGCCGTGATCATGTTCTTTCGCGACCGCGGCTGGCATCCGGCGGGCGGGTTGATGGCGGCCCTCGTCTTCGCCTTCGGCGCCTCGGCGTCCTGGCGGATCCAGCATATCGGGCAGATCGAGAGCCTGGCCTTCTTCGCCATCGCCTTCTGGCTGACGGCGCGGATGCTGCAGCGCGGCTCGGCCTGGGCCGGCGTCTTCGCCGGGCTCGCAGCCGGGCTGATGGTGCTGAAGCCCGACCAGGTCGCGATGCTCGGCGGCTATGTGCTGATCGGCATGGTCCTGGCGCACTGGATTTCCGGCGGCTGGCCGTCCGTCCGGGCCTCGCTCGTCCCCGCCGCGCTGGCGAGCGCCGCGGGCCTCGCCGTGATCACGGTGCCGCTGCTCTGGACCTGGCTCTTCGCCGAGGCGACGACGCGGCCGGAGATCGGTCTGGGCGTGGCGACGACGGGGTCGCTGCATCCGGCGTCGCTGCTGACCGCCTTCGTCGGCGATCTCTTCGGCGCGAAGAACCCGAATGTCACGTTCTGGGGGCCTTATCTCAACCCGAACTGGGTGAAGGATCTGACGCTGTCGCAGAACATGGCGCAGATCTATATGGGCGCGCTGCCGATGCTGCTGCTGATCGCGCCGGGGCTGACGCGTGGCTGGCTTTGGGACAAGGCGGTCAGGCCGCTGACGCTGCTGCTGCTGTTCATGGTGCTGTATGCGCTCGGCCGCTACACGCCGGTCTTCCAGGTGCTCTACGATTATCTGCCGGGCGTGAAGATGTTCCGCCGTCCGGCCGATGCGACCTTCCTGATCGGCGCTCTCGGGGCGATTCTCTCCGGCTATGTGCTGCACCGGATGCTGACGGCCGAAGGCATCTCCTTCCGGCGCGATCTGCTGATCGGCGGCGCGATCGTGCTGGCCGTGGCGCTGGTCGCGATGCTGCTCTCGCGCAGCGAAGGGCATCTCGGCGATGCGTGGGCGCCCGTTCTGGCGGCCCTGGGCTGGTTCGGCGCGGCCGTGGCGCTGCTTGTCGTCCTGCAGCGCTGGCGCGGGGCGCTCGCGCCGGTCGCGGCGATGGTACTGGTGACGGGCGTCGTCGCCTCCGATCTCGGCGTCAATAACGGCCCGAACGAATCGACCGCGCTTCCGCCGCAGCTCTACGACGTGCTGCGGCCGACGACGCATAACCAGACCATCGCGCTGCTCAAGCAGTTGACGGCGCAGCCGGCGGGGTCGCCCCGTCGCGACCGGGTGGAGCTGCTCGGCATGGGATTCGAGTGGCCCAATGCCGGCATGGTGCACGGCTTCGACCATACGCTGGGCTACAACCCTCTGCGCCTCGAGGATTTCTCTGAGGCGGTCGGCACCGGGGACGGCATCGCCAATCCCGGCGACCGCAAGTTCACGCCGCTGTTCCCCTCCTACAACAGCCGGCTCGCGAACCTGCTCGGCCTGCGTTACATCGCCTCGCCCGTGCCGATCGAGCAGGTCGACCGCACCTTGAAGCCGGGTGATCTGACGCTGCTCGCCCGGACCAAGCAGGGCTATGTCTACGAGAATCCGAACGCCCTGCCGCGCGTGCAGTTCGTCGGCGGCTGGGCCTTCGCCGATTTCGAGAGCATGAAGCTCTCGGGCCGCTGGCCCGACATCGACCCGCAGCAGGCGGTGCTGCTCGATGCCGAGCCGCCGGTCGCCGCGCCCGAGGGACCGGCCGCGGTGCAGGCCGAGGTCAAGCTGACGAAATACCGCAACACCGAGGTCGAGGTCGAGGTCACCACGCCGGCCGCGGGCTTCGTCGTGCTCAACGATGTCTGGCACCCCTGGTGGCGCGCGCAGGTCGACGGCGTCGACACCGAGATTCTCAAGGCCAATGTGCTGTTCCGCGCCGTGCAGGTGCCGGCCGGCACGCATAAGGTCACCTTCAGCTTCCAGCCGCTTTCGGGCGCGATCGCGGAGCTCAGGGCCCGGATTTCGCCGCAGGAGCCGGAAGACACCTTGCCGCCGCCACCGCCCTATGACCCGGACGAGCCGCAGATCGTGGCGGCGCCGGGCGCGGACCGGATCCTGGCGGGGCCTTCGCCGGCCGTGCGCGATTCGCTCGGCCTCGGGGCCACCCAGCCGGGCGCCGCATCGCGCAATGGCACGGCCTCCGCCCGGATCTTCGGCGAGACCGAGGCGCACTGAGCGGGAAAGCGCCGAGTCCGGTCTCCGTCATTGCCTCGCTACGCTCGCAATGATGGAGCAGGTCGTCGCGCGATCTCAGGCGACGCCGAGCTTCTTCTGCAGGCTGGTCGAGGATGTCGTGTACTGGAAGGTCAGCCGCTTCTCCGGATAGACGTAGCGGTGGACCTTCTGGGCGCAGAGCGCGGCTTCGTGGAAGCCGGAGAGGATCAGCTTCAGCTTGCCCGGATAGGCATTGATGTCGCCGATGGCGAAGATGCCGGGCACGCTCGTCTCGAACTTCTCGGTGTCGACCGGGATCAGGTTCTCGTGAAGGTTCAGGCCCCAATCGGCGATGGGGCCGAGCTTCATGGTCAGCCCGAAGAAGGGCAGCATCGTATCGCAGGCGATCTCGAAGGTTTCGCCGGCATTGTCCCGGCAGATCGCGGCTTCGAGCTTGCCGTTCTCGCCCTTGAGCCCGGTGACCTGGCCGAGCTTCATGTCCATCCTGCCCTCGGCGACGAGGGAGCGCATCTGCTCGACCGAATGCGGCGCGGCGCGGAAATCGTCGCGGCGGTGCATCAGCGTGACGCGGGCTGCGACGGGCTGGAGGCTGAGCGTCCAGTCCAGCGCCGAGTCGCCGCCGCCGACGATCAGGATGTTGCGGCCGCGGAAGGCCTCCATCCTGCGCACGGCATAAAAGATGGAGCCGTTCTCGTAGTTCTCGATACCGGGGATCGGCGGCTTCTTGGGCTGGAAGGAGCCGCCGCCGGCGGCGATGACGACGGTCTTGGTGTCGAAGACCGTGCCGGCGTCGGTGGTGACGCGGAAGCGCGGTGCCTCGGGGCTGCCCGTCGGCTCGACCGACTCGATCATCTGGTTGAGATGGAAGGTCGGGCCGAAGGGCTTGATCTGGGCGATCAGGTTGTCGACCAGCGCCTGGCCGGTGACCATTGGGAAGCCGGGGATGTCGTAGATCGGCTTCTCCGGGTAAAGCTCGGCGCATTGCCCGCCGACCTTCGGCAGGATGTCGACGAGATGGGCCCGGATGTCGAGCAGGCCCAGCTCGAAGACGGCGAACAGGCCGCAGGGGCCGGCGCCGACGATGACGACGTCCGTCGTGATGACTTCGTTTTCGTTGGCTGCCGCGTCGCTCATGGTCCTGCCTTCGATCCGGTCCAAACCGTGCGTTTTAACGAACTTTGCCGGAGGTGGAGATGAGCCTTCGCCTGCCGCTTGGCAAGTCCGGATCGGGCTCAGGCGCCAGTCTCGGCACGCAGACCGGCCGCCGCGATGCCCGCCAGCGCTGCGGCCTCGTCATTGTCGGAGGTATCGCCGGAGATGCCGACCGCGCCGAGCAGCTCGCCCTCGGACGAGCGGATCAGCACGCCGCCGGGCACGGGCATGAGCAGGCCGCCGACCGCATGGGTGGCCGCCTCGATGAAATAGGGCCTGTCCTGCGCCATCTTGTGGAGCGCGCGCGAGCCGAGCCCGAGCGCGACCGCGCCATGGGCCTTGCCGAACGCGATCTCGCCGCGCTTGAGGCTCGTGCCGTCCTGGGCGGCGAAGCTCTTCTGCGCGCCGCGCGCGTCGATGACCGCGATGGCGAGCGGCTTGAACGCGTTTTCGGTGGCGTGGGCGAGTGCGGCGGAGAGAACCGCCTGGGCCTGGGCGAGCGTCAGCATCATGGGAACTCCGATTCTGTAAGGATGCGTGTTTTGCCAGCCGCGCGGCGTGCGGTGAAGCGCGGCTGTCGGCAAACTGTCGTGCGCCCACGGAGAAAATGACCGCAAACCGGGTTAGACTGCTTGAACTTCGGACGGAATCGGCAAGCAAGCCTTGCGCAGGACGTTCAGACCGGGCTTGATGGCTTGCCAAACCAAGGAGGTATCCATGGGTCTGTTCAGTTTCATCAAAGAAGCCGGTGCCAAGATCTTCGGATCGACCCCGGCCAATGCCGCGACGGCCGATAACCTACAGAAGGAACTGGCTGGCCATGGCCTGCCGTCCGACGTCAACATCCAGATCGACGGCGACAAGGTGAAGGTCTCCGGCAAGGCCGTCTCGACGGAAGAGGCGGAGAAGATCATCCTCGCGCTCGGCAACACCACCGGCGTCGCCCAGGTCGAGTCCGACCTGGTCGTCAACAAGGAGGCGCCTGCCGCGGTGTTCTACACGGTGAAGAAGGGCGACACGCTCTGGAAGATCGCCGAAGAGCATTACGGCAAGGGGCAGGGCGCGAAATACAACGAGATCGTCAAGGCCAATACGCCTCCGGTCAAGA
Source organism: Allobosea sp. OAE752 (assembly GCF_050433265.1). Lineage (NCBI taxonomy): Bacteria > Pseudomonadati > Pseudomonadota > Alphaproteobacteria > Hyphomicrobiales > Alloboseaceae > Allobosea > Allobosea sp. OAE752. Next base: position 546,856 of record NZ_JBNPXO010000002.1, read on the forward strand.
ATCCCGACCTGATCCAGCCGGGCTGGGTGCTGCGCATCCCGCCGCTGGGCTGATCCAAGCTTCCATCGCCGGCTCCGCGCCTCGGCGCGGAGCCGGCCCATCATGCGCGACGCCGCGACAAGGAAACCGCGTGTCATGCCGCACCGCCGTTTCGGGGTGTTTGAGGCATTGGCGTTCGGGCGCGGCCGCCTTATCTCCGCTTCCGGATGCAGCGAAGGAAGCGACCCGCCATGACCGTGAACGACCTCGACATCGACGATATCAAGGCGGGCCTCGCCGAGGGCTCGATCCTGCTCGTCGATGTCCGCGAGCCGCATGAGTTCGCAGCCGGGCATATTCCCGGAGCCGTCTCGCGGCCGCTCTCCCAGTTCGACCCGGCCGACCTGCCGGACGAGCCGGGCAAGCGCATCGTCTTTTCCTGCGCGGCGGGTGTCCGCTCGCGGCATGCGCTGGCCTTCGCGCAATCGGCCGGGCTCGACATCGACAGCCATTATGTCGGCGGGTTCAAGGATTGGGCGATGCGAGGGGAGGCGATCTCCTTCGACTGACCGGATGGGTCGCGTTCCGCCGGCCCGTTCAAGACCAGGATTACTGCCATGCCTATCCGTATTCTGCTTCGCAGCGCGGTTTGTGCCGCCGCCATCGTCGCCGCCTCGCCAGCGATGGTGTCGGCGCAGAGCGTTCCGGCCCAGAGCGCAGCCTCGGCCCTGGCGGGCGAGGCCGAGCTGCAGGCCGCCATCTCCAAGTCGAACGCCTATACGGCGCTGATGAACCGCACGCTGCGCGCGATCCAATCCTGGGAGCGCTATGCGAGCTGGGTCGACATGAAGAAGGGGCCGACCGGCAAGGAGCGCTACATCGATTACGGGCTCTACAGCCTCTACGACGTCACCGGGGAGATCCAGAAGGCGGAAGAGGCGGCGGCGCGCGCGCCGAAGCTGCCGGAGATCGACGCGACGGTTCTCAGCTACATCAAGGCCTATCAGGAGCTGGCGCCGCTGATCACCCGGGCCGAGCGCTACTACGACCGCAAGGACTATCGCGACGACAACCTTGCCGAAGGGCAGAAGCTGCATGCGCAGATGGTGCCGGCGGCGAAGACCTTCCTCGACCTGCGCGCCAGGCTCGACGCCGGAATGCGCGTCTACAAGACGGCGCTCGACGCGCAGGAACTGGCCGCGCTCGAGAGCCGCGAGGGCAAGTCCGCGCGCTGGCAGGTCCGCAACGTGATGGTCAACGCCCGGGCGGTCATCGACCTGATGCCGTCGAACGAGAAGCCGATCGTCGATCTCAAGGCGTTCGATGCTGCGGTCGCCGGCTATGCCGGGGCGGTCCGCGAGATGGACGATTTCAAGGACAAGAACCCGGGCAAGTCGCTCTTCGTGGACAGCCAGGCGAGCTCCTGGCTCGGCAGGCTGCGCGATTTCAGCAGCAAGCTCGCCAAGAGCAAGGGCGATGTCCGGCGCGGCGCGGCGAACGACGCCAACTGGATCGTGAGCAGCTACAACACGATGATCACGCTTTCGGAATCGGCGGTGCGTTTCTCCCGCTGACGCAATGCGTTGAACGCAGCCCCGACGCATAGGGCGCCGGGGCTGACGACATGCGGTTTCTGTTCCACTCTTTCATTAGAGCCAACTGAGGATATGCCTCATGCGTCCCATGAAATTCGGTTTCGGCCAGCCCGTGCGGCGGGTCGAGGATCAGCGCCTGACCACCGGCACCGGCCGCTATACCGACGACATCGCGGTTGAAGGCGCGCTGCATGCCTATGTGCTGCGCTCGCAATATGCCCATGCGCGCTTCACCATCCGCGACAAGGAGACAGCCCGCAGGATGAAGGGCGTGAAGCTCGTCCTGACCGGCGAGGATGTCGCTGAATACGGCGACCTGCCGTGCAAGGGCCATATCAAGACCGTCTCGGGCGAGATGTCGCAATCGCTGCCGGTGCCTGTGCTGCCGCGCGATACCGTGCGCCATGTCGGTGAGGCCGTCGCCTTCATCGTCGCCGAGACGCTGGCGCAGGCGCGTGACGCCGCCGAGGCGATCGAGATCGACTGGCAGCCGCTGCCGGCCGTGACCGGCATCGAAGAAGCGCTGGCGAAGGGCGCGCCGCAGGTCTGGGCGGACAGGCCGGGCAATGTCGCCTTCGAGGCCGAGCAGGGCGATCGCGAGAAGACCGAGAAAGCCTTCGCCAAGGCGGCGCGCACGGTCTCCCTGACCATCGTCAACAACCGGCTGGCCTCCAACTACATGGAGACGCGCGCCTGCGTTGCCGAATACGACAAGGCCGAGAAGCGCTGGACGCTGACGCTGGGCAGCCAGGGCAGCCATGGCATGCGCGACCTCATCGCGACCTATGTGCTCAAGGTCGATCCCAAGCGCATCCGCGTGGTGACGCCGGATGTCGGCGGCGGCTTCGGCACCAAGATCTTCCTCTACCGGGAATATCCGCTGGCGATGATCGCGGCGGAAAAGCTGAAGCGCCCGGTGCGCTGGGTCGCCGACCGCACCGAGCATTTCCTCGCCGACACCCATGGCCGCGCCAATCTCGCCACCGCGACCATGGCGCTCGACGCCAAGGGCAAGTTCATCGGCCTCAAGGTCGATCTCTCGGCCGAGATGGGGGCGTGGCTCTCGCAATACGGACCCTTCATCCCCTGGGTCGGTACGACGATGACGCCGGGCTGCTACAACATCCCGGCCGTGCATGTGCTGTTCCGCGGCGTCTTGACCCACACCACGCCGATCGACGCCTATCGTGGCGCCGGGCGCCCCGAGGCCGCCTATCTGATCGAGCGGCTGGTCGATGCCATCGCGCGCGAGACCGGCAAGACGCCGGACGCGGTGAGGGCGCAGAACTTCGTCAAGCCGTCCGAGATGCCGCACAAGACCCAGACCGGCCCGGTCTACGATTCCGGCGAGTTCGAGGGCCATATGCGCCATGCCATGCAGGTGGCTGACTGGAAGGGCTTCAAGGCCCGCCACAAGGCTGCGGCCAAGGCCGGCAAGATCCGCGGCATCGGCATGGCCAGCTATATCGAGGCCTGCGGCGGCGGCGGCCCGGAAAGCTCGACCGTGATCCTGGAAAAGGACGGCATGGTGACCGTGCTGATCGGCACGCAGTCGAACGGGCAGGGGCATGAGACGGCCTATTCGCAGCTCGTCTCGCAGCATCTCGACATCCCGATGGACCGCATCCGCGTGGTGCAGGGCGATACCGACCGGGTCGAGACCGGCTCCGGCACCGGCGGCTCGCGCTCGATCCCCGTGGGCGGGGCGGCGCTCAACAAGGCGACGGAGATCCTGACCGACAACCTCAAGCAGCTCGCTTCGGAGACGCTCGAGGCGGCCGTGGGCGACCTCGAGATCGCCAATGGCGCGGTTCGGATCGTCGGCACGGACAAGCAGCTCGACCTCGCCGCCATCGCGGCGCTGCCGGGTGCGACGCCAACGATGCTCAAGGTCCATCAAAGCTGGACGCCGCCGGAGGCGACCTATCCGAACGGCACCCATGTCTGCGAGCTCGAGATCGACCCCGGCACCGGCCAGACCGAGATCCTCAACTATGTGGTGGTCGACGATTTCGGCGTCACGCTGAACCCGTTGATGCTGCAGGGCCAGGTCCATGGCGGCGCCGTGCAGGGCATCGGCCAGGCGCTGATGGAGGAGATCCGCTTCGATCCCGACGGCCAGATGCTGACCGCGACCTTCATGGACTATGCGCTGCCGCGCGCCATCGACGTGCCGAATTTCCATTTCGAGACGCGCAATGTCCGCTGCCTCACCAACGCCATCGGCGTGAAGGGGGCGGGGGAGGCCGGCGCCATCGGGGCTTGCCCGGCGGTGATGAACGCGATGGTCGATGCGCTCGACCGCGCCGCCGGGATCAAGGCGATCGACATGCCGGCGACGCCGGTGAAGGTGTTCAACGCGCTGAAGGAGGCCGGCTACCGGCTTTGATGCAAGGGCGGATTTGCAGCTTTGCAAGTCCGCTCACGCAAAAGCGACTTGGCGGCGTCGCGATCATCGTTTGATCTGGACGAGTTCTAAACGGTGCCGTCCGGCGCCGGGACGATTGCGACCTTGCCTCGAAGGGGACCTGAATGATCCGCACCGCTTTCGTGCTCCTGAGCCTCGCGCTCGGCGCCACCGCCGCGATGGCGGAGACGAACCCGATCGCCGAACGTCAGCAGACGATGAAGGCGGTCAGCGCCGCGACGCGCGAAGGCGCGGCCATGGCCAAGGGCGACACGCCCTTCGATGCGGGCAAGGCGCAGTCGGTCTTCAAGACCTATGCCGATGCCGCCAAGAAGATGCCGGCGCTGTTCCCGGACAGCTCCAAGAGCGGGGGCGAGACCACGGCCTCGCCGAAGGTCTGGGAGGATCAGGCCGGGTTCAAGGCAGCCTTTGCCAAGTTCGAGGCGGATGCGGAGGCGGGCGCCAAGGCCGGCGATCTCGCCGACTTCCGGACCGCTTTCGGCGCGGCGACGAAGAATTGCGGCGCCTGCCACGAGGCCTACCGCATCAAGAAGTGAGCTGCGGCCCGGCCGTCCAAAGCTGCACGGTGAAGCGGGCGCCATGGCTGGCCGCCCGCTTTTTCGTCTCGGATGGGAGCTTTCGCGCGGCGGCCACGTTAGAGTTAGGTTGATGTGAGATAGCCTGTTCACGGCGCCGTCCTGAGGCGGCACGGTCATGGACCGGTCTGCCGAAGGGATTGGGGAGTTCGCGATGCTGCTGCTGCGCCGCCTTCTGGTCACGCTCGTCCTGCTGGCGGCCGTCGCGCTGGGCGGCTTCTACCTGCTGACCGACCCGCGCATCGTCTCGCCCGCGCCGGAGATCGGCGCGTTGCCGGCGCCCGACCTCGAGAACGGCAAGCTGCTCTTCGCGGCCGGCGGCTGCGCCTCCTGCCATGCCACGCCGGGACAGGATGATCGCACGCGGCTCGGCGGCGGGCTGGCGCTGGCCTCGCCCTTCGGCACCTTCCACGCGCCCAACATCTCGCCGCATACGCGCGACGGCATCGGCAACTGGGGCGTCCAGGATTTCGTCGATGCGATGGCGGCCGGCATCGGGCGGCAGGGCGAGCATCTCTACCCGGCCTTTCCCTACACCTCCTACCGGCTGATCCCGCCCAAGGCGCTGGCCGATCTCTTCGCCTATATCCGCACCTTGCCGCCGGTCGAGGGCCGGGCGCCGGCGCATGAACTGCGCTTCCCCTTCAACATCCGGCGTCTGGTCGGCGGCTGGAAGCTGCTGTTCTTCCAGGGCGGTTCCTTCAAGCCCGATCCGACCAAGAGCGAGGCCTGGAATCGCGGCGCCTATCTGGTGAACGGTCCCGGCCATTGCGCCGAGTGCCATTCCAGCCGCAACGCGTTCGGCGCCGTCATCCCGGCGACGCGCTTCGCCGGCGGCCCCGATCCCGAGGGCAAGGGCACCGTGCCGAACATCACGCAGGACGAGGCCGACGGGCTCGGCAAATGGTCGAAGGAGGAGATCGCGGAGCTGTTGAAGACCGGCTTCACCCCGAGCTTCGACAGCGTCGGCGGGCCGATGGCCGATGTCGTGCGCAACACCGCACAGCTTTCCGACGCCGACCGCGCCGCGATGGCGGAATATCTCAAATCGCTGCCGGCGGTGGCGACCCCGCCGCGGCCGCAAGGGAAGAAGTAGGCCGGAGGTTATCGGGGCAGCCACGGGCAAACGTTGCCTTCGTCCCGTGAGCGCGGAATCGTCTGCTTTTGTTAGTGGCTCTCAGTATCGGCAAATGAGCTCAGGCAGACGAGCGCAGGCTGTCCACCATCAGCTTGGTGCCCAGGGCTCCGACCACAGCTCCGGCGGTTCGGTCGATCCAGACCTTGGAGCGGAGATAGGCCGCCTGCGGCGTGCGGGACGAGAAGCCGACGGCCACGACCGTGTACCAGCCGAACTCGATCAGGAAGAGCATCGGCGGCAGAACAAAAAACATCCAGGACGGTGTCGGGGACGGCAGCAGCGCGGCGAACATGGACGCATAGAAGATCGCCGTCTTGGGGTTGGAGAGCTGGACGAAGAGCGCTCGCAGCAACGAGGTCCATAGCGTGCTCTGCCGCTCGCTGGCCGTGTCGGCGACCTCCAGCGGTTCGGGAGCGGCGCGCCAGATGTTGATGCCGAGCCACAGAAGATAGGCGCCGCCGGCCAGCCTGAGCGCGATGTTGAGCCATTCGACCTGCAGCAGGATCGCCGTCAGGCCCGCGACCGCGATGATCGCGAAGACGAAGCCGCCGATGCCCATGCCGATGGCGGCCATCACGCCATCGGTGCGCGAGCGTGAGATGGCGATGCGCGAGACCACGACGAAGCTGGGGCCGGGGCTGATCGCGCCGAGCAGGAACACGCCGAGGATCGAAATCAGGACCGCAAGCTCATGCATGGCTGCCTCTCGTCACTTCCGTTCGACGGCCCTGCGCTGGGGAGGCCGATCTGGGGGGCACTGTCGATGCAATCGCCGTGGGCTGCAAGGGGTCGTTTGCGGACAGAACCAATGCGGTGCAGTTACTCCGTCCGACCTCAACTTGCTAGTTCGGAACTATGCTTCACAAGCGCAATCTGTCGGGCATCGTGGAAGTGGGTGGGCTTCACTATTCGTGGAACGTTCAACGCGAGCCACAGTGGTGTGATGCCGATAGCTGGCGCGGAATGTCCATCTTGCTACAATCGGAGGTGGAAGGGCGCGAGGCCGTTCTCGAATTTCCTATGCCGTGGTCATCTGGCCGTTCCGGGCGGCAGCCACAGCGCAAGCGACCTCAGATAAACGACTGCATTATTGCGAACGGTATACGGTCAGCCATAGCAGGCGGTTGGGAGTCGGCGTCCAAAGGGAAACCTTTCATGGTCAACGTTGATGCCAACGGCTGCTAAGGGTCGGGAGCGGACATTTGCTGCCGCCGCTCGGGCGGCTAATGTGGGCTCCCTGACAGGGCAAGCCGGATGCTCCTATGAATAGCAGGTCAGCAACAATTTATGCTATACTTCTAACTTCCGTGATTCAATTTGCGATTATATTCTTTATTTTGGCTAGATTTGAGTTTGGTCTCCGCGATGTTATGATATCCGCCTTACACGCGGCTGCGTATAGCTTTATTATTTCTTTTGCTTTTTGCCTCCCAATTCAATTATTACTCTTAAGCGGAAATAGAAGAAAGTTGTTTTACGTTTTTAGTTATATGTTTGGATTTTTTTTCTTAACAGTAATTATGGAAATTTATACAAAAATTGTTTTGGGTTGGCCCTTGGACAAGAATAATTCATTGACTTGGGACGAGACGGCAATTGGGATTGCGTTCCTATCTATATTGGTGTTTCCGCTAAGTTTAATAAGCGCGTATATTTTCAATATTTTACTCCGGCTTTTTCTTAGTTCAGCTCGGCCAACTATTTGAACTCAGCGAGAGCAGAGTGTGCCCGCGCGCCGTCAGCAATGGGTCGAAAGCGGACAAGGCCTGAGAAGTTATCCCCGCCCTCCCACACCGCGCCTATCCTCGGCCCACCTCATCCCCGAGGGGCAGCCATCCGGAGGTGTGCCGTTGGTGGGGATGGGGTCGGCGCCTGCGGGTGGAGTCACGATCCACTCCCGGGAGGCTTCGGGGCACCGCCCTGGGGACACTACGATCCCTGTGCGAGGAGCTCGCTGGGAACGGCCGATGGCATCACGCCTTCGTCCCATGCCCGAGTAGACGCGACAAGGCGATGAGCCGAACTGGCGTCGAAAGGGCTCGCGGCGAAGGATGGCCGCAGGCCCGATAAGCGCGGCCCGGAGACTTAAAGAACGCCGGAAGCGGAGCGCCACGGGGCGTGCGGAAGGTGGCTCAATCCCTCCGCGCCGCATCCTGGCTCAATGGAAGCGGCCTGATACCCAACCGCGCCTCGCGGCGCTCCGCTGCCCCTCACCACCACCGAACGCGGCGACGCGGGCGGGCGAAGGCGTGTGCGTCGCGTGGGTTCAGATGGCTTTTGCGGCGTATTGCGCGTCGGTCACCTGTTCGAGCCAGTCGACGGGCGAGCCGTTCAGCTTTTCCTGAAGGGCGATGTGGGTCATCGCGGTCGTCGCCGTGGCGCCGTGCCAGTGTTTCTCGCCGGGCGGAAACCAGACGGTGTCGCCCGCGCGGATTTCCTCGATCGGTCCACCCTCCCGCTGGGCCCAGCCGCAGCCGGCGGTCACGATCAGGGTCTGGCCGAGCGGATGGGTGTGCCAGGCGGTGCGGGCGCCGGGCTCGAAGGTGACGAGGGCCGTGGCGATCCGCGCCGGCTCGGGCGGGTTGAACAGCGGGTCGATACGGACCGTGCCGGTGAAATATTCGGCCGGCCCCTTGCCGGAGGGCTGCGAGCCGATGCGTCGGATTTCCATGGTTCGCTCCTGCTCGCGCCCCTCGTCTTATTCCATCACCGCGGCCTTGAGGATGCAGACCATCAGCGCCGAGCCGGGTTCGTTGCCGACGCAGCGGACGATGTGGCGGCGGTCGCAGCGGTAGCGCAAGGTCTCGCCCGCCTTGGCGCGCTGGACGATATCGCCGACCTCGACCTCGAATTCGCCGGCGGTGACGGAGAGCGATTCGATCGAGCCGCGCTGATGGCCTTCGGAATCGAGCTCGCCGCCGGGTTCGGAGGAGACCTCGTACCATTGCAGCCATTCGACCGTCTTGATCCAGCCGACGATGGCGAGCCTGAGCTTGCCGTCCTCGGAGACCAGAATCGGCGTGTCGGCGCGGGTGGTCTTGTCGATGAAGGGCTCTTCCTCGCCGCTGGACAGCACGCGCTCGATCGAGATGTCGAGCGCCTGCGACAGCCGCCAGATGGTCGCCAGCGTCGGATTGGTCTCGTTGCGCTCGATTTGGCTGATGATCGACTTGGCGACGCCCGACTGCTCGGCGAGGTCGGAGAGCGAAAAGTTGTAGGCCTTGCGCAGGCGCTGGATCGTCTTGCCGAGCTGGCCCGAGATGACCTGAGCCCCGGATTCAAGCTCCCGCCCGCCGCGCTCCTTCGTCTCGATTCCCATGAATTCGGCCCCTCCTGCGTATGAGGCCGTTTGTAACGGCGGACGTTCGTTTGAACAAGCGAACAATGCCCGGCATCCGGCGAGGCCGGACCGTGCACCGCCGAAAACGCACCCGGACTCAGGTCAGGCGGCTGGGGCCGACCTCGCGCTGGGCGCGCCGGGCGAGGCCGAGTTGGCGCTCGCGGAAGATCACGTAGATGCCCGAGGTGATGACGATGAAGGCCCCGATCACGATGGTCTGCGCCGGCCATTCCCCGAACCAGAACCAGCCGATGGCCACCGCCCAGAGCATGGTCGAATATTCGAAGGGCGCGACCAGCGAGGCGTCGCCATAGCGATAGGCCTGGACGATCAGGATCTGGCCGAGTCCGCCGAGGATGCCGATGACGACCATCATCATCGCATCCCTGGCATCCGGGATGTTCCAGCCGAGCAGGATGGTCGAGAGGCCGAGCAGGCTGGTCAGCAGCATGAAGTAGAAGACGATGGCGCCGGTGCGCTCGGTCGAGGTCAGAAGCCGGACCTCGACCGAGGCGAAAGCCGAGCAGAAGGCGCCGGCCAGGCCCAGCGCGGCACCGATCGCGGCGTTGCTGCCGACAGGGTGCGCGCCGGCGCCCAGATGCGGCGAGAGCATGATGAGGACGCCGACGAAGCCGATCGTCACCGCGGTCCAGCGATAGATCCGCACGCGCTCCTTCAGCACCAGCGCCGCGAGCACGACGACCGCCAGCGGCGCGGCATAGCCGATCGCGACAGCCTCCGAGAGCGGCAGGAACTGCAGCGCCGCGAAGCCGCAGAACATGCCGGTCGAGCCCATGATGCCGCGCTTGAGATGGCCGCGCAGATTGTCCGTCTTCAGGGCTCCCGGCAGCTCAGAGCGCCAGGCGAGCCAGATGAGCAGCGGGATCATCGCGAAGAAGGAGCGGATGAAGACGATCTCGCCGGTGGGATAGCGTGTCGAGATCGATTTGATGCCCGCCGACATCAGCGTGAAAGCCAGCGCCGAGACAAGCTTGAGACTGATGCCGAGAAGAGGGGACAAGGCGGCGGCGCGGCGGGAGGGCTGGGACGGGTTCGGGCGAAACCGCTTCTCCTTAGACCATGTCGAGATCGAGGAGCGAAGCGTGAACTCCGCAACCCGGCTAGGCCATTGGCGTGGGAGCGGGCCGTTCCCGGCGAAAGCGCGTCATTCCCGGGTGGCGCATCGCGCCGACCCGAGAATCTCTTTGCGGAAGAGGCGCAAGAGCCTCCGTGTCGCGAGATGCTCGGGTCAAGCCCGAGGCGCGCGGCTCAGAACGTCCCGCGGAAGGCGCCGCCATCGATCAGGAAGTTCTGGCCGGTGATGTAGCCGGCGTTCGCGCTGGCCAGGAAGGCGCAGAGCTGGCCGAATTCGTCGGGCGTGCCGAGGCGGCCGGCGGGAACCGCGGCGAGCCGCCGCTTCGTCGCCTCCTCGATGCTGATGCCCTGCATTTCGGCCACCTTGTTGGTCGCGGTCTTGATGCGGTCGGTGTCGAACACGCCGGGCAGGATGTTGTTGATGGTGACATTGGCGTGGGCGACCTCGCGGGCGACGCCCGAGAGGAAGGCGGTGAGGCCGGCGCGGGCGGCGGAGGAGACGTCGAGGCCGGTCAGCGGCGTCACCACGCTGGCCGAGGTGATGTTGACGATGCGGCCGAAGCCGCGCGCGATCATGCCGTCGATGACGCGCTGCACCAGCTCGAGCGGTGTCGCCATGTTCTGGACGACGCCTTCCAGCAGGCCCTCGCGCGTCACCTGGCGGAAGGGCTTGGGCGGCGGGCCGCCATTGTTGTTGACGAGGATGTCCGGGTTGGGCGCGGCCGCGAGCAGGGCGTCCTGACCGGCCTGGGTCGAGACGTCGGCGACGACGGCGATGACGGTCGCGCCGGTCGCGGCGCGGATCGCGCTGGCGGTGGCTTCCAGGGTGGTCGCGTTGCGGCCGTTGATCACGACGGTGCAGCCCGCCTCGGCCAGGGCCTGCGCACAGCCGCGGCCCAGCCCCTTGCTGGAGGCGCAGACGATGGCCGTGCGGCCGGCAATTCCAAGATCCATCAGATGTCTCCGTCAGTTTCGCACGCCGTTGTCGGACAGCGGCCGGTCAGCAAGGCTGAGCACGGATTGCTGGTTCCGTCATCAAAGCGCAACGCAAATCAGACACACGCCGCAAACATCGCAACAGCATGGACTGCCGCGCATGAGCGACGAGGACGACGCGAAGCAGGTTCGCAGCATCTTCATCTCGGACCTGCATCTGGGCACGCGCGGGGCGCAAGCCGATCTCGTGCTCGAGTTCCTGCGGGCCTATGATGCACCGAACATCTATCTCGTCGGCGACATCATCGACGGTTGGCGGCTGAAGAGCGGCTGGTATTTCCCGCAGAGCCACAACGACGTCGTCCAGAAGCTGCTGCGCAAGGTGCGCAAAGGCTCGAAGCTGATCTACGTCACCGGCAACCACGACGACTTCCTGCGCGATTTCACCGGCCTGCAGTTCGGCGGCATCACGCTCGTCGACGACATCGTCCACGAGACGGCGGATGGCCGGCGCCTGCTCGTCATCCATGGCGACCTGTTCGACCTCGTGGTGCGCAACGCCAAATGGCTCGCGCTGCTCGGCGACTGGGCCTACACGGTGGCGCTCGGGCTCAACATGGTGATCAACAAGGTCCGGCGCGTCCTGCGCCTGCCGCATTGGTCGCTCTCGGCCTGGGCCAAGCACAAGGTCAAGAACGCCGTGAACTATATCGGCGAGTTCGAGACCTGCCTGGCCGACGAGGCGCGCCGCCACAATGCCGACGGCGTGATCTGCGGCCATATCCATCACGCGGCCTATCGCGAGATCGCGGGGCTGACCTACATCAACACCGGCGACTGGGTGGAGAGCTGCACCGCCTTCGTCGAGCACCATGACGGTCGCTTCGAATTGATCCGCTGGCCGCAAGGACGCCTCAAGGGCGAGGCGGCCGTGCCGGTCGTCGTGCCGGCCCGGCCGGCCGCCGTGCCGGAACTCGTCGAGGCCGCCCGGAGCATGCTCCAGCCTCTGGAACTGGCACGCATCATTGGCGCTCTGCCGGAAACGGCGGAACGGAAAGCGCGCTGATGCGCGTCCTCATCGCCACGGACGCCTGGCGGCCGCAGATCAACGGCGTGGTGCGCTCGCTCGAACGGATGATCGAGGCGGCGCCGGATTTCGGCGCGACGGCGGCGGCGCTCACCCCGGACGGCTTCCGGCAGATCGCCATGCCGAGCTATCCCGACATCCGGCTCGCGCTCGCCACCCGCCGCGCGCTCGCGAAACGGATCGCCGAATTCAGGCCGGACCACATCCATATCGCGACGGAAGGGCCGATCGGCTGGCTGACGCGGGCGGTCTGCCTGGCGCAGAAGCGCCCGTTCACCACGAGCTACCACACGCGCTTCCCGCAATATGTCGCGGCGCGCTGGCCCATTCCCGAAAGCTGGAGCTACCGGCTGCTGCGACGCTTTCATGGCCCGGCGGCTGCCGTGATGGTCTCGACCGCGACGGTCGAGGAGGAGTTGCGCCAGCACGGCTTCGAGAAGCTGGTGCGCTGGGGGCGGGGCGTCGATCTCGACCTGTTCCATCCGCGCCCGCAAAGCGTGCTCGACCTGCCGCGGCCGATCTTCCTCAGCGTCGGGCGCGTCGCGGTCGAGAAGAACCTCGACGCCTTCCTGTCGCTGCGGCTGCCGGGCAGCAAGGTCGTGGTCGGCGACGGGCCGGCGCGGGCCGATCTGCAGCGCGCCTTTCCCGAGGTGCATTTCCTCGGGACGAAGGAAGGCGAGGAACTCGCGGCGATCTATGCCTCCTCAGACGTCTTCGTCTTTCCGAGCCTGACCGACACCTTCGGCATCGTGCTGCTGGAGGCGGCGGCGAGCGGGCTGCCGGTCGCGGCCTTTCCGGTGCAGGGCCCGCGCGACGTCTTCGCCGGCAGCGGCGCGGCCGTGCTCGACGAGGATCTGCGCAGCGCCGCCATGCAGGCGCTCAGGATACAGCCTGAAATCCCGCTGGAGCTGGCGGCGCGGCATAGCTGGACGAGCAGCGCGGCGCAGTTCTACGGGCATATCCGGCGCGTGGCGCAGCAGGCGGGCTATCTCGCGCACGAGGCCGCGAGCCCGGGCCTCACAGCCTTCGGGAACGGGCATGGCGCGGAAGGGCGCGGGCTGCCGCGGCGTCTGCCGGCTTGAGCTGGGCGCGGAAGCCGTCGCGCCGCTCATGCACGGAAGCGATGACGAGGCCCATCGGCACGCCGAGCCCGACCAGCGCCGCCTCCGACAATTGCAGGCTCGCCTCGATCGTCTCCGGCACGGCGTCGTTGACGCCGATCTCGTAGAGATGGCGGGCATGGGCCGCATCGCGGGCGCGGGCGACGATGACGATGTCCGGACGCAAGGCGCGCGCGGCCTGCACCGTGGCATCGACGGCGCGCGGATTGTCGATGGTGACGATCAGCGCCGTCGCCTCTTCCAGTCCGCATAGCCTCAGGAAATCGGGCTGCGTCGCGTCGCCGTAGAAGGCCGGACGGCCTGAGCGGCGCTGGGCGGTGACCAGGGCCGCGTCCGAATCGATCAGGATGTGCGACTTGCCGTGCTCGTCCAGCATCGAGGCGACGAGGCGCCCGACACGCCCGCCGCCGACGATGATGGCGCGCGGCGCGCGATCGTCCGGCGGGAGCACCTTGGCCTCGTCCGGCAAGGTCACCGGCGCGGCGAGCTTCTGGGCGAAATGGCGGGCGAAGCGCGCCTGCAGGGGCAGCGCGACCATGGTCAGCGACACCGCCGCCAGCGCGATGCTGGTCGCATTGCGGTCGAGAAGGCCCGTGGCGGAGGCGTCGTTCAGCAGCACGAAGGCGAATTCGCCGCCGGGGCTGACCATCAGCGCGGTTTCGAGCGCCGTCGCCGCAGACAGGCGGAAGCGGCGGGCGAGAACGAAGATGATGAGGCTCTTGATCGCGACCAGCCCGACCGCGATGGCGAGGATGGCGACGGGGTGGGCCGCGATCTGGGCCGGATTCACGCCCATGCCGACGGTGAGGAAGAAGACGCCGATCAGCAGGGATTTGAAGGGGTCGATCGTGACCTCGATCGCCCGGCGGAACTCGGTCTCGGCCAGCAGCAGCCCGGCGATGAAGGCGCCGAGCCCCATCGAGAGCCCGGCGGCGGCGGCGATGAGGCCGGTGCCGAGCGCCGTCAGCAGCGTTGCGGCCATGAAGCTTTCGGCCGAATCGGTCGAGGCGACGAGGCGGAAGAGCGGGCGCAGCGCCAGCCGGCCGATGACCACGATGGTCGCGATGGCCGCCGCCGCCTGGATGAAGGCCTGCGCCAGACCGGCGACGAGCGAGCCCGAGCCGTTCTGCGCATCGAGCACGGCGATCAGGAACAGCAGCGGGATGACCGCGAGATCCTGGCAGAGCAGGATGGCGAAGCTGGCGCGGCCGGCCGAGGTCGTCATCCGCTTCTTGGCGGCGAGCAATTCGACCACCATCGCCGTCGAGGAGAGCGCGAGGCCGAAGCCGATGATCAGCGCCGCCGTCGTGGGCTGGCCCAGCGCATAGGCGACGAGGCCGATGGCCGCTGCCGACAGGCCGACCTGGCCGAGGCCGAGCCCGAAGACGAGGCGCCTCATCGTCATCAGGCGCTCGAAGGACAGTTCCAGCCCGATGACGAAGAGCAGGAAGGCGACGCCGAGCTCGGCCGGCCCGGCGAGCGCCTCCGCATTCGAGACCGTGACCGTGCTGAGCAGCGGCACCTTGGAGACCAGCCCGCCGAGGCCGAAGGGGCCGAGCAGCGCGCCGCAGGCCACGAAGGCGATGATCGAATTGATCTTGAAGCTCTTGGCAAAAGGCACGATCACGCCGGCCGTCGCGAGCACGACGACGGCGTCCTTGTAGACGGAAGGATCGACGGTTCCGGCCAAGGCCTGCCCTTGTGATTCGATGGAGAAGCGGATGCCTCGTCATTCTTGCGATTCGTGGGTGCGATGCACAACCTTCGAATTGCGGTGGCAGAGAGAAATTCGCCTTGCGACATGAGCGCTTAGGCAATGACCTTCGCGCCGAGCGTGCAAATGGCGGTTTTCGCGTTCGGCGCCGATGGGCTAGCGTACCGGCGTAAAATCAAAAGGATCGCTCATGCGTTTTGCCGGCACCGAGAACTATGTCGCGACGGAGGACCTCACCGTCGCCGTCAACGCCGCGATCCGGCTGGAGCGGCCGCTCTTGGTGAAGGGCGAGCCCGGCACGGGCAAGACGGTGCTGGCCGAGGAGATCGCCGCCGCGCTCGGTGCGCCGCTCATCACCTGGCACATCAAGTCGACGACCAAGGCGCAGCAAGGGCTCTACGAATACGATGCGGTGAGCCGGCTGCGAGACAGCCAGCTCGGCGATCCGCGCGTGTCGGACATCGCCAACTACATCAAGCGCGGCAAGCTCTGGGAGGCTTTCGTTGCGCCCGCCCGGCCGGTGCTGCTGATCGACGAGATCGACAAGGCCGATATCGAATTCCCCAACGACCTGCTGCTCGAGCTCGACCGCATGGAGTTCCACGTCTACGAGACGGGCGAGACGGTCAAGGCGGCGCGGCGGCCGGTGATGATCATCACCTCCAACAACGAAAAGGACCTGCCGGACGCCTTTCTGCGTCGCTGCTTCTTCCACTATATCCGCTTCCCCGATGCGCCGACGATGCAACAGATCGTCGAGGTGCATTTCCCCGGCATCAAGAAGCGGCTGATGGAGGAGGCGTTGCGCCTGTTCTTCGAGGTGCGCGAGGTGCCGGGCCTCAAGAAGAAGCCCTCGACCTCGGAACTGCTCGATTGGCTGAAGCTGCTCGTCGCCGAGGATATCGGGCCGGAGGTGCTGCGCGAGCGCGACCCGCGCAAGCTCATCCCGCCGCTGCACGGCGCTTTGCTCAAGAACGAGCAGGACGTCTCGCTGTTCGAGAAGCTCGCCTTCATGGCGCGGCGCGAGAGCCGTTGAGCCATCTTCAGCCGATGCCGAGCAGCGGACGGGCGTTCAACGCAGCGATGAGTGCCGCTGCGGTGATGCCGGCATAGACCAGGGCGAAGGCTTCGACGCTGCGCAGCGCTGCGGTGCGGCCAAGCAGCGAGGCGAAGAGCGCGAAGGCCGGCAGGATCTGCATGGCGTGCAGCGCCAGGAAATGGCCGAAGCGCAGGTCGCCGACGCTGAGCGACCAGCCGAAGAACGGGACGGCGGGCGCCGATGGCGGCAATGCGCCGACCGTATGTGATCCGGTCGCGCTGAGGACGACGCCCGACAGGATGCCGAGGACGGCTGTCAGGCCAAGGCCGAGGATGAGCGAGCGCCGCAGCGCCGGCGGGAGCGGCGCGGCGTCATGGCGGGCGAGGCCATAGGCGAGGATACCGCTGGCGGCCGTGAAGAGCACCGCTGCGATGCCCATCGCAGCATAGAGCGCGATGGCGAGCGCGCTCGCCTCATTGTAGTGCGAGGCTTCGGCGCGCGAGGCGCGCCAGGCGATGTAGATGATCTCGAAGGTGAGCAGGGCGATGACCGGCCGGACCGTGAAGCGGCCGAGCCACGAGCGCTGGAAGGCTTCACCGGTCAAAGGCAGGATGAGCGCGAAGGAAAAGAGGTAGATCGCGACCGAGATCTCGAACTTCAGCGGCTTGAGCCAGACATTGTCGCCGTTGAACAGGCGCGGATCGAGGGCGTAGGCGAGCGCGGTCGGGACTGCCAGCAGCAGCATCGCGATCCCTGCGGCGGTCAGCCGGGGCTCCCATTCGAGCGCGCGCAGCGGCGCCGGCAGCCGCGCCAGGAAACGCGGAATCCGATCTTCCGAGGCGATGGCGTGACTTGCCGCAAGAAGGAGGTAGAGCAGATAGCCGACCGGGCCGAAGAGGAAGGTCAGGGCGAGGACAGGCAGCATCGCTCCATGCGGCAGGCCCTCGCGCTGCGAGCGGCGCAGCAGCCAGGCGCCGATGAGGAGATCGAAGGCGAGATAATGCGCCCAGCCGGCGAGCAGCAGCGGCCGCGAGGCGAACAGGGCCGCGACATCGTCGAGCGAGGAGAAGCCGCCGCGCGCCTGATGCCAGTAGACACCGATCAGGACGAGATAGCCGAGCGACAGCAGGCTCGGGATGACCAGGCCGGCGAGGAACTGGCCGGCGCGCCAGCGCGGCGCCACGAGCAGCAACAGCCAGCCGCCAACGGCCAGCAGATTGGCCGCGGAAAAGGCGGCGTCCAGCGTCAAAGGTGGCATGACGACCTCCCAACTTGACAGTGTTCAGTTGCGGGACGGTTCTGACTCGCTATCTTGACGTCGTCAAGATTATTTTGACACTGTTAGGATTGGTGGAGTTGCCGATGGCCGAAGCGACGCCCCGGGCCATGCGCGAGCATTATCACCATGGCGCCTTGCGGCAGGCGATGATCGCGGCCGCGGAGGAGGTCCTGGCCGAGCGCGGGCTCGGCGGCTTTACCTTGCGCGAATGCGCCCGGCGGGCCGGGGTGTCGCCGGCGGCTCCCGCGCATCATTTCGGCAATCTCACCGGCCTGCTGACGGCGATCGCGACGCTGGGCTTCGACGATCTCTCGACGGCGATGGAGGCCGCAGTCGCGGCGGCGCAGGAGGCGGGGACCAGCCGGCTCGCCGCGATCGCACGGGCCTATGTCGAAACGGCGCTCGCCAATCCCGGGCGCTTCCGGGTCGTCTTCGGCCAGCGCGGAATAGACAGGGAGGACCCTGCCTTCCGGGCCGCCTCGACACGGGCTTTCGCCATCCTTGTGCGCGAAGTCCGGTTCGGCCGCGGCCTGCCGCCGCTTCAGCTTCCGGACGGGAAACCCAGCGCTGACGCCCTCGATCCCGAGCTGCCCGAGGTCCTGCTGGCCTGGTCGGCAGTGCATGGCTTCTCGACGCTGCTGATCGATGGCGCACTGGATTTCCTGGCGGAAGGCAGCCGGCAAGCTTTCCTCGACAGGCACGCGGCGCGGCTGTTCGGGCTGCTGACATCGGCGTTCCCGGCGATGCAAGGGCTCGCAAAAGCGGATGCCCGCGATTAGGTTCGTCGGATGCGACGCCTCATGCTTCTGCGCCATGCGAAATCGAACTGGCCCACCGGCGTGGCCGATCGGGACAGGCCGCTCGCCCCGCGAGGGCGCGAGGCGGCTCCGGTGATGGGGCGCTATCTCGCCGACGAGCTGCTGCTGCCGGACCTCGTGCTGATCTCGCCGGCCAAGCGCACGGTCGAGACCTGGGAGCTGGTCGCGCCGATGCTGCCGGAGAAGCCGGCGACGCAGTACGAACCGCGTATCTACGAGGCCAAACCCGGGGCGCTGCTCTATGTCGTGCAGGAGACGGAGCCCTCGGTCAGGACGCTGCTGATGATCGGCCACAATCCCGGATTCGAGGAGCTGGCGCGGCGTTTGGCCGGGCATGGCGACCGCTATGCGGCGGCGCGGATGAGCCAGAAATATCCGACGGCAGGCCTCGCGGTGATCGATTTCGCCATCGAGGATTGGCGCGATGTGGCGGAGCGGGGCGGGCGGCTCGACCGCTTCGTCACTCCCGCGTCGCTGGGCGAAGGCCCCGACGAATGAACGTCGTCGCATCGTGAGCGATACCTCCTATATCGATACCGCCCGCAATGCGGCGCTGGCCTTCGGCGACAGCCTGCTCGGGCTCGCGCGGCCGCGCCTGCGGCTCGGCGTCACCGGGCTGTCGCGTTCCGGCAAGACCGTGTTCACCACCGCCCTGATCCAGAACCTGATCGAAGGGGCGCGGCTGCCGGTGCTGAAGGCAGCATCGGAAGGGCGGATCGCTCGCGTGCGGCTGGTGCCGCAGCCCGATCCCGACGTGCCGCGCTTTCCCTATGAGGCGCATCGCGCCGCGATGAACGGGGCCGAGCGGCGCTGGCCGGACTCGACGCGGCGCATCTCGGAACTGCGCGTCGAGATCGACTATGAGCGGGCCTCGGGCTGGTTCAAGGGGCCGGCGACGCTGACGCTCGACATCGTCGATTATCCCGGCGAGTGGCTGCTCGACCTCGCCTTGATCGGACAGGACTACAAGAGCTGGTCGGCGCAAGCCGTGGCGGATGCGCGCAAGGCCCACCGCCGCGCGGCCGCAGCCGAATGGCTCGCCGATCTCGCCGGGCGCGATCCGGAGGGGCCTGCCGACGAGCTCGCGGCCGAGGCGGCGAGCGAGCGCTTCAAGGGCTATCTGGCGCGGCTCCGGGCCGACCCCGAGGCGGTGGCGGTGACGCCGCCCGGCCGGTTCCTGATGCCGGGCGATCTCGAGGGCTCGCCGGCGCTGACCTTCGCCCCGCTCGATCTCGGCCATGATCGCGAGCCCCGTCCCGATACGCTCGCCGGGCTGATGGCGGAGCGCTTCGAGGCCTATAAGCGCGTCGTGGTCACGCCCTTCTTCCGCGACCATTTCGCGAGGCTGGACCGGCAGATCGTGCTGGTCGACGTGCTGGCGGCGCTCGATGCCGGGGCGCCGGCGCTGGCCGATCTCGAAACCGCGCTGGGGCAGGCGCTCGCGGCCTTCTCGGTCGGGCGCAATTCCTGGCTCTCCAGCCTGTTCGCGCCGCGCATCGAGCGCGTGCTCTTTGCCGCGACCAAGGCCGACCATATCCATCATTCCAGCCATGACCGGCTCGCAGCTGTGATGTCGCTCCTGGTCTCGCGGGCGCTGACGCGGGCGCAGGGTGCGGGCGCGCAGGTCGAGGCGATGGCGCTGGCCGCCGTCAGGGCGACCCATGAGGTGCGCATCCGGCAGGGGCGCGAGGAATTGCCGGCCATCGCCGGCGTGCCGGAGGCGGGCGAGGAGATCGACGGGAAGGTCTTCGACGGCATCACGGAGGCTGCGATCTTTCCCGGCGAATTGCCGGAGCGGCCAGACGCGATCTTCGACCCGAAGGCGCGTTGGCAGATTAGGGCGCCGCGCTTCCGCCCGCCGCTGGTCGAGGCGGATGCGGGCGGGCGGCTGAAGCCGCCGCCGCAGATCCGCTTCGACCGGGCGCTCGAATTCCTGATCGGCGACAAGCTGGCCTGAGGAGGGCGCGGCGATGACGAAGGCACCGCGAGCGATCCTTCTGGGCGAGAAGGCTGCGCATGAGGTGGAGGTCGACGACGGCGTGATCCGGCAGGGCGATGTCGCCATCCTGCCCGAGAGCGAGCCGGTCGATGCGGCCGAGCCGGCGGCCGGGCCGGTGGCGAAACGAGCTTTTTCCTGGGGCTCGCTCTTCGTTGCCGGCCTGTCCGGCTTCCTGGCGCTGGCCGCTGGTGTCTGGGTCCAGAACACGATCTCGGCGCTGATGAGCCAGAACCCGGCGCTCGGCTATGCCGCGCTCGTCTGCGCAGCCATCGCGGCCTTTGCCTTGCTGGTGATGCTGGTGCGGGTGCTGCGCGACATCCTGCGCGAGCGCAAGGTCGAGTCGTTGCGCCAGCGCGGTGCGGATCTGCTCGTCGGCGGGACGACGGACGATGCCAAGGCGCTCGCCGGCGAACTCATCGGCCTCTACAAGGGCCGGGCGCAGACGGCGAAGGGCCGGGGCGAGCTCGAAGAGGCTATGCCGCAGCTTTTCGCGCCGCGCGACGTGCTGACCGTGGCCGAGCGCAGTCTGCTCGCGCCACTCGACGCCCAGGCAAAGGCTCAGATCGCGATCGCGGCGCGCAGGGTTTCGCTGGTCACGGCGGTGAGCCCGCGTGCGCTCGTCGACGTGCTCTTCGTCCTCGTCGCCTGCGCGCGGCTGCTGCGTGCCATCGCCGGCATCTATGCCGGGCGGCCCGGCACGCTCGGCCTGTTCAGGCTGGCGCGGCAAGTGCTCAACCATCTCGTGCTGACCGGCGGCATGGCGGCGGGCGATGCGGTGATCCAGCAGGTGCTGGGGCAGGGGCTCGCGGCGCGCCTTTCCGCCAAGCTCGGCGAAGGCGTCATCAACGGCATGCTGACCGCCCGGATCGGGCTCGCAGCGCTCGCGGTCTGCCGGCCGCTGCCCTTCGTCGAGGCCACGCCGCCGACGCTGTCGGACGTCGCGGGCGATCTCGCCTCCTGGCGCGGCAGCAAGGCCGAGGCGGAATAGACCCGGCAGAATCTGCCGGGGGTAGGCGTTTCTGCCCGGCGCGGACTGCCACGAAACCTCCTGTAAACGATCTAACTCACTGAAATGAAACGACCATGCCGGTGGCATGGCGCGTGCAGACTTCGCCGAGAGTTGTGGGCTGCCCCAGGGGGCATGCCGGTCCAGGCGAGGGTTCCATGGGTGTTTTCAGTGCGCTGACGACAGCGGTTTCGGGCATGCAGGCGCAGTCCTATGCGCTGGAGAACATTTCCGGCAACATCGCGAACTCGCGGACGACCGGCTACAAGCGGGTCGATACGACCTTCGCCGACCTGGTGCCGGATTCCGCGCTGAACCGCCAGACCGCCGGCTCGGTCGCCGCCTTCAGCCAGGCGACCAACTCGATCCAGGGCGATCTCAACGCCACGCGGATCGACACCAACGTCGCGATCAACGGCGACGGCTTCTTCGTGGTCGATCAGCGCAAGAGCGGCGTCGGCGCCAACACCCTGTTCGCCAACCAGAACCTCTACACCCGCCGCGGCGATTTCGACTTCGACGCCAATGGCTATCTGGTCAACGGCGCGGGGTACTATCTCAAGGGCCAGAAGATCGACCCGGTGACGGGCCAGCTCATCGGCACCCAGCCGGAGGTCCTGCGGATCACCAAGGACCAGTTCCCGGCCAAGGCCACGACCTCCATCGAGTACAGCGCCAACATCCCCGCCTATCCGAAGACCAACACTGCCGACAGCACCGTTCCCGGCTCCGAACTGCTGAACCCGGCGAGCTTCCCCACGAGCAATCCGCTCGCCACACCGGCCGGCACCGGCCTCGTCGTCGGCAGCGAGATCACCAGCTTCCTCAGCCAGTCGATTCCCGGCGGCTCGGTCACGGTCTACGACTCGCTCGGCAAGGCGACCAATGTCGAGCTGCGCTGGGCCAAGACGACGAATGCCTCCGCCGGTCCGCCGGCCACGGTCGACACCTGGAACCTCTTCGTCGCTGAAAATACGGGCGCGACCGGCGGCGCCGTGGCCTATCGCAACGCCAATGTGAACGTGACCTTCGATGCGACCGGCAAGATGGCGCTGCCTGCCGGCGGCACCATTCCGCTGCCGAACATGACGATCGGGGGCAACGCGATCACCGGCATCCAGCTCACGACCGATGGCGGCACCGCCCTGACCCAAAACGGCGACGTCAGCGGCCAGATCGATGCCCGCAGCATCCGGCAGGATGGCTACACGGCCGGCACGCTCGACCGCGTTTCGGTCTCGGCCGAGGGCCAGGTCATCGGCACCTTCTCGAACGGCCAGGTCGTCGCGATGGCACAGATCGCGGTGTCGCGCTTCAACGCCGACAACGCACTCAAGCGCCTCGACGGCGGTGCCTATGAGGAGACGATCGAGTCGGGTCCGCCGATCGTCGGGCTGGGCACCTCGCAGCTCGTGGGCGGCAGCGTGGAGCAGTCCAACACCGACATCGCCGACGAGTTCTCGAAGATGATCGTCACCCAGCAGGCCTATTCGGCCAACACCAAGGTCATCAGCACCGCGCAGGAGATGCTGACCGCGGTGTTCAACATCATCCGCTGACCGGCACGTCCGCGAAGGCGGTCCAGGAGGGCCGCCGATAACGACAGGAGTTGACGATGGGGCTGAGCACCTCCCTCAATACGGCGATCGGCGGGCTCAACGCCACCCAGGTCGGCATCGGCGTCGTCTCGCAGAACGTCGCCAATGCCGGAACGGCCGGCTATGTCCGCCGCGTCGTCTCGAACACCGACAGCCTGTCGGGGCTGACCATCGGCGTGCAGAGCACGCAGGTGCAGCGCCTGCTGGACACGATCGTCCAGAGCCAGCTCTGGCAGGAATCGGCGGGGTCCGGATACACCTCCACCCGCGCGAGCGCGCTCTCCAATCTCGACCAGCTCTATGGCGCGCCGGGCAGCTCGACCGCGCTCGACACGATCTACAACAACTTCACCAGCGCCCTGCAGGGCCTGCAGAACGATCCGTCGTCCTACAGCCTGCGCTCGCAGGTGCTCGACGCCGCCAACACGCTGGCGAAGCGGCTCAACGGGCTGTCCGATGGCGTGCAGGCCTTGCGCAGCCAGGCCGAGGCCGGCATCGGCGCCTCCGTGACCCGGGTCAACGACCTGCTCGGCGCGCTGACCAAGGTCAATGCCCGCGTCGTCGCCGCCCCGCACGACAACGCGACGGCAGCCCTCAAGGACCAGCGCGATCTGATCCTGTCCGAGCTGTCGCAATATGTCGACATCAAGACGACCGAGGATGCGCGCGGCTCGGTCAGCGTGGTCACCGGCTCGGGCACGCAGCTCTTCGACGGCCAGGCTGCGGTCACCTTCAGCTTCGACCAGCATTCCGATCTCCAGCCCGGCGATCAGTGGAGTTCCGATCCGACGAAGCGCGGCGTCGGCACGATCACGATGAAGGACGCCTCCGGCAACATGTCGGACGCGATCGCCAACAACGTGTTCAGGTCGGGCTCGATCGCCGCCAATATCGAGCTGCGCGACAAGTCGCTGGTGCAGGCCCAGGCCCAGCTCGACGAGATCGCCGCCCAGATGTCGAAGGCGCTCTCCGACCGCGAGATCGCGGGCACGCCCGCGACGGCGGGCGCCGCGAGCGGCTTCGACGTCGATATGACCGGCCTCCAGGCGGGCAACGCGATCACGCTCGACTACAAGGTCATGCCCGGCGGGCAGACCCAGCGTTTCACCTTCGTCAGGGTGGATTCCGCGGCTTCGCTGCCGCTGCCGGCCTCGGCGGGCGGCGACGCCAACAACCGCGTCGTCGGCATCGATTTCTCGGGCGGCCCGGCCTCCGTCGCGGCGCAGATCCAGGCGGCGGTCGGGCCCGGCTTCACCGTCTCCAACACCGGCTCGACCCTGCAGATCCTCGACGACGGCGCGGCCGGCACGCGCGACGTGGTCGGGCTCACGGCGCGGCCGACCAATACGGTGCTGTCATCGGCGGGCGGCACGGCCGAGCTGCCGTTCTTCGTAGACGGCTCTGCCGCCAAGGCCTTCACCGGCTCCTATGACGGCGGCTCGCAGACGGTCGGCTATGCCTCGCGCATCACGGTCAATCCCGGGCTGATCGCGGACCGCTCGCTGCTGACGGTCTACAGCACCAATCCGGCGACGGCGCAGGGCGACGCGACGCGCCCGCAGCTCATGCTCGAGCGCCTGACCAAGAGCCAGCGCGCCATCACCAACGCGACCGGCCTGGACGGCGGCACGTCGACGTCCAGCAGCACGGTCGGCAATCTCGTGCAGCGCGTCATCTCCACGCAGGGGCAGGCCGTCGAGAACGCGAAGCGGCTCGACGAGGGCCAGCAGGTCGCGCTGGCCTCGATCCAGAGCCGCTTCCAGCAGACCGCGCAGGTCAATGTCGACCAGGAAATGTCGCAGCTCATCGAGCTCCAGAACGCCTATGCCGCCAATGCCCGCATCATCTCCACGGTCAAGGAGATGATGGACATGCTGATGAGAGTGTGAGGCTGCCATGACCATCAACGCCTACGGCACCGGCGCCTATCGCGCTGCCAGGACCACGGACTTCGTCTCGCAGCGCGCGCAGTTCGACGATCTGCAGCGCCAGCTCGCGACCAAGGAGCGCAGCACCAGCTATGGCGGGCTCGGCGCCGACCGCACCGTCAGCCTGGACCTCAACGCCAAGATCACCACGCTGGATTCCTGGCTGGACGGCATCCAGCTCTCCAATACCAATCTGAAGCTCATGTCGAACGCGGTCAGCAACTTCGCGACGATGACGAGCGAGAGCCGCAACGACATGCGCTCGAACACCTATCTGGCGAGCTCGACCGGCCAGACCGCGCCGCAGGTGCTCGCGCAGGAAAAGTTCAAGCAGACGCTCGACCTGCTCAACACCAACGTCAACGGCCGCTACCTGTTTTCGGGCAAGACGTCGGATGTCGAGCCGGTGGCGGGCTTCGACGAGATCATGAATGGCGACGGTGCCGGCAAGGCCGGGCTGAAGCAGCTTATCGACGAGCGGCGCCAGGCCGATCTGGGCTCCGGCCTCGGCCGGCTGACCGCGGGAGGCGCCGGGACGACCGCGACGATCTCCGAGGAGGCGACGGTCCACCCCTACGGGTTCAAGCTGGCGAGCGCGGCGACGAGCTCGGCCGGGATCACGACGGCGCTGAACGCCGGCCCGCCCGCCGATCTCTCGATCAATGTCGCCGCTCAGCCGGCGGCCGGCGAGACCGTGACCATCGGCCTCAACCTGCCGGACGGCACGACCACCACGATCAAGCTGACAGCGCGCGCGACCGGCTCGCAGGGCTCGGACACGAACAGCTTCGAGATCGGCGCCGATACCAATGCCACGGCCGCCAATCTCAGGACGGCGATCTCGGCCGCGCTGGGGCAGGAGGCCAAGACCACGCTCTCGGCCGCCTCGTCCCAGGTCGCCGCTCAGGACTTCTTCGCCGGCAGCCCGAGCAACCCGCCCAAGCGCGTGCCGGGCCCGCCCTTCGACACGGCGACGGCGCCGCCGACCAATGCAGGCGCGGCCGCGACCACCGTGATCTGGTATCGCGGCGACGACGGCTCCGATCCGGCGCGCGGCACCTCGACCGTGCAGGTCGACCAGGGGCAGATCGTCGGCACCGGCGCCCGCGCGAACGAGCAGACGTTCCAGGTGGGGCTTGCCCAGTTCGCGATCATGGCGGCCGAGACCTTCCCGGCCGATGATCCCAATTCGCAGTCGCGCTACGAGGCGATGGCGGCGCGGGTCAGCGACAAGCTCGGCTTCGGCGGCACGACGCAGAAGCCGGCCGAGATCATCACCGAGCTCGGCTCGGCCCAGACGGCGCTCGACCGTGCCAAGGATCGCCATCAGAGCACCAAGGACTACCTGACCACGACCTTGTCCGGGGTCCAGAACGTCACCACCGAGGAGGTGGCGACGCAGATCCTCGCCCTGCAGACGCAGCTCCAGGCGAGCTATCAGGTGACCTCGATGCTCTCGAAGCTGACCTTGACGAATTATCTCTGAGCCGCGTCTGGTCCTGCGCTGGGCCCTCGTCGCGCGACAAGACGAAACCGCCGCTTCCGGGTCCGGAAGCGGCGGTTTCGTCAGTTCTGAGGCCGGTCGTGGCCGTGGAGACAGGTGCTCTCAGCGCCCGCGCAGTCCTGCGGCGATGTCGCGGTTGATGTTGACGAGAATGCCGAGGCCCTGCGGCTGCGGGTCGGCTGCGATCTTGAAGGTCTGGTTGAAGATGAAATTCGCCAGGCCGAGGATGTTGGTCTTGATGCCGACCGGCAGCGGGTTGTCCTCGGCGATCACCGCCGAGACGAGCAGGGTCCAGAGCCGGCGGTTATAGGTCAGCGCCTCGTCGAGGTCGTGCTCGCGGGCCTGCCAGTCGTCGGCGACGGCCTGCAGCCGGGTTGCGGCCTTGATCAGCAGGGAGGCTTCGAGTTCGCGGGGTGAAACGACGGATTGGGCCGTCTTGGCAGCGGCGGCGTAGGCGTTAAACCCGTTTTGCATGCTCGATCAGTTCCGCTTCGTAGGCGATCAGTTTCTTGGCGGCCTTGAGGGCTTTGTAGAGGTCGTCGCTTAAGATGCGGTTATTGATCTCATGAACATACGGCAGAGCGCTGGGCGCCGCCTGGACGAAATCGCGCACGAGCTGGAAATAGGTTTCGTGCTCGTGCGTCGGATCCTGGGCGAGATACATCAGCTGGATGGCGAAATAGATCTTCTTCGCCGGGCTGTCCGCGGTCGCGGCGGTGAGAATGTCCTTTTCGCGCAGGATCGGGGCGTCGCCCTCGATGAAGAAGCGCGTGCGCTGCTCGTCGTTGCGGATCACCACCTGACCGATGATGATCCGTTCGCGCGGCTTGAGCTCGACCTTGAGAGCCATGTCTGTCCTGCCTTCTGGCCGAGGGGAGAGGGACGAAGCGAACCCGAAGGCGTCAGCCGAACAGGCGCAGCACGCCCTGGTCGGCCTGGTTCGCCAGCGACAGCGCGGTCTGCGAGAGCTGCTGGCGGGTATTGAGCGCCAGGAGGCTCGCGCCTTCCTCGTTCGGGTCGGCCAGGACGAGGTTGCCCGCGCCGGTGGTCAGGACGTTGGCCAGCTCCTTGGTGAAGTCCTGCCGGGTCTGGGCGACCGAGAGGTTGGAGCCCAGGGTCGAGGAGAGCGACTTCAGCGAGGTCAGCGCGCCGGTGAGAGCGGCGGTCGCCTTGTCGAGGTCGGCATCGTTCTGGAAGTTGATGAAACCCGCGAGCTGGGTGTTGATGGCTTGGCTGATGCCGAGATTGTCGGCGGTCAGCGTCGAGCCCTGGATGTCGAGCTTGGTCTGGTTCTTGCCGGTCTTCTCGTTGAACTGGATTGAGAGCCGGTCGCCGGCGAGCAGGTTGACGCCGTTGAAGCTCGAATCCTTGGCGAGATCGTCGATCTTGTTGCGCAGGTCGTTGTACTGGTCGATCAGGTTCGAACGCACCGAGGAGGTGATGTTCTGGCCCTTGATCGCGCCGGCTGCGGTGGCATCGGCAGCGAGATAGCCGAAGGCGGTGTTGGCGCTGCCGGTTCCGGCGGCGGTGACGGCCGCGGCGGCCGAGGTTCCGGAACCGATGCCGAACTGGACGTCGTCCGAGCCGTTGCCCTTGACGTTGAGCTGGCCCTTCTCGTCGACGAAGGCGGTCGCGATGCCCGACTTGTTGATCTCGTTGACGACGTCGCGGACCGTGGCGTTGGCCGAGCTGAAAGAGGCCGTATAGGTATTGCTGCCGCTGGTGATCGAGATCGCCAGATTGGTGTCGGTGTTGGCGATGCCGAGATCGCCGGAGCTGGTCGCGGTCGCGGCATCGGCGGCGCCCGCGGTGCCACCGGCGATATCGATGACGTGCTTGTCGAGCGCGATGTCCTTCAGGCTCTTGCTGGTCACGGCGGTTTCCGCCGCGGTCGCCAGCGCCGTTCCGGCCTTGGTCGGGCGGTTCTGGGCTGCGTCGGCCTGGGCCTGCTTGACCGTCGATTGCAGGGACTGGACCAGCTTGGTGATGCCGTCGATGCCCTTGGAGGCGGCCTGGATGGTCTGGATGCCGTTCGAGATGCCGTCGAGCAGGCCGGTGAGCTGGCTCGAACGATCGTTCAGCGACAGGGCAGTGAAGTAGTTCACCGGATTGTCGATCGCGGAGTTGACCTTCTTGCCGGTGGCGAGACGGTTCTGGATGACGCTCTGCTGGGCCGTGGTCTGCTGCAGCGTCAACAGGTTGTTGCGCACTCCGCTGGAAAGGATCGTGTTGGCCATCTTCGGTCCCCTGAACGCGCGACTGCGGCGCGATGCAACCTGATTTCAGGGGCAATCATCACTCGTTAGGGATAACAAAAGGTTAATCACGGCCCGATCCGGTTACTGGGCCGCAACGAAAAAGCGGCGGAGCCGAAGCTCCGCCGCCCTTTGATTTCGCCCCGCGTTCTGCGGGCTGATCCGCTTCTGCGGACCGAAGATCAGAACAGGCGCAGGACGCCCTGGTCGGCCTGGTTCGAGAGCGACAGCGCCGTCTGCGAGAGCTGCTGACGGGTCTGCAGCGCGAGCAGGTTGGCGGCTTCCGCGTTCTGGTCGACATTGACCAGGTTGGAGGCGCCAGTGCTCAGCACATCCGACAGGTCCTTGGTGAAGTCCTGACGGGCCTGTGCAACCGAGAGGTTGGCGCCGAACGTCGACGACAACGACTTCAGCGAGGTCAAGGCACCGGTGAGGGACTTGGTCGCGGCTTCGAGGTCGGCGTCGTTCTGGAAGTTGACCTGGCCGGCGAGCTGGGTGTTGCCAGCCTTGACGATACCGAGGTTGTCGGAGGTGACGTCCGAACCCTGGATGTCGAGCTTGGTCTGGTTCTTGCCGGTCTTTTCGTTGAACTGGATCGAGAGACGGTCGCCCTTCAGCAGGTTGATGCCGTTGAAGCTCGAATCCTTGGCGAGATCGTCGATCTTGTCGCGCAGGTCATTATACTGGTCGATCAGGTTCGAGCGCACCGAGGAGGTGATGCTCTGGCCCTTGATCGCGCCGGCGGCGGTCGCGTCAGCTGCCAGGAAGCCGATCGCGGTGTTGTTCGTGCCGGTGCCGGCCGCGGTCGCGGCTGCGGCCGCATCGGCGCCGACGCCGAAGCCGAACTGGACGTCGTCCGAGCCGTTGCCCTTGACGTTGAGCTGGCCCTTTTCGTCGACGAAAGCCGTGGCAATGCCCGACTTGTTGATCTCGTTGACGACATCGCGAACCGTCGCGTTGGCGTTGGCAAAGCTCGCCGTATAGGTCGTGCTGCCGGAGGTGATCGAGATCGCGGCCTGGGGCGAAGCGCTCGTGTCGATGCCGAGGTCACCCGAGGAGGTGGCGGTGGCAGCGTCAGCGGTGGCATCGGCGCCGGCGATCTTCTTGTCGAGCGCGATGTCCTTCAGGCTCTTCGAGGTCGCGACCTGCTCCGCCGCGGTGGCAAGAGCCCCGCCGGCCTTGGTCGGGCGGTTCTGGGCCGCGTCCGACTGAGCCTGCTTGATGGTCGACTGCAGGGAGTTCACCAGCTTGGTGATGCCGTCGATGCCCTTGGAGGCGGCCTGGATGGTCTGGATGCCGTTCGACATGCCGTCGAGCAAGCCCGTGAGCTGGCTGGAGCGGTCGTTCAGCGAAGCAGCGGTGAAGTAGTTGACCGGGTTGTCGACTGCGGTGTTGACCTTCTTGCCCGTCGCCAGCCTGTACTGGGAAGCCTGGGCCTGGGCGGTGATCGACTGCAGCGACGAGAGAGCGTTGCGCACGCCCGGGTTGAGAGAAACGGCCATCTGTTTTTACCTTCTGGTATGATGCCTTCTGGCGCCCGGACCGTTCTGGCCAGGACGAGGCGACCTTGAGGCGGCAGCCCGTAACAATCGGTAAATTTCCCGCCGCGAATTGAATGCAAGGCGGGGCTCGTCGGGCGATGGTTAAGCATGCGCTAACCGCCGTCGATCTCCCGACCTGGCGATCATGTGCCGACGTAAAAAAGCCCGCGCGGGGCGCGGGCGTCATGCCGATGATGGTTGGAACGGAAGGGCGGAGCCGTCAGGCCGTCCGCTCGATCCGGTGGCGGGCCTCTTCGGCCTCGCGTGCCCGCTCGCCGAGTTCGCGGGAATAGGCGCGGAGCTTCAGCAAGGTCTCGTCCGGGAGCTGCGAGATCGTCTCGCCGGTCTCGCGATCCTTCTTCTGCAGCACGACAGCACGGGTCTTCGGATCGATGATGAGCTTGCGCTCGACGCCCTCGTCGATCGTCTTGTCGGCGAGGCGTCCGTTCTGCGCGTTGGCGAAGGCGCGCTGCTCGCCGGCTGCGCGGCTGCGGGCGTCACGCTGCTGCGCGCCGACATCGACATGGACGGCGTCGCCGGCCGGGGCGGACTGGACGGTCTTCTCGGGAGGGAGCTCGACGGCGACGCTGCCGGGCCGGGCGATGACGTCGGCGCGTGCGACGACAGGTGCGCCGGCTGGAGCAGCCACCCTCGGGGCATTGCCAAAGTCCATGTCGCACTCCTTCTGGAGCTTTCAACGGCACCGTCGTGCCGCCAGGCGTCGTCGTCGCGGACTGGATGCACCAATCCGATCCTGACGATAATGCCGGAAATGATTGAATCCGGCGTTAGGAAATTAGGTAAATATTGACGGTTGCCGTGGCAGCGGCCCGCCGCCGCCGTTCCCTTGGTCGCCGCCTGGAACGGCGTGACCGGCCCATCCGGCCCTAGAGCCGCCGCGATACCACCAGCGGACCGGAATTGGGGCGCGCGAAGACGCCAGCGCCGACCGTGGCGGCCGGTCCGTAGCCATTGGCGCGCATCGGCTTGTTGGCGTCGGCGGCGAGATCGCGGATCACCGATTCCGAGACGGCGCGGGCCGTCGCCAGGACCAGCTGGTTGGTCTCGATGAGATTCTGGAAGGCGTGATGCGCTTCCTTCAGCCGCTTCACCTGATCGGGCGCGAAGCGGGCCAGCGCCACGGCGTTGAGCTTCACCTGCTCGACGCCGCGCATATAGGTGCCGGCGAGCTCGGCCTTGCGCGGCTCGCGTGTCATCGCCTCGGGCAGGCGGCCGACGCGCACGAGCTCGGTCTCCTCGCCGACGAGATGGGCGAGGGCGGACAGCGCATCGAGCACGTTCTCGATCAGCGCCCGGGCGTCGCTGGCGCCCGAGACGCGCGGCCGCTCGTCGAGAATGCGTTCAGCCACCGACATGTCAGGCTCCCTTCGAGGCCTGGGCCTGGAGGCTCAGCATCTCGCGCATGATCTGGTCGGAGACGCCGATGCCGCCGGATTTCTGGATCTGCTTGGCGTATTGCTGGGTGAGCTGCGAGCGCCAGACGTCGCCGCCCGTGCCGTTCTCGCCGAGCGGACCCTCCGCGCCCATGTTGGTGAACATGTGCTGGGTCATCTGCTCGAGGAACATCGTCTCGAAATCATCGGCCTGCTTCTTGGCCTTGGCCTTGGCCGGGTCCAGCGCGTTGGCAATGCCGTCGACGACCTTGCCGGCGACGCCGAGCGCCAGATTGGCGGCGGGGAGGGCGAGAGCGGCAGTCATCACATCACCTCGATTTCGGCCTGCAGCGCGCCCGCCGACTTGATGGCCTGGAGGATGGAAATCAGGTCGCGCGGGCCGATACCGAGGGCGTTGAGCCCATCGACGAGCTCGGCCAGTGTCACGCTTTCCTTGACGAGGGCGAGCTTGTTGCCGCCTTCGGTGTCGACCTTGACGCTGGTGCGCGGCGTCACGACCGTCTGTCCGCGCGAGAAGGGCTCGGGCTGCGAGACCTGGGGCTGCTCGCTGATCGTAACGGTGAGGTTGCCCTGCGCCACCGCGACGGTGGAGACGCGCACGTCCTTGCCCATGACGATGATGCCGGAGCGCTCGTCGATGACGACGCGGGCGCCCTGGTCGGGCTCGACGCGCAGCTGCTCGATGTCGGTGAGCAGCTTGATCATGTTGCCCTTGAAGCGGGGCGGGATCTGCAGGGCGACGGTCGAGGGGTCGGTCGGCTCGGCGGAATCGCCGCCGATGAAATCGTTGATCGCGGCGGCGACGCGGCGCGCGGTGGTCAGGTCCGGATTGCGCAGCGACAGGCGCAGCGTCTGGAGCTTGTTCAGCGCGAAGTCGATCTCGCGCTCGACCACGCCGCCATTGGCGATGCGCCCGACGGTGGGCACGCCGCGGGTGATCTTGCTGGCCTCGCCCTCGGCCGAGAAGCCGGAGATCGCGACCGGCCCCTGCGAGACGGCGTAGACCTCGCCATCGGCGCCGAGCAGTGGCGTCACCAGCAGCGTGCCGCCCTGAAGCGACTTGGAATCGCCCATGGCGGAGACGGTGACGTCGACGCGGGTGCCCTGGGTGGCGAAGGGCGGCAGATTGGCCGTCACCATCACGGCGGCGACGTTGGCGGTGCGCATGTTGGCGCCGCGGGTGTTGACGCCGAGCCGCTCCAGCATCGCCTGCAGCGACTGCTTGGTGAAGGGCGTGTTGTTGAGCGTGTCGCCGGTGCCGTTGAGGCCGACGACGATGCCGTAGCCGAGCAGCTGGTTGGTGCGGACGCCCTCGACCGAGGCGAGGTCCTTGATGCGGGAAAGCGCGAAGGCGGGCTGCGCCGGCAGGCTGAGGCCGAGCGCGAGCAGGCCGACCAGCGGCCGCATCAGCAATCTCAGGACAGGCAGGCGAAACATGCGGCTTCCGATGTTGGTGAGCGAATCTCGGTTTCGCCTTGCGAGCGCCGTGCCAGATCGCGAAAAATCGAAAAGCCTTGTTTGTCAGTCGTTTGGAGTTTCAGTTCAGTCTGGTGCCAGGAAGATCGGGCGGCCGTTCCTGCCGGGGCGGCAGTTTCTGCCGGGTGATTTACCGGCTGTTAACCGTGCCGAGGCAAGCTTTCGTTAACTGTTGAGTTCACGCATCCGATCGCCGGGAACGAGCTTCCCATTCCGGTTCGATGCTCCAGCGAGGCCGCCATGATCAGGATCGACCAGCGCGCGCCCGTCTCCAACGCCGGCTCGGCCGGTTCCGCGAGGCGCACGGGCGGCGCGTCCTTCACGCTTCCGACATCCGACAGCGAGGCGCCGGCCCGCAGCGCCGGCGTCGCCGCGGCCGGCCCGCTCGACATGCTGCTGGCGGTGCAGGCCGATGAGGACCAGCAGGAGCGCAAGCGCCGCCAGGCCCGGCGCGGCCATGACCTGCTCGACGGGCTCGACCGGCTGAAGGCCGCGCTGCTCGCGGGGCGCGTCCTGCCTTCGGAGTTGGAGCGGATCAGGAACGCGCTGGCACTCAGGCGCGAAACGACCGACGACCCGCGCCTCGACGAGGTGCTCGCCCATATCGAACTGCGCGCGGCGGTGGAGCTGGCGAAGCTCGGGCGCTGAGGGGGGCGCGTTACCGCTTCGTGCCCAGGGAGGGGCTGGGAAGCGTCTGCGCCGCCAAGCGCTTGATCTCGTCGGAACGGAAAGTCTTCAGACGGCCAAGAAATGCACCGATCGCCTCGTTCCCGTAGGCGCGATGGCTGATCGCGAAAAGCAGGACGCCGGAGCGGCCGTTCGCACCTTTGAAGGAAGCATAGCGATAGGCGTTCCATTCGGCGATTTCGCCGCCTTGCGCGTCACGGCCGCCGATCAGGAAATCGACGATGATCTCGCCGCTCTGCTTGTTCTCGATAACGGCGAGGTTGGCGAGCGGATCCTTGCCCTTGCGGGCGTTGATCGTCCGTACCTGTGCGGAGGCCGCGCTCGCGACGCTGCCTCCTTCGAGCAGTTCGACGAGAAGCATCCGCCCATAGCGCTCGACCGTCTGGCCGGCAGGCAGATATTCCTGCTTGTAATAGGCCGGTGTCGGCTGTGCGCTCCAGGCCAGTGCATAGGGCGTTCCGGCGAAGGAGAGGGGGCCTGGCACGCCGATCCGGTCGATGGCCTCAGCGCCAGCGGGCACGGCCAGCACCGCCGACAAGGCGACGGTCGCAGCTTGGATGGCTTGCCGTCTCGTGGCGCGAACCATCTGCCCTCCCAGCTCAGCGAATGAACTGGTCGACATACTCCGCGCCGAGGCCGTTCTGCGCATAATGCGCCCGGCATTTGTCGATGCGGGTGAAGACGTCGTCATAGCCCAGGCATTTGCCGTCCGGATCGACATAGATCATCGCGCCGTTGACCTGGAACATGGTGATCATCTCCTCGACATCGGGATCGACCACCAGCGTATGCGTCTCGCCCGGCGCCTCGTAGACATAGGAGCCCTCGGTCGCGACCCAGTCATGCTCCAGGTAGCGCCATTGGCCCTTCAGCACATAGCCATGCACCGGCAGCGGGTGGCGGTGGCGCGAGAGCACGCCGGCGCGGCGGACCTTGAGCAGGTTCATCCAGTAGCCGCGCGAGGTGCACAGCAGCAGGGGACGGAACCAGACATTGTCGTCGACCGGCACCCAGACACGCTCATCCGTCGGGATGACGTTCGGCACGATCAGCTCCGGCGGCGATTCCTTCGGCTGGGGATGGCGATAGGGCGTCCAGCGCTCCTCCTGCGTGGCCGTGACGGGCATGGGACTCGTCGAGGTCATGGCGTGTCTCCCGTGTTGAGTTCTTGATTCAAATGCCGCTCGAACTGATTCAATATCGGCGCGCAAGCGGTTGAAATATCTGGGTTTCTAGAGCGTCAGATAGCCGCCGTCGACGGGCAGGATCGCGCCGGTGATGAACTGCGCCTCGTCCGAGACGAGAAACGCGATGGCGCCGCCGACATCGCCCGGCTTGCCCCAGCGGCCCATCGGCGTGCGGGCGAGGATCGGGGCCGAGCGGGCCTCGTCCTCGACCAGCGGCCGGGTCAGTTCGGTCTCGATCCAGCCCGGTGCCACGGCGTTGACCCGGATGCCTTCGGGCGCCCAGGCGGCGGCGAGCGACTTGGTGAGCTGGCCGACGCCGCCCTTCGAGGCTGCATAGCCCGGCGCGAAGGGCGAGCCATGGAAGGTCAGCATCGAGGCGGTGTTGACGATGGCGCCGCCGGGCTTGTCAGGCCCCTTCGCCGCGAGCTTCTCCTTTGCCGCCAGGCTCATCCGCATCGTGCCGGTGAGGTTGACCTCGATGGTCAAGCGGAAGGCGTCGATCTCGAATTCCTTGCCGCCGCGCTGGATCATGCCGGCGCAGTTCACCAGCGCGTCGATCCGTGGGCAGGTCGCGACGATGGCGGCGACCTCATCGTCGCGGGTGACGTCGAGCCTGGCGTGGCGGATGGCCGGGTGGGCGGGCGGCACCGCGACCTCTTCCACGGTCAGCCCGGTGGCGAGAACCTCGTAGCCGGCCTTGGCCAAGGCGAGGGCGGCGCCGGCGCCGATGCCGCGCGTGCCGCCGGTGACGAGAGCGAATTTGGACGAAGTCGGCTGTGTCATGCGCCGGAGGCTAGAGTGCCGGCCGGCGCCGGGGAAGCGCGCGCGCCGCAAGCCGCCATGAGCCTGCGGCCTGCCTCACCTCATTGCCACCTGTATTTCAGCGAAAGCAGCGCGGTGCCGCGCGTCTCATAGTCGCTGGCGACCAGCGGCAGCTTGCGGGCTAGCGCGAGGTCGAAGGAGGCCTGCCAAGGCAGGTCCGCCGCCTTGGCGAGATCGACCGAGAGCTTGACCTCCGGCGTCAGCGCGGAATGAAAGCCGTCGCCCGCCGCGAAGACATAATTGCCGGCCATGCCGAGCTGGGTCGTCAGCATCAGATGCGGGAAGAGCTGTTGCCGATAGCCGATCGTGGCATCGCCGGTCTGCTCGGGATTGCCGCCGACCGCGCCGCCGCCACCGGTCGAGACGCCCCAGATCACGCCGGGATCGGTGGATGCGGGCCGTGCCCAGCGCCAGTCCAGGCGGGCGTCGCGCGAGGTGCCGGGCCCGGCCGGCGCGTTCAGGCTGGTCGAGAGCGAGAAGGCATCCCGGCCGAGCTTGAAGCCGACGGAACGGTCCTGATCCGCGCCCGTCATGGTCTCGCGCGCGGCGAAGCCCTTGCGGATGATGTCGACCGGGATGGGGGCGCGGGCGCGCAGATGGGCGCCGGACGCAGTGTCGGCGCGGCCGATCGCGGCCAGGGCCGGATTGAAGACGACGGCATCGGAATCCGCGACGACGGGCGCGGCCGCGTCCATCCCATTGGCGTCGGGGTCGAGCAGGGCTCCACGTGGGATCGGGAGTTGCACGGCGGCGTCCGCGCTTGCGTCCTGCGCCCAAACCGGGCTGCAAGACAGCATTCCTGCGAGGAAAAGCGCCGCCGATGCCGGTGCGGCGCTCCACATCATGATGATACGAGACACGTCGTTCGTCCTGTCGCTATGACGAGCGGCAGGACAGGCTAGGCGGCGAAATTGCCGATTTTGCGGCGGTGCAGCATAAACCGCCGGGCGAGACATTGCCCGAAAGCTGCGCTTCCCCCGCCGCCCCGAACCCGCTAGGAAGCGACCAGCCGGAGACCTTGGCCGAAAGCCACGGTTTCGGACGTTCTATCTGGAGAGCACAGGGGTCATCGCATGAGCAAGATCAAGGTCGCCAACCCGGTCGTCGACATGGACGGCGACGAGATGACCCGGATCATCTGGCAGAAGATCAAGGACACGCTGATCTTCCCCTATCTCGATCTCGAACTCGAATATTACGACCTCTCGGTCGAGAACCGCGACGCGACCGACGATCAGGTTACGATCGACGCCGCCAACGCCACCAAGAAGCACGGCGTTGCCGTGAAGTGCGCGACCATCACGCCGGACGAAGCCCGCGTGAAGGAGTTCAACCTGAAGCAGATGTGGAAGTCGCCGAACGGCACGATCCGCAACATCCTCGGCGGCGTGATCTTCCGCGAGCCGATCATCTGCAAGAACGTGCCGCGCCTCGTGCCGGGCTGGACTCAGCCGATCGTCATCGGCCGCCATGCCTATGGCGACCAGTACCGCGCGACCGACTTCAAGTTCCCGGGCAAGGGCACGCTCTCGATCAAGTTCGTCGGCGAGGACGGCCAGGTGATCGAGAAGGAGGTCTTCAAGGCCCCCGACGCCGGCGTCGCCATGGCGATGTACAACCTCGACGACTCGATCCGCGACTTCGCGCGGGCCTCGCTGAATTACGGCCTGATGCGCAAGTACCCGGTCTATCTCTCGACCAAGAACACCATCCTCAAGACCTATGACGGCCGCTTCAAGGACATCTTCCAGGAGATCTACGAGAAGGAGTTCAAGGCCGAATTCGACAAGCTCGGCATCACCTATGAGCACCGTCTGATCGACGACATGGTGGCGTCGGCGATGAAGTGGTCGGGTGGCTACGTCTGGGCCTGCAAGAACTATGACGGCGACGTGCAGTCCGACACCGTGGCGCAGGGCTTCGGTTCGCTGGGCCTGATGACCTCGGTGCTGATGACGCCGGACGGCAAGACCGTCGAGGCCGAGGCCGCCCACGGCACGGTGACCCGCCACTACCGCGAGCACCAGAAGGGCAGGGAGACCTCGACCAACTCGATCGCCTCGATCTTCGCCTGGACGCGTGGCCTCGCCCATCGCGCCAAGCTCGACAACAATGCCGAGCTCGCGAAGTTCGCTGCGCTGCTCGAGAAGGTCACGGTCGATACGGTCGAGTCCGGCGACATGACCAAGGACCTCGCCCTGCTGGTCGGCCCCGACCAGAAGTTCCTCTCGACGACCGGCTTCCTCGAGAAGGTCAGCGAGAACATGAAGAAGGCGATGGCCGCCTGATCTCGGGCCCTATCGCAGCAAGCCATGCAGAGCCCGGCCGAGAGGCCGGGCTTTTTTTCTGCACGGGAAGGCGAAGCGCGAGGTTGCCCTGAGGCTTCCCGGTGGGGAGCGGGCGCTCATCGTGAACAGGATCGGGGCGCCTTTTCACCGAAAGCCGATACCGATGATCACATGAAGCCCGGATTGCGCGGCAGGTATCGCGTCCAAGTTCCATAACCGTGCGATGCCATCAGCAGCATCGGGAAGGTGATGCGCATGCCACGACTGACTGCGAGGCTCAGGGCGCTTTCGCATGTCCCGGGCAGGAACGCCGATATGTTCTCGCAGGATCGATTGGCCGCCATCTTCAATGCGGACGCAAAGGCGTCACCGAGAGCGTCGGCCTCCCTGACCGCGAGAGGTCCGATATGCCCGCTGGAACTGACATAGCAGTAGCCGACACAATCGCTGCCGGAGCAGAGCAAGACCCCTGTGGCAGCCGGGTCATTGAGCAGGTAGCGGTGATGCTTCTCTCGCGTGAAGCCGATCGCGCGGGAGTCGATTTCAGCCAGTTTTTCCATCGTCGCGGCATTGTCGTCGATCGGGATGCTATCGAATGGAGGCTCCCGCAATCCCTCCATCACCCGCTCTCGCGCCGCGCGGAACAAATAGATCGGCATCTTTGGAAAAAGCCCATGCCGGATGTAGAGGCCCTGCGAGACCCTGTTAAAGGTGAAAGTGATCAGGGCCTTGTGAGCCACGTCCGATTTC
The DNA here is from genome assembly GCF_050433265.1 of Allobosea sp. OAE752. Classification (NCBI taxonomy): domain Bacteria; kingdom Pseudomonadati; phylum Pseudomonadota; class Alphaproteobacteria; order Hyphomicrobiales; family Alloboseaceae; genus Allobosea; species Allobosea sp. OAE752. Next base: position 585,456 of record NZ_JBNPXO010000002.1, read on the forward strand.
CGGGCATGTTCCAAGCTGCGTTTCAATAGTTCATTCCCGATGCCACGACCCTGTTGGGCGGGATCGACGAATAGCTGGGCAAGAAACCACACATTCCCGCACACCCAACTCCAGACAAAACCGAGGATGTCATCGCCATCCTCCGCGATCCATAGGCCGTCAGGGTCGTCCCTGAGGGAGAACAGCTGAAAATTGGGCGCGCTCGGGGTCGCCATCAGACCGAAGCCATGGCGCGTGGTCAGATCGTTGATGCTGGCAACAACGAGGGCGTCTGCCGTCGCCAAATCCTGCGCTCGGGCGGGCCTGTAGACGAGTGACATCGGACAACTCCGTCAGAGCTATTCAAACAGGTCTTGGCATCCCGTGTCTGGCTAACAGAGCCAACAATATCGCGTCGCGTTGCCGTCCGGTTGGGAAAATTCATGGCGAGATCCGCTGTGGACTCGCTCCAGCGTCCTATGGGATCGCCGCGATTGGTCCGCAAAGGGTGGGACGCGGAAGCCGGTGCGTCCTGATTTTGCGAAAGGGAGCGAGCCTTTCGTCGGACGTGCTCTCCTGTCCGGAAGGCCTGAGCAGGAGGCCATGAAGCGGCGGATCGCCGGCGACCAGGCTTCGGCCAGCATGGGCTTTTTCGTTTGCGCCCTCGCGAGCGGTGAGTCCGCGGCAAGATTCGGAAACGAAATGGCCTTGGAAATGCCGGCTCGGCACCCAAAAAGCTGCACAGACCAGTTCTAGCAAGCAAGGCATGAACACAGGCTTTGCACTTGCCATGGGCGTCGTCGCCGGACTGCTGACAAATCTGTCGGCCGGGATCACCGTAGCCGGCCTCGTCTGGATGATGCTGATGGCGCTCCGCGAGGTCACACGCCAGTATTGAGACCCCGTAGAATGTGAGCCTTTGCGGAACGGGGACCGGGCCGCTTTGCGTTCCCGGAACGATCCGCACGAGCCGCAAACCACCGCATCAGGGTGGTCTCAGACGGGATTCATTCCACCTTGACGGGACGGCGGGCTAGAATGACGGGGCCGCTGACCGGCGCGTTCATCACATAGCGCAATTCATAGACGCCCGGCTGCTCCGGCGCCTCCAATGTCGCCTCGACATTCTCGGCCGGGAAGAAGCGCGGCCCATCGGCCTCGGCCGGGGCGCCGGGCTGCACCAGCACGACGCGATCCTGCTCGCCGTTCGGGCCGATGCCGCGCACCGGCAGCGCCTGGCTATGGCCGACGCGCTCGGAGGCGGCCAGGGTCGCGCTCGGCTCGGTCGTGACAAACGGCTGGCGCAGCAGGATTTGGGGCGCGCCGTCCTTCTCGACGGTCAGCCGCAATTCGTAAGCGCCGACGGCTCCGGGCGTCTGCAGGGAGGGAACGGTGGTCTTCGGCTGAAGGACGACGATCGCCTTCTCGGCCGGATCGTCCGGGCGGGCGATGGCGAGGCGTGCGCCCTGCGGCGCGTTGCTCAGGAAGACGCTGAGCGGGGCGCCGGCCATGATGCTGCGCGCCGCCGAGATCGCGGGCTGCGGCGGACGCGGGGCCGGCTTCTGCTGCTTCTGGGCTGATGCGACGGCCGGCCAAAGGCCGGCCGTGATCAGCACGACACGGCGGGAGAGGGCGCCTATGGCGGCACCGCTCTTCCGGGGCTGCATCAGCCCATCGCGGCCGCGACGGCGTCGAGCGCTTCCTGCGCCTTGCTGCCGTCCGGTCCGCCGGCCTGGGCCATGTCGCGGCGGCCGCCGCCGCCCTTGCCGCCGAGTTGCTCGGAGGCCGCGCGCACCAGCGCGACCGCATCGAAGCGCTCGGTCAGGTCGGGCGTGACGCCGACGACGACGCCGGCCTTCCCGTCATCGGCGACGCCGACGATGGCGACGACGCCGGAGCCGACGCGCGCCTTGGCCTCGTCTGCGAGGCTCTTGAGGTCCTTCATCTCAATGCCGGTGACGGCCCGCGCCAGGAGCTTGGCGCCGGCGATTTCCTGGATCGGTTCTTCGGCTGCGCCGCCGCCGCCCATGGCGAGCTTCTTGCGGGCCTCGGTCAATTCACGGTCGAGCTTGCGGCGCTCCTCGATCAGCGCGGCCAGACGGTTTCCGGCCTCCGAGGCCGGGACCTTGAGCAGGCTCGCGAGCCCATCGAGCAGGCGCGATTCCTCGTTGAGGCGCAGGCGTGCGCCATTGCCGGTCATGGCTTCGAGACGGCGGACACCCGCCGCCACCGCGCCTTCGCCGACAATGCTGACGAGGCCGATGTCGCCGGTGCGCGCCGCATGGGTGCCGCCGCAGAGCTCGACCGAATAGGCCTTGCCGGCCGGGTTTGTGCCCATCGCGACGACGCGGACCTCGTCGCCGTATTTCTCGCCGAAGAGGGCGCGCGCGCCCGATTCGATCGCCTCGTCGACGCTCATCAGCCGGGTCGTGACCGGTTCGTTCTTCAGCACGATCGCATTGGCGATCTCCTCGACCTCGCGCAATTCCTCGGCGCTGATGGGCTTGGGATGCGAGAAGTCGAAGCGCAGCCGGTCGGGCGAGACCAGCGAGCCCTTCTGCGCGACATGGTCGCCGAGGACGAGGCGAAGCGCCTCGTGCAGCAGATGCGTCGCCGAATGGTTGGCGCGGATCGCGGTGCGGCGCTCATGATCGACGATCAGCTCGACGGCAGCGCCGAGCTTCAATTCGCCTTCCTTGACCGTGACGCTATGGGCGAAGACGTCGCCGAGCTTCTTCTGGACGTCGGAGATCTCGACGACCGTGCCCGGCGCCTTGACCACGCCGGCATCGCCGACCTGGCCGCCGGACTCGCCGTAGAACGGCGTCTGGTTGACCAGCATGAAGCCGCTCTCGCCGGCCTTGAGGGACTGGACCTCGGTATTGTCGCGGATCAGCGCGGTGACCACGCCCTCGGCAATCTCGGTGTCGTAGCCGAGGAACTCGGTCGCGCCGAGCCTGTCGCGCAGCGGGTACCAGAGCGTCTCGGTCGCGGCCTCGCCGGAGCCGGACCAGGCGGCGCGCGCCTTGGCCTTCTGCTGCTGCATGGCGGCGTCGAAGCCCTCGACATCGACCGTGATCTCGCGAGCGCGCAGCGCGTCCTGCGTCAGGTCGAGCGGGAAGCCGTAGGTGTCGTAGAGCGTGAACGCGACGTCGCCCTTGAGGCTCTGGCCGGCGGTCAGGTCCCTGGAGGCGTCGTCGAGCAGCGAGAGGCCGCGCGCCAGCGTGGTGCGGAAACGGGTTTCCTCCAGCTTCAGCGTCTCGGTGATCAGCGCCTCGGCGCGGACGAGCTCGGGATAGGCCCGGCCCATCTCGCGGGTCAGCACCGGTACGATCCTGTGCAGCAGCGGCTCCTTGGCGCCGAGGAGCTGCGCGTGCCGCATGCCGCGGCGCATGATCCGGCGCAGCACATAGCCGCGGCCCTCATTGGAGGGCAGCACGCCGTCGGCGATCAGGAAGGCAGAGCAGCGCAGATGGTCGGCGATGACGCGGTGGCTCGCCTTCATCGGCCCGTCGGCGGGGACCGAGGTCAGGTCGGCGATGGCGCCGATCAGGGCCCGGAACAGGTCGATATTGTAGTTGTCATGCGTGCCCTGGAGCACGGCCGCGACGCGCTCCAGCCCCATGCCGGTGTCGATCGAGGGGCGGGGCAGGTCGGTCCTGATGCCGCCCGCGGCCTCCTCGTATTGCATGAAGACGAGGTTCCAGATCTCGATGAAGCGATCGCCATCCTCCTCGGGCGAGCCGGGCGGGCCGCCCCAGATATGGTCGCCATGGTCGTAGAAGATCTCGGAGCAGGGGCCGCAGGGGCCGGTGTCGCCCATGCGCCAGAAATTGGCGGACGTCGGGATGCGGATGATCTTGTCGTCGGTCAGGCCGGCGATCTTCTTCCAGAGGGCATGCGCCTCGTCGTCCTCGGAATAGACGGTGACGAGGAGCTTGTCCTTGGGCAGCTCGAACTCGCGCGTGACCAGCGTCCAGGCGTGGGTGATCGCCTGTTCCTTGAAATAGTCGCCGAAGGAGAAGTTCCCCAGCATCTCGAAGAAGGTGTGGTGGCGGGCGGTGTAGCCGACATTGTCGAGGTCGTTGTGCTTGCCGCCGGCACGCACGCATTTCTGCGCCGTGGTGGCGCGGGAATAAGGACGCTTCTCCTGGCCGGTGAAGACGTTCTTGAACTGCACCATGCCCGAATTGGCGAACATCAGCGTCGGGTCGTTGCGCGGCACGAGCGGGCTCGACGGCACGACCTCGTGGCCCTGAGACTTGAAGTAGTCGAGGAAGGTCGACCGGATATCGTTGACGCCGCTCATCGGTTCTTGCGCTTTTCAACACGGGCAGGGCCGGGCTGGCGCCCGGCGGGAACGACCGGTTCTAGTCAGGCCGCTCGCGCCTGTCCAGAAAGCTCGTTGCAGCGCACCGCGCGCAAGGTCTTATCGGCAAACGAAAACGGGCGGCCCGAAGGCCGCCCGCTTGATGGAACGTCATTCTCGGGCGGAGCGAAGCCCAGACTCGAGAAGCTCTCTCAGGATAGGTCGCCTCATTCGGCCTGAGCGGCTCGGGTCAAGCCCGAGCATGACGGCATTGGTTGTCTCAGGCTTCGCCTTCGTCGAGATCGTCCGCGGTCGGGTCCGCCTGATCGAGGATGCGCTCGGCGACCAGCCCGGAATTCTGGCGGATCGTGGCCTCGATCTTGGCGGCCATGTCCGGATTTCCCTTCAGGAAGGTCTTGGCGTTCTCGCGGCCCTGGCCGAGGCGCTGGCTGTCGAAGGAGAACCAGGCGCCCGACTTCTCGACCATGCCGGCCTTGACGCCGAGGTCGATCAGTTCGCCGACCTTCGAGATGCCCTCGCCGAACATGATGTCGAACTCGACCTGCTTGAAGGGCGGCGCGACCTTGTTCTTGACGACCTTGACGCGGACCTGATTGCCGGTCGCCTCGTCGCGCTCCTTCAGCGTCGAGACGCGGCGGATGTCGAGGCGTACCGAGGCATAGAATTTGAGCGCGTTGCCGCCGGTGGTGGTCTCCGGGCTACCGTACATCACGCCGATCTTCATGCGGATCTGATTGATGAAGATCACCATGCAGTTCGAGCGCGAGATCGAGGCGGTGAGCTTGCGCAGCGCCTGGCTCATCAGGCGGGCCTGCAGGCCGGGCTGGACATCGCCCATCTCGCCCTCGATCTCGGCGCGGGGTGTGAGCGCGGCGACCGAGTCGACCACGAGCACGTCGATGGCACCGGAGCGCACGAGGGTATCGGTGATCTCGAGCGCCTGCTCGCCGGTGTCGGGCTGGGAGATCAGCAGGTCGTCGAGATTGACGCCGAGCTTGCGGGCATAGACCGGGTCGAGCGCATGCTCGGCATCGACGAAGGCGCAGACGCCGCCCTTCTTCTGGGCTTCGGCGATGGTATGCAGCGCCAGCGTGGTCTTGCCCGAGGATTCCGGCCCGTAGATCTCGATGACGCGCCCCCTGGGCAAGCCGCCGACGCCGAGCGCGATGTCGAGCCCAAGCGAACCCGTGGAGATCGTCTCGATCTCGATCGAAGGCGAGTTCTTGCCGAGCCGCATGATCGAGCCCTTGCCGAAGGCGCGTTCGATCTGGGAGAGCGCCGCATCGAGCGCCTTGGCCTTGTCCATCGAGGAGCCTTCCACGAGCTTGAGATTTGCCTGATTCACGGTTCGGGCTCCTTATGGCAGGGCTGCAGAGACATCTCAATGCGTCTTGACAGGAGAATGGTCACGCTTTGTTCCTGTCGGCAAGTTCTTTTTTTGTTCCCGTTGCGGGTATGGTGACAGGAGATGTCATGAGCCCGCTCTGACCAAGGGGACAAATGGGCGATCCGCGCGGCAACCGGACATTGGGAGATCGCCCGGATCCGGTCGCTTCTCGCTCCTGCCGCCCAAGCCTCGAAGCCGTGGCCGGAGGACGACGCTTACAAGCCTGCGGGCCACTGGCCATAAACTCGCCCTTAACCTTGATCGGGCATTTCCTCGGACCAGTGAGTGGCTTCGCGCGGGCTGTACCTGCTGCGGCGCGAGGGTGGCAAACCATGCGGCTGATCGTCGGCACAATCATCGTCTTCGTCTGCGTCTTCGGTAGCTACGCGGCGATGGGCGGCCACCTCGAGGTCCTCTGGCAGCCCTTCGAGTTTGTCATCATCCTCGGTGCAGCGATCGGTGCCTTCGTCATCGGCAACCCCGCGCCGGTGCTCAAGGCCGTGCCCGCCATGCTCGGCTCGCTCATGAAGGGCGCCAAGTACAAGCAGGAATGCTACGTCGAACTGCTGGGGATGCAGTATTCCTTGTACAAGCTCGTGAAGCAGAAGGGCATGCTCGCGGTCGAGCAGCACATTGAAAATCCGAGCGAATCGACGCTGTTCAACGCCTTCCCGACTTTTGCGGCGAACCATCACGCGGTCGAGTTCGTCTGCGACTACATGCGCATGTTGACGATGGGCGCCAACAACGTCCACGAGATGGACGCTCTCATGGACGAGGAACTGGAGACGCACCACCAGGAGCAGGAGCGTGTCGTTGCGGCCATGCAGTCGCTTGCCGACGGAACTCCGGCGCTCGGCATCGTCGCCGCCGTGCTCGGGGTGATCAAGACGATGGGGGCGATCACCGAGCCGCCGGAGGTGCTGGGACATCTGATCGGCGGCGCGCTCGTCGGCACCTTCTTCGGCGTCTTCGTCGCCTACGGCTTCTTCGGGCCCATGGCGCAGTCGCTCAAGGGCATCTATGAGGCGGAAGCCAAATACTACCTTTCGCTCAAGGCGGGTCTGCTCGCCCATATCGCCGGCCAGCCGCCGGTGATGGCGGTCGAATTTGCCCGCAAGGCTCTGATGAGCGACGTCCGCCCGACCTTCAGCGAAGTGGAAGCGGCGACCGCCGGCCTGCCCGCCTAGATCTGACACAATCTCCAGCAGGCACTCGATGACCAAGCCCGTCCAGCCGATCATCATCAAGAAGGTCAAGAAGGCCGCTCATGCGCATCATGGCGGCGCCTGGAAGATCGCTTATGCGGACTTCGTGACCGCCATGATGGCGTTCTTCCTGCTGATGTGGCTGATCAGCATGACGACGCAGGAGCAGAAGATCGGCCTGGCGGAATACTTCGCGCCAGCGGCTGCGAGTCTTTCAACCAGTGGCGCTGGCAGCGTCCTGATGGGCAGTGCCCTGGACAAGGCCGGCAACAGGTCGTCGGTGCCCCGCGACGCCGCGAGGGGTACGACCGGGCAGGACGACAAAGCGCGTCCGACCAATTCGGGCCACGCCAGCGACCGCGAGGCGAACCGCCCGTCTGCCGGCGTGCAAGCCAATTACAGCGCCATCGCCAGCCTTCGGCAGGCGATCCAGAGCATGCCCGAAATTGCCGAGCTGTCGCGCAACATCGTGATCGAGCCGACCAAGGAGGGGTTGAACGTTTCCCTCGTGGATGAGAACGGCCGCGCCATGTTCCCCGAGGGCTCGGTCCAGCCCTACCAGCACACCCGTCTCGTGCTGGAGGCGCTCGCGCCCACCCTGCGCCGGATGCCCAACCAACTGTCTGTCGCCGGCCACACGGCCGCCACGAGCCCGGGCGCGGTGCCGGCCGTCGATTCCTGGAGCCTCACCGCCGGGCGCGCGCTCGCCGTGCGTGAGATCCTGTCGGGTGCCGGGCTTCCCAGCAACCGCTTCACGTCCGTGGTGGGACGCGCCGACACCGAGCCGCTTTTCGTCGAGAATCCCTACATCCCGCCGAACCGACGGGTGACGATCACGCTGCTCAATGCGGAGCCGCCGCTGCCCCCGGGCGCCCGTCCCTGACGGGCTAGGCACCATCGAAACGATGCTCCGTGCCGACTGTGGGTTTAAGACGAACCACGCCGTCTGATCGGAGCATAAAATCCGTTGGGTGAATCGAGATTCATCCGCGCCGCGGTCGGGCCCGATCAGCCCATCGCCGCCTTCACCGTCTCGACGAGCTGCTTCATGGTGAAGGGCTTGGGCAGGAAGTGGAAGCTCTCGCCCTCGGGCAGGTTCTTGCGGAAGGCTTCCTCGGCATAGCCGGAGACGAAGACGACCTTGGTGTTTGGATTGCGCTGGCGCAATTCGCCGAGCAGGGTCGGGCCGTCCATTTCCGGCATCACGACATCGGAAACGACGAGGTCGATGTTGCCGTCCTTCTGCAGGAAGATGTCGAGCGCCTCGACGCCCGAGGCGGCCTCGTGGACGGTATAGCCGCGCGAGACCAGCATGCGGGCGTTGAGCGCACGCACCGCGTCCTCGTCCTCGACCAGCAGGATGACGCCGGCGCCGGTGTGGTCGGCGGCGAGCTTCTTCGGTGCCTCCTTGGCGGCGGCTTCGGCGGCGATCTCCTCCTCGCTCGGGACATGGCGCGGCAGGAAGATCTGGAAGGCCGTGCCCTTGCCGACGGTGGAGTCGACGAAGACATAGCCTCCCGTCTGCTTGACGATGCCGTAGACCATGGAGAGGCCCAGGCCCGTGCCCTTGCCGACCTCCTTGGTGGTGAAGAAGGGCTCGAAGATCTTGTCGAGATGCTCCTGCGGGATGCCGGTGCCGCTGTCCTCGACCTCGAGCAGCACGTAATCGTCGATCGGCAGCGCCTCGTGGCCGAAGCTCACGCAATCCTCGCGGGCGACGTTGCGGGTGCGCACAGTCAGCTTGCCGCCATCGGGCATGGCGTCGCGGGCATTGACGGCGAGGTTGACGATGACCTGCTCGAGCTGGCCGAGATCGGCCTTGACCGGCCAGAGATCGCGGCCCTGGCGGACGTCGAGCGTGACCTTGTCGGCGACGACCCGCTTCAGCATCAGCGAGAGATCCGAGAGCACTTCTCCGAGCTCCAGCACCTGCGGACGCAGGGTCTGGCGGCGCGAGAACGCGAGCAGCTGCCGCACCAGCGCCGCGGCGCGGTAGGCATTCTGCTTGATCTGCATGATGTCCGGGAAGGACGGGTCGGTCGGCCGGTGGCTGGCGAGCAGGAACTCGGAGGCGTTGATGATGACCTGCAGCACGTTGTTGAAGTCGTGCGCGATGCCGCCGGCCAGCTGGCCGACGGCCTGCATCTTGCCGGCCTGGTCCATGTTGTCGCGCAGCTTGCGCTCGGCGGTGGTCTCCAGCGCGTAGACGATGGCGCGCTCGCCATCGCCGTCCTCGGAGGCGGCGACGGGCGAGAGATAGAGCCTCGCCGAGCGGCCATCCTCGCCCGAGAGCGTCACGTCGAGCGGGCTTGCCCCCGAAACGCCCTCCATCGTCTCGATCATCGCCTTGTCCAGGCCGGAGCCCGGCGCGGCGAGATCCTGGATCGTCACGACCTGTACGCCGGCCGGGACCAGCCGGGCGAAGGCGGCGTTGGAGCGCAGAATCGCGCCGGCCTTGTCGACGGTGGCGATCGCCATCGGCGTCGAGTGGAAGAAGCGCGCGAAGCGGACCTCGGCATCGCTGCGGCTATCGGCACCGGCCTCGCCGGCGGCGCGGTTGAGGACCAGGGTGCGCGAGGGGCCGGCGCGTCCGTCCTGACCGAAGGCGACCTGATGGTGCAGGCGCACCGGCAGGGGAGAGCCGTTGCGGCGCTTGAGGTCGAGATCGAGCACTTCGACCCGGACATCGCCGGGCTGGCCGCGGATCGCCTGGACAAGGGCGGCTGCGGCCGGCGTGCAGATATCGTCGAGATGCAGGCCGCCCGAGCCGAAGCGGGCGAGGTCGAAATCGAGCCAGCCCGACAGCGTCGCGTTGAGATAGGAGACCTCGCCGTCGGCGTCGATCGAGACGAAACCGGCGGGCGCATGGTCGAGATAGTCGATGGCGTGCTGGAGCTCCTGGAAGGCGTTCTCCTGCCGCTCGCGCTCGGGGGTGACGTCGGAGACGGTCCAGAGCGTCGCGGTCGAGGTCTCGCGGCGCACCGGCGCGACGCGGACGCGATACCAGCCGACCTCGCCGCGCCCGTTGAGCGCGGGTTCCAGCCGGACCTCCTCGACGAGGCGGCGGTTCTCGCGCGCGGCGGTGGCGAGCCGGTAGATCGCTTCGGAGACGTCGGCGCGGCCGGTGAGCAGCCGGCCGACCGGCTTCAGATCGTTGGCGCCGGTTGCGCCCGCGAGGCCGAGATAGGCCTCGTTGGCATAGACGATGTCGTTCTCGCCCTCGGTGACGACGATGCCGTCATCGGCGCCGTCGACGATGGTCTTGGTGAGGTCGTTGCGCGCGGCGCGGCCGGAGAACTGGATCAGGCCGATCGCATAGGCGAAGAGGCCGAAAACGCCGACGACGGAGAGGATGGCGAGCAGGCCGAGGATCAGCGGCTGGGCCCATTCGTTGGCGATGAAGCCAAGCGCGATCGCCGCGCCGACGAGCAGGCCGGCGACGAGCAGGATGACGCCGATATGCCCCGGCTTGTCGGAGCGATCGATCGCGCTGGTGGCCGTGCTTCCGCTCATTGCGGTCAAGTCCGTTTCCTTGCTGCCGTGCCCGTCCGGCGGGGAGAAGACTGGCGGCTTAGGTTCATTCGCATCCGCTGTCGAGTTAGGCGCGGCGGCCCTTCAGGCGCAAGACGTAACCGATGACTTCGGCGACAGCCTGATAGTGTTCGACAGGAATTTCTTCGTCGATGCCGACCGTCGCGTGGAGCGCGCGGGCGAGCGGCGGATTCTCGACGATCGGGACGTGGTGCTCGCCCGCGACCTCGCGGATCTTGAGCGCGACGGCATCGACGCCCTTGGCGAGGCAGAGCGGCGCGGCCATGCCGGGCTCGTATTGCAGCGCCACCGCGAAGTGGGTCGGGTTGGTGATGATGACCGTCGCCTTGGGCACGGCCGCCATCATGCGCTTGCGCACGCGCTGGCTGCGGATCTGGCGCAGCTTGGCCTTGATCTCGGGATTGCCCTCGGAGTTCTTGAACTCCTGCTTGAGTTCCTCCTTCGTCATCTTCTGGCGCTGGTACCAGGAGAAGCGCTGCCAGACGAAGTCGCCGATGGCGATGACGGCGAAAAGCGCCAGCACCGCGCCCATGAGCTGGATCGCCAGCGAAAGCGCCGCCGGCATCAGCGCGGACACGTTCATCTCGGCGAAGGCTTCCAGCCGGTCGTGCTGGTTCCAGAGCGTGTACCAGATCACGATGCCGATCAGCGTCGTCTTGGCGAGGCCCTTGGCGAAGTTGACCCAGGCCTCCTTGCCGAACAGCCGCTTGAGGCCCGCCATCGGCGAGATGCGGTCGAATTTCGGCATCAGCGGCTCGAAGGTCCAGAGCAGCTTGTGCTGGATGAACGCGCCGGCCAGGCCCGCGCAGAGGATGAAGGCGAAGGGCAGGCCGAGCGCCATGAAGCCGGTCAGCACGCCTTGCCGCGTCACCTGCATGAAGGCGGCGCCGTCGGGCGGAACCTGATGGGCGTTCATCAGGAAGCCGCGCAGCGAGAGCATGGCGTCGCGTGCCGACCAGCCGGCAGCGACCAGCAGCGACAGCGTGAAGCCGCAGAGCACGAAGAAGGTGCCGATCTCCTGCGATTTGGGGACGTCGCCTTTCTCCGTGGCTTCGTCCAGCTTTCGCTGGGTCGGGTCCTCTGTCCTGTCTTCCTTGTCGGAGTCGTCCGCCATCCCGCGCTAGCCCCCGGTGAACTGGCGCAGGAAGACGCCGAGCCCGTTCATGAAGACGCTCATCATCACGCCGAGGACGACGAGCAGCATCAGCATGCCGCCGAAGATCGAGGCCGGCACGGCGAGGAAGAAGACCTGGAGCTGCGGCATCATCCGCGCCAGCACGCCCAGCCCGAGATTGAAGAGCAGGCCGAAGACGATGAAGGGCGCCGCGATCTGCACCGCCAGCGCGAAGCCCTGGGCGGTGGAGCGCACGGCGAGCGTCATCACGTCGGTCAGATCCGGCGCACCGCCGGGCGGCAGCAGGCGGTAGCTCTCGTGGATCGCGGCGATGGCGATGTGGTGCAGGTCGCTGGTCAGGATCAGCGTGATGCCGAGCATCGTCAGGAAGTTGCCGATCGAGGGGTTCTGGTTGCCGCCGGTGGGGTCGACCGTCATGGCGAAGCCGAGGCCCATGGACTGGGCGACGATGGTGCCGGCCGTCTGGAGCGCTGCCATCACCAGCCGGGCGCAGACGCCGATGACGAGCCCGATCAGCAATTCGCCGATCAGCAGCGTGGCCAGGGCGGGGAGGGTTTCCGGGATCTGCAGCGAGGGGCGCGCCATCGGCAGGATCATCAGCGCGATGAAAAAGGCGAGCGAGAGCCGGGCGCGCGAGAAGATGAAGCGCTCGCCGATGCCGGGCATGAGCATGACCAGCGTGCCGACCCGCGCGAAGACGAGCACGAACAGCGCGCCGATCTGGGGCAGGATCGCGATCTGCATCGTGCCGCGGTCATCCTCGCGCCGGAATTGACGCCGCGGGACGGCACCACCGGCGAGGGTGGGGCGCAGCCGCGGCAGGTTCATCCGCCCGTGGCGATTCGGACGGCGACCCGTCCCATATAACCTGCCAGGGCGTCTCCCATGAACGGAAGAAGCAGGAGCAGCGAAGCGAAGACGGCGAGAATCTTCGGGACGAAGACCAGCGTCTGCTCCTGGATCTGGGTCAGCGCCTGCACCAGCGAGACGACGAGGCCGACGAGCAGCGCGACCGCCATCAGCGGGCCGCCGACCTTGAGGAAGACGACGATGCCGTCGCGGGCGATGTCGAGGATGGCTCCGGAAGTCATGGTTTCGATCCGTCCCCGCCGTCAGACCGGCATCCGCATGATGTCTTCATAGGCCGCGATGACGCGGTCGCGCACCGCCACCAGCGTCTCGATCGCGGTCTCGCTTTCGGCCACCGCCGTGACGACATCGACCACGTCGGCACGGCCGGCGGCGACGCTCGCCGTCTGGACGTCGGCCTTGCGGCCGGCCTCGGCCGTGGAGTCGAGCGCCTTGCCGAGCAGCGCGGAGAAGTCCGGGCCGCCCGCTTCCGCGCCGCCGATGCCGGCGGCGGGTTTCTTCATCAGGTTGCCGGCGCCCAATCCCCCGATCGAGGCATAGGCGCCTGCAGCGAAGCCCGGTGTAGCCATGGCGGTTCAGTCTCCTTCTGGAGGCGCGCTGTTCAGGCGCGCAGGATGTCGATGGTGCGCTGGATCATCCGCCGGGTGGAGGAGATCAGGTTCAGGTTGGCCTCGTAGCTGCGCTGGGCCTCGCGCATGTCGACCATCTCGACCAGCGAATTGACGTTCGGCATCTGCACGTTGCCGCTGGCGTCGGCGGCCGGGTTGCCGGGCTCGTGCTTGACGCGGAAGGCGCTGGGGTCGCGCTGGACGCGGCCGAGCGCGACCGTCTGGGCATCGAGCTCGCGGTCGAAATGGCGCTGGAAGCTCGGCACCTTGCGGCGATAGGGGTCGGCGCCGGCGCGCTCCGGCCCGGAATCGGCGTTGGCGATGTTCTCGGCGATGACGCGCATGCGCCCCGACTGGCTGCGCAGGCCGGAGGCGGCGATGGCGAGGCTCTTCATCAGTTCCATGAGATGCTCCCTCCGCGATCGCTGCTTCAGCGGCCCTTGCCGATCGCGATCTTCATCAGGCCGAGGCCCTTGCTGTAGAGCGATGCGGCGAGCTGATAGTCGGACTGGTTCTGGGCGACCTTCATCATCTCGTCCTCGAGGTTGACGGCGTTGCCGTTCGGGGTCGTCTCGAAGCGCGGGGCGCCGGTGCTGTCGAAGCCGCCCTTGCCGCCGGTCAGGCTCATATGTCCGGCGCTGGTGCGGGCGAGCGCCACGCCGCCCCGGTCGAAGCCCGGCGGCTTCAGGTCGACGGGGCGGAAGCCCGGGCTGTCGGCATTGGCGACGTTCTCGGACAGCACCTTTTGCCGCGACTGCTGGTAATGCATGCGCAGCTTGAGGGCCTGCATGAGGCCGCCGCCGATGTTCAAGCCGTCATTCGCCATGGCTGCCGCCTCGCAGGGGCGGGCCCGCATGGCCGCCTCACTGGGCAAATCTTGCCGGGCTCATGGTTAAGAAGGCGTTAAACGCATCGTCTTTCGGATAACCGGTTAACCACGCGTTCACCATGTTTCCCGTTAAGGAAAGCGTTATGCTATAGCCAAGGTGTTGAACCTTGAGCGGAACTTCTGCCGCCCAGGGCGGCCGTCGCGGAAGAGGCAGACCTTGCAGAGCTTGTTCGGATTGGAACTCACGACCGCACAGAAGGTGATCGTCGCCTCCGTGGTCATCCTGGTGCTTCTTGCCCTGCTCGGCCTGTTCGTTCGGCAGATACAGGGTGGGCGCCTCAGGATGCGCGGGCAGGCCGGCGGTCGGCAGCGCCAGCCACGGCTGGGCATCGTCGATACCTATGATCTCGACCGGCAGCGCCAGCTCGTGCTGATCCGCCGCGACAATGTCGAGCATCTCATCATGCTCGGCGGGGCCTCCGACGTCGTCGTCGAGACCAATATCCTGCGCAGCGGCGCGCGCGCCACGGCTCCCTCCTATAGCGAGGGCGCGGCGCCCGACAGGCCGCTGCCGCCCTTCGAGACGCTGGTGCCGCCGAGCGAGCCTGCCTTGCGGGCCGGTGACGAGATTCGCCGCGGTGCTGCGGTTTCCGCCAGCCCCGACGTCCTGCCCCCGTTGCCCACCCGCCACGCCCAGACGCATGCCGAGGCCGTCACTGCAGCGAGCGCGGGCGTCGCGGCCGCGCTCGGCCTCGAGGAGGTCGGCGCTGCCGCTGCGCCCACGCCGGTTGCGCCCGCTCCGGTTCCGCCGGCGCCGGCTCCCATGCCCCCGATGACGACCGGCCCGGCTCCGAGCTTCCCGCGCGAGCATGCGCCGGCGCCCGCCGTGAGCGCCGACGAACTCGACGACATGACGAAGCAGCTCGAGGCGGCGCTGAAGCGTCCGTTCTCGGCCGTGCGGCCCGCGAATCTGCCGCCCGAGCCGCAGGTAGAGGCGGTCGTGGTGCCGCCCAAGCCCGCCGCGCCTGCGCCGGTCGTTCCGGGAGCGAGCCGGGAGCCGATCGCTTCGCCGTCCAGGCCGGTCGAGCCGCCCAGGACCGTGGAGCCGCCCAAGCCGGCCGGCCCCTTCGCGCCTGCGGACCGGGTCAAGCCGGCCGAGCCGGCGAAAGCTCAACCGGCTCCGGATGCTCCCGCAGCGCCGTCGACCCCGGCTTCGGTGGCGACGAGCATGGAGGCTGAGCTCGAGGCTGCTCTCGGATTGAAGCCGGCGCGCGTGCCGCCGACGCATGCCGAGCCGAAGCCGCCGCAAGCGAGCCCCGCTGCTGAAAAGCCCGCCGCTGAAAAAACCGGCAGCGAGAAGCCCGCGCCGGTCGTTGGACCGGTGGAGCCGGAACCGTCCGTGACCGTCGCGGAGCCTGCCCAGCCCAAGCCTGCCCAGCCCAAACAGGCCGAGGCCCCCGAGCCGCAGAAGCCGACCGAGGCAGCCAAGGAGCCGGAGCCGGCGAAGGAGATCGATCCGTTCTCGGTCGATGCGATCGAGGCCGAGTTCGCCCGGCTGCTCGGCCGCGATCCCAAGGCGAAATCCTGAGCGGCGCGGCGCGCCGGCACAGCCTGGCCGCCGCCATCAACAGGAATGTCGCCGATCCTGCGGCGGGCCGGTCCGCCGCGGTTGCTTGCCGATGCCCGCCCGCTAGCTTCGTCTCGCCCGATCGTCTGAGTCGGGCGGCAGCGACGGTCGCGCGTGATACCCTACCTCGCCACGGCAAGACGGCGGCGCCTGTGCCGATCCCTGACGGCAGCGGTGCTGCTGCTCGGCCTCGTCGCGACGCCGGCAATGCCGCAGACGCTGTCGCTCGATCTCGGGCAGGGCGGCGGCGTAGCGGAGCGGGCGCTCCAGCTCATCGCCGTGATCACGGTGCTGTCGCTGGCGCCGTCCATCCTGGTCATGGTGACGTCGTTCACGCGCATCGTCGTGGTGCTGTCGCTGCTGCGCTCGGCGCTGGGCACGCAGACGGCGCCGCCCAACACGGTGATCATCGGGCTGGCGCTGTTCCTGACCGGCTTCGTGATGGCGCCGACCTTGCGGGAAGCCTACACGACCGCCGTGCAGCCGCTCGTCGCCGGGCAGATCCAGCCGCAGGAAGCCTATAACCGCGGCGTCGTGCCCTTCAGGACCTTCATGCTGAAGCATGTGCGCGAGAAGGATCTGCAGCTCTTCCTCGACATGTCGCAGGGCGCGCGCCCCCAGACGCCGCAGGATATCGGCATCGAGGTGCTGGTGCCGGCCTTCATGATCTCGGAGCTCAGGCGGGCTTTCGAGATCGGCTTCCTGCTGTTCGTGCCCTTCCTGATCATCGACCTCGTGGTCGCCTCGATCCTGATGTCGGTGGGCATGATGATGCTGCCGCCGGTGACGGTGGCGCTGCCGTTCAAGCTGATCTTCTTCGTGCTGGTCGACGGCTGGGGGTTGGTCGCCGGCTCGCTGGTGAAGAGCTATGGCGGTGGGTGAATCATCGCTCAATCACGTATCGGATCAATTGGCTGAACGCGGTTCCTCAGAGCTTGATTCAGCCGGGCTTTAGCCCACCACGACCCGGCCGCGCTGAATGCGCAGGCTGAGCTGGCCGTTCTTGAGCGCCAGCGCCTTCTCGCCGAAGACCTCGCGCCGCCAGCCCTTCAGCGCCGGCACGTCCGACAATTCGTCGGAGGCGATGGCTTCGAGGTCGTCGGCCGTGGCGATGATCTTGGGCGCGACGCGCTCGGCGTCGGCGGTCGCCTTGAGCAGCACCTTGAGCAGGTCGAGCACCGCGCCGTTGGTCGGCCGGCCACGCTCGCGCTCCAGCCGGGGCAGGGCTTTCGGATCAATCGCGGCTGCGCGCTCGATCGCGGCGAGAACCTCGCCGCCATTGCGCGAACGCTCGAAACCGTTGGGCACGGAGCGCAATTCCGCGAGAGCCTCGACCGAGCGCGGGCCGCGCTGGACGATGTCCATCAGCGCGTCGTCCTTGAGCACGCGCTGGCGCGGCACGTCGCGACTCTGCGCCTCGCGCTCGCGCCAGGCGGCGATCTCCATCAGCAGCGGCAGCTCGCGCGGCTTGCGGATGCGGCCCTTGAGGCGCAGCCAGGCATTCTCTGGTTTGACCTCATAGGTGGCGGGCGAGCTCAGAACCGCCATCTCCTCGGCGACCCAGGCCTCGCGGCCGCTGGCGTCGAGATCCTCCTTCAGCGCGAGATAAACCTGGCGCAGATGGGTGACGTCCGATTCGGCATAGGAGAGCTGCGCCTCGGTGAGAGGGCGGCGCGACCAGTCGGTGAAGCGCGAGGACTTGTCGATGCGCGCCTTGGCGAGGTCGTTGGCGAGCTGCTCGTAGCCGACCGAGTCGCCATAGCCGCAGACCATGGCGGCGACCTGGGTGTCGAAAAGCGGTGTCGGCAGCACGCGCCCGAGCAGCCAGACGATTTCCAGATCCTGGCGGGCGGCGTGGAAGACTTTCACCACGGCCTCGTTGACCATCAGCCCGAAGAAGGGGGCGAGATCGAGATCGGGCGCGAGCGGATCGACCAGCACTGCCTCATCCGGCGAGGCGAGCTGGATCAGGCAGAGTTTCGGATAATAGGTCGTCTCGCGGAGGAACTCGGTGTCCACCGTGACGAAGGGATGAGCCGCAAGGCGGTCACAGGCTGCGGAGAGCTCGGCGGTATCGGTGATCAGATGCATGGCTTTCGGCTCATAGCAGACAGCGATGCGGGATGTCGCGGGCGTTCTTGACATTTCGGGCGCGCGCGTGTGGTTAGCCCCGAAAAGCTGTGCGCTGGCCCTTTCGGCCTGTTCCCGGCGCCTTTTGCCGAAAGACCGATACCGTGACCTTGCATCGCTACCGTTCCCACACCTGCGGCGCGCTCCGTGACAGCGACATCGGCCAGAATGTCCGTCTCTCCGGCTGGTGCCATCGCATTCGCGACCATGGCGGCGTGCTCTTCATCGACCTGCGCGACCATTATGGCATGACGCAGGTCGTGATCGACCCGGATTCGCCGGCCTTCGCGGACGCCGAGACGCTGCGCTCGGAATGGGTCGTGCGCATCGACGGCAAGGTCAAGGCGCGTCTCGCCGGCACCGAGAACGCCAACCTGCCGACCGGCGCGGTCGAGGTCTTCGCGACAGGCATCGAGGTGCTCGGTCCCTCGGCCGAATTGCCGCTGCCGGTCTTCGGCGATCTCGAATATCCAGAGGATACCCGCCTCAAGTACCGCTTCCTCGACCTGCGTCGCGAGAAGCTGCACAACAACATCATGCTGCGCACCAAGGTCATCGACTCGATGCGCCGCCGCATGAAGGATTCCGGCTTCTCCGAGTTCCAGACGCCGATCCTGACCGCGTCCTCGCCGGAAGGCGCGCGCGACTTCCTGGTGCCGAGCCGCCTGCACCCCGGTAAGTTCTACGCGCTGCCGCAGGCGCCGCAGCAGTACAAGCAGCTCCTGATGATGGCGGGCTTCGACCGCTATTTCCAGATCGCGCCCTGCTTCCGCGACGAGGACCCGCGCGCCGACCGCCTGCCGGGCGAGTTCTACCAGCTCGACGTCGAGATGAGCTTCGTCGAGCAGGAGGACGTGTTCGCGACGATGGAGCCGGTCATTACCGGCGTGTTCGAGGAATTCGCCGAGGGCCGCACCGTCCAGAAGAATTGGCCGCGCATTCCCTATGCCGAGTCGATCGCCAAATACGGCTCCGACAAGCCGGACCTGCGCAACCCGCTGGTGATGCAGGATGTTTCCGAGCATTTCCGCGGCTCGGGCTTCAAGGTCTTCGCGCGCATCCTGGAAGGCGAGAAGAACCGCGTCTGGGCGATTCCAGCTCCGGGCGGCGGTTCGCGCGCCTTCTGCGACCGGATGAACTCCTGGGCGCAGGGCGAGGGTCAGCCCGGCCTCGGCTACCTGATGGTCAAGGAAGACGGCGAGGGCCAGGGGCCGATCGCCAACAACATCGGGCCTGAGCGCGTCGCGGGAATCATCAAGCAGATGGGGCTGAAGGGCGGCGACGCCTGCTTCTTCGTCGCGGGCGATCCGGACAAGTTCTACAAGTTCGCCGGCAGCGCCCGGAACAAGGTCGGCCAGGAGCTCAACCTGATCGACGAGAACGTCTTCGCCTTCGCCTGGATCGTCGATTTCCCGATGTTCGAGTATAACGAGGACGAGAAGAAGGTCGATTTCTCGCACAATCCCTTCTCGATGCCGCAGGGCGGCCTGAAGGCGCTGACCGAGGAAGACCCGCTCTCGCTCAAGGCGTTCCAGTACGACATCGCCTGCAACGGCTTCGAGCTGGCCTCCGGCGGCATCCGCAACCACCGCCCCGAGGCGATGGTGAAGGCCTTCGAGATCGCCGGCTATGGCGAGGAGACGGTGATCGAGCGCTTCGGCGGCATGTATCGCGCCTTCCAGTACGGCGCTCCGCCGCATGGCGGCATGGCGGCGGGCGTCGACCGCATCATCATGCTGTTGGCGCGCGCGACGAACCTGCGCGAGGTCGCGCTGTTCCCGATGAACCAGCAGGCCGTCGACCTGCTGATGGGGGCACCGGCCGAGGCGACGCCGAAGCAGCTTCGCGAGGCGCATCTGCGCGTCAACCTGCCCGAGAAGAACGGCTGACCACCATGCCTTCGCTGCCTGTCGGGCGAGCCCTGCTGCTCGCCTGCTTCCTCGCGCTGCCGCTGGGCGCTTGCGTCGCCGACGGGGGCGACACCAGCGCCGGCCGCGCTTCGGTCCTCGCGACGACGATCTCGCGGGCGAGCGCCTGCAAGGCCGGCTCGCCGCAGCGCTCGACGCTGGACCGTTTCCTGGCGGCCGAGACGGCACGTGGCGCCACGCCTGAGCAGATCGCGGCGGCGCGCTCGGCCTATGTCTCCGTCTCCGAGGCCGAGATGGTCAATCAGGATGCGCGGCCGCAAGCCTGTGCGGCTGAGGAGCGCGCCGCGCTGAAGGAGCGCATGGCCCGAATCAGGGCCGGCCAGTTCGACTCACCCTGAGCCGGCCAGACGGGCATGCTTCCGAAACCATCTCTCGCGGCAGCGCTCCTGCTCGGCCTCACCGCCTGCACGAGCGCCGGCCCGATTCCCGGCACGGTCGAATATGCCGCCGCGACCGTTTCGCGCGGCTATGATTGCGGCTTGCGTGTCGATCGCGGCCGCATCATCGCGCGGCTCGACCGGCAGGAGCGGGCGGCCTTCGTCGCGGCCAATGCGGGCTATGCGGTGCGCTCCTACAAGGCGCCGCATGCTTGCGGAAGCGCCGAGCGCGAGCGGGTGCAGGGCGAACTCGCGGCGCTGTCGCGGCGCTGAATTCGCTTGATTCCGGCCGGTTCGCATGGCCAGAAGGCCGCAATGCCTGCCGCCGCGATCACCGCCATCGTCGTCAGCTACGACAGCGCCGAAGTTCTGCCTGCCTGCCTCGATGCGCTGGCAGGCGAGGGCGTGCCGGCGATCGTCGTCGACAATGCCAGCGGCGACGACAGCCGGGGCATCGCGGAGAAGCGCGGTGCGCGCGTTATCGCCAATGCCCGCAACGAAGGGTATGGCCGCGCCAACAATCTCGGCGTGGCGGCGGCGGATACGCCCTATGTGCTGATCGTCAATCCCGATCTGGAGCTGAAGCGGGGCGCTGCCGCTGCTTTGCTGGCGGCGGCCGGGCGCTACCCCGATGCCGGGATGCTGGCACCGCGCATCGTCGAGCCCTCGGGGCGCGTCTTCCTGCAGCCGCGCTCGTTGCTCTCGCCTGATCATCTCAATCGCAGCGGTGCGATGGTCGTGCCGGAGGGAGATGCCTGCCTGCCGTTCCTCTCCGGTGCCTGCCTGCTGATCCCGCGCGAAACCTTCCTCGCGCTCGGCGGCTTCGATCCGGCGATCTTCCTGTTCTACGAGGATGACGATCTCTGCCGGCGGATGCGCGATGCCGGCCATGCCCTCATCCATGTCGATGGTGCCGAGGCACGGCATGGGCGGGGGAAGTCGAGCGCACCGTCTCCGCAGCGGCGCTTCAAGGCGCGCTGGCACCTCGCCTGGTCGGAGCATTACATCGCCCGCAAATATGGCCTGCCGGAGCCGGCGCCGCTGCGCAGGCTGGAGAATCTCGGCAAGACATTGGGTTACGGCGTCCTCCTCAACCGCGAGAAGATGTTCGCCCATGCCGGTTCCGCCGCCGGCGCGCGGGCCTGGGCGCGCGGCGAGACGGCGCTGGCATATGAAGGGCTGGAGACTGCGCCATGATCCGCAACGCACCGGGGATCGAGAAGGCGCTCGCCAATCCGCACAATAATTTCGGCCTGCTCAGGCTGGTGATGGCGCTCGCCGTGGTCGTCTCGCACGCCTTCAGCGTCACCGACGGGCGGGTCGAGCAGGAGCCCTGGTTCCAGACCACCGGCTTCACGCTCGGCGAGCATGCGGTCAACGGCTTCTTCGCGATTTCCGGCTTCCTCGTGACGATGAGCTTCGTCAGGCGCGGCTGGCGCGACTATGTGGTGGCGCGGCTGCTCAGGATCGCGCCCGGCCTGATCGCGGCGACGCTGGTCGTGGCGCTGCTGCTCGGCGCGGCGATGACCTCGCTCGATCTCGGCAGCTATGTCAGGGACCCGCGGCTCTGGCGCTTCATCTCCGCGACGCTGACCAGCTTCAAGAGCTCAGCGGCGCTTCCCGGCGTCTTCGAGCACAACCCGCTGCAATTCCCGATGGGAACGGTGTGGACGCTGAAATACGAGACTTTGTGCTATCTCGGCGTGCTCGTCGCCGGGCTCGCCGGCCTGCTGGCGAAGCCGCGCGTCATGCTGGCGGCCGGGCTGGCCCTGACGCTGGCGGTGGTGCTGCGCGAGGTCGTGACGCCTCATGGATCGAAAGGCACCGAGACGGCGCTGCGCCTGCCGCTGATCTTCCTCGCCGGGGGGCTGTGCTATCTCTATCGCGAGAGGGTGCCGCTCTCGCTGCCGCTGCTGGCGCTGGCCATTCTCGCCTTGGTGCCGCTGTCCTTCACGCCGCTCTACAAGGCGGCGCTCTATCTCGTCAGCGCCTGGGGCGTCCTTGTGCTGGCGCTGGCCCCGGCTCTGACACGCCGTTCGGTCGAGCCGCCGGCCGATCTCTCCTACGGCGTCTATCTCTATGGCTGGCCGGCGCAGCAGGCGCTGCATGCGCTGTTCCCGGGCCTCGGGGCGATGGCGCTGCTCTGGCCTTCGCTCGCCGTCACGCTGGTCGTGGCGGCGCTGTCCTGGTTCCTCGTCGAGAAGCCGGCGCTGGGCCTGAAGCGCCGCCTGCTCAAGGGCTCCTGACCGCGGCGATGAACTCCTCGATGCGGCTGCTGAGCAGGAGCGGCAGCAACGCGTCGATCCGCGGCTTGGGCAGATCCCACCAGCGCGTCTCCAGCAAGGCCGCGACCTTCGCCTCGTCGAAGCGCAGGCGGAAGACGCGGGCCGGATTGCCGGCGACGATGGCATAGGGCGGCACGTCGCGCCTGACCACGGCGCGGGCGGCGATGACGGCGCCATGGCCGATCGTCACGCCCGACAGGATCATGCATT
Organism: Allobosea sp. OAE752; assembly: GCF_050433265.1. NCBI lineage: Bacteria > Pseudomonadati > Pseudomonadota > Alphaproteobacteria > Hyphomicrobiales > Alloboseaceae > Allobosea > Allobosea sp. OAE752. Next base: position 607,911 of record NZ_JBNPXO010000002.1, read on the forward strand.
GCGAGCCGAGCCAGACGTCGTGGCCGATGACGACGTCGCCGCGTGTCGCGTCATGCCCGGTGAAGCCGGTCGCTGCCGGCCAGAGCCCGGGCAGGGCCGGGAAGGGATAGGTCGTCGTCCAGTCGAGCCGGTGGTTGCCGCCGAGCAGGATCTCGACGCCGTCAGCAATCGAGCCGTAGCGGCCGATGACGAGCTTCGCCCCGCTCTCGGGAAAGCGCACCTTCGGCCGGCCATAGGTATAGGCGCCGGCGACGATCTGGCCCGGCCGCCGGGCGATGAGATGCGCCAGATGCAGCCGGGTCTGGTTGTCGCGGTTCACGTATTTGCGCAGCAGGCCGCGGGTGACGGGCGGCAGGCCCGCCCACCAGGCCTGCAGCGCGGAAGGGCGCCAGTCGCGATCCTCGGGCGCGATGGCGCCCTCCGACTTATCGGGCATCGGCCTTGACATCGATCTTGTCGAAGATCTCGGTCGGCTGGGTGATGGTCAGCACGTCGGCGAGGCCGAGGCCGGACGGCGATTTCGCCGTGGCGTCGATCGTCAGCGTGCCGGGCTTGGCGACGAAGCGCGAGGCCGCCGACGCCAGGGTCTTCGCCGCATCGGACGGGCCCAGCATGGCGGCGAGCCCGACACTCGCGACCATGGTGAACTGTTGGCGCACCTCCTCGACCTTGCGGCCGGTGTCGCGCGCCTGCTTCGCGATCAGTTTCTCGACGAGACCGAAATTCTGCAGCTTGATCTGGAGGTTGCGGGCCGTCGCGCCGAGCGCCGCCACCTGGGCGAGCGCGAGATCGCTCGAGAACAGGTCCTGCGTCACATTGGCGAGCGTGCCGTTGGCATCGAGCTGCACCAGGCCGGCGCTGCCGAGCGAGAGGGTGCGGATGGCGAGCTCGTTCTTCGCTGCCTCCCAGGCCAGGTCGAGCTTCGCCGAGAGGTCGAGCTTGTCGATGCCCATGGCGAGCAGCTCTGCGATTCCCGGATTGTCGCCGGTATCGACGACCGGCGTGACCAGCTTGTCGATCGTCAGGCCGAGGCTGGTCGGAATGCCGTTCAGCGGCTCGCCACCCTTCAGCTCGAAGGTGCCGAGAGCGATCTTGATCGGCTGCTTGCCCGGGATGATCGGCGGCGCATCGACCGAAAGCCCGGTCAGGCGGACGGTTCCGATCTTCGGAATGAAGCGCCGGTAGTCGATATTCGCGATATCCTGGTCGGGGCCGGCGAGGGCGGCGCGCAACTCACGCGCGGCATTCCCGAAGGAGAAGCCGGAATAGCTGATCGAATCGACCTTGCCCTTGCCGGGGCCGCTGGTGAACGCCATGCCTTCGATCGCGAAGCCCGACTTGTCCGGCGCATTCTCGCCGAAGGCCATGCGCGCGATCGTCCATTCGACCGGATCCTTCGGCTTGGCGCCCTTGTCTGCCGCAGGCGGGCGGATCAGGGCCTTGAAATCGCGTGCCTCGCCGCTGCCGTAGTCGAACATGTCGAACAGCGTCAGCATCGACAGGGCGAAGCGCTTCTCGACATCGCTCTTGTCGTCCTTGGCGGCCGACTTGTCGTCCGCCTTCTTCTCGAGCTCCTCGGAGCCCTTACCGACCTTGTCGAGGAGGTCGAGCAGGGGCTCCGGCCCGACCTTCGCCGTGAAGCCGCGCGCCGTGGTCTTGCCGATCGACATTTTGCCGGCCTGGCCCATGTCGATGTCGTAGCCGTCCTGCTCGAAGCTGCCGATCACCGGGACATAGGGCTCGTTCGTCCCGGGCGTCGCCTTCTCGGTGAGGACACGCGCCGACTGCTTGAGATCGAGCATGTCGAAAGCGGTGCGCTTCAGCGTGCCCTTCATCGCCCCGGCAGGGCCACCCAGGGCGCTGAGGCTGGCGCTCCCCGATTCGCCATGCGCGATCTTGCCGTCGCGGATGTCGGTGAAGCGGATGTCACGATAGGTCGTGGACTGCTTCTGCTCGCCGAACGCCTGCTCCATGGTGAGCTCGGGCGCGCTGATCTCGGTTGCGGTCAGCTTCGCGATTCGGGTCGAGGCGGTTTCGTTCGCACCGCTGGCGAAAAGCGCGAGGAAGGCGTCCTTCTCGAGATTCGAGCCTTTGACGGCGACCTTCGGGATGCTGATGACGAGCCGGCCCAGATCGATGCGGACGTTGTCGACCTGGAAATCCGCGGCCCAGGCAGGAGCGGAAAGCGCGACGAAAACAGCCGCGAGGGCCGTGTTCCCGAGATGCGTTGGCCGGCGAAGGCGCGCAGCGGTCATGATATTCTCCTGTTCAGTGCCGGGCGAAACTGCCGCAACCGAGCGGCGAAAGAAAGCCGTCCTTCGCTCGAGGGCGTCATAGGAGCGAATGATCATGACGGAATTCTTGACCTGAGACGGCGGAAAGCTGTCTTCTGCCGAAGATTCGCCATCGCCGCCTTCTAGCTCGGAGCCCGGCGACGATCGCCATGGAGTTCAGAAGCGATGCATGCCCTCCGGACCGCTTTCGCCGCAATCGCGCTTTTCCTCGTCGCGCTCGCTCCCCTGGGGGCGAGGGCACAGGCCCAGCCGGCCGCAGGGGAGGCGCCCGGGCTCGAAGCGCTGACGATCGTGAGCGGCGGCACGCGGCACGCTTTCCATGTCGAGGTGATGCGCACGCCGGACCAGCGCGCCAAGGGCCTGATGTATCGCAACTACCTGCCGCCGGACCGGGGCATGCTGTTCGACTTCGGAGGCAGCGAGCCGGTGGCGATGTGGATGCAGAATACTTATATTCCGCTCGACATGCTGTTCATCCGGGCCGATGGCACGGTCGCGCGCATCGCGGAGAACACCGAGCCGCTGTCGACGCGGACGATTCCGTCCGGCGAGCCGGTGCTGTCGGTGCTGGAAATCAACGGCGGTGTCAGCCGGCAGCTCGGCATCAAGCCGGGCGACAAGGTCGAGCACGCGCTGTTCAAGCGCTGAACGGCGACGGGCGGCGTCCTGTGGGGGCGAGACCGCTTCGCTTTGGCTTGCGGGTTCGGCCCATGGCGTGATAGCGAACCGCAACGTTTCGAGTGCCGTCGGGGTATAGCGCAGCCCGGTAGCGCATCTGCTTTGGGAGCAGAGGGTCCCAGGTTCGAATCCTGGTGCCCCGACCACTGGAAACGTCACGCCGCAGCCTGGCTTTCGGGCTGCATGGGATTTTGTGACGGCAGAGCGCTTTCATGACCGCACGCATCTATCGCCCCGCCCGCACGGCCATGCAGTCCGGCACGGCCAAGACCGAGCGCTGGCTGCTCGAATACGAGCCGGAAAGCGCCCGCCAGATCGAGCCCCTGATGGGCTGGACCTCCTCCTCCGACATGAAGAGCCAGCTCAAGCTCTGGTTCGACAGCGAGGCCGAGGCGGTTGCCTATGCGACGCGCAACGGCATCCCCTATCGCGTCGAGCAGCCGCATGAGCCGGTGCGCCGCTCGATCTCCTATTCGGACAATTTCAAATTCTCGCGCATCGGCCAGTGGACGCACTGAAGCGTCGAGGCGAGGATAGAACCGGTTACGGGCCCGTAGCTCAGATGGATAGAGCAGCAGCCTTCTAAGCTGCTGGTCGCAGGTTCGAATCCTGCCGGGCTCGCCATCGTTTCATAGCGGAATTCCTCTTTGTTCTTCGAGGCGTTCTGACAGGCATGCCGCTGTCATTCTGACTTGGAGCCGCGCCGATGGGTGCGGCGCATCGTTCCCGGAACGCTCCAGCCTCGCCAGTGATCAGCGACCGCGCGGGTGTCGCGGATCGAACTGTACGATGTTCGAAAGGGCTCTTTCCTTTTCGGCTTCGGTCAGGTCGACCAGCAGGCCTTCGATGGCCTTTCGCAAGTGGTTGTCTGCTGCCGTTTGCCCGGTCACGCAGAAAAACGCGCTCAACAGAAGAACGGTGCACTCGTCATAGTTCGAGACGAACTGTTTTTGGTCGTGCTTCAACGACATGATGGCCCCATGCGGTACAAACTGTTTCAAATCGGGCCGGCATAGGCATAGCTGCCGACGGCCGCGCAATTTCGAAGCCAGCGCCTGATTGCGGATTGGGCCGAGCCCTCCAACGCGGCGGGCGGGTCTGGCAGGCGCCCGGCTCAGCGCCCGGCATCTGCGCTCGGGCCAGGCGCGCTGCCTTGATCGCGCCCGAAAGGCGCTTCATCGGGAGCGGCTCTTCGGCTAGACCGGCTCTCTCGGCAAAAGCGCGGCCTCGGCGTCGCGAGGATGGATGATGTTTTCACTCACGCCCGCGATCGACCGGCTCACGGCTTTCGTCTCGGCCAGCCACGCGCGCGCCTGTGCCTTCCTGCTGCTGCTCTCGCTTTGTGCCTTCCTGCCGGGCTTCAGCACGCTGCAGCCGATCGACCGCGACGAGCCGCGCTTCGCCCAGGCCAGCAAGCAGATGCTGGAGACGGGCGATTTCGTCGATATCCGCTTCCAGGAGGAGGCGCGGCACAAGAAGCCCGTCGGCATCTACTGGCTGCAAAGCGCGGCGGTGAAGGCCGGCGCCGCGCTCGGTGTGCCCGAGGCACGCACGCAGATCTGGCTTTATCGCCTTCCTTCGCTGATCGGCGCGACGGCGACCGTGCTCCTGACCTATTGGGCGCTGCTGGCCTTCCTGTCGCCGCCGCTTGCGCTTCTGGGCGCTGCTCTGATGGCGACGGCGGTGCTGCTCGGCGTCGAGGCGCGTATCGCCAAGACCGATGCCGTGCTCGCCGCCTGTGCCGTCGCCAGCATGGGCGCGCTCGCCCGCACCTGGCTGGACTGGACACGCTCGCTCGCCTTCGTGCCGAGCCGGCGCAACTGGCTGGTGTTCTGGGGCGCCACCGCCATCGGCCTGCTGATCAAGGGCCCGATCGTGCCGATGGTCTGGGGTCTCGCCATCCTCGTGCTGAGCGCGAGCCAGCGCTCCTTCCGCTGGCTGAAGCCGCTGCGCTTCGGGCCGGGGCTGCTGCTCTGCCTGATCGTCGCGATGCCCTGGTTCGTCGCGATCATGGTCAAGACCGGCGGCAGCTTCTTCGCCGAGAGCGTCGGGCAGGACATGCTCGGCAAGGTCGCCGAGGGGCAGGAGAAGCATTGGGGGCCGCCGGGGCTCTATCTCCTCTTCTTCTTCGCGACCTACTGGCCGGCAGCGGCCTTCGCCGCCATGGCGGTGCCCTTCGCCTGGGTTCGGCGCAAGGAGCCGCAGATCCTGTTCCTGATCGCCTGGATCCTGCCGTCCTGGATCGTCTTCGAGGCGGTGCCGACCAAGCTGCCGCATTACGTGCTGCCGCTCTATCCGGCGATCACGGCCTTGCTGCTGCTGGCTGTCGTCAATGGCGGTATCGCTCGTCACCGGCGCGGGGCGGTGGCGACGGCGACGCTCGTCGTGACCGTGCCGCTCGCCCTGATGGCCGTGGTGATCTTCGGCAACTGGACGCTGGATCATGCGGTCCCGTGGCTGGCGCTGCCGTTCTTCGCGCTCGTCCTGACGGTCGGGGTGAGCGTCGTTGCCGCATTTCGGCGGCTCGAATTCGAGGGCGCGCTCTGGCGCTGCGTGCTGGCGAGCCTGTTCCTGACCGTCGCGATCTATCCCTTCGCCATCGAGAGCCTGCGCTCGCTCAAGCTCTCGCCGCGGCTGGCACAGGCAGCGAAGGCGGCGGGCTGCGCCGATCCGGCCGTGATCACGCTGGGTTATCGCGAGCCGAGTCTCGTCTTCCTGACCGGTACCGATCTTGCCATGGCGGCGGGCGGGACGCAGGCCGCCGCCTTCCTCGATCAGCCCGGATGCCGCGTCGCCTTCGTGGAGAGCCGCTTCGCCGGCGAATTCGACGCGGCGCTGGCTGCTTCGCCGGTGAAACCGCGCCTGCTAACGACGATCGAGGGATTCAACCTGAATGGCGGGCGCAAGCTTTCGATCTCCGTCTTCGCCAAGGAACCGGGCTGACCATCGGCCCCGGAACCAGATGGACATGAGAAAGGCCCTCGTCCCGGGACGCCGTTTCGCCGGAAATGGCGTCTTGAAGGATGCTTCGGATGGCTCCCGAGCGTCCCGAAACATCCTCCAGGATGCTCCCTGTCATCGCTCCTCAGGGTGAGGGGTGGAATGTCCACAGTGCCGTCCAGAACGCAAAAGTGGTTCACACACAGCCGCATCTTGCTCTAGAGCAGTGCCAGCCATGTCCCGGATGAAGCCGTTTTGACCGAAGTCCCTTCCCCTCAGCCCTTGCTCAGCGTCGTCGTGCCCGTGCGCAATGAAGAGGGCAACATCGCGCCGCTCGTCGCCGACATCGAAAAGGCCTGCGCCGCGATCGGCCCTTTCGAGGTCGTCTACGTCAATGACGGCTCCACGGACGGGACGGCCGCGGCGCTGGCGGCGCTCGCGGCGGCCAAGCCCTGGCTGCGCGTCGTCACCCATGCGCAATCCTGCGGGCAGAGCGCGGCGGTGCGCAGCGGCGTGCGCCATGCCCGCTCGGCCATCGTCGCGACGCTCGACGGCGACGGCCAGAACGATCCCGTTTTCCTGCCGGAGATGGTCGAGGCCCTTCAGAAGGCCGGGCTGGCGGCCGGGCTGGTGCAAGGGCAGCGCGTCGGCCGCAAGGACACCGGCTTCAAGAAACTGCAATCGCGCATCGCCAACACCGTGCGCGTGCGCGTGCTCAGGGACGGCACGCGCGATACCGGCTGCGGGCTGAAATGCTTCCGGCGCGAGGCCTATCTGGCGCTGCCCTATTTCGATGCGCTGCATCGCTTCATGCCGGCGCTGATGGTGCGGGAGGGCTACGGGGTGGTGCATGTCGATGTGCGCGACCGGCCGCGGCTCACCGGCGTCTCGAATTACGGCTTCTTCGACCGGCTCTGGGTCGGCATCCTCGACCTTGCCGGCGTCTGGTGGCTGATCCGCCGGCGCAAGCGCGTGCCGCAGATCGTCGCGGAGACCCTCTGATGCTGATCGACCTGCAACAGGCCGTCGGAAACTATTTCCACGACGTCTTCGTCAACAACATCGACTGGTGGGTGCTGCTCGGCGTGGTGGCGCAGGGACTCTTCACCATGCGCTTCGTCGTGCAATGGCTGGCGAGCGAGAAGGCGAAGCGCTCGGTCGTGCCGATGACGTTCTGGTGGTTCTCGATCGGTGGCGGAGCATTGCTGCTGGTCTACGCGCTTTATCGGCGCGATCCCGTCTTCATCGTCGGCCAGGGCTTCGGCGTCTTCGTCTATCTCCGCAACTTGCAATTCGTGCTGCGGGCCAAGGCGCGAGGCGAGGATACCAATTCCGGGCCGGGCTGAGGTTCGTTCGGTGCCGGAGGCCGACGTCGTCAGCCGAAAGTCGTCATTCCGGACAAGCGGCGAAACCGCGCCGATCCGGAATGACGGAACGGAGGTCTCTCAACCGTTCGACTGCGGGGCGCCGTCGGCCGCCGCGCCCTGGGCGGCCGGAGCTGGCCCGGCCGCGCCCGGCGGTTGCGGCTTGCGCATCGCCGCGGAATAGGCCGGGTAGCGCTCGCGATAGGCCTTGAGGAACTCCGAGATCGTGTCGGCGCTGGCGGCGGCGCGCGCCAGCTCGCGGATGTCGGCCGCCTTGTTCCGGTTCGCCCCGGTCATGAAGGCGAAGGTGCGGGCATCGGCGCTCTGGGCCATCTTCGGCGCGAATTTGCTGCGCAGCCGGTCGAGCGAGAGCGCTTCGTTCGCCATCACATAGGAGATGCCGGCGCGCATCACGTCGGCCCGCTGGCTATCGGTGAGCGGGCTGTCACCGCGCCAGCTCTCGTCGAGGATGCGCTCATAGGCCTCGCCCGCCTCGCGCCAGCGCCGGCCGGTCCAATAGATATCCGCACGTAGCCGGTCGACTTCCGGGCCGCGCTCGCTCTCGAGCATCTCGAAGGCCTGATCGGTGCGCGAGAGGTCGGACAGGGCCTTGCTTTCCAGCAGCAGGCGGGCGCGCCTGACATCGGCCGGCAATTCGACGAGGCGCGTCGCGTTGAGGGCGCGCACCGCATCGGCGGGCTTGCCGTTCATCAGGTCGATCATGGCGAGACGCGCGGCGACCGTCGAGCGTGCCGCCCCCGTCAGGCGTCGGTCCATCTGGTATTTCAGGATCTCGGCCGCCTGGTCGAGCAGGTCGAGCTCCACCAACCTGTCGGCGAGCAGGCGGGTGATCTCGTCGCCGCGCCGGCCGATCGGCAGGAACTCCTTGAAATCGTAGAAGAGGGCGAGCGCGTCGATGCGCGGCAGCTTGTCGGCGCCGCCATCGGCGAAGAGCTCGGCGAAGCGCTGTGCCGTCTCGTCATGCATCCGCCGGGTCAGCGGATCGTCGGGGAAATTCTCGTTGGCGCGGCGAGCGATCAGGAAAGCGTCCCGCCAGCGCTTCTGGTCGGTGTAAAGCCGGTTGAGCTCGGCCAGGGCTTCGATCTCGACGCGGCCGCCACGCCAGACCACCGAGACGGTTTCGAGCCGGGCGACGGCCTCGTCGACCTTCAGGTCGCTGCGCTTGTCGGTGTCGGCGAGCTTCACCGCGCGCAGTTGCGCCTCCGCCGCGACGGGGCGGCTCGTGGCCTCGAACAGGGGTCGGTAGCCGTTCATCGCGATGTCGGCGCGCCCGCTGGCGTCGTCGAGCATCGCCTGCAGCAGAGCCAGCTTCTCCTGATCGAAGCTGTCGCGCGGCATGTCGGCGAGGGCCTGGACCTGCCGCTCGGCCATGCCCATGTCCTGCGTCGCGAGGGCGGCACGCGTCATCGCCTCGCGGAATTCTCCCTGAAGGTCGGCCGGGTAGCGCTCGAGAAACGCTTCGCCGCGACGGAACCCGGCAAGGGCCTGGGCATTGCGATTGAGGCGCTGCTCGATCAGGGCGCGCCAGAGGGAGGCTTCCGCATCGTCCTTGATCGGCGCCGCCTCGAAGGCGGCGAGCGCTTCCGGGTTGCGGTGCATCTGCGCCGCCGCGACGCCCTTGAGGAAGAGCGCTTCGCGATTCGCGCGCATCGGCTGATCGTCCCGCATCAGCGCATCGAGCGGGCCAAGGGCCTCGGGGGCGAGGTGATTTGCCAGGTAGAAGCGGGCGAGCGCCAGCCTTGCTTCCGATTTGTGGCTCCGCGATGCGCCCGCCGCATCCTGGATCAGGGCCCGGGCCTGCTCCTGCGGCGAGCCGAGGCGCAGTTTGGCCCAGCGCTCGGGGTCGAGGAGGGGAGGCGCCGGCGGCGGCTGGTCCGACTGGGCGGCAGCCTGGGTCCCGTCCTGGCCGGAGAGGTCGAGCGAGACGGTGAGCCCTCCGGCACGGCCGATACGGACCTCGTTGGTGCCGGCACGTGTGACGACGTCGTCCGAGCGCGGCTGGACGGCGAGGCCCTGTGCGGTGGGCAAAAGTCCGAACTCGACGAAGCGGTAGGGCTTCGGCGTCAGTCGGGTCGGGCCGAGCGTGGTGGCGACGGCGACGGGCAGTCCCGCAGGTCCGGATTCCAGCCAGTGCACGCCGGTCAGGCCGGGCATCGGCACGGCGAGGATCGTCTGGCCGCGCTCGTCGACGCCGCGCCGTGGCTCGATCGCCGCGGCAGGCCCGCCGCCCTCCTCAGCGAGGTCGAGCGACCAGCCATTGCCGTCTGCGAAGAAGCGGGCGAGCGGCTGGCCGGCGAGGCGCAGCCTGACGAGCGTGGCCTTGCCTTCGCGGCTGACCGTGCTGTCCTCGATCTGCTGCGGCAAACGCCCGGTCAAATCGGCGGGGTCAATGGTGTCGCGCGTGTCGAAAACCAGCGTCATCGTGCCGGAGTCGAGGAAGGCGGCGGCACCGGTGGGGCGGGGAAAGCGGAAGTCGAGGCGCTTCTCGGCCGCGACGATCGCGACCTTGGACGGGGCGGGCTCGGGCGCAGCCGGCACTGCGGCGGGTGGTGTCGCCCCGGGGGTGGGCCTGGCTTCCGAGGCGGGAGCGGAGCCGCCCGCGGCCGTGGCCTCGGCCGGTTGCGCCGACACGGGCGAGGCGGCGACGGGGGTGGCTGCGGGCTCGGGCAGCGTTTGCAGGGACGCAAGCGAGAGCGCCGAAGGCTTGGCTGGCCTGAGCAGGTCGACGACCAGCCCGGTCTCGTCGTCGAAGCTGCGCGCCTGCCAGTCCGGCGGCAAGGCGAGCGTCAGGCTGAGCCGCTCCTTGCCGGCGTCGAGCGCGGCCAGCGCGATGCCTTCTGGCAGGGCGGTGCGAAGGGCGGCCTCGTCAGCGTTCATCGCCCGGTCGAAGGTGAGCTTGAGCTTGCCGTCGGAGAGGTCGGACGCCATCGCCGTGCCGGCAGGCGCCTTGAAGATCAGGCGCTCCAGCGTCGGCAGGCTCGCGCTGCGCATCGACAGCATGGCCGCGGGCGCCGGCGGCTGTCGGCTCGCCTCCCTGGCCCTCGCCTCGGCCAGGCGCAGGCGCTGGGTCAATTCCGCGATCACCTCGGGCGGCGGGCCGGGTAGCAGGCCGGTCCAGTTCTGCGGCAGGAGGTCGATGAAGGCCTTGTCGCCGGCCTCGATCAGATTGGCCTTATAGGGCTGCGTCAGCGCGAAGCGCATGCCGCGCCCGTCTGGATCGATGCGGGCGATCGAGACATAGTTCGGCAATTCGCGCGCGACCTTCGCGACATCGACCGTGACAGGATCGCCGAAGGCGACGATCAGCACCCCGTTGGCGACGCGCACGCGCGTCTGCGTCGGCTGGTCGAAGGCGAGCGAAAGGCGGCCGAAGCCGGCCGGCATCGCCTCGCCGCGCAGCGTGGCGCTGGCGGCAAGAGCAGGCGCATTCAGACCGGCCGCAAGCACAAGCGCGGTCAGCCCGATACCGAAAGCGAGGGAACGCGACAGACGCAAAACCGGAGACTCGACCCAACGCGGCAGGCCGGACTCGCATCCCGGGGGATGCGCCGACCTGCGCGCAGGTTACTGCGTCAAGCATAATGGCTGCTTAACGCGGCGCCCCGGCTTGCCGGCATCAATGCCGCTTGCAGTCGTCGCGGAAGCGCTTGCGCGCCTTGCCGTGGAGCCCCTTCTGATCGGCCTGGGTCGAGCATTCCTTCGACTTGGCAGCCTTGTCGGCGGCGCTCACCGTGGTCTTGGCGCCCGTCGTGGCCGTCTTGGCGGGAGCAGCCGGAGCCGGCGCGGTGACGGCGGGCTTCGCCGGGGCGGAGGGGGCCGGGGTGGCGGTCTGCGCCAATCCATAGCTCGTCGTCATGGCGAGCATGGCGAGCGGGAGCAGGTAGCGGGCCAGCTTCATGGAGGTCGTCCGTCAATAACCCGGATAATCGGTTCCTGGCAGTCGCCGGGTCGGCTGTCGGATGACAGAAATTCGCGCCTCTCCGGTTGAACGGCTCCTGAATGAATCTTGACCGTGATGGGGCGGGGTACAGGGGCTAGGGCATTGGGTCGGTCTCGTGTTCGATCCGATGCCTTGGCTCGTTGTCTTGGCATCGGCTTTTCCCGAAAGCCGCACGCCCTTTTTCGAGCCGATGCCCTAGCGCGAGGCCGGCGCGATCGCCGGGAGTTCGTTGCCCGGTAGGGCGGCCTCGCTCGCGACGCGGTCGAGCGCCGGGCCGCGGCCGCTCGTCGCCAGCGCGATGGTGAGCTTCTCCGCCCGCTCGGGAGCCATGGCGGCGAGCACTTCCGACATCTTGCGCGGGTTCATCTGCTGCACCACCGGCACGAGCACGTCGAGGCTCAGCCGATCGAAGACGCGGGCGGCGTCCTTGGGCTTCATCGCCTCGTACATGATGACGAGGTTCTTGATCGCCTTGGATTCCTCGACGGCGGCCCTGGCAGCCGGGCTGTTCTTCTCTTCCAGGGTCTTGAGGTCGCCGACGCGGCCGTCGAGCTTCTTCTCGGCGGTGTCGAGCAGGCGCTCGCGCATCTCCAGCTCGCGCATGCGGCCGTCGAGCTCCTCGCGGCGCTCGCCGAGGCGTTCCAGCAGCGCCTTTTCGGCTGGCGAGACGGGCTGCGCCGTGCCGTTCATGATGCCAGCCTTGTTGTTCGGGTTCGCGGCGCGGGCGGCTTCCGCCTTGGCGTCGGCTTCCGCCTTCTCCCTGTCCTTCTTCGGATCGGGGGCGGGCACCGAGCCCGTCGTCTCCGGGTCGAAGATATCGGGAGCGTGGGCCCGGGCGACGCCCTTGGCGAGCCCCCGGACTTCCGGTTCGGGCTTCGCCTTGGCGGAGGCGGCGAAGGCCGGGGGGCTTGCCGGGATCGTGCCCCGATAGGGCTCCGCCGTCCAGGCGAGCAGCTTCAGCGCCAGGAGACCCATGGCGCCGAGGATGACTGCCGGCAGGAGGCGGGGGCGTTCGATCACGCAGCCTGGCCCTCGAGGCGACGGGCGGCGCGGGCGCGGATCGCGGCGGCGGACTGCGCGGCGCTTTCGAGGCGGGAGAGCGGGGTCGGCTCGACCGGGGCGGTCGGCTGCGCTTCGGCTACCGGCTTCGCGACGAGGGCGGCGGCGCTGACGATCTGGCCGATGCGCTCCATGACGGCCTGGCCGGCCTCGACCTGCGCGGCGAGGTCGGCGGCGTAGCGCTCGGCGGTGCGCAGGCGCTCCTCCAGCGTGCGGTCGCAGTCGCCGAGCGTGTTCTTGAGGCCGGCGATGGCGCGTTCGGCATTGTCGGTCGCGGTGACGAGCGCGCCGACGGTCTGGCGCATCCCGGCCTCGTCCGCCTTCAGCCGCTCGATGCGCTTGGCCAGGATGTAGCAGGTGATGATGGTGGCGACGAGCAGGCTGGCGACGAGCGCATCGGCGATGAGGTTGATCGTCATGGCTGTCCTGCTCAGTTGGTGGCGCCGAGATGGCTGGCGAGACTGTCGAAGGCGGCGAGCGTGGTCTTGGAGCGCCGCAGCGGGCTCGTGACCTGCACGGCGATCTTGCCGTCGACCCGGCCGACGCGCCCCTCGGTCACCATGAAGTCGCCGCAGCGCAGCGACACGGCCGAGTCCGGGCGGGCGTCGAACATCAGCGTGTCGCCGATCTCGAGCTGCATCACGCGCTTCAGCGGCATCCGGGTTTCGTGCAGCACGCAAGTGACGTCGACATCGGCCTGCCAGACCTCGGTGGCGAGGTGGTTTTCCCAGATCGGATCGCGCCCGAGCTTCTCACCCATGAAGCTTTCGAGCAGCAATTCACGGATCGGCTCGATGGTCGCATAGGGCAGGAGGATGTGCAGCGAGCCGCCCCGGCCTTCCATGTCGAACTTCAGCTCGACGCGGATCGCGGCATTGGCCGGCCGCGAGATCGAGACGAAGCGGGGGTTCGACTCGACGCGGTCGATGGTGAAGGTCACCGGCGAGAGCGGCTTGAAGGCGGCCTCGGCGTCGCCGAGCACGAGCTGGATGACGCGGCGGATCAGCTGGATCTCGATCGAGGTGAAGGGGCGGCCGTCGACGCGCGGGGCGGGCTGGCCGCGCTTGCCGCCGAACATCGTGTCCAGCACCGAATAGGTGAGGGCGGTCTCGATGGTGACGAGGCCGAAATTATCCCATTCCTCGGCCTTGAACACCGAGAGCAGCGCCGGCTGCGAGATCGAGTTGACGTAGTCGCCGAAGCGCACCGAGCGGATGCTCTCCAGCGTCACCTCGACATTGTCGGTGAAGAAGTTGCGCAGGCTGGTCGAGAGCAGGCGCACGAGACGCTCGAAGATGATCTCGAGCATCGGCAGGCGCTCATAGGCGACCGAGCCGGAATCGACGATCGCCTGGATGCCGTTGCGCGAGGCGCTGTCCTCGGCGCTGGAGAAACCGAGCATCGTGTCGATTTCGTCCTGCGACATCAGGCGGTCGGTGCCGCCTTCCTGCTCGCCATCCTCCTCGAAGGTGGCGGGCATCGTCGACCACTCTGCCGCCATCGTCTCGGGCGTCAGCGGCTGGTCGCGGGGCTTATCCGGATTGTCGCGTTCGAGGCTCATCGGGATGCCGTCACTTCGTTGCGGTCGTCGGGGCGATTGGAGGCGCTCATTGCACCAGCAATTCCTTGAACAGAACGGCGTCCACCTTGGCGGGGTAGACCGTCATGTTGACCCGGCGCAGGAGCTCCTCCTTCAGCCGATACATGCCGGCCGAGCCATCGAGGTCGGAGGGGCGCAATTCGCGCATGAAGATCTGGAAGGCGTCCTCGACGCGCGGCAGCAGCGGCTTGACCTCCTCGGAGACCTTGGCGTCGCCGATCTCGAGCACGACCTTGATCTTCATGATCGGCTGACGGTCCTGCTGGCCGCCATTCGACATGCCGATCATCATGTCCTTCATTTCGAGGAAGGTGGCGGGCTTCTTGACCTTGGCGGCGGCCTCTGCGGCCTGCTCTGCCGAGGGCCGCTTGAACAGGAACCAGTAGCCTCCGCCGCCGGCGGCGGCCAGCAAGGCGACGGCGGCAATGACGATGACGAGCTTCTTCTTGCCGCCTTTCGCCGCTTCCTGGCCCGAGGCGCCTTCGTCTTCGGTCTTGGCTTTCTTCGCCATCTGCTTCAGCCCCGGGCCGTCCGGCCGGCGTCCTGCCGACCTCTCCCGCACCATCTCCAATCACGGTTAACGTCCCGTTAAGGGCGGCAGATTTTGCCGGGCCATTCTTGCCGTTGCGAACGGTTGTGCCGGGTGTCGGTATCGATCTGGTGCCAAGAAAACCGTTTTAAATCAATATGTTGCCTGAGTTAACCATGCTGGCACGGCGCTTGCCGAGTGTCCGGTGTGGCGACTGCGCTGGGGAGCGTCGAGGTCGCCGCGGGACATATCGGGAGTTAAGCCGTGGAGAACGCCTCTCTCATCGGCCTTTCGCGCCAGGTCGCCCTGTCGCGGGAGCTGGACGTCATCGCCAACAACATGGCGAATGTCGGCACGAGCGGATTCAAGGCGCGCAGCGCGCGCTTCAGCGAATTCGTCATGCCGAAAGCCAAGGCCGAGGCCTTCAAGCCGGCCGACCAAGCGCTGTCCTATGTCATCGACAAGGGCACGCCGCTCGACCTTTCGCAGGGCGCGACCGAGTTCACCGGCAACCCGCTCGATGTCGCGCTGAAAGGCGACAACTTCCTGGTCGTGCAGACGGCCGGCGGCGAGCGCTACACCCGCGCCGGCTCGCTGACGATCAACCGCCAGGGCCAGCTCGTGACGCAGTCCGGCCAGACCGTGATGGGCGAGGCGGGGCCGATCACCTTCGGCAACACCGAATTCGACATGCGCATCGCCGCCGACGGCACGGTGACGAGCGACCAGGGCACGCGCGGCAAGCTCCGGCAGGTTCGCTTCGCCAATCCGACTGCGCTGGTGAGCGAGGGGACGAACCTGTTCTCCTCGCCGACGCCGCCGCAGGCCGTCCCGGCCGGCACGCGGCTGGAGCCCGGCTCGATCGAGCGCTCGAACGTCAAGGCCGTCACCGAACTCACCCGGCTGATGGAGGTGCAGCGCGCCTACCAGAACGTCGCGAACATGATCAGCCGCTCCGACGACCTGCGCAGCAAGGCGATCTCGCGCCTGGCTGACCAGCAGGCCTGAGCCGGAAAGGAAGCCCTCCCATGCGCGCCATGCAGACAGCCGCCACGGGCATGATGGCCCAGGAGATGAACGTCCAGGTCATCTCCAACAACATCGCCAACGTCCGGACCACCGGCTACAAGCGCCAGCAGATTCACTTCCAGGATCTGCTCTACGAGAATTTCCGCCGCGCCGGCTCGGCCAGCTCGGACCAGAACACGCAGGTTCCGGCTGGCACCTTCATCGGCTCGGGCGTCAAGACGGTCTCGACCGGCCGCGTCATGACGCAGGGCAACATCAGCCCGACCGAGAAGCCCTACGATCTGGCGCTGCGTGGCGAGGGCTTCTTCAAGATCCGCATGCCGGACGGGCGGACGACCTATTCGCGCGACGGCTCCTTCGATCTCGATGCGCAGGGCCAGCTCGTCACCCGCGACGGCTACCTGGTCGAGCCCGGCATCACCGTGCCGAACAACGCCGCCTCGGTGAACATCAACGCCCAGGGCATCGTCGAGGCGACGATTCCGGGCCAGACCGCGCCGCAGCAGCTCGGCCAGATCCAGCTCACCCGCTTCGTGAACAAGGTCGGTCTCGAATCGATCGGCGACAATTTGTTCGTCGAGACGGCCGCCTCCGGCCAGCCGATCGACGGCTTCGGCGGCGGGGAGGGCTTCGGCACGCTGCAGCAGAACTACCTCGAAGAAGGGAATGTTCAGGCGGTCACGGAGCTCTCGTCGCTGATCGCGGCCCAGCGCGCCTACGAGATGAATTCCAAGGTCATCACCGCCGCCGACCAGATGATGTCGGCGACGACGCAGATGTTCCGCGGTTGATCGGGAGGGCCAGCATCATGATCCGCCTCACCCTCACAGGATTGCTGCTCGCCGCCGCGGCCTTCGACGCCGGCACGGCGCTGGCGCAGCAGCCTCGCGCACGGAGCGGGACCGCTCCGGTCGCCATCGCTTCGGCGGCTGCGACGCAAGCTGCTCCGGCGCCGGCCGTGGCCGTCGTTCCCACGCACAGGCTCGTCCTGCGGCCGGAGCTCAATCTCGTTCGAGACCTCGTCACCTATGGCGACCTGATCTCGGGGCTTTCCGGCGATCTCGCCGGTATGGCCGCCTTCCGGGCGCCGGCGCTCGGCGAGACCGGCACGATCCAGGTCGGCCGCATCGTCGAGGCGGCCCGTGCCGCGGGCGTGATCCGGGACGCGGCGGAGCTGGAGAGCCAGGGTTTCGCTCAGGTTGTGGTGACCCGCGCCGCCCGGCGGATCGGCGCCAACGAGATCGAAGCGGCGGTGAAGGCCGGGCTGCAGGAGCGCTTCGGCGTCGATGCCCGCATGTTCGCGCTCGCGATCGACGGTGGCGTGCCGCCCGTGGCGATCGAGCCTGAGCTGACCGGCGAGATCGCCGTGTCCGACCTCTCCTTCGATGCCCGCAGCCGGCGCCTCCAGGCGCGGCTCACAGTGCCCGGCAGCGCCGCCATGCGGCTGAAGCCGCTGCGCATCCTGGGCCAGCTTGTCGAGACGGTCGAGGTGGTGGTGCCCAAGCGTGCGATCGCGCGCGGCGAGACGCTCGGCCGGGACGATGTCATCGTCGAGCGGCGCCCACGCGACGGCCAGGGCAGCGAGCTGATCGGCGATTCCCGCGCCGCCATCGACAAGGTGGCGCGCCGGGCTTTGCTCGCCGGCGTGCCGCTGCGCACTGGCGACGTCCAGCGCGAGGAGATCGTCGCCAAGGGCGAACTCGTCACCATCGTCTATGAGGGGCCGGGCCTGCTCATCACCATGCGCGGCCGGACGAACGATTCCGGCGCGATGGGCGATGTCGTCTCCGTCACCAATCCCCAGTCCAAGCGCACGCTGCAGGGCACCATCACCGGCCCCGGCCGCGTCTCGGTCAAGCCGGCCATCGGCCGCATCGCCAGCGCCCAGTGAGTATCGTCGTGGAAAGCGTCATGATCCCGAACCGCATCCTCAAGCTCTCCGGCCTTTTGCTGCTGACCGCCTCGCTCGGGGCCTGCGGCGTCGGCGACCGGCTCGCCAATGTCGGGCAGGCCCCGACACTCTCGCCTGTCGAGGACCCGACCGCGGCGAAGGGCTACAAGCCCGTCCAGATGCCGATGCCGGCGATGGAGCACGCCTCCTTCGCACCGAACTCGCTCTGGCGCACCGGCTCGCGCGCCTTCTTCAAGGATCAGCGCGCCCGCAATGTCGGCGACCTCGTCACCGTCAAGGTCAAGGTCACCGACAAGGCCCAGCTCAACAACACGACCCAACGCTCGCGCAAGAACGGCGAGGATTTCGGGGCGGCCAACACCTTCGGCTTCGAGAACAAGCTCGACAAGTTCCTGCCGGACGGCGCCAAGGCCGACTCGCTGCTCAAGCTCGATTCGGACTCGTCCAGCCAGGGCGCGGGCTCGATCAACCGCTCCGAGACGCTGGCGACCAATGTCGCGGCGGTGGTCACCCAGAACCTGCCGAACGGCAACCTGGTGATCGAGGGCAAGCAGGAGATCCGCGTCAATTTCGAGGTGCGCGAGCTGATCGTCGCCGGCGTCATCCGGCCGGAGGACATCGAGTCGGACAACACCATCGATTCGACCAAGATCGCCCAGGCCCGCATCGCCTATGGCGGCCGCGGCCAGATCACCGATGTCCAGCAGCCGCGCTACGGCCAGCAGGTGATGGATATCCTGCTGCCCTTCTGAGCCGCGCCGATCTTTCGAAATCCGGCCGGCGCGGAACGCTCCCCCTTGTCTCCGCTCCGGTTCGGCCGGCGGTTCCTCCCGAGCCGCCGACAGCCCCGGCCGCCCGCCACGCTCCCCAAGCTTCAAAGGCAGGCGGCCAGAAGCCCCGCGTCCTCCCGACGCGGGGCTTTTCCATGTCAGTCGTCCTCGATCTTCAGGATCACCGCCTGATCCGGCCCGATGGCGCGGCCGTCCTCGGTGCGCACGTCGAGGCTCACGCGCTGGCCGGTCTCGCGCTCGACCAGGCGGGAATGCTTTTCCTCCGGCGCGAAGAGATGGCGCTCGCCGAACTGGCGCAGCGCGACCATGACCGGGAACAGGTCCTTGCCCATGGCGGTCAGGCGATATTCCACGCGCGTTCCGCCATCGCCCAGCGGAACCGCGTCGAGAATCCCGCTCTGGACCAATGTCTTCAGCCGATCGGTCAGGATGTTCCGGGCGATGCCGAGGCTTTTCTGAAACTCGCTGAAGCGGGTCATGCCGTCGAAGGCATCGCGAACGATCAGCAGCGACCACCAGTCCCCGATCACGTCCAGGGAGCGCGCGCTGGGACAATAATCCCCCTTCAGGCTCTTGCGAGCGACCATCAGCCCGTTCCCCACCTGCGGGCGATCGATCCGCTTCTTTTTGGTTGCATGATGAAACTCATATCGTTATGCCCAATTTGGTTTCATCATAAAACTGATGCCTGAGGTCTGCAATGGATTTGGATCAGGACGCGGCGCTGCCCAGCGCCGCGAAGGAGAGCGTTCGTCCTCCAAACGGGGACGGGACCGTTCAGGCCGCGGACCGGGTCGCAGGGGAGGCGCCGCCCGAGATGCCTTCGCTGAACGGCCGCACCATTTTGCTGTTCGCCGCGGCGAGCGGGCTTGCCGTTGCCAACGCCTATTTCGCGCACCCGCTGCTCGATGTCATGGCCGACGATCTCGATCTGTCCCGCAGCGTCGCCGGGCTGATCGTCGGGGCAACGCAGCTGGGTTATGGGCTCGGCCTGCTGCTGCTCGTTCCGCTGGGGGATCTTCTCGATCGCCGCAAGCTGATCATCGGCCAGTCCCTGCTGTCCGTGCTGGCTCTTGCCTGTGTCGGTGTCTCGCATTCGGCTGCGATGCTGCTCGCCTCGATGGCGGCGGTGGGCCTTCTGGCCGTCGTGACGCAGGCTCTGGTCGCCTATGCCGCGAGCCTGGCGCGCCCGTCGGAACGCGGCCATATCGTCGGCGTGGTCACGAGCGGGATCGTCCTCGGCATCCTGCTGGCGCGAACCGTTGCCGGGTCTCTCACCGACCTGTCCGGCTGGCGAACGGTCTATTTCGTCTCTGCGGCTCTCACGATGGCGATCGTGCTGCTGCTCTGGAGAGTGCTGCCGCGGCAGGAGCGCAAGCCCGCCGGCTTGTCCTATGGGCGCCTCATCGCGTCGCTCGTCACCCTGATCGTCACGGAGCCTACCCTGCGCATCCGTGGGGTCATCGCCATGCTGATCTTCGCCAACATCACGACCTTGCTGGCCCCGCTCGTCCTGCCGCTGAGTGCGCCGCCCTTCTCGCTGTCCCATACGGAGATCGGTCTTTTCGGCCTGGCGGGCGCCGCCGGTGCGCTCGGGGCGACGCGGGCGGGACGCTGGACCGATCGCGGCTACGGTCAACGCCTAACGGGGATCGCGCTCGCGCTGATGCTGCTGGCATGGTTGCTGATGGTCCAGCTTCAGCATTCGATCCTGTGGCTGATCGCCGGGGTTCTGGTGATCGATTTCGGCCTTCAGGCTGTCCATGTCACCAATCAGGCGATGATCTATCGCGCGCGGCCCGATGCGCAGAACCGCCTGACGGCGGCGTATATGATCTTCTATTCGATCGGCAGCGCGGCCGGCTCCTCGACATCGACCGTCATCTATGCCCATGCGGGCTGGCCCGGCGTGTGCGCCGCGGGCGCGCTGATCAGTCTCGCGACACTGGCCTTCTGGGCCCTCACGCTGAAGTCGACCCCGGAAGCCGCGACGAGACGGATCTCCGGCTAGATGCGCGGACGGCGCTGCGGCCTCCCGAGCAGCCGACAGCCCACCATGCTCCCCGAGCTTCAAGCCCCGCGTCCTCCCGACGCGGGGCTTTTTGCGGATGGTCCAACCTGATCCTGTCGCCGAAGAGGTCGGCCACAGGAAGCCCAGGCATCAATTCGTGAGCGCGCCGCGGGCGAGACTGGCTGCCAGCGTCAGCATCATGACGCCGATGGCGAGGTCGAGGATGCGCCATGCGCCAGGCCGGGAGAACAGCGGGGCGAGGAAGCGGGCGCCAAAGCCCAGCGACGCGAACCAGGCAAAGCTGGCCATCACGGCGCCAGCCATGAAGGGGAGACGCTCCGTCGGCGGGAGACTTGCGCCGACCGCACCCATCAGCATCACCGTGTCGATGTAGACATGGGGGTTCAGGAAGGTGAAGGCGGCGGTTCCGGCGATGGCGGCGCCGAGGCTGATGCTGGCCTGCCGGTCAACGGTGAGTGCCGACGGATGGGCCGCCCGCCGGAGAGCCGAGGCGCCATACCAGCTGAGGAACGCCGCGCCTCCCAGCCCGAGAGCCAGCGATAGTCCCGGCACGACGGCGAGCATGCTCCCGAGACCACTGACACCCGCCACGATCAGCACCGCGTCGGCGGCCGCGCAGAACAGGACGATCGGCAAGACATGCTCGCGCTTGAGGCCCTGACGAAGGACGAACATGTTCTGGGCGCCGATCGCGATGATCAGCCCGGCGGATAGAGCGAAGCCTTTGACGAAGGCGGACAGAAGAGCGGTGGTCATGCCGCCTTGATGCGTCGAGGCGACGATGTAGTATAGCTCAATTTTCTTAATCTGATTTAGGAATGCTAATGCTGGACTACCTGTCCCTCGCGGCCCTTGCCGCCGTGGTGCGCGAGGGCAGTTTCGAGAAGGCGGCTGCGGCACTCTGTGTCACGCCTTCGGCGATCTCCCAGCGCGTCAAAGGGCTGGAGGAGCGGGTCGGGGCAATCCTGCTGACGAGAGGTACGCCCTGCCGGCCCACAGCGATCGGCGCCAAGCTTTGCGCCCATATGGAGCAGGTCCGATTGCTCGAAAGCGAAGTCGTCCATGACCTGCCCGGATTGGCCGGTCAGGAAACCGGCCCTCATACGGTGCGTGTCGCCGTGAATGCGGACAGCGTCAGCACGTGGTTTCCCGCGGTGGCCACGCAATTCGCAGCGGAGACCGGCGCTCTGCTCGACCTCGTCCTCGAGGATGAGGCCCATACGGCCGAGCGTCTCCGCGCCGGCGAAGTTCTGGCCGCGGTCACAGCCGATCCCACTCCCGTTGTCGGCTGCAGGATCTATCCATTGGGCGTTATCGAATATGTGGCCGTCGCCAGCCCCGATTTCCTGGGCCGGTTCTTCGATGCGGGCGTCGATGCGGCCGGCCTTCGGCGCGCTCCGGTGCTGCGCTTCGACCGGCGGGACGAGTTGCAGTCCCGCTGGGCGCGGGCGGCCTGGGGAACGGAGGTTTCATCCGCGATCCATTGGACGCCGTCGACCCAAGGCATGCTGGACATGACGCTGGCGGGTCTGGGCTGGTCGATGGCGCCTTTGCCCCTCGCGTTGCCCCTGCTCGATTCCGGAAGGCTGATCGAATTGCCGCCTTACCGGCGGATTGCCGTCACGCTCTACTGGCAGCGCACGAGACTGACGGCGCGCCTGCTCGACCGATTGACGGACGCCGTGCGCTCCGTCGCGGCCCGAAGGTTGGCGCCGGTTCAAGCGCCGGAGCAGCTTCCCGGGCACGACTGACCGCTGTCCGGGTATCCGATGTTTTCCGGCGGGTGAGTCTATCGGGTTTCCGATGCCCGGCTACCGACGCAAAAGGCCCCATGCCTGTGGGTATGGGGCCTTTTAGAGAATGCCGGAAGACTGTCTGCCGCGACTCAATCGTCCCTGAAGACCCGCTCGTTGCGCTCGTGGCGCTCTTGGGCTTCCAGCGAGAGCGTGGCGATCGGGCGGGCTTCGAGGCGCTTCAGCGAGATCGGCTCGCCGGTTTCCTCGCAATAGCCGTAGGAGCCGTCGTCGATGCGGGCGATCGCCGAATCGATCTTGGCGATGAGCTTGCGCTGGCGGTCCCGGGCGCGCAGTTCGATGGCGCGGTCGGTCTCGGAGGAGGCCCGGTCGGCGATGTCGGGGTGGTTCTCGCTCTCGCTCTGCAGGGCGACGAGGGTCTCCTTCGCCTCCTTCAGGATCTCGTCCTTCCAGGCGAGGAGCTTGCCACGGAAATACTCGCGTTGACGGTCGTTCATGAACGGCTCGTCATCGCTCGGCTTGTAGTCCGCATCGAGGATGATCTGCTTCGACATGGGCGCGCTCTCTTGCGTTGTCCGCTCACGCGCCCTTCGGCTTTGCCGCGGGAGGGTGAGCCGATTTCGCGCCCTTATAGCGATCCGTTTCAAGCGGAACAATCGCTTCCGACACAGCTTCAACCGCTTCGTGATTGACGTCGGTCAAAAGGCGGATTCTGCCGGCTTTTCAGCTGAATCCGCCTCAATCCATCGCCCGGATCGCTGCGGCGATGTCGTCCTCAATCAGCCGGGCGATCGGCTGACGGTAATGTGTGTGGTCGAAGAAGAGATTCGAATCGTGCAGTTCAGGGCGGTCGATGCGCCAGTTCAGCAAGGTGGTGAGGGGCCTGCGGGCCGCGAAATCGCTGAAGGCCTTGAGGCAGGCGGCCTCGGCCGAGCCGTCAGGCGTGCCCGGTTTGGGAAGAGCCGAGACATAGACCGGCGGCCGAACGAGGATGAGCTTTGTCTCGGGCGGGGCCGATTTCATCATCGCCTCGAGGGCGGCTGCAGCGGGGAAGGGGCCGTTGGCATTGCCGCCGCCGGTCTCGACCGGCGTTTCGAGCATCTCGCGCAGATCGGGCCGGGTCGCATAGCCCTGGGCACGGTAGCTTGCCTCATAGTCCCAGTACCCGTCGGGCCGGCCGCGCTCGGCCGTGGACGAAGTCAGATAGGCGATCCGCCGCGGGATCTCCTCGACCAAATCGTAGCGCATCAGCTTGGCGAGATATGCTGTCAGGCTGCGGCTGAGCAGCCAGAACGGAAAGGACTTGTCGTTCGGCAGAGCCGGGTCCGGCGTGCACCAGAACGCGTCGACGCCGACGACGATCGCCTGCGGGGGCGTCGCCTGGTGATGGCGCAGGAACCAGTCGATGGTGAATATGATCTCCTTCGGGCGCGTCGCGGGGGCCACCAGTGAGACGAAGGGGATGTCGGTCTTCGCCTTTAGATGCTCCGGCGAGAGGAGCTGGACATGCGAGTTGCCGAAGATCGCGCCGGTGAATTGCGGGTCGCGGCCGCGGCTCGCCAGAGCGGTGCGCGGTCCCTGCGGGCGCACGCCCTCCTTGAGCTTCAGCGGTGAGCGGCCGGTATCATAGGGGTCGAGCAGGAAGGCCGTAACGAGGAAGACGGCGGCGAACAGCGTCGCGGCAGCGAGCAGCGTCGCGGTGAAGCGCTCCCATTGCGTCCGCCCGGCCATGCCCGGGGTTTCAGAACTGGAAGTAGATGAACTCATAATTGGCGTCTTCGCCGATCTTGAGCAGGATGATGATGAACAGGAGGCCGCTCAGCACGGCGATCCAGCGGGCCGGCGGCAGCTTGTGAGCGAGGCTCCAGGCTGTCGGGCCGATGATGGCGAAGGCGGCGGCCGGCAGCAGCGCGCGCCATTTGAGGCCGGTTCCGATGGGTGCGAGGCCGAACAGCCCCTTGTAGATGGTCACCGCCGCGTCGAAGCTCGTGGCGCGGAACAGGACCCAGCACAGCACCACGAAGAGGAAGGTCAGGAGCCAGCCGAGAGGGGCGGGCATCGGCAGCCCGGCGCGACGCCAGAACAGGGCGACGATCAGCGCCAGTCCATGCGCGACGCCCCAGGCGACGAAGTGGAGGCCGGCCCCGTGCCAGAGGCCGCCGAGCGCCATGGTGGCGAAGAGCGCCCAGAGCTGGGTCGGCAGGCCGGAGCGTGAGCCGCCGAGCGGGATGTAGAGATAATCGCGCAGGAAGCGCGAGAGCGTCATGTGCCAGCGCCGCCAGAAATCCTGGATCGAGACCGAGCGATAGGGCACCTCGAAATTCTGCGGCAGCACGACGCCGAAGAGCAGGGCGAGGCCCAGCGCCATGTCGGTATAGCCGGAGAAGTCGAAATAGATCTGGAAGGTGAAGGCGAGAGTCCCCTGCCAGGCTTCCATCACGCTGACGACCTTGCCGGCCGCGGCGGCCGCGAAGACCGGGTTGGCGTATTCCGAGAGCGGGTCGCCGATCAGCACCTTCTTGGCGAGGCCGAGGGTCAGGAGCATCAGCCCGCGCCCGATGCGCTCGGCGGCGTCGGGCCGCTGATAGGGGCGCTCGTCGAGCTGGTGCATGATCTCGCGCCAGCGCACCAGCGGGCCGGCAAGCACCTGCGGAAAGAAGGCGATGTAGAGCGCGTAGCGGACGAGATCGTAGCGCGGCGCCTCGCCGCGCCGCAGATCTGTCAGGTACATGATGTGGTGGAAGGTGAAGAAGGAGATGCCGAGCGGCAGCGCGATGTCGAATTTCGGCGCCGGCAATCCGGGAATCATTCCAGCGAGATCGGCGAAGAAGTTGAAGTATTTGAAGACCGCCAGAACGGCGAGGTTGAGCACGATCGCGAGCGTGATCAGCCCGCTGGCCTTGGTCTTCTGAAAGCTTTCCGCGATCAGCCAGTTCACGCCGATGGACAGGACCAGCAGCGGCAGGAAGCGCCAGTCCCAGTAGCCGTAGAAGGCGAAGGAGAGCAGCACCAGCACCGGCAGGCGCAGACGCGGCGCGAAGCGCTCCGCCAGCCAATGCAGAGCGAGCGCCAGCGGCAGGAAGGCAAGCAGGAAGACGAACGAATTGAAGAGCATCTGGCAGGCGGATTGAAAGGATGGTTTCCGCCTTAGACCAATCTTTCCGGCGAGTCATGTGATGCATCGACGCGCTTGTTCCGACCACGCGGTGCAAGGGAGTGCTCACCAAATTCAATCAATCGATTGATTGAATTTGGTGGTTATGGTACGCTTCGGCCATGCCAGCGCTCTCTCTCGACGATCAAGGCACCCGCACGGCTCTGATCAGGGCTGGACTGGATCTGTTCGGGCGGCACGGCTTCGAGGCGAGCTCGATCCGGCAGATCGCCCAGGCTGCGGGCGTCAACAGCGCGGGCATCGCCTATCATTTCGGCGGCAAGGGCGGGCTGCGCGAGGCCTGCGCGCAATCCGTCGTCGAGACCATCCGGCAAAGGCTGCTCGGAGACGCCGCGCCGCCGCCCGTACCGGTCGATCTCGGGCCTGACGCGGCTCTGGAGGCGATTCTCGCCCTCGTCGGCCGGGCGACGACCTTCATCGTGCGCAACCCGGAAAGCGAGGCGATCGCCCGCTTCGTGGTGCGCGAGATGATGGAGCCGAGCCCGGCCTTCGACATCCTCTATGAGGGGCTGGTCGGGCCGGTTCATGGCCGTCTCTGCCGCCTCTGGGCCGCCGCGACCGGCATCGAGGCGGAGGCCGAACGCACCCGCATCGGCGTCTTCGCGATGATCGGGCAGCTCCTGTATTTCCGCCTGGCGCGCCCTGCGGTGACGCGGCGCATGGGCTGGAGCGGCATCGGCGAGGCGGAGGAGAGGGCGATCGCGGGCAGCATCCGCTCGGCCATCACCGCCACGATTCTCGCAGCACGGGGAGAACGCCCATGATCCTCGGATTTCTGTGCTCGGTCGCCTTCATCGCCTCCACCTTCGGCGCCTGCGCGCCGGATACGGTGCGCATCGCCGGCTATGTCGAAGGCGAATATGTGCGGATGGGCCCTATCGACACGGCCCGGATCGAGCGGATCGACGTGCGCCGGGGCGATCGCGTCGAGGCCGGCAAGCTCGTCGCCGCTCTGGAAACGACCGATGCGGAGCACAGCCTCCGGGAGAGCGAAGCGCGGCTGGTGCAGGCCCAGGCGCAGCTCGACAACCTGCGCAGCGGCAAGCGGCCGGAAGAGATCGCGGTGATCGAGGCCAACCTTGCCTCCGCCCAGGCGCAGCAGCGCGAGGCCGAGCGGGCGCTGGACCGCCGACAGGATCTGTTGCGGCGCGGCGTCTCGACCCAGGCCGATTTCGACCAGGCGGAAACGGCGCGCGATGTCGCCGCCGCGAGCGTGCGCCAGAACGCCGCAAATCTCGCCGTCGCGAAGTTGCCGGCCCGTCCCGACGAGATCAAGGCGAGCGAGAACGCGGTCGAGCAGGCGAAGGCCACGCTGGCACAGGCACGCTGGCGGCTGGAGCAGCGCCGCCTCGTGGCGCCCTCGGCCGGCCGCGTCAGCGATGTGCTGCGGCGCGTCGGGGAGCTCGCGGGGCCGAGTGCGCCGGTCGTGCTGCTGCTGCCGGACGGGGCCGCCAAGCTGATGCTCTATGTCCCGGAAAGCTGGATCTCCAGCGTGAAGCCCGGCATGCCATTGCAGGTCCACTGCGACGGTTGCGTGCCTGGGCTGACGGCGTCGGTGACCTATGTCTCGCCGGAGCCCGAATTCACGCCGCCGGTGATCTATTCGGAGCAGACACGCCAGAAGCTGGTCTATCTCGTCGAGGCGCGGCCGGATGGCGGATCGCAATCGGCTCTGCAGCCGGGGCAGATCGTCGACGTCACCTTGCGGGGGCAGCGGTGAGCACGAGCCTCGCCATCGACGTGCGCGGCATGACCAAGCGCTTTGGACCGCGCACGGTGGTGGACGATGTCGATCTGGCGGTCGCGACAGGCGAGATCGTCGGCTTCCTCGGCCCCAACGGCTCGGGCAAGACGACGACGATCCGGATGATCTGCGGGCTGCTCAAGCCCGATGCCGGGGAGGGCACCGTGCTCGGGCTCGACGTTCGCACGCAGAGCGCGGCGATCAAGCGCCAGGTCGGCTACATGACCCAGCGATTCTCGTTCTACGAGGACCTGACCATCGCCGAGAATCTGACCTTCGTGGCACGCCTCTACGAGCTGAAGCCCGCCGAGGAGGCGGTGGCGAAGACGCTGGACGGGCTCGGACTGACCTCGCGCAAGGACCAACTCGCCGGCACGCTCTCCGGTGGCTGGAAGCAGCGGCTCGCGCTCGCCGCCTGCATCATGCACCAGCCCAGACTGCTGCTGCTCGACGAGCCGACGGCCGGCGTCGACCCCAAGGCGCGGCGCGAATTCTGGGACGAGATCCATCGTCTCGCCGGCGACGGGCTCACCGTGCTGGTCTCGACCCACTACATGGACGAGGCCGAGCGCTGCCACCGCATCGGCTACATCGCCTATGGCCGCATGCTGGCGACCGGAACCGTTGAGGAGGTGGTGCGCGGCTCCGGCCTCGTCACCTATGTCGTCCACGGGGCGGTGAAGCCCGCCCAGATGAAGGCTCTGTCGTCGGCCGACGGGGTCGAGCAGGTCGCCGCCTTCGGCGCGACGCTGCATGTCGTTGGCACCGACCGGGGCAAGCTGGAAGCGGCGCTCGAACCGCTGAAGCGGGAAGCCGGCATCAAGGTCGAGCCCGGCGAAACCAGCCTGGAAGACGTCTTCATCAAGTTCATGAGCGATGCGCGGGAGCGGGCGGCATGATCGCGCTGTTCTCCCCGCGCCGGCTCGGCGCGATGCTGGCCAAGGAATTCGTGCAGATGCGGCGCGACCGCATCACCTTCGCGATGATGCTGGCAGTGCCGATCGTCCAGCTCCTGCTCTTCGGCTACGCCATCAACAATGACCCGCGCGGCTTGCCGGCGGCGATCCTGGCGCTGGGCCAAGACCGCTATACCCGCGCCGTCGTCTCGGCGCTGGAGGTCTCGAACTACTACCGCTTCCGCGAACGGCCGCAGAGCGCGGCGGAGGCCGAGAGCCTGATGGCGAAGGGCGAGATCTCCTTCCTCGTCACCATTCCCAGCGATTTCGGCGTCCGGGTCGAGCGGAACGACCAGCCGCAGCTCCTGGTCGAGGCGGATGCGACCGACCCGGCCGCTGCGAGCGGCGCGGTTTCGGCGCTGGGAGCGATCGCGAGCCGGGCGCTGCAGCGGACCCAGGGTCTCGAGCCCGAGACGAACCCGGCGGCCGCCGCCGGGGACGGGCTCTCCTTCGTCATCCATCGCCGCTACAACCCCGAGAACATCACGCAATACAACATCGTGCCCGGTCTGCTCGGCGTCATCCTGCAGATGACGATGGTGATGATGACGGCGATGGCGCTGACCCGCGAGGTCGAGCGCGGCACGATGGAGAACCTGCTCGCCATGCCGGTGACGGCCGGCGAGATCATGCTCGGCAAGGTGCTGCCCTATCTCGCCGTCGGCGCCGTCCAGGTCGTGATCGTGCTCGGCGCGGCCCGGCTGCTCTTCGCGGTGCCCTTCCTCGGCGGGCTCGGGCTGCTGCTCGCTTGCGTGCTGATCTTCGTGCTGGCCCTGGTGCTGCTCGGCTACACCATCTCGACGGTGGCGCGCACGCAGCTCCAGGCGATGCAGCTCACCTTCTTCTTCTTCCTGCCCTCGCTGATGCTGTCGGGCTTCATGTTCCCTTTCGCCGGCATGCCGGGCTGGGCGCAGACGCTGGGCGAAATCTTCCCGCTGACCCATTTCCTGCGCATCATCCGGGCGATCATGCTGAAGGGCGCGGGCCTCGGCGATATCGGCGACGAGGTGTTCTATCTCAGCCTGTTCGTGCCGGTCTTTGCGGGCCTCGCGCTGATGCGGTTCCGGAGCACGCTGGATTGAAGGAAGCTGCCGGCGCCATCACGGCGGCGGACACGCCGCTGCGATAGTGGCTTGCAAAATGATAGTTACATCATTAGTGCGAGGACCATGCAGCCCCGGCTTTCCCCGCTTGCCGAATGTCCCTGCGCCCGCGCCGTCGAAGCGGTGGGCGAGTGGTGGAGCATCCTGATCCTGCGCGATGCGCTGCAGGGCTTCACCCGCTTCGACGAGTTCCAGCGCAGCCTCGGCATCGCGCCGAACATGCTGGCGCGGCGCCTGAAGCATCTCACCGAAGCGGGTTTGTTCGAGCGCAGGATCTATAGCGAGCGGCCGAAGCGTCACGAGTATGTGCTGACCGAGCGGGGTAGGGACTTCTTCCCCGTGGTCGCGGCGCTGGTCGCCTTCGGCAACCGGCATCTCGCGCCGGAAGGGCAGGCGTTAGTGCTCGCCGATCGGGAGAGCGGGCGGGAAGTTGTACCGGCCTATGCCGATGCCGAGACCCGGCAGCCCGTGAATTCCAACAACGTCACCGTCATCGCCGGCCCCCAGGCCAGCCCCGGCATGCTGCAACGCCTCGCCATCGTGGCGGCGCGGGATGCAGCTGCGCCGGTCTCTCCCGAATAGGAGCTCTCCATGCGCCGTATCGTCGTCACCGGAATGGGTGTGGTCTCGCCCCTTGGCTGTGGAACCGAGATCGTCTGGCGGCGCCTGCTTGCCGGGCGCTCCGGTTTGCGCCGCCTGCCGGATGCGATCGCCGAAACCTTGCCGGCCAAGATCGCGGGCGTCGTTCCCTCCAAAATGGAGGATGACGAGGGCGGATTCGATCCCGATACAGTGATCGCGCCCAAGGACCAGCGCAAGATGGACCGCTTCATCCAGTTCGCGCTGGTCGCCGCCAGGGAAGCGCTGACACAGGCGGGGTGGCAGCCGCAAACCGAGCTGGAGCGCGAGCGTACGGCGACGGTGATCGCTTCCGGCATCGGCGGCTTTCCGGCGATCGTCGAGGCCGTGCGGACGACCGACCAGCGCGGCGTGCGCCGGCTCTCGCCCTTCATCGTGCCCTCCTTCCTGGTCAATCTCGCCGCCGGCCATGTCTCGATCGACTATGGCTTCAAGGGGCCCATCGGCGCGCCGGTCACCGCTTGTGCCGCCGGCGTGCAGGCGATCGGCGATGCGGCGCGCATGATCCGGGCGGAAGAAGCGGATATCGCGCTCTGCGGCGGCACCGAGGCTTGCGTCGATCTCGTCGCGCTGGGTGGCTTCGCTGCGGCCCGGGCGCTCTCGACCGGCTTCAATGACGAGCCCGAAAAGGCTTCGCGGCCCTTCGACCGGGACCGCGACGGCTTCGTCATGGGCGAGGGGGCAGGCCTGCTGGTGATCGAGGCGCTGGAGCATGCCGAGGCGCGCGGCGCGACGATCCTGGCTGAACTGACCGGCTACGGCACCAGCGCCGACGCCTATCACATCACCTCGGGACCCGAGGACGGCTCCGGTGCGCGGCGGGCGATGGAGACCGCGCTGAAGCAGGCCGGGCTCCGGCCGGCGGATATCGCCCATCTCAACGCCCATTCCACCTCGACGCCGGTCGGCGACCGTGGCGAGCTTGCCGCCATCAAGGCGGTGTTCGGCACCGAGGGCGGCATCGCGATCAGCGCGACGAAATCGGCGACCGGCCATCTGCTCGGCGCGGCCGGCGGTTTGGAGGCGATCTTCACGATCCTGGCGCTGCGCGACCAGATCGCGCCGCCGACGCTCAACCTGGAAAACCCGGATGAGGCGGCAGCCGGGCTCGACCTCGTCGCAAAGGAGGCGCGGCCGGTCGCGATGGAACACGCCATCTCGAACGGCTTCGGCTTCGGCGGGGTGAATGCCAGCGCAGTGTTCAGGCGCTGGCCATGAGCCGCCCGCTCAGAGCGGGATGTTGTCGTGCTTGCGCCACGGGCGTTCGACGTTCTTGGTCCTGAGCATGGCGAGTGCGCGGGCGATGCGGCGGCGCGTCGAATGCGGCAGGATGACCTCGTCGATATAGCCGCGCTCGGCCGCGACGAAGGGCGACATGAAGCGGTCCTCGTATTCCTTGGTCTGGCGCGCGATGGTCTCGGCGTCGCCGCCGCGGAAGATGATCTCGACCGCGCCCTTGGCGCCCATCACCGCGATCTGCGCGGTGGGCCAGGCGTAATTGACGTCGGCGCCGATATGTTTCGACGCCATCACGTCATAGGCGCCGCCGAAGGCTTTTCGCGTGATGATCGTGACCAGCGGCACGGTGCATTCGCTGTAGGC
Source organism: Allobosea sp. OAE752 (assembly GCF_050433265.1). Taxonomy (NCBI): domain Bacteria; kingdom Pseudomonadati; phylum Pseudomonadota; class Alphaproteobacteria; order Hyphomicrobiales; family Alloboseaceae; genus Allobosea; species Allobosea sp. OAE752. The sequence goes on from NZ_JBNPXO010000002.1 coordinate 639,073, forward strand.
GAAGAGCAACTTGGCGCCGTGCTTGATCAGGCCGCCATATTCCTGCGCCGTGCCCGGCAGGAAGCCTGGGACGTCGACAAGCGAGACGATCGGGATCTCGAAGGCGTCGCAATAGCGCACGAAGCGGGCGGCCTTGCGCGAGGCGTCGGAATCGAGCACGCCGGCCAGCACCATCGGCTGGTTGGCGACGATACCGACGGTCCGGCCCTCGATGCGGCCGAAGCCGGTGACGATGTTGCCCGCGTAAGCCGCCTGGATCTCGAAGAAGTCGCCCTCGTCGACCGTCTTCAGGATCAATTCCTTGATGTCGTAGGGCTTGTTCGGATTGTCCGGGACCAGCGTGTCCAAGCTCATGTCGACGCGGTCGGGCACGTCGAAGGACGGCCATTCCGGGACGCCGGCCGTGTTGTTGGCGGGCAGGAAATCGAGCAGGCGGCGCACCTGCAGCAGCGCCTCGACATCGTTTTCGAAGGAGCCGTCGGCGACCGAGGACTTGGAGGTGTGGACCTTGGCGCCGCCGAGCTCCTCGGAGGTCACGGTCTCGTTGGTGACGGTCTTCACCACCTCGGGGCCGGTGACGAACATGTAGCTGGTGTCGCGGACCATGAAGATGAAGTCGGTCATCGCCGGCGAATAGACGTCGCCGCCGGCGCAGGGGCCCATGATCACCGAGATCTGCGGGATGACGCCGGACGCCTGCACATTGCGCTTGAAGACCTCGCCATAGCCGCCGAGCGCAGCCACCCCTTCCTGGATGCGAGCGCCGCCGGCATCGAACAGGCCGACGATCGGTGCGCGCATCTTCAGCGCCATGTCCTGGATCTTGGTGATCTTCTGGGCATGGGTCTCGGAGAGCGAGCCGCCGAAGACGGTGAAATCCTTCGAGAAGACGAAGACGGTGCGGCCATTGACCGTGCCCCAGCCGGTGACGACGCCGTCGCCGGGGATCTTCTCGGCCTTGTCCATGCCGAAATCGACGCAGCGATGCTGCACGAACATGTCGAACTCCTCGAAGGAGTCGCGGTCGAGCAGGAGCTCGATGCGCTCGCGGGCGGTGAGCTTGCCACGCTTGTGCTGCGCCTCGATGCGCCGTTCGCCGCCGCCCTTGCGCGCGCCCTCGCGCCGCGATTCGAGCTGTTCGAGAATATCCTTCATGGCGGCAGGCTCCCGGCGGGAAAAACGCGTCTCGAAAGCCGGCTTAAGCGGGGCTGCCGCGAGAGTCCATTGCGACATTTGCCGAAGCGTGCGAGGGCATCATGCCGCCGGCTCCGGAACTCCCAGGCGTTCAGCCCTTCGTCAGCAGCAGCACGGCCGCGTCGAATTCTCGCCGGCGAATGGCGCGGCGCTCGGCCGCTTCCTCATCCTGGCCCCAGATCCCGATCTGGTAGTCCTCATCGAGATGGGCGGCGTTCCAGGCGGCGTCAGGATCGATCAGCCCGTTGGCCAGCGCCAGGGTGAGGATGGCAGAACCCGTCAACGTCATGACGTTGTGCGCACCGGCGAGCGCCAGCGGAGAGGGGATCGTCCCGACGTGCCGGGCGACGGCTGCGAGCGTGCTTTCCGGCTGCTGCGCGAAGACGACGCCCTCTGCCAGCAGGAAGCGGGCGCCGATCAGCGCCTCGATGTCGCCGAGAATGGGCTGCCAGACGTCGTTCTGGCGCGCGATCAGAGCCTCGGGCTCGCCGGCGCGATAGCAGAGCGCGTCGGAGCCGGCATAGCGGACGATCTCGGCGCGCACGGCCTCCTCTTGATCCGCGACGCCGTCCAGCGCCGAATTGACGAGCCGGGTCAGCGGCATCTGTGCCGGGTCGATCCGTTCGGCCTGCCGTTCCCACTCGGCCGCGAGGGCCTCCGCGACATCGCGCGAGCCGACCGCGAGCGGCTTGCGGGCAGGGGTGCGGGCGGTCTTGCCGTCGAGCGCGACATGGAACAGGCCATCGCGCTCGATGACGCCCGCTTCCTTGTAGAACCGGGCCGGCAGGGGATTGCGCATCGCCTGCTGGGCGGCTGCGACGGGGTCGGGCTGGCTGGCGCCGGGCGAGCCGAAGCGGGCGAGGAAATCGTCGGTGGACATGGCGCTGCCATAACGCATTCGCGCCCGGCACGAAACCACGTGGCTCAGGCGGCGCGCACGCGCCCGAGGAACTGCGCCACCTCGGCATCGAGATGCGAGGATTGCAGGGAGAGTTCATCGGCCGACAGGGCGATGTGGCTGGCCGCCTCGTCCGTCTCGGCCGCGACGCGGCTGACGATGTCGATATGGCCAGCCGCGGTGACGGTTTCGTCCGCGGCCTGGCGGATATTCTCGGCGATGCCGGCCGTCGCCACGTTCTGCTGCTCGACGACGATGGCGACCGCCCCGGAAATCTGGTTGAGCGAGCCGATCGTCAGGTTCATCGCGTCGATCGCGGCGATGGCTTCCGAGCCGGATTGGTGGATCGCTTCGATCTGCCCCTGGATCTCCTCGGTGGCCCGCCAGGTCTGCGTCGCCAGGGACTTGATCTCCTGCGCCACGATGGTGAAGCCGCCGCCGGAGCGGCCGAGCCGCGCCGCCTCGATCGAGGCATTCAGGGCGAGCAGGTTGGTGTGCTTGGCGATCGTCGAGATCACGCCGGCGATGTTGCCGATCTCGTCGGCCTTGCGCGACAGGTCGCCGACGGTATGGAGGACGTTGCCAGCCTGCAGGGTCGCGGCCCCGACGATGCGCGCGGTCTCGGCCACCTGCCGGTCGACCTCGGCGAAGGATTGGGCGAGCTCCGAAGTGACCTGCGTCACCGCCACCACATTGGCCGAGGTCTGGCGCGAGGATCGCGACGCGGCTGTCGAGCGCTGCAGCACTTCGACGGCACCATGCTTCATCTGCTGCGATGCGGCGCGCAGCGATTGCACGGAGGCGATCACGTCACGGGCGATTCCGGCGATGGCATTCTCGAAATCATTCGCGACGACGTTCAGGATCCGCTGGCGCTCGCTGGCGGCCTTCGCGGTCGTCTCGGCGACATGGCGGCGCGCCTCGTCAGCGATCTCGCGCGCGGCGTCGGCCTGCCGGCGCTCCGTTTCGGACGTCTCAAGCGCTTGCCGCAGAGCCCAGACCAGCAAGCTCAGCGCGGCCGCCTGCACGGAAACGATCGCGCCATGAAGCAGGACCCGGCCGGTGTCGCCGCCATTCGCAAACACGCCGGCAGGCTGCAGAAGGCTGAGGGCAAGATGATGGGCCGCGATCGCGACGGTGGCCGGCAGGAAAATGCGCCAGTCGAGCCAGCCGGCCAGGACGGCCAGCATGGCGAAGAAATACATGTGCATGTCGGATTGATAGGGATGTCCCGCGAAGGCGTAGACCAGCAGCATGACCTGGCCGAGCGTCGCCATGCTGGTGATCTGCCGCGCGGGCCAGTCGATGCGGTAGAGATACAGCGCCAGCGTGCCGAGCGCCGCCAGGCCGATTCCCGCCAGAATGAGCGTCTGCTGGCCGAGCAGGAGCTGGGCGCCGGGCGTCAGCGACATCAGGCCGGCATTGATCCAGAGAATGATGAGCAGCAGGCGGGCGAACTGCGCACGGAACCGCGCGACGTCGTTCATTGGCCGCTCCCTTTCGCAGAGCCCACGCAAAGCCGGGCGAGGCTGGCATCGATCACGAGCCAGGCGCCGGCGCGATAGAGCGCCGTGACATAGCCGTCGTCCTCGCCCAGCGTGATGGTGACGGCGGATCCCGCGTTGATCTCGATCAGGCTGCCGCCGGCTTCGGCGATGGCGGCCGACATCGCGCGGGCCGAACTGCCCGCCGGAAAGAAGGCCGCGACGGGGCGTCCCTGGGCGGGCCAGGCCGCGATCAGGAAGGCGCCCAGCGCCATGACGATGCCGAAGGCCAGGCCAAAGCCGATCTCACGCATCCTGCACCCCCCGGCCTCGCGGCCTTGCAGGCCCAAAGCTATCGCTCAGGTTGCAGGGTTTGCCTTGCGAATTCGTAAATTTGAAATGATTACTTTACGGTATGCCCGCCTCGGTTGCGCCGATCAGCCCCCGAAGCGGTCGTGCCAGGCCGGTTGCGCCCCGGGGAAGGGCAGCGCCGTCGCGGCATGGACGCCGCGCGCTACGGCCCGCGCCAGCACATCGGCGGCGGTGGCGCAGAGCTCGGTCAGTGCGAAGGCGTCGGAGGGGGCTCCGCTATGGCCGGTTGCAGCGGCGAAGACGATGTCGCCGTCGAGTGGCGCGTGGGCCGGGCGCAGCGACCGCGCCAGTCCGTCATGGGCGGCGAGCGCCATGCGCTTCGCCTGCGCCTTGGTGAGGACGGCGTCGGTCGCGACCAGCGCGATCGTGGTGTTCTGGCCGGTGCCGCCCTTGAAGCGCAGGGCCGTCTCTGCGGGCGTGATCGCGGCCGGCCAGCCGAGGCCGCCGAACTCGGCGCTGTGCTCATAGGGAGCGGCCCAGAAATGCGGGCCGCCGCCGATGGTGGCGCTGCCGACCGCGTTGACGGCGACGAGGGCGCCGACGATCTGGCCGGTCGCCGCGCGTGCGCTGGCCGAGCCGAGGCCGCCTTTCAGGTTGACCGTGGTGGCACCGAAGCCGGCACCGGCCGTGCCGAGCGCGAAATCGGCGCCGGCGGCCGCCGCTGCCTCCATGCCGAGGCGGCGATAGGGCGTTTCCCCGTCGCCGCGGGCCCAGGGCTTGTCGCCGCCATTGGCGAGGTCGAACAGGATCGCCTGCGGCACGATCGGGATGCGGAAGCCACCGGCCGGAAAACCGCGTCCGTGACCCGCAAGCCAGCTCATCACGCCGTCGGCCGCGCCCAGACCCCAGGCGGAGCCGCCGGAGAGGACGAGAGCGTCGACATGTTCGACGGTCATTTCCGGCTCGAGCAAGGCAGTGTCGCGCGTGCCGGGCGCGCCGCCGAGCACGGCCATGGAGGCGACGGTGGGGCGTTCGAACAGCGCCGCGGTCACGCCCGTCGCCGCCGCCGCGTCATGCGCGTGGCCAATGAGAACGCCCCGGACATCGGTGATCAGGTTGCGCATGGAGGTCGGCACCGAACTGAATCGCGTTGAACGCGTTGACGTCACATTACGATCTTTTCATCCGCGGGCCATCGCCGGTTCACCCACCGACAGCCACCGTGGTGACATCGCCAATCGGCTTCGAGACCCGCTGAGCGACACGTTACAGGACTGTTCGAGGAGAGCTTCATGAAACCCATCGTCCTCATCGCCGCATCGTCGATCGCCGCGCTCGCCAGCACCTTCGCCCTGGCGCAGCCGCAGCCCGTGCCGCCGGCCGGCGGCGACCAGAAGCAGCAGAGCGCGGAGACGCGCGACCAGCGGCGCGACGAGATGCGCCAGCGCCGCGCCGAGCAGGCCAAGGTCCGGATGGACCAGCGCTTCGCCAAGGTGCGCGAGGATCTCAAGCTGAAGCCCGAGCAGGTGCCGCTCTTCGACAAGGTCGAGGCTCTCATCAGGCAGCGCGCCGAGCAGGGGCGCGAGCGTTGGACTGCGATGCGCGAGGAGCGTGACCGGCTGCGCAGCGCCGATCTGATGGAGCGGATCGATGCGCGCGCCAAGCGCCTGGGCGAGCGCGCCGCCGCATCGAAGGAACTGGCCGATACGGTGAGGCCGCTCTGGGCGACGCTCAGCGACGAGCAGAAGACCGTGCTGCGCCGTTCGGTTCGCCAGGCCATGTCCGAGGGCCGCGAGCGCTTCCGCGAAATGCGCGAATGGCGGGGGCGGCGCGACGGCGGCGATCATGGGCCGCGCCGCTGGCAGGACAACCGCGATCGCGACGACGGCCAGGACGACGAGTGAATTCGGCACCCGCCGGCTATCCGGCCCGGCGCGCTGACAACCTCTGACGACGACGCGCCCCCGGCGGCTTGCCGGGGGCTATTCTTCATGTCAAGCACCGCTGCCCGCCACGCGAGCCAGCGGCCATGCGCTTCATCCAGACCTTCGAGCTTCTGCCTTTCCTCGACACGGCCGTCAGCCTGAGCGCGGCGTTCGTGCTGGGCATGCTGATCGGCGCCGAGCGCCAGTACCGGCAGCGCACGGCGGGATTGCGCACTACGGTCCTCGTCGCGCTGGGCGCCGCCGCCTTCGTCGATCTCGCCATGCGCCTGGAGGGCACGGCCGGCGCGATCCGGGTGATCGCCTATGTCGTCTCGGGCATCGGCTTCCTGGGCGCTGGCGTGATCATGAAGGAGGGCATGAACGTGCGCGGCCTCAACACGGCCGCCACCCTCTGGGGTTCCGCCGCGGTGGGCGCCTGCGCCGGTGCGGACATGATCGCCGAAGCGGCGCTCGTCGCGACCTTCGTCATATTCGGCAACACGTTGCTGAGGCCGCTCGTCAACGCGATAAACCGCATTCCGCTCGACGAGCGGGCGCTCGAAGCGACCTACGAGGTCGTCGTCACCACGCGGGCCGAGGCGCTCGCCGATATCCGCGACACGCTCGTCGAATATCTCGAGGCGGCGCAATATCCGCTCAGCGACATCACGACGATCGAGCGCGGCGAAGACACCGTCGAGATTGTCGCCAAGCTCATCAGCACGGCGATAGACCGCAAGGAACTCGACCATGTCGTCGACAAGCTCGGGCGCCTGCCCGCGGTGAGCCACGCGACCTGGGAGAGCAGCACCGCCGACTGAGCGGTCGGCACCGTCCCGGCGGTCGCATGGCGATGCCGTGCGGTGGCCGGGCGCGGCGACCTCTCAGCCGCTGGTGGCGTCCGAGACGCATTTCTTGGTGAAGCTCGCCTTGGCGGCGCCAGCAAGCTTCTTGTCGGCGGCCTGCTTGTCGCAGGAGGCGCCGGCATCCTTCTCGCACTTCGTCAGGAAGCTGGTCTTGGCGGCGCCGGCGAGCTTCTTGTCCGTCGCCTGGACGGCGCAGCTCTGGGCGTGGGCGAAGCTCGACGCGCAGGTCAGCGCGAGAGCGGTCAAAACAATGCGAATCATGGCGATCCCCTAGCTGTAGGCCGGGCGACGCTAGGGCATCCAACCGTGGAGGGAAACTGCCCCGGCCGCTTTACGCCTTGCTTTCGCCCGACTTGCTAACGTACGAGAGGAAAAGGACGATTTCGTGATTCACCATATCTGTTCAAGTTGGATTCACGGCTTTCCGTTTACGCTTTGTCAGTCAATGCGATGCGAGGGTGAGCCATGAATGGAACCTGGCTGACATGGGGAATGCGAGCCTTTATCGGCTCGGTCTTCGTTATGTGTCTGTTCGGACCTTATGCGCTGTCGATCCTGATCGGCTGCCTGAGTCTCGGCTGCTATTATTTCCGCGACGAGGTCGGCTCGCATCTGTAGAACCGGCGCGCGGCCTGCTTCCTGAAGGGGCAAAGAAAAGGGGCGGCCTGCCGGGCCGCCCCTTTTCTTTGCGGCGCGCTCAGCGGATGCGGCGCAGGTGGCAGATTTTGACCTTTCCGCCGCGTCCGTCGGAGCGCCAGACGCAGCCGGGACGGCTGGGCGTGCGGTCATAGATATGAATTAGCGCGCGCCGATGGCGATTGAAGCTCTGGTTCGAGAAATCATGGCCGCCGACGCGAACGTTGCGGCCGAAGCGCACCTCGGCCATGGCCGGCGTCGAGACGCTGGCGGCGAGCTGCACGGCAAGGGGCAGCATGATCGCGGCCAAGCGGAAAAGGAGCGAAGGTCTCGGCACAGCGGGCTCTCGGTCTGACGTAAGGGGGGCGTCCGGTTCAGCCCGCCGTTGCCCTGCGCGTCTTCAAGGTCAGGGTCGGCGCCGGTGGGGCAGGCCAGATCTGCAGCCGGTAGAAATCGTCGCCGTCCAGGGCGTCATCGCTCAGGGTGTCGAGCCCGACATAGGAAACGCGCACCCGATAGCTGCCGGGCGGCAGCGAGAAGCGCGCGCGCTCCTGCGGCGTGCCTTCCGTGCAGCCGAGCACCATGACCCGGCCCGTGCGCACACGGAAGGAGCATTCGTTGACGAGCTCCCATTCGTGGAAATCCGCTTCGGGCGCATCGTCGTGCACGGCAATGGCGACCGGGACGGACATGTTTCGCATTGTCGCGATGCCGACGCTGCAGTCGCCCACGGCGAGCATCCGCTCAAGCGTCTCGTCCGTCCAGAAGGCGCCCCAATCCTCGTCGACGCCTTCGTCCTGCAGATAGAATTGGAAATAGTCGGCGAAAATGAAGAGTTCGGCGCTGTGCAATATCGTCATGCCCAGAAGCTCCCGCAGGATTGTGACGGGAATGGGTTCGCCGCCGCCATGGCGGCTACGGTGGCAAAGACGCTGTTCACTGCCAGGACGGGCATAAAAAAGGGGACGGCAAAGATGCCGTCCCCTGTGTTCCGATATCGGCGGCGGCCGGAAGCCGCCGTGACCGCATCAGCGCGAGTAGAACTCGATGACGAGGTTCGGTTCCATCTGCACCGCATAGGGCACGTCCGTCAGCGTGGGCGTGCGGGTGTAGGTGGCGGTGAACTTGGTGTGGTCGGCGTCGATGTAGTCGGGAACGTCGCGCTCGGCGAGGGCGGCGGACTCGATGACGATGGCCAGCTGCTTGGACGAGTCCTTGACCGCGATCACGTCGCCCGGCTTCACCTGATAGGAGGCGATGTTGACGCGCTTGCCGTTCACGGTGATGTGGCCGTGGTTGACGAACTGGCGGGCGGCGAAGACGGTCGGCACGAACTTGGCGCGGTAGATCACCGCGTCGAGGCGGCGCTCGAGCAGGCCGATCAGGTTCTCGCCCGAATCGCCCTTGAGGCGGATCGCCTCGGCGTAATAGCGGCGGAACTGCTTCTCGGAGATCGAGCCGTAATAGCCCTTCAGCTTCTGCTTGGCGCGCAGCTGCGTGCCGAAGTCAGACGGCTTGCCCTTGCGACGCTGGCCGTGCTGGCCGGGGCCGTATTCACGACGGTTGACCGGGGACTTCGGGCGGCCCCAGATGTTCTGACCGAGACGGCGGTCAATCTTGTATTTGGCCTCATGGCGCTTCGACATGTCGCGTGTCCTCTCAGGTTCGCGAGTTGAGGACCGCGCCCTCCTGCTCCCCTGCATTGGCTGGGGCGACAGATCCGGCTTCCGAAGGAAAGCGGATCACGGGTGCGGAAAAAGCCACGCGGCCCCGTGAGGAGCCGCGTGACGAAGGGCCGTATGACGGAAAGCCGGCTTCGAGTCAATTCCGGGCGGGCCGGAAACGGGCATCAGCGCCAGTGGCGATGATGCCGGTGGTGATGACGATAATGGTGATGGCGCGGGTGGTGCTTGTACCAGCCGTAATGATGGCCGCGATGCCAGCCGTAATGACGGCGCGGGCCATGACGATAGATGGCATGATGTCCGTGGCCCCTGTGCCAGCCATGGGGCTTCGCCTGCGCCTCGGAGCCGGCGCCGAAACCGGCGAAGGCGAAACCGATGGCGAGCGCCAGCAGCAACAGCAACTTTCTCATGAGCTTTCGTTCCTCGGTGAGGGTCGCCATCGCCGCAACGCGTGGAGTGCGGCGGAGTTCCGTCAGTTCGCCAGAGGCATCGGCTCGATGGCGACCTGCGCGAGGCCATAGCCGGCCAGCGCGATGCGCAGCGGCCCCGTCAGGCCGGAGCCGTCGGTGAAGACGGCCGTCGCGTCGAGGCCGACCGGGCTGCCGTCTCTCGCTGCGGGCAGGAGGTCGGCGACACGGCGCGCGATCGCCGGCGCCGGGTCGATCCATTCGACGGGCCAGGGCGCCAGCCGCTTCATCCGCTCGAGCAGCAAGGGATAATGCGTGCAGGAGAGTGTGACGATGTCGGTGCGGCGGCCGTCCGCCTCGACGAAGCAGGGGGCGATCTCGGCGCGCAGGACCGCGTCGTCGACGGTCTCGCCCTTGAGCGCCTGCTCGGCGAGGCCGGCGAGCCGCGTCGCGCCGACGAGCGTGACATGGTGCCCGGCGGCGTAGGTCTCGATCAGCTCGCGGGTGTAGTCGCGCGCCACGGTGCCGGGCGTCGCCAGCACCGAGATCAGACCGCTGCGGGTCGCCGCCGCAGCCGGCTTGATTGCCGGGACGGTGCCGACGAAGGGGATGGCGAAGCGGGCCCGGAGCGCCGGCAGCACCAGCGTCGAGGCGGTATTGCAGGCGATCACCGCGAGGTCGGGGTGAAAGCGCGCGACGAGGCGCTCCATGACGGCGAGGACGCGGGCGACGAGCTCCTCCTCGCTCAGGCGGCCATAGGGGAAACCGGCGTCGTCGGCGGCGTAGACGATATGCGCCGCCGGGCAGGCACGCGTGGCGCGTCCGAGCACGGTGAGACCGCCGAGCCCGGAATCGAAGACGAGGATGGTGGGTTGGGGGCGGGGGGCCACAAGCGGGCGATAACCCGTTCCGGCGAGAAGATCGACCTGCATGACTACGCCGCGAAACGTCAAAGCCCGATTCCGCCAGAGAGCCGTTAAGCGACAGTCAATGCCGCCTGAAGCGGCTGTTTCAAATTTAGTTGACTTTGTCCACTAAATTGACCTTCGCTCGCGGCGGGAGGATGCCATGACAGAGAGCGAAGCAGCGGCTGTCGCGGCCATTCGCCGGTTCGGCCGGTTTCATACGCGCTGGATCGGTGCGCTGGGCGGCAATCTGCATGGCTCGGGCTTCGCGCTGACCGAGGCGCGGGTGCTCTACGAATTGGCGCAGCGGGATGGTTGCCTCGCGGTCGAGCTGGCGCGCGACCTCGATCTCGATCCCGCCTATCTCTCGCGCATCCTGAAGCGCTTCGAGGCGCAGGGCTGGCTCGACCGACAGCGCTCGAACGCCGACGGGCGCGCCTTTCGCTTGCGGCTCACGCGGGCCGGGCAGGCCGCCTTTCGGCCCCTCGACGAAGCGTCGCAAGCGCAGGCCGAGGCGATCCTGGCGCGGCTCTCGCCAACGGAGTGCGGCAGGCTCGTCAGCGCGCTCGCCGATACGCAGGCGCTTCTGTCCGGCGAGAGGGCGACCAGGTCGCGGCCTGTGATCCGCGAACATCGCGCCGGGGATATCGGCTGGGTGGTTTCCGCCCATGGCCGGCTCTATGCCGAGGAGTACGGCTGGGACCTGAGTTTCGAGGCGCTGGTCGCCGAGATCGCCGCGCAATTCCTGCGCGAGTTCAAGCCGGGACGCGAGCGTTGCTTCATCGCCGAGCTCGATGGCGAGCCGGCCGGCTCGAGCTTCGTGGTCGCGGAGGATGCGGCGACCGCCAAGCTGAGGCTCGTGCTGGTGGAGAAGCGTGCGCAGGGGCTGGGCCTCGGCAAGGCGCTGGTGCGGGAGGCGATCGGCTTCGCCCGCGCGGCGGGATACCGGCGCATGGTGCTGTGGACGAACGATATCCTGCATGCGGCGCGGGCCATTTATATTGCCGAAGGCTTCAAGCTGGTCGCAGAGGAGCGGCACCATTCCTTCGGACAGGATCTGGTGGGGCAGAACTGGGAGCTGGCCCTTTAAGACCGTCCTGATCTTGGACAGAACCACGCCGTCATCCGGGCTTGACCCGGGATCCATGCCAGAGCGCTTCCGAGGAAGGTTCAGGCATGGATCCCGGCTCTCCGCTTCGCTTCGGCCGGGATGACCCGCGTTTCCTTGAAAGAGCAGCTTTCAGACCTTCAGCCGCGCCAGCGCCGTGGCCGCCGCGCGTCCTGCCAGCGTCGCGCCGCCGACCGTCATGGCGCCGCCGCCGGCCGTGGCCTCGCCGGCGATGAGGAGGCGTCCGCCGATCGGCTGGGCGAGGGCGTCGCGCGCCGCGTCGTGGCCGGGGTCGCAGACGGAGTAGGCGCCGCGCGCGAAGGGATCGGTCCACCAGGCGGGAAAGGAGACGGCCTTCACGGTCTTGCGGAACTCGGCCCCGATCATCGTCGCCAGCAGCTCCGTGGCATGGGCCTTGGCCTCGTCAGGCCCGGCCTGCGAGAGCTGGCGCGCGAAATCGCCGCCGCAATAGCCGATGACGAGATCTTTGCCGTCCGGATACATGTCGAAATTGATCATTCCCTCGGGCTTGCCGGATTCGAGGAAGCTCGCGCCCGGCGTGATGCCGAAGCGGTCTCCCTCGACCTTGAGGGCGATCTTGGTCAGGGCGCCCATATGGAGGCCGGCCAGCGCATCGCGGGTCGCAGCCGGCAAGGCGGGGGTGAAGCGGATCGTCTCCGCCTTGAGCACGCCGACCGGCACGGTGAGGATGCAGATCCTGGCCCTTAGCGTGCCCGAGCGGGAGGTGACCGTCACGCCGCTTCCGCTCCAATCGATGGCCTCGACCGGTTCGTTCAGGCGGATGTCGAGACCGGCGGCTGAACGCGCGACGAGATTGCCGTAGCCGGAAGGCACGACGAGGTCGTCGCCGGACCAGAGCCGCTGGTAATCCCGGGCCGAGATGCGGCTGGACTCCTCGCCGATCGAGAGCAGGAGGCCGGAGGTGGCGACCGGCGCCATGTCGGGGCCGAGATCGCCGAGCAATTCGGCGATGGAGAGGTCGCGGGCGCCGATATCGACCGTCTCCAGCCGGCGGTCGATCTGCCTGAAGGCATCGCGCCGGCGCCGCCGGTCGGCGTCGGGCATGGGGCGGCCGTCAGCGAAGACCCGGAAGCCGCCGCCCATGGGCTCGGGGGCCGTCTCGACGCCGAGCTCACGGGCGAGGTCGACCCAGGGATTGCGCTCGGCCCAATGGATGAACATCGCGCCGGCGTCGTAGCTGGGGCCGAGCGAGGCGTCGGTGTAAGCGCGCCCGCCGACCCGGCCGCGGGCCTCCAGCACGGTGACGCTGCGCCCGGCCGCCTTCACCGCCCGGGCAGCGGCGATGCCGGCCGCGCCGGCTCCGATCACGACGACGTCGGTGTCCGCCGCGCGGGCCCTGCCGCCGGCGATCGAGAACGCCGCCGCCATGGCGCTGCCTCCCGTCAAGAGCTTGCGTCGATCGAGCGTGGCGTAGCGAGCGTTCATGACACGAAGATGCGCGGCTTTTCGCAGGAGGCAATGACGCGCGGCGTCACAGTCCGCTCCTGCGCGATCACGAGATCGGGAGCCGAATTCGGCGCGGCCGCTGGCGCGCTGCAGTTCTACATTAGAATAGTTATTTATTGGATCGATTCTATAGTTTTGCTTTACGGTGCATAGTAATTGACAGAATCTTTTGCAAACAATATCCGAATTGAAGTCTTATCTTCTCGTAAGGCGCTGTTTATATTCATTTTAATCTGCCGATGACGGCCGGGACGGGCCAGGCAGGATGGGACTGGGCGATGGGCGTGTATTTCGGCAAGCTGCGCGGGGGCGTGGCCCTTGGAACCTTGGTGCTGGCGCTGGCGGCCTCGTCGGCAGAGGCGCAACAACAACGTCGTCAGCAGCAGGCGGCCGCGAATACGCAGCCGAATGCCGGCGATGCGCCCGTGGTGCTGGACCAGATCAATGTGCAGGGCGAGGGCGTGCCCGGCGGGGCGCTGCTCAACGGGCCGACGACGACCCGTGTGACGCGCCAGGAGCTCGATCGCGAGCAGGTCCAGAACCTTACCGACCTGGCGAACCGCGTCGAGGCCGGCATCACCTTCAACCGCCAGAACAACTCGCTCAACATCCGCGGCCTCGACGGGGCGCGCGTGCTGACGACGATCGACGGCATCCGCCAGCCCTTCCTGATCGACACGCGCATCAATCGGGGCGCCCAGAACGCCTTCGATTTCGACTCGCTTTCGACGCTGGACCTGCTGCGCGGCGGCAGCGGGGCGAGCACGCTCGGCAGCGGTGCGCTCGGCGGCGCGCTGGCGGTGCGCACGCTCGACCCGGAGGATCTGCTGCGCAATGGCCGCTCCTATGGCGCGCTCGCCAAGACCGGCTATGACAGCACCGACCGGGCCTGGTTCGGCAGCGCCGCGGCGGCGGCGCGGATGGGGAACACCTCCGTCCTGCTGCAAGGCGGCTTCCGCGACGGCCACGAGATCGACAACAAGGGCAACCTCAAGACGATCGGCGCGACGCGCACCGCGCCCAATCCGGGCGACTTCAACCAGTACAGCTTCCTCGGCAAGATCTATCAGGAGGTCGGCGAGCATCGCTTCGGCCTCACCGGCGAATTCTTCAAGCGCGCCGACCGAACCCAGATTCGCAACAACACCGTTTCGCTTACCGGCAACTTCCGCCCCGGCTCCTATGAATCGGGCGAGGATGTCGAGCGCAACCGGGTTTCGCTGAGCTACGACTACAAGCTGCCGGGAGCCTTTATCGACGAAGCGCATGCGACGCTCTACTGGCAGCGGCTGAAGCGCAACGACATCACCAACGCCTGGCGCTACACCAGCATCATCGGGCCCTATGCCCGCAACAACCAGAACGAGGAGAATTCCTACGGCTTCAACGGCTATCTGCTGAAGAACTTCCAGACCGGCATGGCGTCGCATCGCCTGATGCTCGGCACGGAATTGCGGATGTCCTCGCTCGAGCAATACTCGGCCGGCGTCGACAACTGCCCGGCCAGGCCCGCCTCGGGTGTCTTCACAGGGGCGCTGACCACCTGCAACAACCTCCACACCAATCAGGCCGACCAGCCGAAGGTCGACGGAAAGCTCGTCGGCCTCTACGCGCATGACGAGATCGGCCTCATCGACAACCGCCTGCGCATCACGCCCGGCGTCCGCTTCGACTGGTATGAGGAAGTGCCGCAGAACACCCCGGCCTACTTTGCGGGCGGCTCGCGGCCGACGAGTCTGCCGCCGTCCTCCAGCGATTCCGGCTGGTCGCCGCGCATCCGGCTCGAATACGACATCCTGAAGAACGCGCCCTGGGTGAAGGACGTCACCGTCTTCGCGCAATGGGCCAAGACCTTCCGTGCGCCGACGGCGGACGAACTCTATGGCCGCTTCGGCGGGCCCGCCACCTATCTGCGCACCGGCAACCCGAATCTGCGCCCTGAAATCGGCAACGGCATCGATGTCGGCATGCGCTTCGGCGACAAGCAGCTCGGCGGCTCGATCACCTATTTCCACACCAACTACCGCAACTTCATCGATACCTACCAGATTCAGGCGGCGGGCGTCGGTGGGCTCTATCAGCAGGGCGGCATCACCGGCTACCGGAACATCAACCGCGCCGAGATCCAGGGCGTCGAGATCAACGGGCAATACGCCTTTGCGCCGAACTGGCTGGTGCGCGGCTCCTTCGCCTATACCCGCGGCCAGAACAAGGACGACGACAGCTTCCTGAACTCGATCCCGCCGGTGCAGGGCATCGTCGCCGTCGCCTATGGCACCGATCGCTGGGGCGCCGAGGTCTCGGCCAAGATGGCGGGCAAGCGCGACGACGTCTCGACGACCGCGACGACGCCGCCGACCACCGGCTTCAAGGCGCCAGGCTATGCGCTGTTCAACGCCTCGGCCTGGTGGCGCCCGGCGCCCGAGATCGCGGATCTTGAATTCCAGATCGGCGTCTACAACATCTTCGATCGCAAATACTGGGACGCGGTCAACGTTCCGCTCTCGCGGCCGCAAGCGCGCGATTACTACAGCGAGCCGGGCCGCACCGTGAAGGCGACGATGAAGTATCAATTCTGACCGGGACGTTTCGAGACCCCCCGACCAGCAGGAGAGGCCGGCCCTTTAGGGCCGGCCTTTTTCGTTCAGGAGGCGTCATTCTCGGACGGAGCGAAGCGCAGATCCGAGAATCTTTTCCCGAAAGAGGCGCCGTTTCCGCTCGGAGATGCTCGGGTCAAGCCCGAGCATGACGGCGCGCTCGTCAGCCTTCGGACTGCTCCGGCTCGCTCGCCTGCCGGGCCAGAAGCCGCGCTTTCTTCGGCCCCTCGACCAGCGACTTGAAGACGCCGCGCAGCGTCCGCGCCTCCTGCTCGGTCATGTCGAGGCGGTGGAGGATGTCGCGCAGATTGGCGGTCATGACCGGCTTCTTGCCGGGCGGAAAGAAACCGCTGATGTCGAGTTCGCCTTCGAGATAGTCGAACATCGAGAGGATCGTCTCCCGCTTGGCGGGCGGAGAGGGGTTGTTCTCGCGGAAGGGCGGCTCACCATCCGTCGTCTTGAACCACTCGTAACCGTTCAGCAGGACGGCCTGGGCAAGGTTGAGCGAGGCAAAGGCCGGATTGACCGGAAAGGTCAGGATCGCGTCCGCCAGGCTGATTTCCTCATTCGTCAGACCGATACGCTCGCGCCCGTAGAGAATGCCGACCCGCTCGCCGCCGCCGATCCGTTGAGCGAGGCCCGGCATCGCCTCGGCCGGGGTGAGGACACGCTTCATCTGGCCGCGTTCGCGGGCTGTCGTAGCGAGCACATGGTTGAGATCGGCGACCGCTTCTGCCGCGCTTGCATAGAGGCGGGCGTTCTCGAGGATATGGGTGGCGCCGGAGGCGGCGGCGGTCGCGCCCTTTTTGAGCCCGCCGCCAGTCGGCCAGCCGTCGCGGGGCGCGACAAGGCGCATTTCGGAGAGACCGAAATTCGCCATGGCCCGCGCGCACATGCCGATGTTCTCGGCGAGCTGCGGCTCGACCAGGATGACGACGGGGGCGGGCGCCTGGTGGGCGGGGCGGGTGCGGTCGGTGCCGGAACCGGTCATGGGAGAATGAGATCTTGTCTTCGTGAGGCTCACGTCACGGCCAGGATCGGCGGGCGCGACGGCAAGCTCATACGTCATGCTCGCCCTTGTGGCGAGCATCCACGTCCTGCACAGGACCTTGGGTCAAGGAAGACGTGGATGGTCGGGACAAGCCCGGCCATGACGTGAAGAGCGGCGATTTCAGTCGGCCTCAGCCTCGACCGCGCGCAACACCCGCAGCGTGTTGCCGCCGGCGAGCTTGGCCAGATTCTCCTCGGACCAGCCGCGGCGGATCAGCTCGGCGATCACGTTCGGGAAGGTCGAGGTGTCCTCCAGCCCGTCCGGATTGACCCAGCCGAAGAAATCCGAGCCGATGCCGACATGGTCGTGGCCGATGCGCTTGGCCAGGTAGTCGAGATGGTCGCAATATTGGGAGACCGTCGCCTGCGGGCGCGGTCCGGCTTTGGCGACGATCTCGGCCTCGACCTTGGCGTAGTCCATCGTGTCGGGGGTCTTGCCATACTGGTCCTTCGCCGGGCGGTGCCAGTCGCGCGAGGCCTGGCTGATGAAATCCGGCACGAAGGTCGCCATGACGACGCCGCCATTGCCAGGGACCCGGTCGAGCACATCGTCGGGCACGTTGCGCGGATGGTCGCAAAGCGAGAAGGCATTGGAGTGCGACCAGAACACGGGCGCGCGCGTGACATCGAGAACGTCATGCATCGCCTTCGGGGCGACATGGGCGAGGTCGACGACCATGCCCAGCCGGTTCATCCGCCGGACGACCCGCATGCCGAAGGAGGAGAGGCCGTCATGCCGTGGGGCGTCGGTGGCCGAGTCGCACCAGTCGGTCGTGTCGTTGTGGCAGAGCGTCATCAGGCGCACGCCGAGATCGTAATAGGCGTCGAGCGCGTCGAGCTCGTTCTCGAGCGCGGAACCGTTCTCGATCGTCATGAACAGGGCGATACGCCCCTCCGCCTTCGCCGCCTCGACATCATCGGCCGAGAGGCCGGGCCGGAAGACATCGTCGTGCTGCTTGAGGATGCTGCGCATCAGCGCGATCTGGGCGAGCGCGAAACCGGCGGGGTTGGGCTGGTTCGGCGGGACATAGGCTGCGAAGAACTGGCCGGCGAGCTTGCCCGCCTGCATGCGCGGGATATCGGTGTCGACTTGCGGATGGACCTTGTCGAGCCCATAGGCCGCGACATCGCCCTTGGCGTTGCGGTCCTTGCGGATGACATAGGGCAGATCGTTGTGCCCGTCGATCAGCGGCACGCGGTCGAGCAGGGCGAGCGCGGCAGTGTAGGCATTGTCCTGGACGGGCGGTTTCGCGAGGGCCATGGCGGGGTCTCGGAGGGAATCGGAAGCGTTACTCTGGCAGGGAGCGGGCGCAGTCGCGAGAGCCGGAAGCGCAGGGCGCCCCCTCGTCATGGTCGGGCTTGTCCCGGCCATCCACGTCTTTGCTGGTCGAAAGTCGTGGTCAAGACGTGGATGCTCGCCACAAGGGCGAGCATGACGGTGATGCCTTACGAGAAACGAGACGGCGCGAAGGGCGACGGATCGACGAACACCTTCTGCCCCGTCACCATCTCCGCCATCATGCGGCCGGTGACGGCGGCCAGCGTCAGCCCGTGATGGGCGTGGCCGAAGGAGAACCACAGGTTCTTGTGCTTCGGGGCCGGGCCGATGATCGGCATCATGTCGGGGGTGCAAGGCCGGCGGCCGAGCCAGGGCTCGGCATCGAGGCGCTCGCCCAGCGGGAACAGCGTCTTGGCGATCGGCTCGGCGCGGGCGAGCTGCACCGGCGTCTTGGGGGCGTCGCGGTCGGCGAATTCGGCGCCGGTGGTCAGGCGGATGCCCTGCAGCATCGGGGCGAGGAAATAGCCGCGCTCGGTGTCGAGGACGGGGTGGTTGAGCACGGCATTGCCCAGCGGCTTGTAGTGCATGTGGTAGCCGCGCTTGACGGCGAGCGGCAGGCGATAGCCGAGCTGGTTGGTCAGGACGTCGGCCCAGGGGCCGAGCGCGACGACGACATCCTTGGCGATGGCCTTGGTGCCGTCGGCGAGGGTGACGCTCCATTCGGCGCCGTTCTGCGCCAGGGTCGTGGCATCGCCGATGGCGAGCTTGCCGCCGAGCTTCTCGAACAGCGCGACATAGGCCTTCGACAGCCCGAGCGGATCGACGACGGTGGTCGGGTCGGTCCAGTGCAGGCCGCCGATCAGGTTGCCATGGTCGAGATGCGGCTCTTCGGCCTTGAGCGTCGCCCTGTCGAGGGCGCGGTAGTTCAGGCCGAATTCGCGGTTCCAGCGGGCGGCCTCGGCAAGGCGGGTGTCGCGCTCCTTCTCGGTGCGAAACACCTTCATCCAGCCGTCGCGGCGCAACAGGCCGGTGGCGCCGGCTTCCTGGGCGAGGGCGTCGTGCTCGGTGACGCAATGCTCGATCAGCTTCGCGTATTGATGGGCGATGGCCTCGTGCTGCGAGGCGCGCGAATGCATCCAGTAGGAGAACAGGAAGGGGGCCAGCTTCGGGATCGCGCTCCAATGATAGGATGCGTCGATGGTGTTGTTCATCGCGTAGCGGAACAGCGCGCCGAAATCATGCGGGAAGCCGTAAGGGTAGACGCCCTCGCGCTGGATCAGGCCGGCATTGCCGTAGCTGGTTTCCTCACCCGGCGCGCGACGGTCGATCAACAGCGTGGAGCGGCCCGCCTTTTGCTGGTGGAGCGCCACCGAAATACCGACGATGCCCGCGCCGAGAACGATCGTATCCACACGCATGGCCTGCTCCCGCCAACCCCTGTTTCCAGCTCTTTGCCGAGCAAAATACCGCTTTGCGCCGGCTTGTCAGCGGCGTGGCGAATTTTTGCGGCATATCGGCTGATCTTTCGCAATTTCTGCGCCAACTTCCGCAATTCCATCGTTTCACCGGCCATTTTGGCGATGTCCTTGCAATTTCATGCCGGCGCAAGGGGTGCCTGCAGGATTAGCGGATGACGCCGCGGCGCCGTTCGGCCACTGTGCGGCACGATTTGCGAATGATTCCAGCGCGGTGCCGATGAATCCAGCAACCCTTCCCGCCGCCGGGCTCGCCTGGCTCGGGCGTTACGGCACGCAAGGTTTCGCGCTCTCGATCTTTCTCGGCCTGGCCTTGCCGCAATTCTCGGCGGCGGCGCGGCCGGTGCTGCCGATCACGATCTTCTGCTTCACCACGGTCGTTTTCCTGCGCCTCGACCTTGCCGTCACGGCGAAGCTGCTCAGGCGCCCGGCGAAACTCGCCGCCGCCTGCCTGTGGCTGATCGCCGGGCCGGTGCTGCTGATCGGCGGGGCGCTGCTGCTGGTCGGGCGGGAAAGCCTCGATCCGGGCATCGTGCTGGGGCTCGCCATCATGGGCGCGGCGCCGCCGATCATGTCCTCGCCGGCGGTCGCGATCCTCTACGGTTTCGAGCCGTCTCTCATCATCGCGAGCGTGATCGCGGCGACGATCGCGAGCCCGATCATCGCCCCCTTCCTCGTCGAATTGCTGGCCGGTGCCGCCGTGCCGCTCGACCGCTGGGTGCTGGCGCTGCGTCTGCTGATCTTCATCGGCGGCGGCATGGCGGTCGCCTCGCTGCTGCGCTGGTGGCTCGGCTTCGCCAGGATCAAGGCGATGAAGGCCAATCTCGATGGCTTCGGCGTGCTGATGTATTTCATCTTCGCCATCGCCGCGATGGATGGCGTCACCCATGCCGCGATCGCCAATCCCAGGCTCGTGCTGTTCGTGCTGGCCTGCGTCTTCGCCGTCTCGGCCGCGGGGCTCATCAGTTCCTGGTTGGTGCTGCGACTGCTGCCGGGCTCGGAGCGCTTCATGATCGGCTATGGCAGCGGCCAGCGAAACATGGGCCTCATCGTCGCCGCGCTGGGGGCGGGCGTCTCGCCGACGACCTTCCTGTTCTTCGCGCTGGCGCAGTTCCCGATCTATCTGCTGCCCTGGCTGCTGCGCGGGCTGGCCGCCCGGATTCGGCGCCAGGAGGCTTAGAGGCTCTCAGTCGGGCTGCTGACGGGCGCTGACGCGCCGCCTTGCGAGGTTTTCGCCATCGCAGGAGTTCGCGCCATGATCACATTGTATTCCGGGCCGCTGAGCCTGTTCGCCCGCAAGGTCGAGATCGCCTTGAGGGAGAAGGGCCTCACCTTCGAGCGCGTCATGGTGCCGTTCAACCAGACGACGGGCTATGATCCGAAGCATCCGGAGGTTCTGGCGCTCAATCCGAAGGGCCAGGTGCCGGTGCTCAGCGATTGCGGGCTCGTGCTCTACGATTCCACCGTCATCCTCGAATATCTCGACGAGGCCTATCCCGAGCCTTCCTTGATGCCAGCCACGCCGGTGGAGCGGGCGCGCTGCCGGCTCGATGAGCTCTATGCCGACGAGATCATGCTGCAGGCGCTGAAGCCGCTGATGCATCGCACCGGGCCGCCATCACCCGACCGCGACCGCCGCATCGTGCAGGAGGCCGACGCGCTGATCGCGGAGGAGGCGCTGGCGCGGCATTACGAGGTACTGGAGCAGAAGCTGGCAGGGCGGGATTTCTTCGGCGGCAGGCTCTCGACCGCCGATATCGCGCTGTTCATGAGCGTGCTGTTTTCGCTTCGGCTCGGCGGGCCGCCGCTCGACGGCTATCCCGGTCTTTCCGCCTGGTTCGCGCGGCTGCGGCAGCGGCCGGCCTTCGTGCAGGTCGCTGCCGAGATCGCGGAAGCGGACAGGCGGCTGTCCTTTCCGGTGAAATCGCGCTTCGCCTGATTGCAGCGGGGCCGTAGCGGGGCAAGTTTTTTGGCTTGCCGCATCATTTTTGCGGAAAACCGGTTCCCACTTTTCCGCATGATGCGTTAAACCGCCCGCCATGACCCGCCCGATCCGCATTGCCCCTTCCATCCTCTCGGCCGATTTCGCCAAGCTGGGCGAGGAGGTGCGCGCGATCGATGCGGCCGGTGCCGACTGGATCCATTGCGATGTGATGGATGGGCATTTCGTGCCCAACATCACCTTCGGCCCCGACGTGCTGAAGGCGATCCGCCCGCACACCAAGAAGTTCTTCGACGTGCACCTCATGATCGCGCCCGTCGACCCCTATGTCGAAGCCTTCGCCAAGGCCGGCGCCGATCTGATCTCCTTCCATGTCGAGGCAGGGCCGCATCCGCACCGCACGCTGCAGGCGATCAAGGCGCAGGGCAAGCAGGCCGGCATCGTGCTCAACCCCGGCACGCCGGCGAGCGCCGTCGAGGCATTGATCCAGGATGTCGATCTCATCCTGCTGATGACCGTCAATCCGGGCTTCGGCGGGCAGAGCTTCATCCATTCCGTCGTCGAGAAGGTCGCGCAGGTGAAGGCGCTGATCGGCGACCGGCCGATCACACTGGAGATCGATGGCGGGGTGACGCCCGAGACCGCGCCGCTGGTCGTCAAGGCCGGCGCCGATACGCTGGTCGCGGGCTCGGCCGTGTTCAAGGGCGGGCCTTCGGCCTATGCCGGCAATATTGAAGCGATCCGCAAGGCGGCCGAGGCCGCGCGCGGCGATTGGGTTTAGTTGAGAGGTTTCCGTCATCCGGGCGGAGCGAAGCGCAGACCCGGAAGCCATCGTAGAGCGTTTTGCCCTATGATGGATTCCGGATCTGCGCCGCTTCGCGGCTTGTCCGGAATGACGGCGGTTTGAACGTGAAAGGCTTGCGATGATCCCGCGCTATTCCCGCCCCGAGATGGTCGCCATCTGGGAGCCGCAGACCCGGTTCCGCATCTGGTTCGAGATCGAGGCGCACGCCACCGACAAGCTCGCCGAGCTCGGTGTCGTGCCGAAGGAGGCCGCCGCGACGATCTGGGCCAAGGCGAAGGACGTCGAATTCGACGTCGCCCGCATCGACGAGATCGAGCGCGTCACCAAGCACGACGTCATCGCCTTCCTGACGCATCTGGCCGAGATCGTCGGGCCGGAGGCGCGCTTCGTCCACCAGGGCATGACCTCCTCGGACATCCTCGACACCACGCTCTCGGTCCAGCTCGCGCGGGCGACCGATCTCCTGATCGCCGATGTCGACGCGCTGCTCGCTGCGATCAGGCGCCGGGCCTTCGAGCACAAGCTCACCCCGACGATCGGCCGCTCGCACGGCATCCATGCCGAGCCGGTGACCTTCGGGCTCAAGCTCGCCCAGGCCTATGCCGAATTCGATCGCTGCCGGGCGCGGCTCGTGGCGGCGCGGGCGGAGATCGCGACCTGCGCCATCTCCGGTGCGGTCGGCACCTTCGCGAACATCAATCCGCAGGTCGAAGCCTATGTCGCGCAGAAGATGGGGCTGACGGTCGAGCCGGTCTCGACGCAGGTGATCCCGCGCGACCGGCATGCGATGTATTTCGCGACGCTCGGCGTCGTCGCCTCCTGCATCGAGCGGCTGGCCACGGAGATCCGCCATCTGCAGCGCACCGAAGTCTACGAGGCGGAGGAGTATTTCTCGCCGGGCCAGAAGGGCTCCTCGGCGATGCCGCACAAGCGCAATCCGGTGCTGACCGAGAACCTGACCGGCCTTGCCCGGCTCGTGCGCGGCATGGTCACGCCGGCGCTGGAGAACGTCGCGCTCTGGCACGAGCGCGACATCTCGCATTCCTCTGTCGAGCGCATGATCGGGCCCGATGCGACGGTGACGCTCGATTTCGCGCTGGCGCGCCTCACCGGCGTCGTCGACAAGCTGCTGATCTATCCGCAGAACATGCGCAAGAACCTCGACAAGCTCGGCGGCCTGCACAATTCACAGCGCGTGCTGCTGGCGCTGACCCAGGCCGGGGCGAGCCGCGAGGATTCCTATGCCATGGTCCAGCGCAACGCGATGCGCACCTGGGAGCATGGCGAGGACTTCCTGACCAACCTGCTCGCCGACAAGGATGTGGCGGAAAAGCTCTCGGCCTCCGAGCTCAAGGCGATGTTCGACGAGGGCTATCACTTCAAGCATGTCGACACGATCTTCCGGCGGGTGTTCGGGCAGGCCTGACGGTCTGGACTTCGGCAACGGCAGGGCTATCTAGGCCTCATGAAATCTTCCGACGTCGATATCCTCATCATCCCCGGCTGGTCGGGCTCGGGCTCCGACCATTGGCAGACCCGCTGGGAGACGCGCCTGCCGACGGCCAGGCGCGTCGAGCAGGAGGACTGGTACAAGCCCACGCGCGACGGCTGGTCCGACCGGATCGTCGCGGCCGTGCGGGGGGCGACGCGGCCGGTCGTGCTGGTCGCGCATTCGGCCGGCGTCAGCGCGGTCGCGCATGCGGCCGAGCATCTCAAGCATGGCGAGGTCGCCGGGGCCTTTCTGGTGGCGCCGGCCTCCGAGCGGGCCAAGCGCGCGGTCCCGGGCATGGGGGAGGATTTCATCCCGCATCGGCGCGAGAAGCTGCCCTTTCCCTCGGTACTGATCGCCAGCGCGACCGATCCCTATTGCACGCCGGAGGAGGCGAAGGCGCTCGCCGAGGCCTGGGGCTCCGAATTCGTCGATGCCGGCGACAGCGGCCATCTCAACAGCGAGTCCGGGCACGGGCCCTGGCCAGACGGACTGTTGCGTTTCGCGGGTTTTCTCAAGAGCTTGGGCGCGGTTCCGCAGAGAATGAATCATTGAGGAATTGCCCGGCTGCGGGCTTTCTCGACGATCAACGGTGCGTTGCCTCGACCATGCGCCGGCACTCGGGAGATGCCTCCGTATGATTGCTGCGACGGGACGGTTTTCGTTTCGCTGCAGGTCAGTGCTGCGGCGGATCGAGCCCGGCCCTCGCCACAAGATGATCACGAAATGGCCGGCTCGACTTCAGGCTACGACCCCATTTGGGCTGTCAAATTCGACGTTCATTCGCAACAGGTGGAAGGAAAACTCCATGCGCATGAACATGATCGCGACCGCGGCCGCCGCAATTCTGCTGGCGGGAGCTGCTCAGGCCCAGGCGCCAGCTCCGGCGCAAAAGCCGGCCCAGCCGCCGGCTTCCTCGACGCAGGATCAATCCTCGAAACCGGGGATCAGATCGATCAACGTGGTCGAGATCAACGAATTGTCCGACGCCACCAAATCGCAGGTGAACGATCTGGTCGGCAAGCGTACGGCCGATGAGCAGCAGCAGCTCCAGAAGGCGATCGAAAACGCTCCGATGGTGAAGTCGGCGGTCGAGGCGAAAGGGTTCAAGTCCAGCGACGTGCTCATCGCCCAGCTGAACAATGACGGTGTCCTGACGGTCGTCACCAAGCGGGCGGGCTGACCGGGTTTGCTGATTCCATGGATGCATGAAAGGCCCGGTCTCCGCGTGGAGACCGGGCCTTTTTTTGTCGTCGGTCGCCACCGCCCGGTTTCCGACGGTGCTTTGAGAACCGCGAGAAGCTGGCTATGGCCACTCCTTGAAGAACAAGGAGCGGCGCATGACGTGGTCCATCGTTGCGCAGGACGCGCGAACCGGGGCGTTTGGCGTCTTGTGCGCGTCGAAGGCGCTGGCGGTTGGGGCGATCGTCCCCTACGGAGCAGGCCGGACCGGCGCCATCGCGACGCAGGCCTTCGCAAATCCATTCTTCGGCGTCGACGGGCTGAGGATGCTTCAGGAAGGTTGCTCTGCACGCGACATCGTCTCGGCTCTGTCGGCGTCGGACGAAGGGCGCGATCACAGGCAGCTGCATGTGATCGATCGCGCGGGCGATGTGGCGGCTTATACCGGCCCGGCATGCATCGCATGGAGCGGCAGCGTTTGCGGTCCGCAGGTTTCCGTCGCGGGAAACATGTTGGCAGGACCGCAAGTCGTCGAGGAAACGCTCAAGGCCTATATGGCCGCGCCCACGCTCGATTTCGACGAGCGCCTGATCGTGGCCATGGAGGCTGGCGAGCGAGCGGGCGGCGACAGCCGGGGCCGTCAGTCCTGCGCCATTCGCATCTGGACCGAAGCCCCGTTTCCGAGCTTCGATCTGCGTGTCGACGACCATCCCGAGCCCCTGAACGAGCTCCGGCGGCTTTGGCGGCTGGCCCATCAGGGCTATGTGCCCTTTCAGACTGCCCTGCCGTCCCGCTCGCATCCGGCGGGCTTTACGGATCGAGATGCCGTCTATCGCAAATGCGCCGAATATGCCGAGGCGTGGAACGCTGGGCATCCCGAGTAGCCGCCGGTCCCATTTGCAGGATATTCCGCTGTCCGCCCGATAAAACCTCCGCTGCGCCGAGCCTCCCGCCCCATAGAAAAAGCCCGCCCCGGAAGGTCCGGGGCGGGCTCTTTTCCGCGAGGGTTGCGATCAGCCGTCGAGATCAGTTCTCGACATAGGTGATCTTGCCGTCGGCACCCTTCTTCCAGGTGTAGACGGTGTAGTCCGGACGGGTGATGTCGCCCTTCTTGTCGAAGCCGATGTCGCCGATCACGGTCTTGACCGGCTGGCCGCCATGCAGCGCGTCGGCGATCTTCTTCGGATCGACCGAGTTGGCGCGCTTGGCGCCCTCGGCCATGATCTGGACCGCGGCGTAGCTGTAGAGCGTGTAGGCTTCCGGCTTGAAGTTCTTGGCTTCGAACTTCTTGATGACGGCGGCCGCCTCCGGGCGCTTCTGCGGGTCCGGCGGGAAGGTCATCAGCGTGCCTTCGACGCCGGGGCCGCCGATCGTGGCGAACTCGTCGGTGGTGATGCCGTCACCCGAGACGAGCACGGTCTTCAGGCCCTGGTCGCGCATCTGGCGCACGATCAGGCCGCCTTCGGTGTGCAGGCCGCCCCAGTAGAGATAGTCGGCGCCGGCCGCCTTGATCTTCGAGACGAGGGCCGAGAAGTCCTTCTCGCCGGCGTTGACGCCTTCGTAGAGCACTTCCTTGACGCCGCCGGCGTTGAGCCCCTTCTTGGTCTCGTCGGCGAGGCCCTGGCCGTAGGTCGTCTTGTCGTGGACGATGGCGATCTTCTTGTCCTTGAAGTTCTTCAGCAGATAGGCCGAAGCGACAGCGCCCTGCTGGTCGTCCCGGCCGCAGGTCCGGAAGGTGTTCCAGAGGCCGCGCTCGGTGATCTTCGGATTGGTGGCCGAAGGCGAGATCATCAGGATGCCGTTCTCGGCATAGACTTCCGAGGCCGGCATGGTGACGCCGGAGTTGAAGTGCCCGACCACCCACTTGACGCCGTCGCCGACGAACTTGTTCGCGACGGAGACGCCCTGCTTCGGATCGGAGACGTCATCACCGGTGCTGACGGTGATCTTCTGGCCGAGGACGCCGCCGGCGGCGTTGATATCCTCGACCGCCTGCTCGGCGCCGTTCTTGAGCTGAGCGCCGAAAGCGGCGTTCGGACCGGTGATCGGGCCGCCGACGCCGAGCTTGATCTGAGCATTGGCCACGCCCGAGAAGGCGAGGACCGCGCCGAGCGCGATGCCGCCCAACAGCAGTTTCTTCATGAGATGCAACTCCCCTCTAAGGATCCGTTCAAACGGGCCAATCTCCTTAGGCCCGTCTCGGCGCGTTTTGCCGCTCCAAACCGCAGTCTTGCGCGTTTCGAGCAGCCTGTCACGCGACAAGCTCGTCAAACTTTCAGGTCAATTCCGGCTTGATCACGGCGCCCGGGCGGGGCTTCCAGCCGAAGGGGCCAGCGCGCTCGAACAGCCAATGATATTGCCGCGTCATCTGCTTGGCGCGGTTGTAGCGCCAGCCCGCGAAGCCGAAGACGAGCAGCACCACTACGTCGACCAGATAGTAATGGATCGTCAGCAGCGTCGCCTCGAACAGTGCGAAATGGATGAAGCGCACGAACAGGCCCAAGACCAACATGTAGACGACGAGCTGCCAGTTCGGCCGCCAGGTCAGCGCGATGGCGCGGCCCGACATCCAGGCGAGCCAGCCGCCCATTACCACCGTGACCAACAGGAAGAGCCAGATCGTCGGTTCTTCGTAGACGATGCCTTGCATCAGATGCTCCAGGCTTCACCGGGCTTCCAGAACCGCCGACATCACCCTAGCGATGGCATGGCGGGCAAGGAGCCGTCTCTCATCAAAAAGTTGCAGCAGAGACCATTCGGTTTCCGCTGCCGCGATCAGTGCCGTCCGCCTTCGAGATAGGCGGCGCGGACCTGCGGGTTGGCCAGCAGTTCCTTGCCCGTGCCGCTCATGGTGATGACGCCGTTGACCATGACATAGCCGCGATGGGCGAGCTTCAGGGCATGGAAGGCGTTCTGCTCGACCAGGAAGACGGTCAGGCCTTGCGTCCTGTTGAGCTCGCGGATCGCCTCGAAGATCTGCTTGACGATCAGCGGTGCCAGGCCGAGCGAGGGCTCGTCCAGCAGCAACAGCTTCGGCCGGGCCATCAGGGCGCGCGCGATGGCGACCATCTGCTGCTCGCCGCCCGACAGGGTGCCGCCGCGCTGCTGCAGCCGCTCCTTGATGCGCGGGAAGAGCACGCAGATCTTCTCGAGATCCTCGTCGAAATGCTCGAAATTGCGGACGGCCGCGCCCATCTGCAGGTTTTCGAACACCGTCATGCGCGGGAAGATGCGTCTTCCCTCGGGGGATTGCGCGATGCCCAGGCGTGCGATCTCGTGGCTCGGCAGCCGGGTGATGTCGCGGCCCTCATAGGTGATCGTGCCTTCGCGGGCCTGCGGATTGCCGAAGATCGTCATCATCAGCGTCGATTTGCCGGCGCCGTTGGCGCCGATCATCGTGACGATCTCGCCGGCATTGACGTCGATGTCGATGCCCTTCAACGCGATGATCTTGCCGTAATAGGTCTTGACGCCGCGGGCGGCGAGGAGAGGCTGGGTCATAGTCACGAGATGCCGACCTCCGCTCCGACCTCTTCGATCTCCTCGTCATCCACGCCGAGATAGGCGGCGATGACCTTCGGGTCGGCCTGCACCTCGGCCGGCGTGCCGTCGGCGATCTTGGTGCCGTAGTCGAGCACGACGACGTGGTCCGAGATTTCCATGACCACCGACATGTCGTGCTCGATCAGCAGCAGGGCGGTGCCGAGTTCGCTGCGGATCGATTGCAGCAGCGTGTTGAGATCGTGGCTCTCGCGCGGGTTCAGGCCGGCGGCCGGCTCGTCGAGGCAGAGCAGGACGGGGTCGGTGCACATGGCCCGCGCGATCTCGAGCCGGCGCTGATCGCCATAGGGCAGGTCGGCGGCGGGATCGTCGGCGCGTGCGGTCAGGTTGATCTTGTCGAGCCAGAACTTGGCCTTCTCGATCGCCTCCTTCTCGCGCGCCTTGTAGCCGCCGATGCCGAGCACGCCGAGGAAGGTGAAGCCCGATGCGATCATCAGCGGGTTGTGCTGGGCGACGAGCAGGTTCTCCAGAACCGTCATGCCGCCGAAGAGGCGGATGTTCTGGAAGGTGCGGGCGACCTTTGCCCTCCAGGAGATGCGGAAGTCCGGCATCCGCTCCAGCAGAAAGCTCGCGCCATCGTCCTGGGTCAGGGTGATCATGCCCTGCGTCGGCTTGTAGAAGCCGGTGATGCAGTTGAACACCGTGGTCTTGCCGGCGCCGTTGGGGCCGATCAGGGCGGTGATCTCGCCCTTGCGCGCCTCGAAGGAGAGGTCGTTGACGGCGGTCAGGCCGCCGAAGCGCATGGTGACGTGCTCGACCTCGAGGAGAGGGCGGCCGTGGGCTGCGGGAGCGCTGGCCATCAGCCGTGACCCTCCTGCACGAGGTCGGAGGAGATCGTCTTCTTCTCCTTCAGGAAGGCGGTGGGCTCGCGCACCGAGATCAGGCCGCGCGGCTTCCAGATCATGATGACGACCATGGCGAAACCGAAGATCAGCATGCGGTATTTGGTCGGGTCGAAATCGGCGCCGAAGATCGCCTTCATCCATTCCAGCTCGCGCAGCAGCTCGGTGCCGCCGATCATCGCGATCGCCGCGATGGCGCAGCCCCAGAGCGAGCCCATGCCGCCGAGCACGACGATGGCGAGGATCACCGCCGATTCCATGAAGGTGAAGGATTCAGGCGAGATGAAGCCCTGGCGCGCGGCGAAGAAGGAGCCGGCGAAGCCGCCGAACATGGCACCGATGGAAAAGGCGGTGAGCTTGGTGTTGGTGGTGTTGATGCCGAGCGAGCGGCAGGCGATCTCGTCCTCGCGCAGCGCTTCCCAGGCGCGCCCGACCGGTAAGCGGCGCAATCGCAGCGTCACGAAGGCCGTCAGCAAGGCCAGGCACAGGATCAGATAGTAGAGGAAGATCGTTCGGTACAATGGTGAGAATTCGAGTCCGAACACCGCGGCGAAGCCGTCATCATTCGCTGTGAAGGGGATGCCGAAGAAGCTGGGGCGCGGGATGCCGGAGATGCCGGCATAGCCGTTCGAGAAGCTCGTCCAGTTCACCAGGACGAGGCGGATGATCTCGCCGAAGGCCAGCGTCACGATGGCGAGATAGTCGCCGCGCAGGCGCAGCACGGGGAAGCCGAGCAGCATGCCCCAGAAGGCGGCGAGGAAGCCGGCGAGCGGCAGCAGGATCCAGAAGGACAGGCCGAAATTCTTGGCGAGCAGCGCGTAGGAATAGGCGCCGACGGCGTAGAAGGCGACGTAGCCGAGATCGAGCAGGCCGGCGAGGCCGACGACGATGTTCAGCCCCCAGCCGAGCATGACGTAGATCAGGATCTGGACGCCGAAATTGTCGATCCATTTCAGCGAGCCGCCCCAGCCGGTGAGGCCGATTGCGATCGCCGGGAAAGCGACGAGGAAACCGAGGCCGAAGAGCGAGAACAGGCGCGAATGGCGCTGGAAGAAGGCGATCGTGCCATGCGGCAGGAGGCGCACCGCCGGCTTGCCGGGGACCCGGCTCTGCTGGCGCAGCGCCACCAGGAAGCGGCCGATGAAGACGATGGCGACGGCCCAGGCGACAGCCTCCCAGCGCTGGTCGAGGACCAGCACGTTGTCCATGTTCTGGCGCGTGCCCCAGGCGATGATGGGAATGCACAGGCCGAAGGTGACGAGGGCGGCGAAGCCGGCCTCCTTCAGCGCGGCCTTGATATCGCGGCCCCGGGCCGGTGCGGCGGCCTGGCCGGTCTTGGTCTGGATCGTCGCCATGGCGTCAGACCTTCTCGACTTCCGGCCGGCCGAGGATGCCGGAGGGCATGAACACCAGCACGATGGCAAGGATGCAGAAAGCGGCGACGTCCTTGTAGTCGATGGTGAAATAGGCCGACCACATCACCTCGATCAGGCCGATCAGCAGGCCGCCGAGGACGGCGCCGGGCAGCGAGCCGATGCCGCCGAGCACCGCGGCCGTGAAGGCCTTGACGCCGGGCGTGAAGCCGTCGGCGAAATTCACCACGCCATAGAGCACGAGGTACATCACGCCGGCGACGGCTGCGAGCGCCGCGCCCATGATGAAGGTGATCGAGATGGTGCGGTCGACGTCGATGCCGAGCAGGGCGGCCATCTTGCGGTCCTGCTCGCAGGCGCGCTGGGCGCGGCCGAGCGGCGTCTTCTGGACGATGTACCAGAAGGCCAGCAGCAGCACCGCCGTCGTCACGATGATGACGATCTGCTTGTAGGAGATCTGGACCGAGTAGGTCGCGCTGTCGATCAGCGTGATCGACTTGTTCAGGATCGGCGGGATCGACTTGTTGCGCGGGCCCTGCGCCACCTGCACGAAATTCGACAGGAAGATCGACATGCCGATCGCCGAGATCAGCGGCGCGAGCCGGAAGGAGCCGCGCAGCGGCCGGTAGGCCACCCGCTCGATCGTCCAGTTCCACAGCGAGGTGAAGAACATTGCCAGGCCCAGCACGATGACCAGCGCCAGAAGCACCATCCCGGCGCTGGTGCCGAGGACCGCCGTCACGAGCATGAAGAAGATCAGCGCGATGAAGGCGGACAGCATGAAGATGTCGCCGTGGGCGAAGTTCACCATGCCGATGATGCCGAAAACCATCGTGTAGCCGATGGCGATGAGACCGTAGATCGATCCCAATGTCAGCCCATTGATGAGCTGCTGCAGAAATACTTCCATTGAAGACGCCGACCCCTCGAACCAGCTCCCGTTCTTGTCGTCAGCATGTCGCTGGCGCATGCGGGATGCGATTGCCGCGCAGAGCTACCAACGGCTTGCGCTGACGACAATCACTCCGGGCCGTATTTCTGTCAAAAGCAATCTCGCGCGAATTGCCTCGAGAATGTGCAGAACTCTCTGCGGCGCCGCGCGCATTTCACGCATGATGATTGTGCGCTGGGCGCGTGGATTTTGGCGTGCGATGAGCCGGGGACTGCGATTTTCGCCGCCCGGGGTCGCTTCACGGGTCTGGCGCCGGGACGACGACCGGACGCGAATCCATCTGACGCAAGCGTGATTGTGGCTCCTCCCTTCATGCGAAGGTATGATGCTGGGACGGATCCCCGGCCCATCCTGGCCGTCGAGGGCAGGAGACCGTCGAGGTGGGCGCCGACTCGGGTGCGGGGCTGTGGCGGAGCCATGGTGGGCTCCGGCAGTGCCTCTCGGAAGAGCGGCTCTCCCTGCGGTGGCGCGACGGGCCGCGCGAGCCGGGCTCGTCTGGCAATCGCCGCTGCGAGCGGCTACATGGGCAGGGTTGCGCGCCAGTCGCAGCATGAGCCGCAGAGCTGATGACAAAGACCATCCAACCTCTCCCGCCGCTGGCGGAACCACTCACGGGACAGGCTTATCGCGATGCGATGGCGCAGGTCGCCAGCGCCGTGCATGTGGTGACCGCGCGGGGGCCGGCGGGCCGGCTCGGCATGACGGCGACCGCCGTCGCCTCGGTTTCGGACACGCCGCCGACCGTCCTCGTCTGCATCGAGCGCTCCAGCCGCACGCTGGCCGCGATCGAGGCGAGCGGCATCTTCTGCATCAACACGCTGCCGGCGCACGGCGTCGAGACCGCCGAGATCTTCGCCAGCCGGCGCGGCCTCCAGGGCGAGGAGCGGTTCGCGGCCGATCGCTGGACCGAGCTCGTCACCGGCGCTCCGGCCCTGCTCGATGCGCTCGCGGCCTTCGATTGCCGGCTCGTCTCCGTGCATGACATCGCCAGCCACCGTGTCCTGATCGGGGAGGTGGTCGGGCTCGGCGGCCGGGCGCCGGAGAACGATCTGGGCGGCAGCCTGATCTATCGTCGCCGCCGCTTCGAGGCGGTCTGAGTCGGCTACCCGCCGGACGTTTCACCATCGGCAGCGGCGAATGCGAGCCGCCCAGCTGCCGACAGCATGATTCTGCGGCCGGAGAGGGCCTTCTGTTCTTCCGCGGAGAGGCGGAAGGCGGGCGGCGTCGGCCAGCCCATCTCGCGGGCGACGATCAGGCCGAGCAGCAGGATGGCGTCGGGCTCATCCATCAGCAGGGCGGCCGGCGCCTTGCCGGCATGGACGAGCTCCAGCAGCACGGCGGAAGCGGAAGACGAGCCGATGGTGCCGGGCAGGGCCAGCACCGTGCCGGCGATGTTGCGGCCGCACTCGGGATGACGCGCATCGATGATGGTGCCGCTGCGCGGATCGACGCCACCCCAGAAGCTGATAGGCGCCGTAAGGGCGAGGCAGAGGCCGCTTGTCGGCGCGCCGGGGATGAGCGGCTCGGCGGTCAGCTCCATTGCCGCGGCTCCCTGACGAGACGGCCGGCGACGGCACTCTCGACGCATTCGCTGAGCGAGCCGTAGATCACGGCGTAGCCGGTGTTGCCGGGCGCGTAATGGGCGAACTTGCCGGAATTGGTCATCAGCACCGCGCCGTCGAGTTCTGGCAGGATCGGGGTGACGACGACGCAGGTATCGACGACGAAGACAATGCCGGCCTGCTCCAGTGCCTTGCGCCGGCCGGAGCGTTCGAGCGGTGCCAGCACGTGGCGGCCGGTATTGGCATAGAGCGGGAGCCTGAGCCGCCGGCCGGCGAGCAGCCGTTCGAGCTCGTCGACCTCGGCCGGCGAGAGATGGGGCGAGCCGATGGCGACCGCGTCGATGCGGCCGGTCCCGCCGGCGGTCGAGAGACCGGCGAGCGCAACGGCGACATCGCCCGGCGCCAGCACGATCCGCTCCCGTGGCGGCTCGCCGCCCAGCGCCGCCGCGACGTCCGGTGCCTCCGGCGTCACGCCGGCGACATGGAAGAGACCGACGCCGCCGGCCGATGCAGCCGCTGCGCCCAGCGCCTTCAGCCGGTCCTCGGTGGTGCAGTCCTGCAGGCCATCGAGGACGGCGACGGCGCTGCCGGCGCGGCGACCGAGGATCGTGCCGAGCACCGGATAGAACACGTCGGAACGGCGTAATTCCGGCGACAGCCCGGTCGTGTCGATCAGCAGCGATGCCAGGCGGTTCTGCCGCCGGTGCAGGCCGTAATCCGGCGCGCGCCCGCTGATGGCGCAGGCGATGTCGAGGAAGTCGCCGTAGCGGTTGGTGCGCGCGCCGAGCACCGAATTGCAGAAGACGACGGCATTGGATTCGCCCCAGGCGACGTCCGTGCCGGCGACGGGGCGGTGTCCGGCCTGATAGGGCGCGCAGGTCCAGCTCGGCTCGCAGCCCATGGCCTCGTAGGCGCGCATCATCCGCCGCGCCATCTCATGCTCATGCGGGGGCAGGCGGACGGCGGCGCAGCCCGCTGGCGTCAGCGCGCCGACATTCAGGCTCGCCCGCACCGCGACCCGCGCGCCGCCCTCCACCAGCCGCTCGGCGAAGAGCGTGCCGGAATCGCCATGGTAGAGCGCGCCGTCGATATGGGCGGATGCGATGGGGATGAGCCTGGGCGCGCCCATGAGGCGGGCGGCCTCGGCCACGATGCGCAGCGCCATCGCGGCACCTTCGCCGCGCTCTCCGGCGGCGACGGCGCGTTCATCGGCGGAGAGCTCGACCATCGAACCTCTTCAGCGGAAAGAGCGACCGGACGATGGCCGCCGATCTGGCCCTTGTGCAGGCAAGGGATTTTCGACCATGGATAGGGGACTGGATACCCTGCGAGCCGGGCCAGCCGCAACCGCTGCACCCGGCCGAAGCAATACGGAGACGCGCCATGGCGATGACGATGAGCGGCGAGGCGACCTTGCCGGCCAGCAAGGAGGTCGTCTGGGCGAAGCTCAACGATGCCGATGTGCTGAAGGCCTGCATCCCCGGCTGCGATCAACTCACCAAGGACGACGATACGCATATGTCGGCGGTGGTGAAGGTCAAGCTCGGCCCGGTGAAGGCGACCTTCAAGGGCAAGGTCGAGCTCACCGATCTCGACCCGCCCAACGGCTACCGCATCCAGGGGGAAGGCGAGGGCGGCATTGCCGGCTTCGCCAAGGGTGGCGCCAAGGTCATGCTCTCCGATGCCGAGGCCGGACAGACGCTGCTGCGCTACGAGGTCGAGGCGCAGGTCGGCGGCAAGCTGATGCAGCTCGGCTCGCGCCTGATCGATTCGGTGTCGAAGAAGCTCGCCGACGAGTTCTTCGCCAATTTCGCCAAGGCGGTGAGCGAGGGCTGAGGCGGCCGATCGCGGCCCTCAGGACGCCTTGCGCAGCGCTTCCAGCGCCTTGCTGACCGTGGCTTCCGCCGAGCCGACCTGCAGCGCGATGTCGGCCGCCGCGGCGTTGGCGCGCTCCAGGGTCCGGTGCGTCATGTCGAGGCTGTCATTGACGGCGGTGGCGCTGGCGATCGCCTCGTCCGAACTCTGTGCGACCATCGAAGCATCGCGCGCGATGCTGGCGGTCACCGTGCTCTGCAGGGAAACGGCCTCGGAGATCGCCTCCGAATCGTGGCGGATGGCATCGACCGTCGCCGCGATGGCGGCGGCGTGCGTGCTGCAGGCCTCGGCGCTCGCCGCCAGTTCCGCGATCTGACCGGCGATGTCCTGTGTGGCGCTGGCGGTCTGCGTCGCCAGCGACTTGACCTCGGAGGCGACCACGGAGAAGCCGCGCCCCGCCTCGCCGGCACGCGCGGCCTCGATGGTGGCGTTGAGCGCCAGCAGATTCGTCTGGGCGGCGATGTCGGCGATCATGCCGACGACCTTGCCGATGCTGCCCGTCACCTCGCGCAGGCGCTCGACGGCGTCATTCATCTGCGCGGTGTCGAGCACGGCCTGGTTGGTGATCGTCAGGTTCTTCAGGGCGCGCTGGCCGATATCGGCGAGGTTGGCCGACATCTCCTCCGTCGCGGCGGCGGTCTGGAACGACTTCTCCCGGACGGAGACCGAGGCCCGCGCCACCTTGCCGACCGTATCCTTGATGAAGGCGGTGGCGCGTCCGGTCTCGGAGGCGGTCGAGACGAACTGCTCGACCGCGCCGCTGATCGTGTCGTCGAGGCGGCCGATGCGGCTCTTGAGCGTTGCCGCCGTCTCGTCGAGCGCGATGCTCCGGCGGCGGGCTTCCTCGGCTTCGCTCTCCTGATTGATCGTCATCGCCGTGTTGACGTCGTAGGTCAGGACACGCTCGATGACGAAGAGATCCTCGGCGAATTGCCGTGGCGAGAGCAGAAAGCGGCGCCGGCTCTCCAGGCAGAGCTCCCGGAGCAGCGAGAAAGCGATGGAAGCGCGCGCCCGGGTCCGGACGTCGGCCTGCCGCTCGAGTTCGCAGAGCCGATTCATCGAAGCGATATAAGCTTCGTCGAACGTGCCCGCGAACAGCAGGCGGAAATGCTCCGCTTCGGCGGCGTGGAGGGCCCCGGAAACGGCGGCGACGCGGTCGCGAAGCGCGGCGTGGATGGCGAAGGCGCGCTCGAAATCGGCCGCCACGAGGCCGTCGATCAT
Organism: Allobosea sp. OAE752; assembly: GCF_050433265.1. Classification (NCBI taxonomy): domain Bacteria; kingdom Pseudomonadati; phylum Pseudomonadota; class Alphaproteobacteria; order Hyphomicrobiales; family Alloboseaceae; genus Allobosea; species Allobosea sp. OAE752. The sequence continues at coordinate 675,186 of NZ_JBNPXO010000002.1, forward strand.
GCGGTCGACGATGGGCCGGTAGAGCTGCAGCCGGCGGCGTTGGGGGTCGTTGAAGCCGATCGCGTTCAGCCGTCGCTGAATTTGGTCCATCATCAACGGCACGGTGCGGCTCGCTCAGGGGGCCGGTCATCCGGCACGACGAACCAACCCTGCGCGAGACGCCTTAAGATTTTGCCAATGGCGCATGGCGGGGCTACCGGCGCCTCATGCGCCCCCAATCGGCTGATTTTGGCAGAAAACAGCCTTAAACTCCCTCTTTCGATTGAGCGCCTCCGGCTTGACCCAGCAAAAACGCGGGTCCACACTCCGTTTTGATCCATTCCAAGGAAAAGCTGCCTGATGAGGCAAGCCGCTCCGGGAGGGGAGCCGGCTTCACCGAGGTGATTGCTCACAGGTGCGCCGGGGGAGGGTCACAGGAGATATGCTCATGACCACTGTTTCTCTGACGGTGAACGGCAAGGCCGTCTCCGCCAATGTCGATCCGCGCACCCTTCTGGTGCAATTGCTCCGGGAAAACCTGCGCCTGACCGGCACCCATGTCGGCTGCGACACCAGCCAGTGCGGCGCCTGCGTCGTGCATCTCGACGGCAAGGCGGTGAAATCCTGCACCACGCTCGCCGTGGCGGTCGACGGCGCCAGCGTGACCACGATCGAGGGCCTTGCCCATGACGGCACGCTGCATCCGATGCAGGAGGCCTTCCGCGAGCATCACGGCCTGCAATGCGGCTTCTGCACGCCGGGCATGATCATGGCCGCCGTCGACATGGTGAACCGTCGCGGCCACACCCTCGATGAGAAGACGATCCGCGAGGATCTCGACGGCAATATCTGCCGCTGCACCGGCTACCATAACATCGTCAAGGCGATCGCCGCCGGGGCGGAGGCGATGGGCAAGGGCGCCGCACCGGTGCGTCAGGCTGCCGAGTGAGTCTCGGCTCGCGCCGAGGCGCGGGCTTTTCGTCCTTCATGCGTTCCAGGCAGTGAGGCGCCCGCGAGAGGCGCCGTGCGAGGAGGGAACACCATGTCCGCCACCGGAATCGGCGCCGCAGTCCGCCGCAAGGAAGACCACCGCTTCATCACAGGCCAGGGCCGCTATACCGACGACATCAACCGGCCGGGCCAGGCCCATGCCTATTTCCTGCGCTCGCCGCATGCCCATGCGAAGATCAAGTCGATCGACACCAAGGCCGCGGCCGGCATGCCCGGCGTCATCGGCATCTTCACCGGCGCCGATCTCGCCAACGACAAGATCGGCGGCCTGATCTGCGGCTGGATGATCCACAACAAGGACGGCTCGCCGATGCGCGCCGGGCCGCATCCGGCGCTGGCCCAGGGCAAGGTCCGCTATGTCGGCGACCATGTCGCCGTGGTGGTGGCCGAGACTCTGGCGCAGGCGAAGGATGCCGCCGAGGCGATCGCGGTCGACTACCAGGAGCTGCCCGCCGTGGTCGATACGGCCAAAGCCGTCGGGGCCAAGACCGTGGTCCATGACGAGGCGCCCGATAACAGCGTGTTCAACTGGCATCTCGGCGACAAGGACGCGACCGAGAAGGCCTTCAAGGCGGCCAAGCACGTCACGAAGATCGACCTCGTCAACAATCGCCTCGTGCCGAACGCGATGGAGCCGCGCGCGGCGGTCGGCGACTATGATGACGGGGAGGGCATCTTCACCCTCTACACCACCAGCCAAAACCCGCATGTGGCGCGGCTCGTGCTCTCGGCCTTCATCGGCATCGCGCCGGAGAACAAACTGCGCGTGATCGCGCCGGATGTCGGCGGTGGCTTCGGCTCGAAGATCTTCATCTATGCCGAGGAGACGGTCTGCGTCTGGGCGGCGAAGAAGGTTGGGCGGCCGGTGAAGTGGACCGCCGATCGCACGGAGGCCTTCCTCTCCGACGCGCATGGCCGCGACCACGTCACCCATGCCGAGCTGGCGACCGATGCCGAGGGCAAGATCCTCGGCATGAAGGTGCACACCACCGCCAATTTGGGCGCCTATCTCTCGACCTTCTCCTCCTCGGTGCCGACCTATCTCTATGCGCCGCTGCTGTCGGGGCAGTACGACATCCCGGCGATCTATTGCGAGGTCGACGCGGTCTATACCAACACCGCGCCGGTCGATGCCTATCGCGGCGCCGGGCGGCCGGAGGCGACCTTCGTGGTCGAGCGCCTGATCGAGATCACGGCGCGCCAGCTGGGCAAGGATCCGGCCAAGTTCCGGATGCAGAACTACATCAAGAAGTTCCCGCACCAGACGCCGGTCATCATGATGTACGATGCCGGCAATTACGGCGCCTCGCTGAAGAAGGCGCTGGAGATGATCGACTATAAGGGGCTCGGCAAGCGCAAGCGCGACTCCGCACGCAACGGCAAGCTGCGCGGCATCGGCTTCTCCTCCTATATCGAGGCCTGCGGCATCGCGCCGTCCGCTGCGGTGGGTTCGCTCGGCGCCGGCGTCGGCTTGTGGGAATCGGCCGAGGTCCGGGTCAATCCGGTCGGCACGGTCGAGGTGCTCACGGGATCGCACAGCCACGGCCAGGGCCATGAGACGACCTTCGCCCAGCTGGTCTCGGACCGCCTCGGCATTCCCATCGACAATGTCTCGATCATCCATGGCGACACCGACAAGGTGCAGATGGGCATGGGCACCTATGGCTCGCGCTCCGGTGCGGTCGGCATGTCCGCGATCTTCAAGGCCATCGACAAGGTGATCGCCAAGGGCAAGAAGGTCGCCGCCCATGTGCTGGAGGCCGACGAGGCCGATATCGATTTCGCGGACGGGCATTTCGCGGTGAAGGGCACCGACCGCAAGCTCGATTTCGGCTCCTGCGCGCTGCAGGCCTATGTCGCGCACAAGTTCAACGGGCAGGAGCTGGAGCCGGGCCTGAAGGAGGGGGCGTTCTACGACCCGACCAACTTCACCTTCCCGGCTGGCGTCCATATCTGCGAGGTCGAGATCGATCCGCAGACCGGCGTGACGACGATCGAGCGCTGGGCGGCGGTCGACGATTTCGGCAACATCATCAACCCGATGATCGTCGAGGGGCAGGTCCATGGCGGCATCGCGCAGGGTGTGGGCCAGGCGCTGCTCGAAGGGGCGCGCTACAATGCCGACGGCCAGCTCGTGACCGCGAGCTTCATGGACTACACCATGCCGCGCGCCGACGATCTGCCCTCCTTCGATGTCGGGATGACGGTGACGCCATGCCCGTCGAACCCGCTCGGCATCAAGGGCTGCGGTGAGGCCGGGGCCATCGCCTCTCCGCCCGCCGTCATCAACGCCATCACCGACGCGCTCGGACATGAGGACATCGCGATGCCCGCCACGCCGCAGGCGGTGTGGCGCGCGGCGCAGAAGTCGATCAGCCGCATGGCGGCCGAGTGAGCTGAAAGGACAAGCCGATGTACGCTTTCACCTATCACAAGCCCACCAGCGCCCGGCAGGCGGCGACGCTGCTCGCCAAGAAGGAGGACGCCAAGCTCCTGGCCGGTGGCCACACCCTGCTGCCGACGATGAAGCAGCGGCTGGCCTCACCGTCGGCGCTGGTCGATCTCGGCGCCTGCGCCGATCTCAAGGGCATCACCGTCAAGGGCCGCAACATCGTCATCGGCGCGATGACGACGCATGCGGAGGTCGCGGACTCGCCCGAGGTGCAGAGCGCGATCCCGGCTCTGGCCTATCTCGCCGGGCATATCGGCGACCCGCATGTGCGCCATCGCGGCACGATCGGCGGCTCGGTCGCCAATAACGATCCGGCGGCCGACTATCCCGCAGCGCTGCTGGCATTGGGCGCCACCGTCGTCACCAACAAGCGCAAGCTGACGGCCGAAGACTTCTTCACCGGACTCTACGAGACGGCTCTGGAGGAGGGCGAGATCATCACCAAGGTCTCGTTCCCGATCGCCTCCAAGGCGGGCTATGCCAAGTTCCGCAACCCGGCCTCGCGCTACGCCATGGTCGGCGTTTTCGTCGCCAAGCGCGGCAGCGAGATCCGCGTCGCGGTGACGGGGGCGGGCGAGGGCGGGGTCTTCCGCTGGCCTGAAGCTGAAGCCGCGCTGAAGGCCCGCTTCGCGCCGAAATCTCTGGACGGGCTGAAGCATACGGCGAAGGGCATCAATGGCGACATCCATGCCGATGCCGAATACCGCGCCCATCTGATCGGCGTGATGGCCAAGCAGGCCGTGGCGCAGGCGACAGGAAAAGCCTGAGCTGGCCATCGCGCGTCATGCTCGGGCTTGACCCGAGCATCTCAGGCCGGGGAGGGCGCCAATCAGCGCCTTCTCGTCACGAGATTCCCGGGTCTGCGCTTTGCTTCGCCCGGGAATGACGCGAGGGCGTCAATAAAAGAAGCGTTCCTCGACGATCTTGCCGTCTCCGATCGTGTAGAGGCCGACTTCGTCCATGATCCGCCGTTCGCCGGTTTCCTTGACGGTGACGTCGACATGGAAGCGGACCGCGAACTGGTCGCCGTTGAGATAAGGACCTTCGCTGCTGAAGTCGTGCATCTCGTGATGGGCGGCCCACCATTCGCCCTTCTGCCTGACCGCTTCCTTGCCGCGGCAGACCGCCATCGGCCCCGGCATGTTCTCGTAGCTGACGATATCCTCGGCGTTGAAGCGGCTGGCGGCCTCGTCGTGCTTGCCTTCCTTGAGGAGGGCGGTGAAATCCTTGGCGATCTGTTCGGTGCTCATGATCCGTGCTCCGTTGTCTTCGTGTCGGAAGGCCGGCGGCTGGAGGCTACAATTCCTGCCACCCCGCCATGTCAGCAGCATGGCTGTGCGCCGCCACGCCTTCCTTCGCCGGCGCTGCCGCGTTAGAGAACGAGCATGCTGAATCCCTCCCGCATCCCGGCTTCCATCGACGCCACGCTCTCGCTTCTGCAGGGGCAGGGTTATGTTGCCGACCGCGCGCTCGCGACCGTGCTGTTCCTGGCGCTCAGGATGAAGCGGCCGCTGCTGCTGGAGGGCGAGGCCGGCACCGGCAAGACCGAGATCGCCAAGGTGCTGGCGGCGGGGCTTGGGCGCCGGCTGATCCGGCTGCAATGCTATGAGGGGCTCGACCTCGCCTCCGCCGTCTATGAGTGGAACTATGCCGGGCAGATGATGGCGATCCGGCTGGCGGAGGCGGGTGGTGCTGCCGGAGACCGCGAGCGGCTGGAAGGCGATATCTTCTCCGAGAAATATCTGGTCAAGCGGCCGCTGCTGCAGGCGCTGGAGCCGCAGGAGGGCGGGCCGCCGATCCTGCTGATCGACGAGCTCGACCGCACCGACGAAGCCTTCGAGGCCTTCCTGCTGGAAGTACTGGCCGATGCGCAGGTGACGATCCCCGAGCTCGGCACGGTCAAGGCGGCCGAGCCGCCGATCGTGATCCTGACCTCCAACCGCACGCGCGAGATCCATGACGCGCTGAAGCGGCGCTGCCTCTATCACTGGGTCGGCTATCCCGATGCGGTGCGCGAACTCGCCATCCTGAAGGCGCGCGTGCCGGAGGCGCCGGGCAAGCTCTCGAAGCAGCTGGTCGGCTTCGTGCAGGCGATCCGGAAGGAAGAGCTGTTCAAGGCTCCGGGCGTCGCCGAGACGCTGGATTGGGCGACGGCGCTGGTCGAGCTCGATGCGGTTGCGCTCGATCCCGCGATCGTCTCCGATACGCTGGGCGCGCTCCTGAAGTATCAGGACGACATCCAGGCGATGCAGGGCTCGAAGGTGAAGGAGCTTCTGGATCAGGCCAAGGCCGAGGCGGGGCGCTGATCCATCGACCGCGGCAGCAGACCGATTGGCGAGGCGCGAGGGAGGCTGTCATGAATGCGGACATCAAGGCTGTCGAAGCCACGGTGCGGACCTATCTCGACGGGCTCTATGAGGGCAACGCCGAGAAACTCGCCCATGTCTTCCATCCCACCAGCGCGCTGACCACGGCCCGCGAGGACGGTACGATCCAGATTCTGCCGTGCGATCAATGGCTCGAACTGGTGCGCAACCGGCCGTCGCCACAGGCGAGCGGGCTTCAGCGCGACGACCACATCCTGACCATCGATCTCGTCGGGCCGACGCTGGCGTTGGTCAAGGTCAAGTGCCAGATGCCGCCGCGCTACTTCACCGACCTTCTGTCCCTGCTGAAGATCGAGAGCCGCTGGCAGATCGTCCAGAAGGTGTTCATGACGGAGACGGTCGGGGCGTGAGCGGGAAGCTCGCCGAGAACGTCGCCTATTTCGCCCGTGCCTTGCGCGCGGCCGGCTTGCCGGTCGGGCCAGGGGCCGTCACCGAGGCCGTCGAGGCGCTGGCCGAGGGCGCGCTCGGCGGGCGCGAGGAGATGTACTGGGCGCTGCATGCGATCTTCGTGAAGAAGCATGAGGACAGCGCGGTCTACGACCAGGCCTTCCGGCTGTTCTGGCGCCGGCGCAACCTGATCGAGAAGATCATGGCGCAGATGTCGCCGGTCTCGCCCGGCGCCGAGCGCCAGCCGGAGAAGGCGGAAGCCGGGGCGCTCAGGGTGGCGGAAGCCTTCACCCCGCCGCCACGCGAGGACGAGCCGCCGGCGGAGCTCACCGAGCTCACGGCGCGACTCACCGTCTCCGATCGCGAGATGTTGAAGTCGCGCGACTTCGCCCAGATGAGCGCGGCGGAGATCGCGCGCGCCAAGCAACTCATCGCCGAGCTCAGCCTGCCGGATGACAGCATTGAAACGCGGCGCTTCCGGGCGGCGGCGCGGGGCCTGCGCATCGATCCGCGCCGCACCTTCCGCCGCTCGCTGCGCGGCGGGGGCGGCTCGATCGACCTCGCCTTCCGCGAGCGGGGTCAGGTGCATCCGCCGGTCGTCGCGCTGGTCGATATCTCCGGCTCGATGGCGGAATATTCGCGCATCTTCCTGCATTTCCTGCATGCGCTGACCGAGAAGCGCCGGCGCGTGCATTCCTTCGTCTTCGGCACGCGGCTAACCAATGTCACCCGCATGCTGAAGGCGCGCGACCCCGACGAGGCGCTGGCGCTGGCCGGCAAGGCGGCGCCCGACTGGGAGGGCGGGACGCGCATCGCGACGGCGCTGCACACGTTCAACCGCGTCTGGTCGCGTCGGGTTCTGTCGGGCGGGGCGGTGGTGCTGCTCTTCACCGACGGGCTGGAGCGCCATCTCGACGACAGCCTCGCCTTCGAGATGGACCGGCTGCACCGCTCCTGCCGGCAACTGGTCTGGCTCAATCCGCTGCTGCGCTACGATGCCTTCGCGGCGCGCGCCAGCGGTATCAAGGCGATGCTGCCCCATGTCGACTCGTTCCGGCCGATCCACAATCTCGCAGCGATGGCCGATCTCTGCGCCGCGCTGTCGCGGGACGCAGAGCGGGAGAGCGATCCGCGGCTCTGGTTGAAGAAGACGGGTTGAGGCATGATCTTAGCGGAGCTAGCCCGCATCCTGGGGAGCGATCGCAGATCGCGTCTCGAAGGATGCTCCAGCCTGCTCTGGAACATCCTTCGAGACGCCGCTTCCGCGGCTCCTCAGGATGAGGGCTGAGGAGATTCGCATCATGATCAGCACCGAGACCGATATCCTGCGCGCTGCCGAGGAATGGGCGGCGGCCGGCCGTGGCGTCGCCATCGCGACCGTCGTCGAGACCTGGGGCTCGGCGCCGCGCCCGGTGGGCTCGCATCTCGTCATCGACGGGGAGGGGAATTTCCTCGGCTCCGTCTCGGGCGGCTGCGTCGAGGGGGCGGTGGTGGCCGAGGCCGCCGACGTCATCGCCGAGGGCAAGCCGCGGATCCTGGAATTCGGCGTCGCCGACGAGGCGGCCTGGAAGGTCGGGCTCTCCTGCGGCGGGCGCATCAAGGTCTATGTCGAGCCGGTCCGCAGCAAGGATAAGCACTGATGGCCTCCTGGGAGACCCTTGTCGCCTTCGCGACGGTGACCATCCTCGTCGCCTATTTTCCGGGGCCGGCGCTGCTCTACACCGCCGCCCAGACGATCAGCCATGGCCGCAGGGCGGGACTGATGGCGATGCTCGGCATCCATCTCGGCTGCTATGTCCATGTCTTCGCCGCGGCCTTCGGTCTGTCGGCCGTGTTCAAGCATGTGCCGGAGCTCTACATGGCGGTGAAGATCGCCGGTGCGATCTATCTGGTCTGGATCGGCATCGGCATGATCCGCTCGCGCCTGGGCGCGCCCGACCAGCCCATCGCGCCGCCGAAGACGGTGAAGCGGGCGCTGCTGGATTCCTTCATCGTCGAGATCCTGAACCCGAAGGTCGCGCTGTTCTTCATCGCGCTGTTGCCGCAATTCGTCGATCCGGCCGGTTCGCTGCCGGTCTGGGCGCAGTTCCTGATCCTCGGCATGGTGGTCAACTTCGCCTTCTCCTCGGCCGATCTCGTCACCGTCTTCGGCGCCTCGCTCGTCGTGGGAGCGATGAAGAAGACCAGGACAGGGTTCGCCTTCGGGCGCTGGATCGGCGGCTCGCTGATGATCGCGCTCGGCCTGAAGCTCGCGACCGACAGGGGCTGAACGGTGGATCTCGCCATCCTCTCCGCGCTCAATGACGAGCGCGCGGCGCGGCGCGCGGCGGTGCTGGTGACCGAACTCGCGAGCGGCGCGCAGCGGCTGGTGCGGCAGGGCGAGATCGCGGCCGATCCGCTGGCCGAACTCGTCGAGAAGCAGTTGCGCACCGGCAAGAGCGGCATGGTCGAGGCCGAGGGCGCTTCCTATTTCCTGACCGTGCAGGCGCCGCATCCGCGTATCGTCGTGACGGGCGCCGTCCATATCTCGCAGGCGATGGCGCCGATGGCGAAGGAACTCGATCTCGATCTCGTGATCATCGACCCGCGCACGGCCTTCGCCACACCGGAGCGCTTTCCGGGCGTGGCGCTGCTGCCGGAATGGCCCGAAGAGGTCCTGCCGCAGGTCGGGCTCGACGGCTACACCGCCTTCGTCGCGCTGACGCATGATCCGAAGATCGACGATCCCGCGCTCACGGCGGCGCTGCGCTCGGACTGCTTCTATATCGGGGCGCTGGGCAGCCGGAAGACGCATGGCAAGCGGCTGGAGCGGCTCGCTGCGGCAGGGTTCGGCGAGGAGGCGACACGGCGCATCCATGCCCCGATCGGGCTCGATATCGGCGCCGTCTCGCCAGCCGAGATCGCGCTCGCCATCCTGGCGGAGATCGTGAGCAGCCTGCGCGGCCCGCGCAGGAAGCCCGCCTGAAAGGGCACGCATCATGAAGTTCGGCCCCATCGCCATCGCCGATTCCGTCGGCTGCATCGCCGCCCATACGATCCGGGCGGGCGCGACGACGGTGAAGAAGGGCGCGCTGGTCACCGCTGAGATCGCAGCCGGGCTCGCCGAAGCCGGTATCGGCGAGATCGTCGCCGTGCGGTTGGAGCCCGGGGATGTCGCGGAGAACGAGGCTGCCTCGCGGCTTGCCGCGCGCCTGACCGGCAAGGGCATCGTCGCGGAAGCCCCCTTCACGGGGCGCGTCAACATGTTCGCGACGACGGCGGGCGTGCTCACGGTCGATGTCGCGGCGATCGACGCCTTCAACACCGTCGACGAGGCGATCACGGTGGCGACGCTGCCGGCACTCAAGGCGGTCGTCGCCGGCGAGCTCATCGCCACCGTCAAGATCATTCCCTATGCCGTCTCGGAAACGCGGGTCGAGCAGGCGCTCGCTGCACTCGGCCCGGAGCGGGCCATCGCGGTCGCGGCCTATCGCCCCTCGAAGGTCGGCGTGATCTCGACGATCCTGCCGGGGCTCAAGCCCAGCGTCGTCGACAAGACGATGCGCGTCATGATGGACCGGCTGGCGCCGGCGGCCGCGGTCCTTTCGGCCGACAGGCGCGTGCCGCATGAGACGACGCCGCTGGCGGAGAGCATCGGGGTGCTGGCGAAAGGCGACAGCGACATCATCGTCGTCTTCGGCGCCTCGGCGATCACCGACCGGCGCGACGTGATCCCGCAAGCGCTGATCGAGGCGGGCGGACGGGTCGAGCATCTCGGCATGCCGGTCGATCCCGGCAATCTGCTGATGCTCGGCGAGATCGACGGCAAGCCGGTGATCGGCGCGCCGGGCTGCGCGCGCTCGCCCAAGGAGAACAGCTTCGACTGGGTGCTGCAGCGCCATCTGGCGGGCATCCGCGTCGGCCGCGCCGATGTCCAGCGCATGGGCGTGGGCGGGCTCCTGATGGAGATCGTCTCGCGGCCGCAGCCGCGCGCGCCGGGGCAACATGGCCCCGGACATATTGCCGGGATCGTCCTGGCGGCCGGCCGCTCGACCCGGATGGGCGCCGACAACAAGCTCCTGCAGGAGCTGCGCGGCAAGCCGATCGTGCGTTATGCCGTCGAGGCGCAGCTCGAGGCCCGGCTCGATCCGGTGCTGGTCGTCACCGGCCATCAGAAGGAGGCGGTGGAGGCCGCTCTTTCCGACCTGCCGATCCGCTTCGTGCACAATCCCGATTATGCTTCGGGGCTGGCCGGCTCGGTTCGCGCCGGGGTGGCGGCGCTGCCGTCCGAGGTCGAAGCGGCGGTGATCTCGCTCGGCGACATGCCCAATGTGACGTCGCAGGTCATAGAGCGCCTGGCCGAAAGCCATCTCCAGCAGCCGGATTCGCTGGCCGTGGTGCCGACGCTGTTCGGCCATCGCGGCAACCCGGTGCTGCTGGCGCGGCCGATCTTCCCCGCGGTTTCGCTGCTGACCGGGGATCGCGGGGCTCGCCGCCTGCTTGACGAGGCCGGTAGCCGCGTCGTCGAGGTTCCCTTCGAGGATCCGGCCATCGCCATCGACGTCGATACGCCGGAAGCGCTCAGGGCGTTGCAGGGTTGACGGCTCGCCTGTAGCGGCCGTTTGTGCCCTGAGCCCCCATCCTGAGGAGCCATTCCCAAGGGATTGGCGTCTCGAAGAATGCCTCACGAGGCTCCGGAGCCATCTGGACCATCCTTCGAGACGCCGCTCCGCGGCTCCTCAGGATGAGGGTTCGCGCATTTTCGTCAGCGCTGCCAGTGCAGGCCGAGCGTCGCGTAAGCCTCGGAGGGCCGGTCGCTGGTGCGCTGCCAGCCGCCGGCGAGGCGCCATTCGAGGCCGAGCAGGCGCAGGCCCGTCAGATGCAGTCCAAGGCGCAGCTTGCGATAGTCCCGTTCGCGATAGGCTTCGACCTCCGGTCCGATATAGAAGCCGAGCGGCATCTGCCAGCCGGGAGCGGCACGCGCCCAGAGGCGCCGGTCCAGCGTCGAGGCATAGGCACTGGCCTGGAACATCATGCCCGGCAGCGGCGTGGACCAGAGATCGGCCTGCAATCGCGCACCGTAACGTGTCTCGATCAGCGACGGGCCGAGTGGCTCGTCGCGCCTCTCGCTCTGGACGTCGGAGCCGGCATAAAGGGCGACGAACGTGTCGCCGATGCGCCATTCATAGCCGAGCAGCGTCTGGGTCTCGGCCTTGTAGGTGGTGCCGCGCGGCGACTGGCGCCGCGTCTGTTCCTGCGATCCGCCAGCCTTCAGGAAGAGGCGGAAGCCGCTCTGGGCCAGGCCGCCGCCGATGGCGCGCTTCATTCCGACCGACAGGAAGGTCTTGGTCGGGCCGGCCTCCATCGAGCCGAAGATCACGGTCGAAAGCCGGGAACGCTCCTCATCCGCTTCATCGTCCTCGGCAAGGGCGGCCGAACAGACGGACAGGGGCAGGGCCGCGACGACCATCGCCAGCCTGGTCCGACCGGTTCTGCGGCTACCCCACGCCACGCATGCCCCCGGCCCGCCGAGCGTCCCCTTGCGCCGCAGACGAGCCTAAGAATTGCAGCAGTTTGGGAGTAAGCTTGCAAGCTTTTGTTAACCAACCGGGCGCAGCCTCGACGCATCCGGCTAAGCTTTCAATCCCGCTGGGAGGGGAGGTGCAGATGGTTTCAGAGGACTTCATCAGGCAGCTCGAGGGCTATGGGCTGACGACGGCGACGATCCTGTATCGCATGCCCGATCATCTCAGTGTGCTGCAGACCTTCATCTGGCAGCAATACGACGTCGCTCCGCGCTTTCCCGTGCTGCATGAATTTCTGGATTTCTGGCGGCGCGAGCTCGACGGGCCGGTGCATTCCGTCACCGTCGCGCATTCGCGACTGATCCGGCCGGCGGAGATCCGCAGCGTCAACGATGTGCTGACACTGCATTGAGCGCCTGCGTGGCGCGTGCTTGTTGCGGGTTGCCCCGCCGTGCTAGGCGGGCAGCTCAATCCGGCACGGCCTGGCTCTCTTGTCATCTCCCTTACGCACATCCGGACTTCTGAAGGCGCTGGCCGGTCTGCCCGGGGAGCGTGTCGAGGTCGGCACCATCATCGCGGCGCTGCAGGATCGCGCCTATGCGCTGCTTGTGGTGCTGCTCGGCCTGCCCAATTGCCTGCCGATGCCGCCGCCGATTCCGCTGGTCTGCGGGCTTGTCCTGGCCTTCGTCGCGCTGCAGATGCTGCCCGGCCGGAAGACGCCCTGGCTGCCGCAGACGCTGCTCAGGCGTAGCATCGGCAAGCCGGAGCTCAACCGCGCCATCGAGCGGGCGCTGCCGCCCCTGATCTGGCTCGAGCGTTTCTCGCGGCCGCGGCTGACGATGCTCGGCGGTCCCTATGCGGTGCCGATCCTCGGGCTCGTCATCCTGATCCTGGCGCTGGGGCTGATCGTCGCGGCGCCGTTCATCGGGCAGATCCCCCTCGGGCTCGCCGTCTGCCTGGTCGGGCTCGGGATGGTCGAGCGCGACGGCGTGCTGATCATCGCGGGGGCGGTCATCGGGGCGATCGGGCTCGCGCTCAGTGCCGGTTTCGCCTATGCGATCTTCAGCGGCATCCAGGAGCTGCTGTTCTGATCGGGTGTCCGGTCAGGCAGCGAGCACTTCAGCAAAAGGGTTGTTCACCGCGAGCAGCCGGTCGATCTCCTCGGCGGGAACCGCCCGCGAGAAGAGGAAGCCCTGCAGTTCGTGGCAGCCGATGGCCTGGAGGAAGCGGTGCTGCTCGGCCGTCTCCACGCCCTCGGCGCAGACGCGCAGGCCGAGCGCGCGGCCGAGATGCGCCATCGAATGGACCAGGATCGCGGATTCGCCGGTTTCTTCCATGTATTCGAGGAAGGAGCGGTCGATCTTGATCTTGTCGAAGGCGAAGCGGCGCAGATAGATCAGGCTCGAATAGCCCGTGCCGAAATCGTCGAGAGCAAGTCCGACGCCATGGGCCCTGATGTCCATCATCGCGGTTTCGGCCGCGTCGGCATCCTCGATCAGCACGCCTTCGGTCAGTTCCAGTTCGAGCTGGCCGGGATCGAAATCCGTCTCCCCGATGATGCGGATGACGTTGGCGACGAAGTCCTTGTGGCGGAACTGGATCGGCGAGACGTTGACGGCGAGGCGGACGCCCTTCCAGCGCCTGGCTTCCTGGCAGGCGCGCCGCAGCACCCATTCGCTCAGCGGCACGATGAGCCCGCGCTCCTCGGCGATGGCGATGAACTCCGAAGGCGGGATCATGCCATGCTCCGGATGCGGCCAGCGCACGAGCGCCTCGACGCCGATGATGGTGGAGCCGTCGATCGAGACCTGAGGCTGGTAGTGCAGGGTCAGCTTGTCCTGCTCGATGGCGTTGCGCAGATCGTCCTCGACCATGCGCTTGACCTGGAGCGCGCGGTTCATCTGGGGCTCGAAGAAGGACCAGCGGTTGCGGCCGCTGTTCTTCGCCTCGTAGAGCGCGGTGTCGGCGAGCTTGAGCAGCGTCTCGCGCTTCGCGCCGTCGCGCGGTGCCAGGGCGATGCCGACCGAGCAGCCGATGGTGACCTCGACGCCCATGACGGTGAAGGGGGCGGTGAGAGCGGCCAGGATCCGCTCGCCCAGCGCCGCCGAGCCGGTTGGGGAGGCATGCGCCTGGATGACGCCGAATTCGTCGCCGCCCAGGCGCGCCACCGTATCGCCCGCCCGCACGGTGCCGAGGAGCCGGTTGGCGACCTGGCGGATGAGCTCGTCGCCGGCCGTATGGCCATAAGTGTCGTTGACGGCCTTGAAGCGATCGAGATCGATGAGAAACACCGCAAGCGCCGAGGCGCCGCGGTCGAGCCGGGCGAGTGCCTGGTCGAAGGTCAGGTCGAAGCTGCGCCGGTTGGGCAGCAGCGACAATTCGTCCTGGCCGGCCAGGCGCTGGATCTCCTGCTCGCGTAGCGTGATCTGCACGGCTGCCGCGCGCAGGCGCTGCACTACGAAGACGATGATACCGGAGAAAAGCACGCCGACCGAGATCAGGGCCCAGAGGAAGCGTTCCAGCATGACGTCGCCGGGGCGGTCCGGAGTCCAGGTCAGCCAGGTGCTGACCGATGCGTCCGGTGAGGGAATGGGCAGGCTCGACAGCGCGTCGGAGGGCTGTCGATCGACGAGGCGCATGCCGGCGACGCGGTAGCCATCCGCCAGCTCGGCCAGCATCGTACCGGACAACCGCCGATAGGCGACGAAGGACAGCCGCCCCAGCGACGGCGAGTGAACCGGCGTCGCGATGCGCGACAAGTCGATCACCATCAGCAGGATCGTGTCGCTGCCGTTGCTGGCGATGGTCGACCAGGCCGAGCCGCGATCGGAGGATAGGCTGCCGGCCACGGGCCGGGAGTTTCCTCCGGGAATGAAGCCGCTGAAATGTCGCAGGCCGTCATAGCCGGCCTGGCCGGCGGGCTCGCCCGCTTCGACGCCGGCGAGGACGGTTCCGGATGCCGATGCGATATAGGCTCCGTCGAAATCGGCGAGCTGGCCGCCCAGGCGGCTGAAGGCGTTCTGCAGTCCGGTATGGGGCTCCGGTCCGCGCAGCGTCTCCTGGAAGGCGCCCGCGATGGCCAGCCGTTCCAACCTGAGCTCGCTGGCGCGAATCTGATTGTTGAAGGCGGCTTCGATGCGCTCGCGCTGGCGTTGGGCTTCGAGCCGATTGGCCTCGCGCGTGATCGCGATCACCACGGCCGCACCGACGGCCAGCAGGAGCAGGAACGCGCAGCCCAGCGTCGCGACGGTGCTCGCGAACATGCGCGCGGATGAACCCGCGTTCGTCATCTTCGCGGTGGCAGGTTGCAGCATTGCACGTCCGGCATCGATCCTTCGATGCGAGCTAACCGCGTAAGTATTGACATCCCGTTGCCTTGGCGCCGGGATTTACCGCGAAAATGAGGCCGGCTTGACGAAGGGCCGGAGCCTTTACGGGGAGCTGGGCCCGTAGGGCGGGCGCGGAATCGCCATGTGGGCGGCCCGCAGCGCGGCGGACCAGCGCTCGCGCAGATCGTGGAAATAGGGTTCTCCGGCCTCGATGCGGCGGTTGAGCTCAAGGTCTTCGGCATCGCGGCGCATGACCAGCAGATCGATCGGCAGGCCGACGCCGAGATTGGAGCGCATCGTCGAATCCATCGAGATGAGCCCGACCTTGAGGGCATCGTAGAGATGGGTCTTGAAGGTGACGGCCCGGTCGAGGATCGGCTTGCCGTATTTGTGCTCGCCGATCTGCAGGAAGGGCGCGTCGATGCCGCATTCGATGAAGTTGCCGGCGCCGTAGATCATGAAGAGCCGCATCGGCTGGCCCTTGATCTGCCCGCCGAACAGCATGGACATCTCGAACTTGACGCCGGCCTCGTCGAGCGCCGGCCCGTCGATCTCCCGGACATGGCGGATGCAGCGGCCGACGAGCTGGGCCGCTCGGAACATGGTGGTCGCGTTCCGCAGCGTCTCGATCTCGCCGGTCTCGGGATGGGGCAGTCCCTCGTGCAGGAAGCTGATGACCGATTGCGTGATCGAGAGGTTGCCGGCCGTCGCCAGCCCGAAACTGCGGTCGCCCGGCCAGGAGAAGATGTGGAGCTTGCGGAAGGTCGAGATATCGTCGAGCCCGGCATTGGTGCGGGTGTCGGCGATCATCACCAGCCCGTCCTGCACGAGGATTCCGGCGCAATAGGTCACGGTCGCGGTCCTTCGATCTCTTAAGTCCGTCAATCGCTTGTGGCCTGATCCGACCAAATCGAATCAACGTGGCCGGCTTAAGTTTCGGCCGCCAGCTACGGCTATTGATTGACCTGCCGACTGCCGGCTTCTTGTGCCGTGACGAGAACGTTGAGGTTCTCGCCTCCGCCGCCCTGGCGCGAGCCCCGGACAGGGGCGGCGTCGGCGAAATCCAGCCCTACCGCGACACGCACATGTGTGTCGATGGGGCACAGGCCATTCGCGCTGTCGAAGCCGATCCAGCCATAGCCATCGAGATAGACCTCGGCCCAGGCATGGGCGCCGCTGCCCAGGGGCAGATCGCCCGATCGCGCGACATAGCCGGAGACGTAGCGTGCCGGCTGCCCGAGATGGCGCGCGCAGGCCATGAAGACATGGGCGATATCCTGCGCGATCGCCTCGCCCGCCGCAAAGGCAGCCGGTGCGCCAACGCCGGTGTGTCCGCTGGCGTCGAGGCAGGTCATGCGCTCATGGACCGCGGCCATCAGCGCATGCATCTGCGAAAGCGGCGTGCCGGCGCCGGCGGCGGCTTCGTCGGTGAAGGCGCGCAGCGCATCGTCCTGCGCGGTCAGAAGGGTGTCGCGCCGATAGACGTCGCAAGGGACCCGCTCCAGCCCGCCACGGATGACACCGGCGAGATCGACGGTTTCGATCAGCCCGTCGACCTTGATCCCGAGCGCGGAGATCGGGCCGTCGGCGTAGAAGGTGTGAACGATATTGCCATGCGCATCCTGCGAAGCCCGCAGGCGCCCGTCGATGCTGGGCTCGATCCGCCACGACATGACGTGCTGGCCGTCATGGTCGCGTGGCGTCAGGCGCAGGATCTGCGCGATATGCCGGGCCGGCTCGGCATATTCGTAGCTGATCGTGTGGGAGATCCTGATCCGCATGGGTCTCGGCCGTTCCGGGCGTTTAGACCCTTTCCGCGTTTCCCTGAAGCGCGGAAAGGGTCTATCTCGTTGTTTTATCGCATTTTCTTCACGCGAACCGGTGACCACTTCGCTCGAAAATGCTCTGGATATCTGTCGTTCTACCTGCCGGTTCGCGGCGAGGCGAGCGGGTCACTGCAGGTATTGCTCGACGATCGTATTGCCGAGGCCGTTGTTTTCCGTGATGAAGTCCTCGATGAACTCGTGCAGCCCGTGCTGGAAGATGTTCTCGATGCGCGTGTTGCTGAGGTTCGCCAGAGTCCGGCGCGCCTGGCGCTGGGCCGCGCCCTGCCGGCCATAGGCGTCGCCGAGCGAGTCGAGGAAGCGCGAGATGTTTTCGTAGCAGGCGGCGAGAGAGCGCGGCATGCGCCGGTTCAGAATCAGCAGATCGGCGATGAGCACCGGCTTTACCGCCTCGCGATAGACCCAGTGATAGGCGGTCAGCGCCGAGACCTCGCGCAGCACCGTGGTCCACTGGAAATAGTCGAGCGAGCCGCCGATCTGCTCGTTGGCCGGCAGGAGGACGTGATACTTCACGTCGAGGATGCGGGCGGTGTTGTCGGCGCGCTCGAGATAGACGCCGAGCCGCGAGAACCAGTAGCCGTCGTCGCGCAGCATGGTGCGGTAGGCCGAGCCGTCGAAGACCAGCGAGACATTCTTCACCCAGTCGAGGAAGCGGGCGAATTCCTCGCGGTCCATGCGCTTCTTCTCGAAGCGTTGCAACTCGAGCCAGGCGCCGTTCAGCGCGTCCCACATCTCCGAGGTCAGCGCCGTGCGCACCGCCCGCGCGTTCGAGCGCGCCAAGGCGAGGCAGTTGCGGATCGAGGAGGGGTTGTCGGGGTTGAAGGTCAGGAAGTCGCAGACATTGCGTTCGTTCGCTTCGCTATAGGCCTGGGCGAAGGTGTCCTCGCAGCCGGCGGTCAGGACCGCGCTCTGCCACTCGGTGCCGGCGCCGCCATAGGTCGAAGGCAGGTTGGTGAGACGGGTCGTCGCATCGAGGATGCGGGCGAGGCATTCGGCCCGCTCGACATAGCGGGAAACCCAGTAGAGGCTGTCTGCGGTGCGGGAGAGCATGGTCAGCGAGGGCCTTTCCGCGGCGAGGCAGGCAGCATCCGGAAGGGAGCGTTGAGGCGATCGGGAGAGCGCGTCATGCGTCGAGCACCCAGGTGTCCTTGGTGCCGCCGCCCTGGCTGGAATTGACGACGAGCGAACCTTCCTTCAGCGCGACGCGGGTCAGCCCGCCCGGCACGCAGGAGATGCCGTTGGCGCCGGAGAGCACATAGGGCCGCAGGTCGACATGGCGCGGCGCCACGCCCGAGGCGACGAAGGTGGGGCAGGTCGAGAGCGCCAGCGTCGGCTGGGCGATGAAGCCTTCCGGGCTCGCCTTCAGCTTGCGGCGGAAGGTCTCGATCTGCGCCTTGTTGGCGTGCGGGCCGACGAGCATGCCGTAGCCACCCGAGCCGTTGACCTCCTTGACGACGAGCTTCTCCAGATTGTCGAGCACATAGGCGTTCGCCTCCGGCTCGCGGCAGCGGAAGGTCGGGACGTTCTTCAGGATCGGCTCCTCGCCGGTGAAGAACTTCACGATTTCAGGCATGTAGCTGTAGACCGCCTTGTCGTCGGCGACCCCGGTACCGACGGCGTTGGCCAGCGTGACGTTGCCGGCCTTGTAGGCGCCGATGATGCCGGGCACGCCGAGCACGGAATCGCCGCGGAAGACGAGCGGGTCGATGAAGTCGTCGTCGATGCGCCGGTAGATCACGTCGACACGCTTCGGCCCTTGCGTGGTGCGCATGTAGACCACGTCGTCCTTGACCAGCAGGTCCGAGCCCTCGACCAGCTCGACGCCGAGCTTGTCGGCGAGGAAGGAGTGCTCGTAGAAGGCCGAATTGTACTGGCCGGGCGTCAGCAGGCAGATCGTCGGGTCCGAAGGCGCGCTGCGCGGCGCGACCGAGCGCAGCGTCGCCAGGAGCTGGTCCGGGTAGTTGTCGACGGGGGCGACGCGGTGCATCGCGAAAAGCTCCGGGAAGAGCCTGAGCATCACCTCCCGGTTTTCCATCATGTAGGAGACGCCCGACGGCGTGCGGGCATTGTCCTCGAGCACATAGAATGTGTCTGCGTCGACCCGCACGACGTCGATGCCGGCGATGTGGCAATAGACGCCGTGCGGCACCTTGAAGTCGACCATTTCGAGCTGGTAGCAGGCGTTGCGATAGACCAGATCGGGCGGGATGATGCCGGCCTTCAGGCATTCCTTGGGTCCGTAGACATCGGCCAGGAACATGTTGAGCGCGGTGACGCGCTGGCGCAGCCCCGCTTCCAGCTTCGTCCACTCCGGCTTGGTGAGGACGCGCGGGATGATGTCGAAGGGGATCAGGCGCTCGGTCGATTCCTCGTCGCCATAGACTGCGAAGGTGATGCCGATGCGCCGGAAGAAGAGTTCCGCCTGCGAGCGCCTTAGCGCCAGCGTTTCGGCCGGAGCCTCCTTCAGCCAGCGGTCGAGCGCGTCATAGGCTGGCCTCAACTCCTGCCCCGAGCCGGTCATTTCATCGAACGCAACCATGCGGCCGTCATCCCCATTTTCGTCAGCCTATGCGCATTCGCAGGCGTTCGGGAAGAGGGGGGCAAGCCGGCCAAAGGGGCAAGCATGCCTATTCCTTGGGCAGAAGCGGGCGGGCCGGCTCGGCGAATAGTCTAAGACCCGCCGTTACGGAAGGCGCAGCCGCGATCAGCCGCTCGCCGGAGGATGCCCAACAAGCCACAGGCGCAGCGCTTCGGCGTTGTTGCGGGCCTCGTCCCTGGCGGCATAGAGCAGCGTCACCGGGCCGGCGGCGATCTTCTCGATCAGAATGGCAAGCGCGGCCTGTGCCGAAGCGCTGCCGAGCTCGGCCGCATAGGCCGCGCGGAAGGTTTCCCACTGATCCGGATGACCGTGAAATTCGTGCCGCAAGGCATCGCTCGGCGCGATGTCCTTGAGCCAGAGATCGATCCGCTCCTTCCTCACGCCGCGCGGCCAGAGCCGGTCGACCAGGATGCGAGTACCGTCCTCCGGGGAGGGGGGATCGTAGACGCGCTTGACCGATAATGGCGCCATAGCTGCCTCCGCGCTCAGCCCTCGATCAGCCCCAGGCTGCGGAAGCTCGCATGGCCGTCGCGGCCGACGATGATGTGGTCGTGGATCGCAATGCCGAGTGGCTTGGCGATATCGACCAGCTCGCGCGTCATCCGCATGTCGGCGCCGGAGGGAGTCGGGTCGCCCGAGGGGTGGTTATGGACGAGGATGATGGCCGAGGCCGAGAGCTCCAGCGCGCGGCGCATCACCTCGCGCGGATAGACCGGCGTATGATCGACCGTGCCGGTCTGCTGCACCTCGTCGGCGATCAGCGCGTTCTTCTTGTCGAGGAAGAGGATGCGGAACTGCTCGCGCTCGGCGAAGGCCATCGCCATGCGGCAATAGTCGAGGACGGAGGACCAGGAGGACAGGACCGTGCGCTTGGCGACGGCGCCCTTGGCCATGCGCTTCAGCGCGGCTTCGACGATCTTGAGATCGAGCGCCACGCCTTCGCCCACGCCCTTCACCTCGGTCAGGCGGGAGGCCGGCGCGGCGAGCACCTCGGCGAAGGAGCCGAAGCGCTGGACCAGCTCCTTGGCGAGCGGCTTGACGTCCCGCTGCGGGATCGAGCGGAAGAGCAAGAGCTCGAGCAATTCGTAATCAGGCAGCGCATCGGCGCCGGCCTCCTGGAAGCGGGCACGCAGGCGGTCGCGATGGCCGTGATAATGCGGGGTCGGCGGCGAGGCGGCAGCTTCGGCAAAGGCAGCAGGCGCGGGCGCCTTGCGTGATCCCTTGCCGATGCCGACGCTCATTTCGGGGCGAGCGGATTGTCGAGGCCGGCCGGCGAGAGCGTGAAGATCTCGCAACCCGTTTCGGTGACGCCGATCTGATGCTCGAACTGGGCGGAGAGCGAGCGGTCGCGCGTCACCGCCGTCCAGCCATCGGACAGCACCTTCACGCCCGGCTTTCCGAGATTGATCATCGGCTCGATGGTGAAGACCATGCCGGGCTTGAGCTCGATGCCTTCGCCCGGGCTGCCATAGTGCAGGATGTTCGGAGCGTCGTGAAAGAGCTGGCCGATGCCGTGGCCGCAGAAGTCGCGGACGACCGAGCAGCGCTCGCCCTCGGCATAGCGCTGGATGGCGAAGCCGATATCGCCGGTGGTGGCGCCGGCACGCACCGCCTTGATGCCGCGCAGCAGGCTTTCATAGGTGATCTCGACCAGCCTTTCGGCCTTTCGCGAGATCTCGCCGACGCCGTACATGCGGCTGGAATCGCCGTGCCAGCCATCGACGATCAGCGTGTAGTCGATATTGAGGACGTCGCCCTCGCGCAGCGGCTTGTCGTCGGGGATGCCGTGGCAGACGACATGGTTGATCGAGGTGCAGATCGACTTGGTGTAGCCGCGATAGAACAAGGTCGCCGGATAGGCGCCGTTGTCCATGGCGAACTGGAAAGCGAGATCGTCGAGGCGCTGCGTCGTGACGCCGGGCTTGACGTAGGCGCCGAGCATGTCGAGCCCGGCCGCCGTCAGCCGGCCGGCCTTGTGCATGGCGGCGAAGGCCTCGGGGCCGTGGATCTTGATGACGGGCTCGCGCGAACGCGAACGGCCGATGGTGTCTTCGAATGTCATTGCGCGCGGAGAACTCCTTGATCCCATATCTATTGCGTTTGCCGGCGGAGGCAAGCCGGAAGCGGCATTCGCGCTCCCGAATGGCTGGTGTTGCGCCGCCGCACGGTGTATCAGGCTGCCGCAATGGCCATGATCGAACCCAGCACGGCGGAAGAGCAGCCCTTCGGCGCCTTCGCACCGAAACCCTTCGTAGCGCGCATCATTTCCCGGACACGCGCTGCCCCGGATAATTTTTTCGGCCGGAAGAGCGCCTATGCGCTGCGCAGCATCGGCTTGCGCGCACTCGAGGGTGCGCCGGTCGACATCGAGGCGCTCGGCGCCAAGATGAGGCTCCATCCGAACGGCAATATCTGCGAGAAGCGGGTGCTGTTCACGCCGCAATATTTCGATCCGATCGAGCTGGAGATGCTGGCCTCGCGCCTGCGCGACGGCTTCACCTTCATCGATGTGGGCGCGAATATCGGCGCCTATTCGCTCTTCGTCGCCGCCCGCGCCGGGCGCAGCGCCCGCGTCCTGGCGGTCGAGCCGCAGCCGGACGTGTTCGCCCGCCTCGCCTATAACATCGCACAGAACCCGTTCGGCACGGTGAAGGCGGTGGCCTGCGCGCTGGCCGACAAGCCCGGCGAGCTGACACTGTTCATCGACCCGGCCAATCGCGGCGAATCGAGCGTACGCATTCTCAACTCGACCACGGCCAGTCCCGTGAAGGTGCCGGCGACGACGCTGCTCGCGCTCGTCGAAAGCGAGCATTACGAGCGCATCGATGCGATCAAGCTCGATGTGGAAGGGGCGGAGGATCTGATCCTCGAGCCCTTCCTGCGCGATGCGCCGCCCTCGCTCTGGCCCGGTTTCATCATCATCGAGGATTCGCGCCTGCGCTGGCAGAGCGACCTGGCCGGGCTGCTGAAGCGCAGCGGCTACCGGCTGCTCCGGCAGACCCGCATGAACATGCTGTTCGAGCGCGATCCGACCTGAGCACGCAGGGCCGGCATGGCCGGCGCGCAATCGGGGATGCTTGAGCAAAGCCTCGCGACGCCCTAGCTCTTGACCCTCAGGTCAGGAGCCGCGCCATGTCCGCAAGCCAAAGCAGCCAGCCGCCCGTCATCGTGACGGCGGCGATCCTCGTCATCGGCGACGAAATCCTGTCCGGGCGGACGAAGGACAAAAACATCGGCTATATCGCCGAGTACCTGACCAATATCGGCATCGAGCTGCGCGAGGTCAGGGTGGTGCCGGACGTCACCGACGAAATCGTGGCGGCGCTGAACGCGCTGCGCGTCCGCTACACCTATGTCTTCACGACCGGCGGCATCGGCCCGACCCATGACGACATCACCGCCGATGCGGTGGCGGCGGCCTTCGGCGTCTCGATCGACTACGATCCGCGGGCGGTCGCGATGATGCGCGAGCGCTTCGCCGCCGAGGATCTGAATGAGGCGCGGATGCGGATGACGCGCATCCCGGCCGGTGCGGAGCTGATCGCCAATTCGGTCTCGAAGGCGCCGGGCTTCAATATCGGCAATGTCTATGTGATGGCCGGCGTGCCCGCGATCATGCAGGCGATGCTCGACGTCGTCGCGCCGACGCTCACGACCGGCACGAAGATCCTCTCCGATACGGTTCAGGCCGGCCTGCGCGAGGGCGATATCGGCGGGCCGCTGGCGGAGGTCGCGAAGGCGCATCCCGACGTCTCGATCGGCTCCTATCCGTTCTGGTCCGAAACGGGGCCGGACACCAACATTGTGGTGAGGTCGCGTGATGCGGAGAAACTCCAGGTTGCAATGGCGGAGGTGAAAAAGATGATCCGCGAATACGGGCAGCGTGCTCGCTAAGGTTGTTGCGGTGTATACAACTTATGCGGGCATATATGCTGTGCCGGCTACTTGATCGTCCTGACGTAATGCGAATTTGAGCTTTTGCGGCTCTCGAATAGAAGTGATTATACTTATTCTTTCATTCTGTAGTACATGTCGACGTTATTTGGGGAAGATCATTCTCTTTTAAAGTATTCGTAAACCGTTTTATGTGATGACTATACCGCGGCTGGAGCGAATTCAGGCCGCGCCCGTGGCTGCGACCTGCTGCGGGCATTTTCCTTGACTTTCATCGTGACGACGGCCCGCGAACCGGAAGGCGTAGCGGCCTGTCCGGGGGGTATGGATGTCGCTCTTTTCCGGTCTTCTATCGAATCGCCGCATGGCGGAGCAGATCGCCGCAATCAATCGTTCGCAGGCGGTGATCGAGTTCGACCTCGACGGCAAGGTGCTCGATGCCAACGAAAACTTCCTCAGCGTGATGGGATATTCGCTGGCCGAGGTGAAGGGGCAGCATCACAGCCTGTTCGTGACGCCGGACGAGCGCGGCAGCGCGGCCTATAAGCAGTTCTGGGCTGATCTCGGCCGTGGCGAATTCTCGCGCGGGCAGTATCTGCGCGTCGGCAAGAGCGGCAAGGAGGTCTGGATCCAGGCGAGCTACAATCCGATCATGGGGTCAGGCGGCAAGCCGGTCGGCGTGATCAAATACGCCTATGACGTCACCGAGCAGAAGAACCTGCTTGCGGATCTCGAAGGCCAGCGCGCCGCGATCGACAAGGCGCAAGCCGTGATCGCGTTCGATCTCACAGGCAAGATCCTGCACGCCAACGAGAACTTCCTGACCGTTCTGGGCTATGCGCTGCCGGAGATCGCCGGGCAGCATCACCGCATGTTCGTCGATCCGACCGAGCGGGAATCGAGCGCGTACAAGGCGTTCTGGGAACGCCTCGGCCGCGGCGAGTACGATGCCGGCCAGTACCGGCGCATCGGCAAGGGCGGCAAGGAGGTCTGGATCCAGGCGAGCTACAACCCGATCCTCGACGCGCAGGGGCGCCCCTACAAGGTCGTGAAATTCGCCACCGACATCACCGCCACCTTCAAGGGCAAGCAACTCGAGGCAGCGGTGCAGGAAACCTCAGAGACGATCGCCCGCGCGAAGGCGAAAGATCTGACCGGCCGGGTGCCGCTCGAAGGCAAGAGCGGCGAGGTCGCGACCCTTTGCGCGGGCGTCAACGACCTGCTGGACACGCTTGCCGAGGTCATCGGCTCGGTGCGCGACATTTCCGTGCGGATCGACGGCGCATCGCTCAAGATCACCTCGGACAGCCAGCAGCTCGCGGAACGCACCGAGGCCAATGCCGCGAGCCTCCAGGAGACGGCGGCGACGACCGAGGAGCTCGCGGCTTCCGTCAAGCACAGCGCCGGCAACTCGAAAATGGCCGTGCAGCTCGGCAACGAGGCGAGCGATGTCGCTGCGCGCGGCGGCGCGATCGTGACCGAGGCGGTCGATGCGATGGGGCGGATCGAGAAGGCGTCCTCCGGAATCTCGGAAATCATCTCGATGATCGACGAGATCGCCTTCCAGACCAACCTGCTCGCGCTCAATGCGGCGGTTGAGGCCGCCCGTGCGGGCGATGCCGGGCGGGGCTTCGCCGTGGTGGCGACGGAGGTACGGGCGCTCGCTGCGCGCTGCAGCGAATCCGCCAACGGCGTCAAGGCTTTGATCGCGAATTCTGCGCAACAGATTCAAGCCGGTGTCGGGCTGGTCAAGGATGCCGGGGCGACGCTGCGCGAGATCGTCGATGCGGCCTCCAAGGTGGCGAGCACGGTCAACGAGATCTCGCAGGCGACGGTCGAACAGGCCAACGGCATCGACGAGATGGCCCGCACCGTCGCCCATATGGACGAGATGACCCAGCAGAATTCACTGCTGGCCGACCAGAGCGCGAAGGTCGCGCGCGACCTCCAGCAGGAGACGGAGGCGCTGAGCACGATGGTCTCGGCCTTCAAGCTCGACGGCCAGCGTCGGCAGTCCGGTCCGCACCTCGTCCATTCGGCAGCGCCTGTCGCGGTGAATGCGCGGCCGGCCGTGGTTCCCGCCAGACGCCTTGCCGCGGGCGGCGGCGCCGATGGCTGGGCGGAGTTCTGAAGCCGGCGAGGGCGCCCATAGCGGGCGCCATTGGGGATCGCCGCCGCCGGCCTCTTGCCAGCGGCGGCGCAATAGGGTTTTCGGTCTGCAGCAGGGCGCGTCTGGCGCCGCGATCAGCCCGGAGCGCTCCGCCATGGCCGAACCGACCTCGAACAAGGCCTTCCCGGTTTCCTGGGACCAGTTCCACCGCGATGCGCGCGCGCTCGCCTGGCGGCTGGCCGACAAGGGACCCTTCGAGGCGATGGTCTGCATCACGCGCGGCGGGCTGGTGCCGGCGGCGATCATCTGCCGCGAGCTGGGGCTTCGGCTGATCGATACGGTCTGCGTCGCGAGCTACCACGACTACAAGAACCAGTCCGAGCTCAAGGTCCTCAAGGACGTCGCGCCGAACATCAAGGCGATCGGCGACGGCAAGGGCAAGGGCGTGCTCGTCGTCGACGACCTGACCGATACCGGCAAGACGGCGCGCGTGGTGCGCGAGATGCTGCCCAACGCGCATTTCGCCACGGTCTACGCCAAGCCCGCCGGCGTGCCGACGGTCGATACCTTCGTCACCGAGGTCAGCCAGGATACCTGGATCTACTTTCCCTGGGACATGGCCCTCACCTATGTCGAGCCGATCGCCAAGGGCCATAAGGGCTGAGCCGGGCCAATCCGCTCAGGCGATGGCGCGCCGGATGAGTTCCGGGCCAGGGCCGTATTCGTGCTGGCGGCGGCGGTGGAAGGCGACGAACTCCCCGGCCGGGAGAGGCTTGGAGAACAGCCAGCCCTGACCGAACCGCACGCCGCGCTCGCGCAGATAGGCGAGCTGCTCCTCGGTTTCGATGCCTTCCGCGACGATGTGGAGGTCGAGCGTCTTCGCCATGTCAATGATGTGGCCGATCACCGGGCTCGTCGCCGCGTTCCGGCCGATGGTCTCGACGAAGGCCTTGTCGATCTTCAGCGCGTCGAGCGGCAGGCGCTGCAGATATTGCAGGCTGGAATAGCCGGTGCCGAAATCGTCGATGGCGACGGAGTGGCCGAGCCTGCGGGCCTCGATGATCGTCGCGCGGGCGGCCTCGACATCGATGAAGCCGCGCTCGGTCGCTTCGAGCCAGAGCTGCTCGGTCCGGATTCCCGTATCGGCGATGGCTTGTTGAATGAAGGCCAGGACGCGTCCGCTGACGAGATCCTCCGCGCTCAGATTGAGTGCGATATGCAGCGAGCGATCGGCGACGAGGACGGAGGCGAGGTCGCGGATCACCGCCTCCACCATCTGGTTGGTGAGCGCGCCGATCAGCCCGTTCTCCTCGGCGAGCGGGATGAAGAAATCGGGCCGGACCGCCGTCCCGTCCGGCCGGCGCCAGCGGGCGAGAGCCTCGGCGCCGACACAGATGCCGGTCTCGATGTCGATGATCGGCTGGTAATGCGCCACGAACTCGCGATTCCGGAGGGCGAGCTCGAGCTCCCCGAGCGGCGAGAGGCGTCGGCGTGCGAGCCAGGTGATCAGGGCCACGAGGCTGGCGGCCATCAGGCCGGCGACCGGCAGCAGCAGCCAGCGCTCCTCGCTCAGCGTCTGCGCGATCCGCTCCCGCGAGGAGATGGCGATCGCGATCCAATCCTTGGAGCGGGCGGCGGCGAAGATGTGGTCGTCGTCGATGCCACTGCGGGGCTGCTTCAACAGCGAGTTCACGAGGTGGCCGTCGGGGTCGCCGTGTGCCGCGACCAAGACGCCGCCCTCGCTTGCAATCACGAGCTGGGTGTCGGTGTCGGTCGCGACATCGGCCAGCAGGGAGGGATCGACCAGGATGTTGTGGTCGCGAAAATGCAGCGCCATCATTGGCTTGACGTGTGACACGATGGGCTGCACCCGCACCGTGACTGCAATCCCGTCGGCCGTCTCATAGTCGACGGGCGCGCGGGTGACCGTCGTCGCGACCTGGCCCCAGGAGGAACAGACGAGCCGGCCGTCCTTGAAGTAGCCGATCTCGTTGATCGCGGTGTTGTTCATCACGATCTCGCGCATCAGCGCGATATGCTGTGTGGAGCAGGGGACAATCTCCGCCTTGGTCAAGGCGAGGAGCGCATCGCGCACTTCGTCGTAAAGGAGCTGGGCTCGCGAGCTTCCTTGCTCGGCGAAGGCCCGCAGGTTTCGCTCCTCGCGACGCAGGGCGCTGACCCAGGAAACATGCAGCATCAGCACGATGGGCAGAATCACCGCGACGGCGGCGAGAACAGCCGCCAGCACAATGATGTGAACGCGCTTTCGACCCATGCAGCCTGTCGGTGGGCGCCTGCGTCAGTCAGGCCTGCCCGCCAGCATGGCGCCTATCCGATAAATATTTGGTTTCGCAGGTGAATCGATTTCGGTGTGAGGGCCGGTTTTCGGGGCCGCATGACGATGCCTCCGAGCCGAGATCTCGATGCCGTCAATTCGCCGATGGCGAGCGGAACGCCAGCACCATCCCGGCGATGACGACCGCCATGCCGGCGATCTCGGTCGGCGAGGGGTATTCGGCGAGAAGCAGTGCGCTGCAGGCCGCGGTCACCACCGGCACCAGCGGCAGGAAGAGCGTGGCCTTCGCCGCTCCCAACATCGCGACGGTGCGGGCGTAGAGATAGAGCGCGACGACCCCGACCAGCACGCCCTGGTAGAGAGCCTGCAGGAGCACCTCGGCGAGCGGAACCTGCGCCATATGGACCGGCAGCGCGAGGGCGACGAGGCCGAGCAGCGGCAATGCCAGCACGCAGGACGCCACCGTGACCTCGACCGAGCTCGCGCCCCAGCGCCGCGCCAGCAGGCCGAAGACCGACCACATCGCGGCGATCAGGACGAAGAGCAGGTCGCCGATCCAGGCATCGGGCCGGGAGGGCGTCGCCATCAGCGCGTCGCGCGAGAAGATCGCGATGCCGAGGACGATGGTGCAGAGACCGGCGAGCCGCATCCGCCCGGCGCGCTCGCCGGTCACCAGGAAGACCAGCAGCGCTGTGAAGACGGGGATCAGTCCTGGCGAGATGATCGACGAGTGCAGGGCCGGCGCAAAATGGGCGCCGCCGACAAGGATCAGGCTGTAGAGCGGCCCGATGAGCAGCGCCATGAACCAGGCCCGCTTCCAGCCGAGCGACCCGACGGGAAAGGGGCGGATCCGCGTCGCCGCCCAGGGAATCAGCACGGCGGAGGCCGAGACGAAACGCAGGATGGTGACATCGGCCGGCGACAGGCCGGTCAGCATCGCATGGCGCGAAACCACGGACTGGACGCCCCAGATCAACGCTGTCGCGAGCCCGCACAGAATGCCGAACCACCGTGTGTGGGAACTCATGATGCGCTTCTGTCGAGGGGGCTAAAGGCAAAGGGTGCCGGCGGGCTATGCCTTTGGGTCCGTGCCGTGGCAATGGCGTTTCACGCAGCCCGTCCCGGCGTTCCGGCGATGGCGGTTTCGCCTGCTTCAGCCCGGAAGGGGGCGGGAGACGAGTGGCAGCAGCCGCGCATCCTCGACCGCGGCCGTGCGGTGGCCGATGCCGGCGAGATAGGCCGCGTTGCCGGCGAAGGCGATGAAATCCGCAACCGATCTCTGCCGGACCAGCATGGCGCGATCCCACCGTTCGCCCTGCGGGCCGATGAGGAAGGGGCCGCCCTCGGCCAGGAACAGCAGCGAGCCGCCGCTCGCTTCCAGATAAGGCCGCGTATGCGCGACGTAGCGGTCGAAGGCTTCCGCGCCGCTGATCGGCCGTTCGGGGGCGAGATCCGGGTGGGCCGCATAATCGGCAACGCTGCGCAGGCGCAGCAGGTTCAGCATCACCACTTCGCCGGCGATGCTGCGGGCGACGAGATCGCGCCCGGCTTCCCAACTCGGTTCGAGATAGGTCTGCATCGTCTCAGCCCTGGGTGAAGGCGTCGGCCGCGAGCCTTGCGGCATAGGCGCGGATATCCGCCGGCCAGTTCTGGCTCTGGTCGGCGAAACCTGCGGCATCTCCGGCGAAGAGGGCGCGCGACGCCTCCTCGAAACCCTCGCGGTTCCCGGCCATGGCGGAGATGAAAGCGTAAGCCGCTTCCTGCGCCTGCCTCGCCCGGCTGCGGCCGCCATCGTTGCGGCGGGCATCCTCGACGAGGCGGCGCAGGGCCTGCGAGGCGCCGCCCGGCTGGGCCGAGAGCCACTCCCAATGGCGGGGCAGCAAGGTCACCTCGCGGGCGACGACGCCGAGCTTCGGCCGGCCGCGGCCACGCTCCGCCGGTGCGGCTCCGGGCTGGTCGGCGGGGCCGGTGGGAGCGGCCAGTCGCGCCGCGATTTCTGCTGCCGTGCCGCGCAGGTCGAGATCGACCACGCGGCCGGTCGCGTCGTCGAAGACGAGGATCGACGCTGCCGGCGCGGCTTCGAGCGTGGCCTTCACGGCGAGCGCGACATCGGCAAGCGGGCCGCTGCCGAGATGGGCGTCGTCCCGGAAAGCGGTGCAGGTTCGGGCAGCGAGATCGGACATGTCGGAGGCTCCTGGCGTTGCGGCCTTCTAGCGACATATCCGATTTCTGACAATATGACCCGGGTAAAATTAATCGAGCGAGGCGGGCTTGCCCTCCCAGGCAAGGGATGCTGCAATGCAGCAACGAAGGCGCGGCGTCGGTTCCGAAGCCTTGGCGGGAGGCGATTTACCGTGATCCAACCGGTTGAAACGGCGCCGATTCCCGCCATCGACATCGCCGCGCTTGCTGACGACCTTCAGGACAAGATCGAACAGGCACGGCTCGCCTCGCGCGACGACCCGTTCGGCAATCCCGTGCTGCGCGTCACGCTCTGGCTGACGCGCCTGATGGATTCGGGCGAGCTCACGACGGCGGCGGCCGGCGAGTTGGTGCGCCTGCTCGGGCGCCGGGCGCTGCGGCAGCGGGCGGGGCGCCTCGCGCGCTATGTCGGGTTGGAGCGGGACGAGACGGCGGCTTTCGCTGCACTGGCCCGGCAGCAGGCCGAAGCGGCGGGCAGTTTCTCGGCCTTCCGTGCGGCGGTGGAGCGGCCTCGTTTCGGGGCCGTCTTTACCGCGCATCCGACCTTCGGCATGACGCGCCGGCTGGCGCATGCGCTGGCCGATCTCGCCTCCGGCCATGCTGCCGCGACTGCGGTCATCGAGGAGCCGCAGCTCAGCTTCCGTCCCGACGGGCGCATCACCTTGCAGGACGAGTTCGAGCAGGCGCGCTTCGCCGTCCGGCATGCACGCGACGCGATCGACCGGCTCAACGCCGCCTTCCTGGACGAGGCGCGGCAGCGTTGGCCGCAGGACTGGACGCGGCTCGCGCCGCGGCCGGTCATCCTGGCCTCCTGGGTCGGCTGCGATACGGACGGGCGCACCGATATCGGCTGGTGGGACACGCTGCGCTACCGGCTGGAATCGAAGGACGGGCAGTTCGCCCGCATCCTCGAAAAGCTGCCCGAAGAACCCGCGACCGCGGCGTTGCGCAAGCTGGTCGACGATGCGTGCGCGGCCGTCGGGAGGCAGCTTGCGCTGGCGCCGCCGATCGGCACGCAGCCATCGCTGGAAGCGTTGCAGGCCTTCGCGCTGGCGCTCGTCCATGAGCGTGAGACGGCCTTGCCGGACTCGTCACGCCTGCTCGCGGCGCTCGACGAGGCGCTGGGTCTGGCCTCCGATGCGACGAAGCGCGTGCTGGCGCTGGTCCGGGCCGGCGTCGTCGCGCATGGCGTCTCGATCGCGCTGCCGCATTTCCGGCTCAACGCCTCGCAGCTCCATAATGCCCTGCGCGGCGTCATCCCCTCCGATGGCGAACCGGCGGAGCCGGCCGAGCGGCGGGCCTTCCTCGCCGCCGCCAATGCGGAGCTCGGCAAGGTCGAGCCGGTCGCCGTCGATTTCGGAGCGCTCGCGGCCGAGCGCGCCTCGGCCGCGCGGATGATGATGACGATCGCCCAGATCGTGAAGCATGTGGACGGCTCGCGGCCGGTGCGCTTCCTCATCGCCGAGACGGAAACCGGCTACACGCTGCTCTGCGCGCTGTGGCTGGCGAGCCGCTTCGGCATCGCCGACAAGGTCGAGATCTCGCCGCTGTTCGAGACCTCGGACGCGCTGGAGCAGGGGCCGCGCATCATCGACGAGGCGCTGCGCAGCCCGCATTTCCGCGACTATCTCAAGAGCCACGGCCGGCTCTGCATCCAGTTCGGCTATTCCGATTCCGGCCGCTATATCGGGCAGGTCGCCTCGACCTTCTGGGTCGAGCGTTTGCGCATTCGCATCTGCGAATTGCTCGCCCGCTACGAGCTCACCGACATCGAGCTCGTGATCTTCGACACGCATGGCGAGTCGGTCGGGCGCGGCGCCCATGCCGACAGCCTCGCCGACCGGCTGGCCTATCTCGACCCGCCCTTCGCCCGGCAGGCTTTCGCCAAGGCCGGCATCGCCACGGTGCGCGAGACCAGCTTCCAGGGCAGCGACGGCTATCTGCTGTTCGGCACGCCACAGCTCGCGGGCGCGACGGTCGGCCGGATCGCGGAAGCGGTGTTCGTGGCCCCCGAGGCCGCCGACGACCCGATCTATGACGAGCCCGACTTCGCCAGCGAGTTCTTCCAGACCGTGCGGGAGGAGATGAACGCGCTGGTCGACGATCCCGGCTATGCCGCGCTGATCGGCACCTTCGGTCCCTCGCTGCTCGACAAGACCGGCTCGCGCCCGGCGGCGCGGCAGACCGAAGGGGCGGGGCCCGCGCGCATCCGGCATCCGCGCGAATTGCGCGCCATTCCCAACAACGCCATCCTCCAGCAGCTCGGCTGGATGGCGAACAGCCTGCACGGCATCGGCCATGGCGCGGCGCGCGCACCCGACATCTTCCGCGCCATGCGCGAGCAATCCGATCGCTTCGACCGCGCCTACAGGCTCGCCGCCCATGCGATGGGCCATAGCGACCTCGACGTGCTCAGGGCCTATCTCGACTCGCTCGACCCCGGCAGCTGGTTCGACCGGGCACGGCGAACGACGCGGGACGGGCGCCGCGAGGAACTGCTCGTCGTCGCCGAGGCACTGTCGCGGCTGGAACTCGCGCCCATGCTGCGGCGGCTGTTCTGGCGGCTCTCCGCCGATGCGCTGAAGCTCAGGGCCACGGCCGACGACGTGCCGCGCATGCCGGTGCGGCTCGCGGCGCTGCATGCGCTGAGGCTCGCGGCGATGCATCGCATCTGGCTGGCCGCAGCGCATATTCCCGATTTCCGGCCCCATGCCGGGCTGACGCGGGAGGCGTTGTTCGAGCGGCTGCTCAGGCTCGACGTGCCGGCCTCGCTCGCGCTGCTCGCCGAGATCTTCCCGCGCGATCCCGATCCGACCATCGGGCTCGATTTCGGCGAGCCGCCGGGGCCGCGCGAGGGCGGCACCTATGAGGCGCTGCATCGCGACGTGCTGACGCCGATGCTGGAGCTCTTCGCGCTGATCCGCGAGATTTCCGGCGCGATCCAGCACGAGATCGGGGCGTTCGGGTAATCCTGGACTTCCATCCCGCGGGTCATCCCGGGCGACCGAAGGGAGGCGCGGGATCCATGCCTGAGCCTCCGACGGCGATGCTCAGGCATGGATCCCGGATCGGCGCCGCTCACGCGGCTTGTCCGGGATGACCGGCGTAAAGGCCGATTCTGTCGCATGGTTCGCCAGCCAAGCGTTGCAACGCGCTCCGATGCCACTACGTTGACGGCTGAGGGAAACGCCGACCGGGAGACGAGCCAGACATGGCCGCCACCACCTTCGACGCCGCCGGCGCGCGGATCACGATCTTTCGCGCGCTGCTCCAGGCCGTCGTGCGGCACGGCAAGAATCGCGTCGCGCTGGAGGATCCGGAGCGCCAGCCGATCACCTATGGCAGGCTCGTGCTGGGGGCGCTCGTGCTCGGCCGCAAGCTCGCGGCCCTGACGGGCGAACGCGAGACTGTCGGCGTGCTGCTGCCGAACATGCAGGGCATGGCGGTGACGCTGTTCGCGCTCCTCGCCTATGGCCGGGTGCCGGCGATGCTGAACTTCACCGCGGGCGTGAAGAACCTGCGCGCGGCGGGCGAGCTGGCGCAGCTCAAGACCATCGTCACCTCGCGCCGCTTCGTCGAAAGGGGCGAGCTCGACAACGAGATCGCCGCGCTCGGGGAGGGCAGGCGGGTGATCTATCTCGAAGATATCCGCAAGCAGGTGACCAGCCTCGACAAGGCCTGGGGGGCGCTGCAGAGCCTCGCGCCGGGGCTGGTGCACAAGCGCTACGAGGCGGCGCCGGACGATCCGGCGGTGATTCTCTTCACCTCCGGCACGGAGGGGACGCCGAAGGGCGTGGTGTTGAGCCATGCCAATCTCGTCTCGAACGCCCGGCAGGTCTTCTCCCATGCCGCAGGGGCGATCTCGGAGCGGGACGTCTTCATGAACCCTCTGCCGGCCTTCCATTCCTTCGGGCTGACGGCGGGAATGCTGGTGCCGCTGCTGCACGGCATGAAGGTTGTGCTCTATCCGAGCCCGCTGCACTACAAGCAGGTGCCGAAGCTGATCGGCGACATGAAGGCGACCTTCCTCCTCGCCACCGACACGTTCCTGCAAGGATACGCGCGCGCTGCGGACAAGGACGACCTGATGAGCGTCCGTTTCGTCGTCGCGGGGGCCGAGCGGGTCAAGCCCGAGACGAAGCGGATGTGGGAGCCCTATGGCACCACCATCCTCGAAGGCTATGGCTGCACCGAGTGCTCGCCCGTGCTCGCGGTGAACACGCCGCAGGCGATCCGCGAGGGCAGGGTCGGCCAGCTCCTGCCCGGCATCGAGGCAAAGCTGGAGCCCGTCGAGGGCATTCATGAGGGCGGCCGCCTCACCGTGCGCGGGCCGAATGTCATGGCGGGTTATCTCGATCCGCAGCAGCCGGGCAAGGTCGTGCCGCCGGAGGGGGGCTGGCACGACACCGGCGACATCGTCGTGATCGAGGACGGTTTCGTCGCGATTCGCGGCCGGGCCAAGCGCTTCGCCAAGCTCGGCGGCGAGATGGTCTCGCTGGCGGCGGTCGAAACGATGGTGGCCAAGCTCTGGCCGGACCAGAATCACGTCGTCGTCGGCCTGCCCGATCCGCGCAAGGGCGAACAGCTCATCCTCGTCACCGAGAAGGCCGATGCCGACCGCGCGGCCTTGCAGGAGGCGGCGAAACAGCAAGGCTTCCCCGAGCTCTGGGTGCCGCGCGCCATCCTGGTGACGCAGGCGATTCCCGTGCTCGGCAACGGCAAGATCGACTACGGCGCGACGCGGGAACTGGCCGCTTCGCGCCGGGCGCTGCTGTGAAATTGCCGGTTGAAATGCCTTCCGACGATGAC
Source organism: Allobosea sp. OAE752 (assembly GCF_050433265.1). NCBI lineage: Bacteria > Pseudomonadati > Pseudomonadota > Alphaproteobacteria > Hyphomicrobiales > Alloboseaceae > Allobosea > Allobosea sp. OAE752. The sequence continues at coordinate 709,989 of NZ_JBNPXO010000002.1, forward strand.
CTTAGGCACTCTTAAGCCACAATCGTAACTATGTTGCGCCGCATGATGATCCCGGCCACTGCCCTCGCCGCCCTGCGCATCGCCACGCTCGCCCCGGCGCTCTCGCTGGCGAGCCCTTCCGATCTGGCGGCGCAGTCGCCGGGCGCGACCTATATCCGGCGCGACGAATGCATCGAGGCGGGCAAGCTGACGGCGGAGCAATGCGAATTCGCCTACCGCAACGCGCGGGCCGAGTTCCTGCAGAAGGCGCCGCGCTATGCCTCGCGCGCCGCCTGCGAGCGCGCCCATAAGCGCTGCGGCGCGCAGATGATCTCGGCGGGCGGCTGGGAATCCTTCGGCAAGGGTGGCGCGACCTATGTGCCGCGCTTCATCGGCGTGCGGGTGACGGGCGAGGGGGCGGCCAGGCGCGCCTTGCCGGTGGTGGAGGGGGCAACCGTGATCGCCTTCGCCGGACGGCCGATTTCCGAGTTGCAGGACAAGGTCGCGGGGCAGCGCGGCGTGGTCGGGCTCGTCAGCAATGTCGGGCGCGGGGCGCACCGGCATACCGGGCAATCCTCCGGGACCAGCGCCAAGAGCGGCGACCGCGACGACACGGTGCGCGTGCCGATGAAGGAAGAGTCGATCGGGGCCGATGTGCCACCCGGCCTCTATGTCGATCCCGATGGCGTCGAATGGTACAAGCCGGCGCGTCCGCACTGATCACGCGGATAGCGATGGCAACCGGCGCAAAGGCTGGTGCGGACGGCGGGGATCGAACCCGCATAGCCAAAGGCTGAGAGATTTTAAGTCTCTTGCGTCTACCAGTTTCGCCACGTCCGCGCGGTTCGAGCGGTAGCGGGCCGGCGCTCGCGATGCAAGCGTAGTGCGGCCACCTCAGCGCTTGCGGAAGATCACGCTGAGATTGTTCGCCGGCATCTCTACGATCTCGGGCGCGCCGAAGCCGCTGGCCTGTGCGAGCGCGGCCACCTCACCGAGATCGCGCAGCCCCCATCCCGGATTGCGGCTGCGCAGGCTCTCGTCGAAAGCGAGGTTGCCGGGCTCCAAGTCCCGGCCCGGGCGCCGGAACGGACCGTAGAGGCAAAGCGGCGCTCCGCCGGCAAGCAGGGCTCCGGCATGGCGGAACAGCCCTTCGGTCGCCTTCCAGGGCGCGATATGGATCATGTTGATGCAGAGGATCGCGGCCGGCTCGAGCGCGGGCCAGGCATCGCCGCTCGCGTCGATCTCGATCGGCGGCAGGATGTTGGCGAGGCCGCTTTCTGCGCTCCATGCGGCGATGCTGGCGCGCGCATCCGGGCTCGGATCGCTCGGCTGGAAGGTCAAAGACGGCAATGCCTGCGCGAAATGCAGCGCATGCTCTCCCGAGCCGCTGGCGATTTCGAGGACGAGGCCGTTCGCGGGGAGGACGTCCCGCAGCACGGCCAGGATCGCGTCGCGGTTGCGCTGGGCGGATGGCGCGCGCAGCCGCGCATCGCCTTCCGGGCGGGCGGCTTCGGCGGGATTCCAGAAGCTCGGCTTGGCGGTTGTCATGAGGCGGCCGCGATTCTCAGGGCACCCCCATCGCGTTGGAGGCGCAATACGCTATAAGGGGGCCGGAAGCTGGCCGCCAGATGTCGCGGCTTTGCAGGTCGCAGGCTGGTTTTGTTAACCGAAATCCTGATCGTCGTGGTGCTGACCGTGATCAACGGTCTGCTCTCCATGTCGGAACTCGCCGTCGTCTCATCGAGGCCGGCTCGGCTCAAGGTTCTCAGCGATCAGGGCAATAGGGGCGCGACGACCGCCCTGCGCCTCGCGTCCGATCCCGGCCGCTTCCTCTCGACGGTTCAGATCGGCATCACGCTGGTCGGCGTGCTCTCCGGCGCCTTCTCGGGCGCGACGCTCGGCACGCGCCTGTCGGCGTGGCTCGGCACGCACGGATTCTCGCAATCGGTGTCCGACACGCTCGGCGTCGGCATCGTCGTCGTCGCCATCACCTATCTGTCGCTGATCCTCGGCGAGCTCGTGCCGAAGCAGGTTGCGCTGCGCGACCCCGAGCGTGTGGCGGCGCGCGTCGCGCCGGCCATGGCGTTCCTGTCCAAGATCGGCGCGCCGCTGGTCTTCCTGCTCGACATCTCCGGCAAGGCCGTGCTCGCGCTTCTCGGCCAGAAGGGCGAGTCCGAGGAGAGGGTGACCGAGGAGGAGGTGCGCACCATCATCGCGGAGGCCGAGACGGCCGGCGTGCTGGAGCGCGACGAGCGCGAGATGATCACCGGCGTCATGCGCCTCGCCGACCGTTCGGCGCGGGCGCTGATGACACCGCGCCGCGAGGTCGAGGTCGTCGATCTCGCCGACAGCCCCGAGGAGATCTGCGCGCAGCTGCGGGCGACGCGCCGTTCGCGCCTGCCGGTGCAGGACGGCGAGTCGGATTCGATCGTCGGCGTCGTGGTGGTCAAGGACACGATCGATTTCCTCGGCAACGGCGACATGCAGGAATTGCGGGCGCTGGTGAACGAAGCGCCCGTGGTGATGGATACGGCCGACGCGCTGCATGTGCTGCGTGAAATCCGCTCGAGCCGGGTGCATATGGCGCTTGTCTTCGACGAATACGGTCATTTCGAGGGCATTATCACCCCGGGTGACGTGCTCGAGGCCATTATCGGCGTCTTCCAGGAGGAGGAGGAGAGCGAGCCTGCCGTGGTCGCGCGGCCGGACGGCTCCTATCTGGTCGCCGGCTGGATGCAGGCCGACGAGTTCTCGCAGGAGTTCGGCATCCCGATGCCGCGCGACGCGGACTTCCAGACCGTGGCCGGCTTCATCCTGGCCGAGATGAACCACCTGCCCAATGTCGGCGAGACCTTCGACAAGGATCGCTGGCGTTTCGAGGTGGTCGATCTCGACGGGCGCCGGATCGACAAGATCCTGCTCAGCCCGATCGCGTGATGCGGGCCGCCGGCATTGACGCCGGCGGAGCCTCCGTGGTGTAGTCGGGCCAAGGGGTTCATCGCGACGACCCCGTGAGGCTTCGGCCCAATGCTCGCGTCCAACTTCCTTGCTTCAGGATGGACGCATCATGTCTTCCAACGAACAGATCACGGTTGCGCAATTGTCCCGGCTCGTCGGCAGGCCCGACGCACCGGCGATCATCGATGTCCGGATCGACGAGGATTTCGCCGCCGATCCGGTTCTCCTGCCCACGGCGACGCGCCGCGACTACCGTGTGGTCGCGGATTGGGCCTCGGACTATGCCGACCAGCAGCAGGTCATCGTCGTCTGCCATCGGGGCCTCAAGCTGAGCGAAGGGGTCGCTGCCTGGCTGCGGCAAGGCGGCATCGCGGCGGAGAGCCTCGAAGGCGGGCATCTCGCCTGGCGACAGGCCGGCGGGCTCACGGTCTTGCCGGCGCATTTGCCCCCGGCCGGCCCCTCCGGCGGCAGCGTCTGGGTGACGCGGGCCCGGCCCAAGATCGACCGCATCGCCTGTCCCTGGCTCATCCGCCGCTTCGTCGATCGCAAGGCGGTGTTTCTCTTCGTGGCCGCCACGGAAGTCGAGGCGGTGGCGGAGCGCTTCGGCGCCACGCCCTTCGATGTCGAGGGCGTGTTCTGGAGCCATCGCGGACCGCGCTGCACCTTCGATGTGATGATCGAGGAGTTCGGCCTGGCCTCGCCGGCGCTCGACAGGCTCGCCCGGATCGTCAGGGCGGCCGATACCGCGACGCTGGACGCCGAATCGCAGGCCGCCGGCCTGCTGGCGGCTTCGCTCGGGCTGTCGCGCATGTTCAAGCACGATCTCGAGCAGCTCGACGCCGGCATGCTGCTCTATGACGCCTTCTATCGCTGGAGCCGGGACGCCAGCGAGGAAACCCATAACTGGCCTTCCGCGCGTCCGGTTTCGGAGCCCCGCTCATGACCACCCTGCAATCGGACATGGCGGCCGGGCCGGCCGAGCGCATGCCGACGCTGGCCGAGGCGACGCGCGTCTGGGCGAAGATCGGTTGCCTCTCCTTCGGCGGCCCGGCCGGGCAGATCGCGCTGATGCATCGCGAGCTGGTCGAGGAGCGGCGCTGGATCGGCGAGGAGCGCTTCCTGCACGCGCTCAACTACTGCATGCTGCTGCCGGGCCCCGAGGCACAGCAGCTTGCGATCTATATCGGCTGGCTGATGCACCGGACGCTCGGCGGGCTGATCGCCGGGCTGCTCTTCATCCTGCCCGGCGCGCTGGTGATGCTCGGCTTGAGCGCGCTCTACGTCACCTGGCGCCATGTGCCGCTGGTCGACGGGCTGTTCTTCGGGATCAAGGCGGCTGTCCTCGCCATCGTGATCGAGGCCGGCTTCCGCATCAGCCGCCGCGCGCTGAAGACGCCGGCGATGCGGCTCGTGGCGCTGGCGGCCTTCCTCGCGCTCTTCCTGTTCAAGACGCCGTTTCCGCTCGTCATTCTCGCGGCGGCGTTCGTGGGCTGGGCCGGACATCGGCTGGCGCCGAACCTGTTCTCGACGGCGCAGCGCCATGCCGCGCTGGGTCCGCCCGTCACCGGGCTGGTCGATGAGCTATTCGCGCGCGGGGAGCTGACGCACACGCAGCCCTCGCCGGGCAGGGCGCTGCGGGTGCTCGCGCTCTGGCTGCCCCTATGGCTGGCGCCGGTCGGGCTGCTCTGGCTGATGACCGGGACCGGGAGCGTCTGGACGCAGATCGGCTCCTTCTTCAGCATGATGGCGGTCGTGACCTTCGGCGGCGCCTATGCGGTCTTGAGCTATGTCGCCCAGGCGGCGGTCGAGGGCTTCGGCTGGCTCGCTCCGGGCGAGATGCTGGATGGGCTCGGGCTCGCCGAGACGACGCCGGGGCCGCTCGTGCTGGTCCTGCAGTTCGTCGGCTTCCTGGCCGGCTTCCGGATGCCCGGCATGTTGCCGCCGCTGCTGGCCGGCAGCCTCGGCGCGGTCCTGACGCTGTGGGCGACCTTCGCGCCCTGCTTCCTCTGGATCTTCCTCGGAGCGCCCTATATCGAGGCGCTACGCAGCAACGAGAGCCTCTCGGCGGCGCTGGCGGCGATCACGGCGGCTGTGGTCGGGGTGATCGCGAACCTCGCCTTGTGGTTCGGGCTGCATGTGCTGTTTCGCGAGCTGCGCAGCCTTGACCTCGTCTGGCTCTCGCCGGACGTGCCGGTGCTCTCGTCGCTGGACTGGCAGGCCGCGCTGCTGGCGGCCGGCGCCATCCTCGCGATTCTGCGGTTCCGCATCGGCATGATGCCGGTGCTCGCGGCCTGCGGGGCGGCGGGCATCGCCCTCAAGGGGCTGGGTTGAGGCTCAGCGCCGCGGCGGCTCGCCGGGCTCGATGATGCGGTACTCGGCGTCGATGATCTCGATGCGCTCGGCTGGCCGAGCCTGACCGCCGAAGGGATCGGCCGCGCGGTCGAAGCCGGCGGCCTTGAGCTTGGCCTTCAGCCGCCAGACCGCGATGGCGCCGGCCACGGCGACGATGGGGATCAGGATCAGCGCAAGGCTCGCCGCCACGAGGAACAGCGTGATGCCGACGACGAAGCTTGCGGCCATGACGAGCCATGTCGCCCAGCGCGGCATCGAAGCCCCGCGACGGTTGAGCTGGTCGTAGAGATTGACGCGGATCATGTCGGTTCCACTCCTCCTCGGGCCAAGAGATAGGAACGAATTGCGGCGTTGGCGAGATGCCCTTTCGATCGGCGGCGCCCAGAGACCTTTTGACACAGGCCAAGCCGTTGGTGAGGGCCGAAAAGGAACTCAGCCCGCGTCGCGCCAGCCGTAGAGCCAGTCATAGCGCTTGCGCATCCCCTCCGGGCCGAGGCGCCGGAGCACGAGGTCGCGCCCGATGCTCCAGGGCCAGCCGAGATGGAAATTGCGGCTGTTCTCGCGGCTCGCCTCCTGCACGCGGGCGACGCGTTGCGCGCGGGCCGCGGCATAGGCGGCCATGGCAGCCTGGACGCCGGCAGCGCCCTCCCGCGCCAGATGTTCCGCCAGCAGGCGCGCGAGCACGCCAGCATCCTCGATGGCGAGCGAGGCGCCTTGGGCCAGGAAGGGCAGGACCGGGTGGGCGGCGTCGCCGAGCAGCGCGATCCGTCCCTTCGCCATGGCGGCCGGCTTGCGGTCGAACAGCGACCAGACCTGCCAGCCGGCGGCGGCGCCGGCGAGCTGTCGCAGAGCCGGTGAGGCGCCGGCGAGATGCTCGGTCAGGACGGCGCGGTCGCCTTCGCGGGTCCAGCCTTCGCGCGCCTCGCGCGCCTGGCGCAGGACGACGAGGTTGATCTGCCTCCCGCTCGATACGGGGTAATGGACGGCATGGCGTTGCGGGCCGAGATGCAAGGTCACGCGCGGCTTTTCACCCGCGATGCCGGGGGCTGCCGCCGTCGGCACCATGGCGCGCCAGGCCTCGTAGCCGGTGAATTCGGGCGCAGCCGCATCCCCCGTCAGGCCACGGATGCGCGACCACAGCCCGTCGGCGCCGATCAGGCCGAGGCCGTGCAAGGTTTCGCCGCCATTCTGACTGCCGAGCGTCGCGGTGACGCCGGCATCGTCCTGCCGCACATCCTCGACGCCGCGCCCGACCACGAAGCGGATATTGGGCATGGCGCGGGCAGCGTCGAGCAGGACGGTGTGCAGGTCGATGCGGCTCATCAGGCGAAAAGGCGTCGGCGCCCCCGCGGGATCCGCCGGCATCTCGACCACCGTCACGCCGTCGCGCCAGCGGCGGACGGCCAGCCCGTTCGAGGAAACGCCGACACGCTTCAACGGCAAGGCTAGGTCGAGCGCCTCGAGCACGCGGCCGGAATTCGGGGTGAGCTGCAGGCCGGCCCCGGTCTCGCCGAAGCCGGTGCGTTTCTCGACGACGGTCGAGGCGATGCCGCGCCGGGCCAGAGACAGAGCCGCCGCAAGGCCGCCGATGCCGGCGCCGGCGATGAGGATGTGAGGAGCGCTCAAGGCAGCCGCCTTCGATGGATCGACCGGTTGTCGCCGCAGGAGCGCAGGTGCCCCTCAGAACCTGCGCGGATGGATCGTCAGCCGCTCGGGCCGCGGCGCGAGCCTGCGGGCCGCGTCGCGGGAATCAGGCCGCCTTGGCGTCGTCGTGATACTCGCATTCCGGCGGATTCGACGCGCTGCCCTTCAGCGAGGGGTCGTATTTGAACAGCGTCGAGCAATAGGGGCAGACGATCTCGTTGTCCGAGCCCATGTCGAGGAAGACATGCGGATGGTCGAAGGGCGGCTTGGCACCGATGCACATGAATTCGTGCGCGCCGACATGGATCACGGCGACGCCTGCGTCGTTCTGGAAATGCGGGATGCCGGTCGCGGCCATGGCTCTTCGCTCTTCAAAGCTGGAATTCGCGCGCAACCTATCCCGACAGGGCGCGAGATGCCAGAGCCTGTTTAGGCTGCGGAACCGGCGCGTTTCGCCTTACGGACCGCGCAGGCAGGCTTGGGCGAGGCGGGTCATGCGGGTGCTTTCCTCGGAGGACAGCGTATCGCTGAGCGCCTTCTGCCAGAGGTTCTCGCGCTTGAGCCCGTCCACGGTGCAGGCGCAGACCTCCCGGCAGATCTGTTGCGAGTTCGAGGGCCCCGCGCAGCTTCGTTGGCATTCGGCCCGGAAGGCGCGCTCATCCGGCGAGGGCGGCGGGGCGATCTGCGTCGCCAGCATGATCAGCCCGATGAAGACCGGCTGGTGGACGAGATAGACCAGCAGGCTATGGCGGCCGCCCCAGCAGATGATTCGGGTTGGCCACGAACGCGGCCGCCAGCTCGCCGCGGCCGTCCCGTCGAGGCGGGGCAGGACGAGGCGCGCCAGCGCGATGCCGGTGAGCACGCAGCCGAACCAGGGGAAGACCGGGACGAAATCGGCCGTCTGGATCGGCGCATGCGAGAAGCCGAGCCAGACCGCCCAGGGCTGGTCGAGCAGGGGGCTCGCGACGAAGGCGGGCAGGGCGAAGGCGAGCGCCGCGGCGAGGATGACAGGGATCACCGGCAGGCGCAGGAACGGCAGGGCGAGCACGCTCGCCAGCGCGACATGGTGCAGGATGCCGAAGAAGATGAAGTTCTCGCGCATCGCGAAGAAGGTGCCGACCGTCACGAGAGCGGCAGCCGCGGCGACCATGGCCAGGCGTTTCAGAAAGGCGTTGCGATTCAGCCCCTTGCGCGTCGCCAGCACGAGGCTGACGCCGACCACGACCAGGAAGGAGCCGGCGATGCAGCGCGCGAACAGCCGCCAGCCCGGCTCGAAGGCGATATCGGTCTCGATCAATCCGAAATTCGAGAGATCATAGGCGAAATGGAAGACGAACATCGCCAGCAAGGCGATGCCACGCGCCAGATCGACGAGCTGGATTCGGCCGCCCTTCGATAGGGAGGCCGGGGTCGGCGCGGGCGAAGCGTTTGCGGCAGGCTCGGTCATGGCCGTCGTTCATAAGCAAGCGGCGCGCTGGCGGCTACCCAAAGTGGCTTGGGCATGGCAGGGAAGGCGACAGTCGAACGGACCTCCATGACGGAACCCATGCAGAGCTTTTCCTCCGACGGCGTGCGGATCGCCTATGTCGACCTCGCGCCCACCGGCGATGTGCCGAAGCACGAGACCGTGGTGCTCGTCCACGGCTTCGCCTCGAGCCATGTCATCAACTGGGTCAACACCCAGTGGACGAAGACGCTGACCCATGCCGGCTACCGCGTCGTCGCCCTCGACGATCGCGGCCATGGCGAAAGCGAGAAGCTCTACGACCCGGCGGCCTATTCCTCGCAGATCATGGCCGAGGATGTGCGCCGGCTGATGGACCATCTCGATATCCCGCGCGCGGCGGTGATGGGCTATTCGATGGGCGCGCGCATCTCGGCGCATCTGGCGCTGGCGCATCCGCAGCGGCTCAACGCGCTGCTGCTCGGCGGGCTCGGCATTCATCTGGTCGAAGGGGTGGGGCTGCCGATCGGCATCGCCGATGCGATGGAGGCGCCGTCGCTCGCTACCCTGACCGATCCGATGCAGCGCATGTTCCGCGCCTTCGCCGAACAGACCAAGAGCGACCTCAAGGCGCTGGCCGCCTGCATCCGCGGCTCGCGCCAGACGCTGACGGCCGGGCAGGTCGGCCAGATTTCGGTGCCCACCCTGATCAGCGTCGGCACGAAGGACGACGTCTCAGGCTCCGGCCCGGAGCTGGCGAAGCTCATTCCCGGTGCCGAGTCCTTCGATATCGTCGGGCGAGACCACAATCTCGCGGTGGGCGACAAGAGCCACAAGCAGGCCGTGCTCGACTTCCTCGCGCGGTTGTGAGATGGACGGCGTGCGAGCAGGTTCCTCCGAAATGCGGGCGAAACCAATGTGTTGTCGAAAACGGTTCACGCGCTGATTCCGCTGCCTTCCATATTGATTCAACCCCGCTCTGCGTTTGCCTTTGGCCTCTGGCCCCTTCCTGGTGCTAGTCTAGGCTTCTGCCGAACGGTTATCCCCGGAGAACGATCATGCCGTCAGGGCACTCCGCCGTAGACATCCGCGATGCCGCCAGCGGTCTCGACCGGGTCGATCCCGTCTGGTCGCGCCTGCGCCGCGAGGCCGAGGCCGCCGTCGCTGCCGAGCCGGCGCTCGGCACGCTCATCGTCGCCTCGGTGCTGAACCAGCCGAGCTTCGAAGGCGCCGTCGCGCATCGCGTGGCGGCCCGGCTCGGCCACCCGGCCGTGACGGCCGACCTGATCGAGCAGGCCTTCACCGAGGCGATGGCCGATGATGACACCATCGGCCCCGGCATGCGCGCCGACGTCATGGCCGTGCTCGACCGCGATCCGGCCTGCTACCGCGTGCTGGAGCCGGTGCTGTTCTTCAAGGGCTTCCACGCCCTGCAATGCCACCGGCTGACGCATTGGCTGTGGATGCGGGACCGGCGCGATTTCGCGCTCTATCTTCAGGCGCGCTCCTCCGAAGTGTTCCAGACCGACATCAACCCGGCTGCCCGGATCGGCAAGGGCGTCTTCCTCGACCATGCGACCGGGCTCGTCGTCGGGGAGACGGCGGTGATCGAGGACAATGTCTCGATGCTGCACGGCGTCACGCTCGGCGGCACGGGCAAGCAGGGCGGTGATCGGCATCCCAAGATCCGCAAGGGTGTGCTGATCGGCGCCGGCGCCAAGATCCTCGGCAATATCGAGGTCGGCCAGTGCAGCCGCGTCGCGGCCGGTTCGGTCGTGCTCCAGCCGGTGCCGCGGAATAAGACCGTGGCGGGCGTGCCGGCCAAGGTCGTCGGGGAGGCCGGCTGTGCCGAGCCCTCGCGCTCGATGGACCAGATTCTTGGCGGCGATTGCGGCGCCTATATCTGAGCCGCTTCGTCGGCCGAGGCTGCAAGCCATTCCATGATCTCGACCCGGCGTGCATGCGCGCTGGAGCCCGTGGCTGGACTCAAGGTGAGCCTGTCCGGCGTCGGCATGGCCTGCCGGAAGGGCGCAGCCAGCCGGCCAGCGGCCAGAAGGGGTGCGACGAGGCTCATTCGGCCCATGAGCACGCCGGAGCCCGAGAGCGCTGCGTCCAGCGCCAGGGCATAGAGCGAGAAGGCCGGCCCGCGCCCTGAATCGACCTTGGCCTCCGGCGCGGCGAAGCCGAGCCAGCGCGCCCAGTCGCCGCGCCAGACGGCATCGTGCAGCAGGGTCTGCCGCGCCAGATCGGCGGGTGAAGCCAGCCGGGCGGCCAGCGCGGGCGTGCAGACGGGCAGGATCGCGTCGGGGCCGATCTGGATCGCGGACGGCTCCGCGACGGTGTCCCGATAGAACAGCGAGAGATCATAGGGGTCCCGTCGCGGGTCCGGCGGCTCCTCCATGGCCGCGACGGAAACCTGCAGTTCCGGAAAAGCCTGCTGCAACCGGCCCAGACGCGGCGAGAGCCAGAGCTGGGCGATGCAGGGCAGGGCGGCGATGGCGAGCGGCCGGTGCGGCTGCGCTTCGCGCAGGGCCTGCACCGCCTGGCCGAGCATGTCGAAGCCGCGTGTCAGCCTGGGCAGCGCCTCGCGCGCCGCGTCCGTCAGGGCGACGCCTTGCGGCAGCCGGCGAAACAGCGGGAAGCCGAGCCCGGTTTCGAGCTGCCGGATCTGCTGGGTGATCGCGCCGGCGGTGACGCCGATTTCCTCCGCCGCCTTGGCGAAGCTTTCCAGCCGCGCAGCTGCCTCGAAGGCCCGCAAGGCGGTGAGCGGGGGCAGGCGCGGGCGCGGCGGCTTGACGGGCAAGGGAAGCTCCGGGTCGAGGCTGAGATTTCCTCATCCTCCTGGCCATGAATACTCATTTGCGCGCGACGCGGCAAACCGATGAGATGGCTCAGGTCCCAAACAGGCACCGGGACAACAATCGCTGAAGTGGAGGATGGGGCATGATGGCTCTGGGCAGGCGCGATTGGGTGCCGCAGGCGAGCGAGGACTATATCCAGCGGATCGCCGGCGAGACGGCGGGCCAGCCGCTCGATGCCATCGCGGACAGGATTACGGCGCTGACCGCCGAGAACCGCGCCATCCACGAGCGCGATTGCGTCAACCTCAACCCTGCCACCAATGTGATGAACCCGAAGGCCGAGGCCCTGCTCTCGGCCGGGATCGGGGCGCGGCCCTCGCTCGGCTATCCCGGCGACAAATACGAGATGGGGCTGGAGGCGATCGAGCAGATCGAGGTGATCGCGGCCGAGCTCGCAGCCGAGGTTTTCGGCGCGACATATGCGGAGATCCGCGTGCCCTCCGGCGCCATCGCCAATCTCTACGCCTTCATGGTCGCGGCAAAGGCGGGCGACTGCATCATCGCGCCGCCGGGCGAGATCGGCGGGCATGTCACGCATCACGGCGCGGGCGCGGCCGGGCTCTACGGCATCGTCACCCATCCGGCGCCGATCGATCCGGTGAAGTACACGGTCGATGTCGAAAAGCTGCGCGCGGATGCGCTCAGGCTCCGCCCGAAGCTGATCTCGATCGGCGGCAGCCTCAATCTCTTCCCCCATCCGATCCGCGAGATCCGCGCCATCGCCGACGAGGTCGGTGCGCTCGTGCTGTTCGACGCGGCGCATATGTCCGGCATGATCGCCGGCCATGGCTGGCAGCAGCCGCTGGAGGAGGGTGCTCATCTGATGACGATGAGCACCTATAAGAGCCTCGGCGGGCCGCCTTCAGGGTTGATCGTCACCAACGATGCGGAGATCGCGAAAAAACTCGACGCCATCGCCTATCCCGGGCTGACGGCTAATTTCGACGCGGCGAAATCGGCTGCTCTGGCCGTCTCGCTGCTCGATTGGAAGGCGCATGGCCGCGCCTATGCGCAGGAGATGGCGAAGACGGCGAAGGCCTTGGCCGAGGCTCTGTCAGAGCGGCAGGTGCCGGTTTTCGCCCGCGACCGAGGCATGACGACCTCGCATCAGTTCGCCATCGAAGCCGCGCCCTATGGCGGTGGGCAGGCGGCAGCGAAGCGGCTTCGCGCGGTCAACATCCTGTCCTGTGGCATCGGCCTGCCGCTGCCGGCGGTGGAGGGCGATGTGAACGGGCTCAGGCTCGGCACGCCGGAGATCGTGCGCTTCGGCATGACGGCCGCCGACATGCCGGAGCTGGCGGGTTATATCGCCGAGGGGTTGAACGGCTCGCGTCCGGCCGAGGCGGTGGCGAAGGACGTGACGGCATTCCGCGGCCGCTTCCGCGAGCTGCATTTCATGCGCTGAACGGCCGCATCGTCATGCTCGGGCTTGACCCGAGCATCTCGTGACCGAGAGGCTCGGAAGTCCCTTCTCGCGAGAGATTCTCGGGTCTGCGCTTCGCTCCGCCCGAGAATGACGCTGTGTTGCAGTCAATAGGGTTCGGGCTCAAGCGTAGCGCGCTTGCCTCGGCTCTGCCGTTCAGCCCGGCAGATCCGCCTCGCCGATCCAGAAGACTTCCGCCTCGCTCTCCTCGGTGTCGAGCCAGGTGAAGGGCAGGTCGTATGCGGCTTCGAGCGCCTCGCGCCCGGTGCCGACCTCGCAGAGGAGCGCGCCGCCCGGATTCAAGTGGGCGCGGGCCTGCGCCAGAATGCAGTGCACGAGGTCGAGCCCGTCGTTGCCAGCGATATGGGCCATCTGCGGCTCGCTCGCATATTCCGGCGGGAAGGCGGCGACCTCCTCGGCGGTGACATAGGGCGGGTTGGCGATGATGAGGTCGTAACGCTGTCCATCGAGCGGGGCGAAGAGATCGCCCTGGAGCAGATGGACGCGATCGTCGAGATCGTAATCGGCGACATTGAGGCGGGCGACATCGAGCGCGTCCGGCGAGAGTTCGACGGCATCGACCTCGGCATTGGGAAAGCGTCCGGCGGCGATGATGGCGAGGCAGGCGGAGCCGGTGCAGAGGTCGAGCACGCGATCGACGGCTTCCGGCTCCGGGACGAGGCCGAGTCCTTCCGATTCGAGCACACCGCGCATCAGGAGTTCGCCGATATAGGAGCGCGGGACGATGACGCGCTCATCGACCCGGAAGCCGAGGCCGTGGATATAGGCGCGCCCGACGAGATAGGGCGCGGGCTTGCGCGTGGTGACCCGCGCCTCGATCAGGTCCAACAGGCGCGCTCGCTCGCTGCGGGTCAGGCGCGCATCGAGCCAGGGATTGATGTCGTCGACCGGGAGCTTGAGCGCCTCCAGGAGCAGGAAGGCGGCTTCGTCGAGCGCGTTGGTGGTGCCGTGGCCGAAGCTCAGCCCCGCCGCGTTGAAGCGCGAGACGGCATAGCGCAGCAGATCGCGCAGGGTGAGGAGGTCGTCGAGGGCGGTCATTGTCGGGGGCGGTTTGTCCGGGTGGCGTCGCCAGCCTCTTACAGGGCGGTGAAGGAAAGCGCCAAGCGGTCTCCTCCCGGGCGAGCCGCATGGCTTAGAGCATCGGCCCGAAAAGTGGCACGCGGTTTTCGGGAAAAGCCGATGTAAAAACAAAGAGCTACAGCATCGGACCGAATACAATGTTCGGTCCGATGCTGTAGCGCGTCGTCCGCGTCAGGAACTGCCGGCCGGGGCGAAGAAGCAGAGCAGATCTCCGGCATCGTCGATGCAGAGATGAAAGTGGCCGTCGGGCGATTCCTTGGCCTTGTCATAGGGGATTTCGAGGATCAACGGCTGGCGCCGTTCGGTCGGCCACATCGGGTGCGTGCCGGGCGCGACGGTGACGATGAAGCCACCATGGCCTTCGCGCACGGTCTCGGCCGCGATCGGGGCGCAGTCGGCGCCGGAGCAGCAGTAGAACGGATAGTCCCAGCCAGTTGGGGCCTGATGCGAAAGCGCCGGCGCCGCTCCCACAGCCAGGATAGCCACCATGGCGAATGAAGCGATCAAGCGCATCGGCCAGCCCTCACCCGCAAGTTTGCGGCGCGAAAGGCGGCGAATGCATGGCGGAGCACCCGGTTCCGGCTACCCCGTATGGATCGGTGTGCGTCGCAACGGCGTCAGCCGGCCGCCTTCTCGACATAGCGGGCGAGCATCTCGACCTTCATATCCTCCTCGCCGACGAAGCGGCCGCCGCCGAGCCAGACCGACTGCACCGCGTCGGCCTCGTCCCGCACCAGCCTGGCCGGTTCGCCCGGGCTGTTGAAGCCGGAGGCGCGTGTGATGCGGCCGTGATCCGGCGCATCGAGCGTGATTTCGCCGGCGTCGAGGAAGGGGGTGAACAGCGCGGGGTTGGCGATGAGGACGCGGTCGGACACTGGCACCAGATCGCCCGCGCCCCAGATGCACCAGCCCCGGCGATTCCAGTCTTCGGTCCCGGCCGGCGGCGCGCCGCGCTCGGAGAAGGTTTTCAGGATATGGACGACGCCGTCGAGCCAGGGGTGGGCGAGACCGTCGATGGCGTTGGTCAGGACGGACACCGTCAGGTTCTGCGCAGGAAAGACGCAGGTGCGGGTGATGAAGCCCTGGAAACCGCCGGAATGGCCGAACCAGCGCCAGGCGCCTTCGCCGCCCGAGATGGTGCCGAGCCCATAATGGCGGCCGAGGCTCGCCTCGTCGTCCGGCCAGAGCCGTCGCGTCATCTCGCGGCGGCTCAAGGGGGTGAGGATGCTGGTTTCAGCCTGCGGCGAGAGCTGGGCGAAATAGCGGGCGACATCGGCGGCGGTGGCGACGAAGCCCGCTGCCGAAACCATGGCCCGGCCGGGATTGTCGCCGGGGATGACGACGCGGTAACCCAGAGGCTGCGTGCCGCTATGGCCCTTCGCCATCGGCCTGTGGCCCCAGAGCTCGATATCGGCCTTGGTTTCGGTGAGGCCGACCTTCGCCACGACCTCGTCAGTGATCCATTCGCTGTAGCTCAGGCCGGTCACGGACTCGATGACGAGGCCGAGCAAGCCGAAGCCGTGGTTCGAGTATTTGAAGCGCTGCGAGGCCGGAAAGATCGGCGGCTCGGCAAGATCGTCGAGGAGTTCGGCCCTGTCGCAATAGGGCTTGCGGTCGAAGAACTGGCCGTTGTCCGGCCCGTCGCGCGTCAGCCCGGCGCTGTTGGAGAGCATCTGGCGGATCGTCACGGCCGCGATGTCGGGGTGCAAGCCGTCGATCAGGGAGCCGACCGCGTCGTCGAGCCGTAGCCGGCCGTCCTCGACGAGGCGCAGGATGCCGGCACCGGTGAAGCTCTTGGAATGGGAGGCGATGCGGAAGCCGTGGCGCGGCGTCAGTGCCTCGCCGGTCACGAGATCGGCGCTGCCGAAGGCGGCCTCGAGCGCGATCTCGCCGCCGTTCGCGACCGCGATGGCCACGCCCGGCTGGTCGTGCAGGCGGCGCTGGAAATCGAGCCAGCTCGCGACATAGGCGAGGGCGGAAGGGAGCCACGGCGTCATGATGCGATCCGTCCTCGGGATGGGAGAGGCGCATGCTAAGGATCGCAGCCCGGGGTGCAAGCGGGGGGAAGATCGACGGAACGATGCCGGCTTTTGCTTGCCCTGTGCGGCCCGGCGTGGCATCGCTCCCGCCCAATCGAAAGGGACACAGACCGTGGACAAGACAGAACTCGCCAAGCTGCAGGACTATCTGCGCCGGACCTTCAGCAACACCAACATCTCCGTGCGGGCGCGGATGAAGAAGACCGATTCGGCCGAGGTCTATCTGGGTGAGGAATATATCGGCATCATCCATGTCGACGACGAGGACGGCGACCGCTCGTTCAACTTCACCATGGCGATCCTCGACGTCGATCTCGAGGGCTAATCCGCTTCCAGCCCTCATCCTGAGGAACAAACGCGGCTTGCGTCTCGAAGGATGCTCCAGAGGGCTCGGAGCTTCCTGAAGCATCCTTCGAGACGCGCTCTTGGAGCGCTCCTCAGGATGAGGGCTGGGAATGGGCGAGCCGGCGCCGGCCCCTTCCGCTCATCGGATCAAACCGTCCAGCGTGCGGCGTACGCCGCCCAGCATCACGGCCCAGTCTGCGATGATGGCGCGTGGGAAGCGGATGTTCACATCCATGCCGCGGTGATGGAAGGTGACGCGGCAGGGCTCGTCGACAAGCCCGCCCACATTGATCGGGCAGCGCGCCGCGAAGCCCCGGCCGTCGGGAACCGAGACATAGAACTCGTCGCCCTCGAAGGGCGAGCCCTTGCGGAAGCCGCGCACCACCAGGCCGCCGGGATTCGACCAGACCGTCGGCGTCAGGAAGCGGGCATAGGTGGCGAGCTGGCGCGCGGGCTCGTTGACCTTGTCGGGCGGGCTCAGGGTGATCAGCAGCTTGTAGCGGCTCTGAGGCGCGGCCGGGCCGAGGCTCGGCCAGTCCAGCCGCAGGCGGGCCATGCCGACGAGCCGGCTCCGGTCGCGGTCGTCATCGTCGATGCCGGTCAGGTTCCGCGGGATCATCAGCGCCACATCGCCGACGCGGGCCGGTTGCAGCTCCACTGAGGGCTCGTCGCGCCGATGCGTCCAGTAGAGCGCGGCGGCGGTCGCGAGCGCTCCGGCCAGCAGGATCGCGAAGGCCGCCTTCAACATGGCGCCGTCGGCGCGCGGCAAAGGCCGTGCCGGCCGCTGCAGGCGCATGCGGACCATCGAAGCCAGGGCGGCGCCTTGATGTCCGGGCAGGTGGTGGGGAAGCGACGCAGTCATGTCCGGTGTTCTCGGAACGGGTTGCGTCTTACTGAATCATTGCCGCCTTAACGGCGCGTAAACCATAAGCCGTTCAGCCGGCCGGAGCCTTCCGAAGCTCGCCGGCATTGCCGACGACGCGGTCGCGGCCGAGCCGCTTGGCCTCGTAGAGATGGGCGTCGGCATGGATCAGAAGGTCGCGAATGCTCGCGGCGTCGTCCGGAAAGGTTGCGACGCCGATGCTGACCGTCGGAGCGGCGGCGAATTCCCGGGAAAGCGTGCCATGGACCGCGACCCGCATCCGCTCTGCATAGGCGAGGGCCGCGTTGTACGGCATGTTCTCGCAGAGAATGACGAATTCCTCGCCGCCATAGCGAAAGATCCGGTCCTCGCTGCGGATTTCCGAGCGCAGGCATTCCACAACGCGGCGCAGCACCTCATCGCCGGTGACGTGGCCGTACCGATCGTTGATGCTCTTGAAGTGGTCGACGTCGAGGATCGCGAGGCTGAGCGGCTTTCGCGTGGCGGCAGCGCGCGTCGCCAAAGCGGGGGCGACGGTGTCAAAACGCTCGCGGGTGAGCGCGCCGGTCAGCGCATCATGCCCGCTCTTGCCGAGCAGATCCTCGTATTTGTGCCGATAGGTCAGCTTGTAGAAGATGTCGGCGAGGGGCTGCGGCGCGAGCTCCTGGGTGCTGCGCTCGAACAGCAGGAGGTAGAGGCCCATCAGCGCGCTATAGACGACAGCCGCGCCCATCTTGGCGACCCAGCCGCCGAAAAGAGCGTCCCAGGGCGTGCCGGTGACCGCGTGGAGGCCGGTGAAGAAGCAGATCTGGTCGAAGGTCAGGATCACCGCCAGGGTCAGGCAGGCCCGCAGCATGGTCGAGCGCGGCATCAGGCGGTGCAGCTTCTCGTAAAGCAGGATCAGCGCGATCGAATCGATGAAGAGCAGCGTCGTGCCCCAGATCATCAGCGCGCCCATCTGGTCGATCAGCACGAGGTCGGGATTGTAGCCGGGCAGCGCGACCGGCGAGCCGTAGAGGCGCAGCGTCAGCACCAGCGCCACCATCAGGAAATTGCCGACCAGCAGCCCGTAGATCGGTTGGCGGACGGTTTCGGCGTCCTCGCGGATGTAGAACAGCAGGATGATCGCGAGCTTGCCGGAAAACAGCACCGTCGAGCCCGGCGAAAGCAGTCCGAACGGCAACTGGATGAAGAAGACCGCTGCCAGATAGGTCTCGAGGAAATGCATCACGCCGAGCGCGCAGAGAAACGCGCCGAGGCCCATGACATGCCGCAGGCGGAACAGGAAGGCCATGACGCCGAAATAGATGAGCGCCTGAGCCAGGAGCAGGGTGATGCCTGACATCGGGAGAATCGCGTGGCTGCCAGCGCGTCTTACGGCATTCTTCCCGCAGGGCGGTCAACGGGGGAAGGTCGTATGCCCGGCATTCGGCGGCTGACTGTGCCGCGGAAGGCACTGCGGTCGGCGCCGCTTCCGGCCCCGGTTCCGGGGAGGGGAAGCAGGGCGTAGTGCCGCTCGGTACGGCCACATTAACCATGCCGGTTTACTATCCGGTAAGGCTTTTCTTCACAGTTCGTAAACCATAAGCCAGTGTCCCGCGCATCGCTCCGAGGGGAAGCTGCGCGCCATGACGATCGAACCCGCCACGCTCGAGGCGTTGCAGTCGCTGATCCTCGGTTTTGCCTTCGCCGGCCTTCTCGCAAGCGCTTTCGAGCTGTTCACGGCGCAGCGTGCGGATTTCAAGCTGCTGCAGGCCGGCGGTCTCGCAGCGGTCGCCAGCGTGCCGGTGGTCATCTTCAGCGCGCCGTTCCTGATCCTGCGCAACACGGTTCGCGGCCGCCGGATCGAGGGGCGGCCCTTCCTGTTCGTGATGCTCGCCAGCATGATCGCGGCCGTCTGGAGCATGGCGTCGGGCCGCGTCGTCCTCGACCTGCTGCACGTCCTCGTGGCTTGACGCCAGCCCGCCGGCGCCCTCAAAGCTCGGCATCGACGCATCCTCCGGGAGAATCCGATGCCGCTCTATTCGCTCGATGGAACCAAGCCGGAGACGCCTCCGCAGGGACAATGGTGGCTGGCTCCCGATGCCCATGTGATCGGGCGCGTGAGGCTCGCCGCTGGGGTCGGGATCTGGTTCGGGGCGGTTCTGCGCGGCGACAATGAGTGGATCGAGATCGGCGAGGACAGCAATGTCCAGGAGGGCTGCGTCTTCCATACCGATATGGGCTTTCCGCTTACCGTCGGTCCCCGCTGCACCATCGGCCACCGTGCGATCCTGCATGGCTGCACCATCGGCGAGAATAGCCTGGTCGGCATGGGCGCGACCGTGCTGAACGGCGCGAAGATCGGCCGCAACAGCCTTGTCGGGGCCAATGCGCTGGTGACGGAGGGCAAGGAATTTCCCGACAATTCGCTGATCGTCGGCGCGCCGGCCCGGGCCGTCCGGACGCTCGACGACAAGGCCGCGGCCGGGATCACCGCCTCGGCGCAGGCCTATGCCCGGCGCTGGCGGCAATTCGCGGCGGGGCTCGAGCGGCTGGATTGAGCCGGTCGCCCGTCCGGGGAGCTCCAAAAAGGTCGGGCCGGCTTCCCGTTACGGAAAGCCGGCCCTGGGCGAAACCCGATCTTGGGGACGGGTGGGTGGGGACGTGACCGAGCCTCGCCTTTCCGAATGAGCCGCCCACCGAAGATCCGGGCGGCTCGGTAGATCAGTCTCCGGACCGCCGGGCACGGTGCCCGGCCGTTCCGCTCAGCGCTGGACCGAGGCGACGGTGGGGGTCTGCGCGCCGCCGAGCGAGGTCCAGCCGGTCTGGTACTGGGACTCCCGCTTGACGTAGACGTAGCCGGTCTGGCTCCAGGGCAGGATGGCGTTGCGCTTGTTGTCGAGGATGAAGTCGCCGCGATCGGTGCGGATCATCAGCACGGCGTGTCCGGCATTCTCCTCGTCGATGACCACCGTCACCAGCATGGCACGGCGCGGCAGGCCGGCCTCGGCCAGGCGCTTGCGCTTCAGCAGGACGTAGTCCTCGCAATCACCCTTGCCGTCGGTGGGAATGTCCCAGCGATCGACCACGCCCCAGTGATCCTGGTCGGTGACCGGCTCGATCTCGTGATTGGCGCGGTTGTTGACCGCGACGATGGTCTTCCAGAGCTTGGGCGTCAGCTCGACGCGCTCGGGCTCGCGGGTGTCGAGCCTGCATTCGGAGGGCATGCGCTTGCAGAAATCCGTCCAGGCATAAGGTGCGCGGGCGTCGCCGCTGGCGGAGGCCGGGGCACTCGCCACCGGGATACCCGCGCTCTGCGCTGCGACGCCTGAAGCGCCGGCGATGGCGAAAGCGGCCACGAAGGCGGTGCCGATCAGATTGCGATGAAGAGAAAACATGTCGTCCCCTTTCTGTCCCGGGGAGACGATGCGATCCGGTCGATGGATTTGGTTTGAAGTCGAAACGTACAAATTTATGTATTTCCGCCAGCAACCGCCTCAATGAATATCAGAGCCAATCTTGTTCAAAGTCGAAAGTAACGATTTGTGACGATGGTGAAACTTTCTTTTAACCGTTAATTGTGTGTTACACGGCAACGGCTCGTTAACTTACCTGATTGTTACCAGCGTGGAGAATGGGAGAGAGCGGCTTCGATCGCTGGTTTCCGTGACTCGCGGAGCGCGCCGATCACGCAATGCGCGCGTGGGAACTGCCGGATGCCGGCGGGCTCGCAGGCCGTCCTTCGTTGCGGCCGCAATTCGCGGCCGGACGATCGCGGTGCCGTGCCAGAGCACTGGGAGATGATCGTCGGCTGGGTCCGCCCCGCGAGACGGGCGCCCAATCCGCCTGTGTCAGCCCGGGGCGCCGCGCAGCGGCGAGGCCGCAGCCCGGACCCGGATGCGTGTCATGGAGAAGCGAGAGGCGGAGGGGCCCTTCCGGACCGTTCATCGGTCCGGGGTCCCAGGCTCATTGCCGGGCAATGTCCCGAAATGGCGGTGGCCCGGACACGCGTCGTCGCGGGAGGGGCGGCCGGTGGCCTGCCGTCAGAGCTCGAGATTCTCGTCGAGCAGGTCGGCGGAGAGCGGGAAGCTGAACTCGACGGCATAGCCGCCGTCGAACCGGCGCACGATCCGGCCCGGCGTCGTGCCGAGCCGCACGGGTGTGCCCGTCGGCAGGTCGAGATCACTGGAGATCGCGGCGCCGGAGAGCGAGATGTCGATGACGCGGACGGGATGCTCGGAGCCGTCGCTCATCGTCAGCATCGAGCGCGGATTGCGCGGAACGATGCGTTCGTGCCGGCGATCTTCCGGCAGGCCGAGCTCCTCGCGATTGGCGAGCCAGGTGAGCTGGGCGGTGAATTTCTCGCGCTTGCGGCTGGTCGCGGTGATCGTCATCGCGAACCCTTCCATCGTGGTCCGCACGCAAGTGCCCTCGATCCGACCGAGATGCTCGAGATAGACGATGACGCGCTCTCCCGGCGCGGCCTTGGCCGGCGCGGCGAGATGAACGCCGCCCGGCGAGATGTCGATCGTCTGGCAGGGATATTCCATCCGGTTGGGCAGCATATAACGGCCCAGCAGCACCACCTTCATCCGGTGATGCCTCCTGCGTTCGACCGGAACGGTCGCCGCCCGGGGCGTTTGGAGCGCGCTCAACATCAATGGACCAGCCTGGATTCGGGGCCGATCCTAGGCAGGAACGGTTAACGGAAGGTCAAGGTCAGGCGCGTCCGCCGGGCAGGACGACGAGGCGCGGCGGGGCGGAACGTTGCCGCTCAGCCGGGGCGGGGCGCGCGGACGTGGTGGGCCAGAGCATGCGCAGCGAGATCATCCGCATGGCGACCACGGTGTCGAGGCCGAGCCAATCCGGGGTGAGGGCGGGCGAAAGCGCGCCCAGGACCCGCGCATGGGTGCGGCCGCGATAGCGCAGCGGCAGCAGCAGCAGCTCCAGATAGATCGGCGCGCCGGTGCTGGTTTCGCCGGAAAGGCCGGCGACGGCACCGGCCGTCTCGTCCATCACCGTCTGGACCAGGCGGCGCATGTCGCCCTGCGCCTCGACCTCGGGCCAGATCGCGGCGAAGGGGCGGCCGCGCAATTCATGGCCGATCAGCGCGCAAAGCCGCGTGCCGGCCAGGCGGAAGACCGGGCCGATCGGCTCGTTCTCGAGAATGAACGTGTCCGCCAACGCATGGCGCAACGCTCCGGGTTCGATCTCGCCACGTTCGGGCGCCGCCCGCTCACCGCGCAGCGCGTCCCAGTAGTCGAAGACCAGACGTGTGCTCGTGTTTTTCATTCTGCGCCCATTCAGCGGTTGATCCGATCGGGGAATCGCGCGTCCAGCGATGACGCAGATCCGTCCGAAAGGGGGACGAGTCGGTCCCTGATAGGATCGAGGACGCACCCGCCATGCCGTCTTGCCATCCCGGGGTGAGTCGGGGGAGGCGCCGGGGCGGTTAGGGTTAACGAAGTCTTATCTTTGTGGAAGATGCCTAGAATGCGTATCAAATGCCATCGAATTCGCGGGCGGCAAGCCGCCGACGCAAACCGGGGTGGAGGGGGCGTGACACGTCGTCCGGCTGGTCCGGATGACGGCACAGCCGGCGGAAAAGGGGAGGGCGTCATGCCGCTCCCCTTTTTCGTGCGTGGATAAGGCCGGCACGCCTTGCGCGAGCCTGCCGCTTCGGCAAGTGTTGCGGCGCAATGGCTTCCCACGATCCCCGCCCGCCGGCGCGCGAGCCCGCCTTCAACCTGCCGTCCGTGATCGTCCAGCTCCTGGCGGTGCTGGCGCTGATCCAGGCCGGCCGCAGCCTGCTCTCGGACGAGAACGACTATCTGCTGATGTCGTGGCTGGCCTTCGTGCCGGCGCGGCTGACGCTGTGGCTGTCACCCGACAGGCTTGACGACGTCGTCGGGGCGCTGGCGCAATCGACCGTCGGGCAGGATGTCGGCGATCGGCTGCAGCTCGCCCGCCTCCTGCTGGCGGATGGCGGCGTCCGGCTCTGGACGCTGCTGACCTATGGCTTCCTGCACGGCTCCTGGCTGCATCTGGCCTCGAACGGCCTGTGGCTCGCTGCCTTCGGCAGCCCGGTGGCGCGACGGCTCGGACCTGGCCGCTTCCTCAATCTCCTGGCGCTGTCCACGATTGGCGGCGCGCTGCTGCACTGGTGGTCGCGCGATCTCGACCTGCTGCCGCTGGTCGGCGCCTCGGCGGGAATCTCGGGGGCGACGGCGGCCGCGATCCGCTTCGTCTTCGCGCCGGGCCTGCGCTTCGGCGAGCTCGGCAATGACGAGGTGGTGAAAGCGATCCCGGCCGAACCGCTCGGGCAGCTCTGGCGCAATTCGCGCGCCGTGCTGTTCACCGGCATCTGGTTCGTGACGAACATCCTGTTCGGCGCCGGGCTCGTGCCGATCTTCGGCGAGGCGACCAGCATCGCCTGGGAAGCGCATATCGGCGGCTTCCTCGTCGGGCTCCTGCTGTTCCCGCTGCTCGACCGTGGGCAGAAACGCAGCTGAACGGGCGCTCGCGCGCCTTGCCTGCGCCGCGGTCTTACCCCACACTCCCTGTCATTGCGAAGCACTCCTCGAGCCTGCCCGGCATCGTGAGTCCGCCGGCAGCCGTGGAGCGGCAGCGGAACCACGCGCCGGCCAACGGCGCGTCAGCAGGAGGAGCCTTCGATGAATGTCGAGCAGTTGCTGAGCGGCAAGGGCCGGGAGGTCATTTCGGTGCAGCCGCACCGGACCCTGGCGGAAGCGGTTCGCGTCCTGAGCGAGCGGCGAATCGGCGCTGTCGTGGTCATGGGCGCGGATGGCACGCTCGTCGGCATCCTGTCCGAGCGCGACATCGTCCGGGCGCTCGGTAAGGAAGGCGCTGCCGCGCTTGAGAGCGCGGTTTCGCGGGCGATGACCGCGAAGGTGGTGACCTGCCGCCCGCAGACCAGCGTCGACGAGCTGATGGAGATCATGACGACCGGGCGCTTCCGCCATGTGCCGGTCATCGAGAACGGCCGCGTCGCCGGCATCGTCTCGATCGGCGACGTGGTGAAGCATCGCGTCGCGGCGATCGAGGCCGAAAGCAAGGCGATGCGCGACTATATCGCGATGGCCTGAGCCAGAGCATTTTCGCGCGAAGCGGGTACCGGTTCGCGCGAAGACAATGCGGAAAACAATGTCCTAGCCGCCGACCGGGATATGGTTGGCGGCGACGACGGTCGCGATCTCGTCAAGGGCGCGGCGGGTCGCCACCCGGCCGAGTTCGATCGTTTCGTCGGCGCGGTGGAAGTCGAACAGGCCGACGCGGCCGAGGCGCGGGCCGATCATCACATCGGGCGGGTCGCCGGCGAGGCGCGAGCGCGAAATCCGGTCCTGCGTGATGTTGAAGGCGTCGATCATGACGCCGGCGAGGCCCGGACGGTTTTCGCTGGGGCGGCCGACGAGGTTGCGGACGCGCTTGGCCGCGACGGTAATGCCGTCGAACCAGCGCTGCGGGGGACGAAGCTCCCGCTCCGGCACAGTCTCTTCGGGTTCGGGGTCAGGGTCCGAGGCGTAGTTCTGGATCACCGTGCCGCGGCCGGCGAGGTCGTTGTTGAGGTTGACGCAGATCACGATGTCGGCGCCGAGCGCGCGGGCGGCGGTGACGGGCACCGGGTTGACCAGCGCGCCGTCCATCAGCCAGCGACCGCCGAGCTTCACCGGGTCGAAGATGCCGGGCAGGGCATAGGAGGCCCGCAGCGCCTCGATCAGCGGGCCGTGCGTCAGCCAGATCTCGTGGCCGGTGCCGAGTTCGGTCGCGATGGCGACGAAGCGTTGCTGAAGTTCCTCGATCCGCAGGCCCACGAGATCGCGCTCGAGCAGGCGCTTCAGCCGGCTGCCGGCGATCAGTCCGGCGCCACCGATGTGGAAATCCATCAGCCCGACGACGCGCCGCTTGGTGAGGCCGGTCGCGAATTCACTGAGCTGGGAGAGCCTGCCGGCGGCGTAGCAGCCGCCCACCACCGCTCCGATCGAGGTTCCGGCGATGACCTCCGGCGCGTAGCCCGCCTCGATCAGCACCTCCAGCGCGCCGATATGCGCCCAGCCGCGCGCCGCGCCGCCGCCGAGCGCCAGGCCAATCTTCGGCTTGCGCTTCCCGTTTCGCTCGGGCGCAGACGGCATTTCGTTCATGATGTTCCCACCTCCGCCGAGGCCGAAGGCTCTTCGCGCGGTGTTGTCCCACAACATGGATCCGTCCCTCCGCTGAAGGTCAGAATCCCAGAATGCGATGAGCGAAACGTGAACGGCATCTCGTCAGCGCATTATCCGCCGGATTTGACGGAATGGTGAAGGCGGTCCGAGGCAGGGCAGCCCCGCCTTCGGCTCACGCGAAGACGAGCGGCCCGCCGGCCTCGGCCCGCAGCGGCTGCGCGCGATAGAAGCAGGAATGGCGGCCGGTATGGCAGCAGCCGCCGTCGCCCGCGACGTTCACCTTGAGCCAGATCGCGTCCTGGTCGCAGTCGACGCGCATCTCGACAATGCTCTGGATCTGGCCGGAGGTCGCGCCCTTGTGCCAGAGTTCGTTGCGCGAGCGCGACCAGTACCAGGCCTCGCCGGTCTCGATCGAACGCCCGAGCGCCTCGGCATTCATATGCGCGACCATGAGCAGTTCGCCGGTCTTGGCGTCCGTCGTGACGCAGGTGACGAGGCCGTTCGCGTCGAAGCGCGGGCTCAGCACCGTACCCTCCTCGAGGGCGTGCTTGTCGGCCGGGGCAGGGAAGAGGCTCATGGCGACTCCGATGGGAGAGATCGTCTTATGACGTGGAACCCCGCCGTCATTCTCGGGCGAAGCGAAGCGTAGACCCGGGAATCTCCGGGGAGAGATGCTCGGATCAAGCCCGAGCATGACATGGGGTTCAGGGGCGAATGCTCCGGCTCGTCGAAGGATCCGGACCTACAGACCCGCCGATTTCACCATGGTGAAGAAGCGCACCTGCTCGGCCGGGTCGTCGCGGAAGAGGCCGCGATACTGCGTCGTCATCGTCGAGGAGCCCTGCTTCTGCACGCCGCGCATCGACATGCACATATGCTCGGCCTCGATGAGCACGGCGATGCCGCGCGGCTTCAGCGCCTCCTCGATGACGTCGGCGATCTGGGCGGTCATCGCCTCCTGCGTCTGCAGGCGGCGCGCATAGAGATCGACGATGCGGGCAAGCTTGGACAGCCCTACCACGCCCTGCGAAGGGTAGTAGCCGATATGCGCCTTGCCGACGAAGGGCACCATGTGGTGCTCGCAATGCGAATAGAACGGGATGTCGCGCACGAGGACCATGTCCTGGTAGCCGTCGACCTCCTCGAAGACACGGTCGAGGATCGCGTGGGGATCCTCGCCATAGCCCTTGTATAATTCCTTATAGGCTTTGACGACGCGTTGTGGCGTCTCGGCCAGCCCCTCGCGCGACGGATCGTCGCCGGCCCAGAGAATGAGCGTGCGGACAGCGGCCTCCGCTTCCTCCTGCGTCGGCTTGCCGACCAGGAACTTGTCTGCGGAGGGGGTGACGGCCCGCTCGACGGACAAGGACTTAACCACAGGGATCATGTGGTGCCTCCCGTTGGATCAAATGGCGCCGCGCGATCCAGGCCTTGCGGCCGCGGGCCGCGAGGCCGTTGCGACAAGTTCCCCCACTGCGGGCGGTGAGTCTCCAATGCCCTCCCGTTCGCGGCGGATCAACCCTATATTGTGTCCCGGTGCGGGCCCTTCCAGACCCGCGAGAGATTGAGCCATGCTGGACGAAGTCTACAACAAGCGCATTCTCGCGCTTGCCGCCAACATCCCCCTGCTCGAGCGGCTGCCATCTCCCGATGCCACCGCCAGGGCCCATTCGAAGCTATGCGGCTCGACAGTGACAGTCGATGTCACCATGGAAGGCGACGTCGTCACCGGCTTCGGCCATGAGGTCAAGGCCTGCGCGCTCGGCCAGGCGTCGTCCTCGATCATGGCCCGCCATGTCGTCGGCTCGACGGCAGACGAGCTGCGCCGGGTTCGGGAGCAGGCGCGGGCGATCCTCAAGGAGAATGCCGAGCCGCCGGAGGGCAAATGGGCTGATCTCGCCGTGCTGGTTCCGGTGCGCGACTACAAGGCCCGGCACGCCTCGACCATGCTGACCTTCGATGCGGTGGTCGACGCCATCGGCCAGATCGAGGCGAAGCGCAAAGACGCGGCAGCCTGATTACTTCAGGCCGAGCGCCACGCGGATTTCCGGCACCGTCTCGTCGAAGCGGGCCTTGAAGGCACGGTCGGCCAGCAGGGCCTTGGCGACGGCGCGGCCGACCTTGTCGCCGGCGACGAGGTCGCTCTCGTAATGGAAGCCGCAGACGAGACGACTTTCGCCATAGCTCTTGACCCGTTCCTCCAGCTTCTCGCCAAGTTCGGGGACGGCGGTCTTGAGCAGTTCGGCATAGAGGGCGGCGGTGGCCGCATGTGCCGAGGGGAAGGAGGTGCCTTCCGGCCGGGCGCCCGGGCAGGGCTTGATGCGGACCTTGTTCCAGACGCTGAAGGGGCGCGGCCGGCTGGTCAGGCGATGGACGCTCTTCAGCAGGATCGAGAGTTCGATCTGCGCCTCGCGGAACAGCAGCCGGACCTCGCGATGGGTGTTGTCGACATAGCTGTTGTCGATGCCGTCGAGGAAGTTGACAAGCGCCTGGCGCTGGTCGGCGATGGCGGCCTTCTCGCGCTCGGGCGTGCGGGCCTGCGAGATCTCCAGCACATGCTCGAATTCGGCCTTCGCCTCAGGCGAGTTCTGGGCCGGCGGCAGGCCGGCGATCTTGGCGATGTCGATCTTGGCGCCGTCGAGCCAGAGCAGATAGGCGCGCTGCTGAGCATCGGCGGCCGTGGCGAGGCCAAGACCGAGAAGGAGGCCGCAACCGGCCAGGGCATGGCGAAAATGTTTGGCGCGCATCATGTTATGAAATCGATCAAGGAAAGCGGTTCTGGTGGCGGATCGGCAAAACGAAGCAGACGAGCTATTTCAGCGTCTTTTTGTTAAACAAAGATGTTCGCTGTTGCACAAGGTCATCTATTGGCCGCGTAAGGCTGCACATATCGCGATTCGCGGCTATCAGCTCAGCTTTTCGATGCTGGTCGGCCGCCATTGCCGGCATTGGCCGAGCTGCTCGGCCTATACCGACGAGGCGATCCAGCGTTTCGGCCTGTGGCGCGGCGGCTGGATCGGGTTCGCGCGCATCTGCCGCTGCAACCCTTACGGCACCAGCGGCATCGATATGGTCTGCGAGGAATTGCCGCCGCGCTCGTCCTGGTATAGGCCGTGGTCCTATGGCCGCTGGCGCGGGACGAACGTGCCGGCGGCTATCGATTCCGGCGCCGATCCGGCTGCGGGCGACGGAACGTAAATCTCACATTCGTAGCCGGTCTGACTTACGGGGTTCGTATCCCCGAGTGAGCAGGAGCGCGATCGATGACGATCTCCCTGACATTTCCCGACGGCGCCAAGCGCGAGTTCCCCTCCGGCATCACCGGGGTCGAGATCGCCAAGGGCATTTCCCCCTCCCTCCTGAAGCGCACCGTCGCCATGGCGCTCGACGGCACGGTCGTCGACCTCGCCGACCCGATCGAGCGCGACGCCAGGATCGAGTTCCTGAACCGGGAAGACCCGCGTTCGCTGGAGCTGATCCGGCACGATACCGCCCACGTCCTCGCCGAAGCCGTGCAGGAGCTCTTTCCCGGCACGCAGGTGACGATCGGCCCCGTCATCGAGAACGGGTTCTTCTACGACTTCGCCCGCAACGAGCCCTTCACGCCTGAGGACTTCCCGGCGATCGAGAAGAAGATGCGCGAGATCATCGCGCGCGACAAACCCTTCACCAAGGAAGTCTGGAGCCGCGACAAGGCCAAGGATTTCTTCGCCAACAAGGGCGAGGCCTACAAGGTCGAGCTGGTCGATGCGATCCCCGCCGACCAGACGCTCAAGATGTACGCGCAGGGCGACTGGATCGATCTCTGCCGCGGCCCGCACATGACCTCGGTCGGCAAGGTCGGCAATGCCTTCAAGCTGATGAAGGTGGCCGGCGCCTATTGGCGCGGCGACTCGAACAACGCGATGCTGACGCGCATCTACGGCACCGCCTTCGCCAAGCAGGAGGAGCTCGACGCCTATCTCAAGCAGCTCGAGGAGGCGGAGAAGCGCGACCACCGCAAGCTCGGCCGGGAGATGGACCTGTTCCATTTCCAGGAGGAGGGGCCGGGCGTCGTGTTCTGGCACTCCAAGGGCTGGCGGATGTTCCAGGAGATCATCGCCTATATGCGCCGGCGCCTCGCCGCCGACTATGAGGAGGTGAATGCGCCGCAGATCCTCGACAAGTCGCTCTGGGAGACCTCGGGCCATTGGGGTTGGTACCAGGACAACATGTTCGCGGTGAAGTCTGCCTCGGCCTTCGAGAATCCGGAGGACAAGGAGCGCGACCACAAGGTCTTCGCGCTGAAGCCGATGAACTGCCCCGGCCATGTCCAGATCTTCAAGCATGGGCTGAAGAGCTATCGCGACCTGCCGATCCGGCTGGCCGAGTTCGGGGCGGTGCATCGCTACGAGCCGTCGGGCGCGCTGCACGGGCTGATGCGCGTGCGCGGCTTCACGCAGGACGATGCGCATATCTTCTGCACGGAGGATCAGCTCGCCGCCGAATGTCTGAAGATCAATGACCTGATCCTCTCGGTCTACGAGGATTTCGGCTTTACCGACGATCTCGTCATCAAGCTCTCGACGCGGCCCGAGAAGCGCGTCGGCTCCGATGCGGTCTGGGACCATGCCGAAGAGGTGATGGGCAAGGTGCTCGAACGGATCGCGGAGCAGTCCGGCAACCGGATCAAGACCGAGATCAATCCGGGCGAGGGCGCCTTCTACGGGCCGAAATTCGAGTATGTGCTGCGCGACGCCATCGGCCGCGACTGGCAATGCGGCACGACGCAGGTCGACTTCAACCTGCCGGAGCGTTTCGGCGCCTTCTATATCGGCGCCGATGGCGAGAAGAAGCAGCCGGTCATGGTCCACCGCGCCATTTGCGGCTCGCTGGAGCGCTTCACCGGCATCCTGATCGAGCACCATGCCGGGCATTTCCCGCTCTGGCTGGCGCCCGAGCAGGTCATCGTCGCGCCGATCACCTCGGATGCCGACGGTTATGCCGAGGAGGTGACGATGGCCTTGCTGGGCGAGGGCCTGCGCGCCCGCGCCGACCTGCGCAACGAGAAGATCTCGTACAAGGTGCGCGAGCATTCGCTTGCCAAGGTCCCGGTCATTATCGCCGTGGGCAAGCGCGAGGCGGAGGAGAAGACCGTGACGCTCCGCCGCCTCGGCAGCCAGGCGCAGACGGTGATGCCGTTGTCGGAGGCGATCGCCGTCTTGACGCAGGAAGCGCTGGCGCCGGATCTGGTGCGCAGGCAAAAGGCGCGGGCGGCCTGAGGCATTCTCGTCATGCTCGGGCTTGACCCGGGCATCTCGGGGCGGAAGGGCGTCTCATCCTGCGCGGGATTCTCGGGTCGAAGCTCTGCTTCGCCCGAGAATGACGATCCCGGAGAAATGACGGCTTGCCATGGCCGCCTCTGGTAAAAGCCTGCGGGCTCATGGCAGATAGCAGGCAATGCTGACCGGTTCCTACCGCAAACGACTCGAAGCCGACCTGATCCGCTGGGCTCACGAAGGCTGGATCACGCCCGACGGCGCCAGTGCCATCAGGCGCGACGTCGCCCGCGAACATGCGGGCTTCCGCCTGCCGGCCCTGCTTGGGCTGTTCGGCGGGCTCTTGATCGCCTCCTCCGTCGCCGCCTTCGTCGCGGCGAACTGGGAGGCGATTCCGCGCCTCGTGAAGCTCGCCATGATCCTCGCCGGCATCGCGGTCGCCTTCGCCGTCGCCTATCGCCTGCAGAAGGCCGGCTCGACCGGCGGGGCCGATGCCGCGACGACCTGCGGCGTGCTGATCTTCGGTGCCGGGCTCGCGCTCGTCGGGCAGATGTACCATCTGCCGGCGGACTGGCCGGGCGGCGCGATGCTGGTCGCGCTCGGCGCCTTGGTCGCGGCCTTCCTGATGCGCTCGAACGGGGCGCTGGCGATCGCCTTCGTCGCGCTCTGCGCCTGGAGCGGCGGGCGCTGGGACGAAGCGGCCAGCGGGATGCATTACGGCTTCTTCGCACTCTACCTGCCGGCGCTCTGGATCGCGCTCTCCCGCGGTAACCGGCTGGTGCACCACCTTGCCGTGCTCGCAGCGGCCTTCTGGCTCGGCATGGCGCCGGGACAGTGGCTCCTGAACTCCTTCGATTATGGCCTGCTGGCCTATGGGCTTGCGATCTCCGTCGCCTTCGTCGCCCTGGGCGCCCTTGCGCTTGACCGGGGCGGGCCGGCGCTTCTGACGGCCTGCCTGCCCTGGGGGCTGATCGGCCTCGTGATCGTGCTCAATAGCGAATTGGCCCGCATTCTCGATGCGAGCGAGGCGCGGGCGGGGCACGCCTTCCTGTTCGTGTTCTACGCCTATGCCGTGGCCGTTCCGTTGAGCGTCCTGCTGGGTGCGATCGCGCGCGAGCGGCGCTTCGCCTGGCCGCTGGCGGCGGGGCTGCTGCTGGCGCTTCTAGTGCCGGTGCTGTTCTGGAGCGACCGCGTCTCCGGCATGCCCGGCAAGATCGCGGTGGCGAGCCTCGTGCTCCTGGCGGCGACGGCGCTGGTCATCGCTGGCGCGGCCGGTGGCATCCGGCGGATTCTGACGGCGGGCTCGATCCTGTTCGGCGTCGCCATCCTGATCCTGCTCTGGCAGACCATCGGCACGCTGCTCGACCAATCGCTGTTCTTCCTGTTGGCCGGCGCCGCGCTGCTCGTCACAGCCTGGGGCGCGCGGCGGCTGTTCGCCAGGCTCAACGGCCCGACCGGGGAGGCCGCGTGATGCGTGCGCTCTCGGTCGATGCGATTGCCGCAAGGGTGCCACTGCTCTGGCGGGCCGTGGCGACCGCGCTGCTGCTGGCGCTCGGGCTGCTTGCGCTGGTGCAGCAGCGGGCCAGCATCCTGAGCAGCGGAACGGAAATCCGCCTGCGCACCGTGCCGGTCGATCCGCGCGACCTGTTCCGGGGCGACTATGTCGTGCTGGCCTATCCAATCAGCGTGGTCGACACCGGCAAGGACGGGGCCGGCTACACGCGCGGCGAGACCGTCTATGTCACGCTCAGGCGTGACGGCGAGGGCTTCGCGCGCGCCGCCGGCGTATCGCGTGACCGGCCCGCGACCAGCGGTGACATGGTTGTGATCGCCGGCCGGGTGACCTCGACCAGCGCCTGCGCGCTGAACGATGCCGGGGAGTTCGACTGCTCCGGCGACCGCCGGCGGCTGCGCATCGCCTATGGCATCGAGAGCTATTTCGTGCCGCAGGGCGAGGGCAGGGCGATCGAGACGACCGACAAGGCCCGCGTCGAGGTCGTCGCCGCCGTCTCGGCCTCGGGGCAAGCCGCGATCAAGCGGCTCCTGATCGACGGCAAGCCGGTCTATGCCGAACCGCCTTATTGAGGCGCCATAGCAGCGGACCGAAAGCCGGATCCGCCTTTCGGAAAGATCCCGCGCGACGGCGCAGCCGTGATTGCTGCGATTGCGCCCGGCAGGGCGTGCGGTGACCTACGGCATCGTATTCAGTCCGATGCTGTAGGCTTTTGTTTTTGCTGCGTCTTTCTCCGAAAACCGCATTCCGCTTTTCCGGCCGATGCGCCACGCGATCCTCACAGTTTCTCGATCGCCATGTTCCAGCCGCAGAGATGCAATTTCCTGCGGCCGCCTGCTTCACACGGGGTTGTGACATTGCGCCGCGTGACGCCCGGCATGCCGAGTTATATGAACGGCAGATGAACGGATTCTGCAGATGACGTTCATCTTCCCGTCGGTGGGATGGAACCGGCCGCCCGGAGCGGGCGTTTCCCTTCCCGACCGACAGAGCCTGCCAGAGGACTGCCTTTCGTGTCCCTAGACTCGTCATTCAAGCGCTTCATGCTGTTCGGCCGTCCAGCCGAAGGCGGAGCGCTTCGTGCGGCGGGGCGCGATACACGGATCGACATGGTGCGCGGGCTCGCGCTGCTGATCATCTTCATCAACCACATGCCGGGGAACGTGGTTTCGGCCTATATGCCGAACAATTTCGGCTTCTCCGATGCGGCCGACGCCTTCGTGCTGCTCGCCGGCGTTTCCGCGACCTTCGCCTATGGCGGGTTGATCGAAACGCGCGGCTTCTCGATCGCGGCGCTGAAGCTCGGCGGCCGGCTCTGGACGCTCTACATCGCCCATCTGGCGGTGTTCATCCTGGTCTGCGGCGTGATCGCGGTCGCGGTGACGCAGACCCAGAACCCGCTCTACATCGAGGCGATCAACATCCAGCCCTTCTTCCGCGATACGGGAGAGGCGCTGATCGGCGCGCTGACGCTGACCTACCAGCCCTCCTATCTCGACATCCTGCCGCTCTACATCGTGCTGCTGGCCCTGTTTCCGGCGATCTATTACGGCGTGCGCCTCAGCCCGGCGCTGACTCTGTTCTGCTCGCTGGCGATCTGGCAGGCGGCGCTGGCGCTCGATCTGCATTTGCCGAATTCCGGCGGCCATTGGTTCTTCAACCCCTTCGCCTGGCAGGTGATCTTCACGCTCGGCGTCATTCTCGGCCGCTCGGTGCAGCTCGGGGTCACGATGCCGCGGCTGCGCTGGCTCGATGCCGCGGCCGTCGCCTTCCTCCTCTTCGCCTGGCTGGTGAAGATCCCGACGGGCAACCCGACGGGCATCGCCCTGCTG
Organism: Allobosea sp. OAE752; assembly: GCF_050433265.1. Taxonomy (NCBI): domain Bacteria; kingdom Pseudomonadati; phylum Pseudomonadota; class Alphaproteobacteria; order Hyphomicrobiales; family Alloboseaceae; genus Allobosea; species Allobosea sp. OAE752. The sequence continues at coordinate 743,762 of NZ_JBNPXO010000002.1, forward strand.
AACGACTGGTTCGATTCCGTTCAGCTCGGCTCCGACAAGACCAATCTCGCCTGGAGCCGGATTTTCCATCTCGGAGCCCTGGCCTGGCTCGTCATCCGCTGGCTGCCGGCCGGCGGCATGCTCACACGCTCGGTCGTCGGGCGGGCGCTGGCCTGCTCGGGACGCAACTCGCTGCATGTCTTCTGCGTTGGTATCGTACTTGCGATCATCGGGCAGATCGTGCTGGCGGAAACGTCTTTTGCCCTGGACGTCCAGTTGCTGCTCTGCGCCGGTGGGGTTACACTCTTGACAGGGCTAGGGATTTTCCTGTCGTGGTACCGTTCGATCACGAGTCGCGATCAGCGCGCGGAGCCTGCCAAGGCTCCCGACGTGGCATCCAGCGCACAGGCGCGGCTGCCATCTTTCTCTTCGCGCTGACCTCACTCGCGCTGGCCGCCCCTCCCGTTTCGCCTGCCTCCGTCGATATGCGCTGCCGCGCCGGCGCGATGCAGGCGTTCCAGCCGGTGCTTCCGGCGGCTCGCAAGGCGATGCAGGAGACGGGACGGCTCACCGTCGTCGCGCTCGGCTCCTCCACCACGGCCGGCTCGGGCGCCAGCGCGGAGGACAGGAGCTACCCCTTCGTTCTGCAGACGGAACTGCGCCGGCGCCTGCCGGGAGCCGAAGTCCGCGTCCTCAACAAGGGCGTGGGCGGCCAGTCGGCCTATGACATGCTGTTGCGCATGGATACCGATGTGATCGAGGAGAAGCCCTCGATCGTGATCTGGCAGACCGTGGTCAACGACGCGATCCGCGATATCGGCACGGAAAAGCTGACCAAGATCCTGCGCAAGGGCATCGCCAAGGCCCGCGCCGCCGGCATCGACATGATCCTGATGGATCTGCCGTGGCTGCCGCGGGAAGAGCGCTATCCGCAACTCGACGATTATCGGGCCGTGCTGACGAAGACGGCGGAGCAGCAGGGAGCCGCCTTGTTCCCGCGCTATGCGATGATGAAGGGCTGGTCGCGCTCGAAGCAGTTCACCGAAGAGGAACTCGTCGGCATGGATGGGCTGCATCTCGTCGATGCCGGCTATCGCTGCCTCGCCTCGCGCATCGCCGACGGCATCGTCGCGGCCGTGGGGGACATTCGAATCCGCACCGTCAGCAAGAAAGCCGAAACGGTCGACTGAGGGCGCGTTGCCTTTCGAGGGCGAAGTCGGCAGGTTCCGGCGGGCAACGGCAAGCGCGCTATTTGGCCAGCACCTCGATATCGCGATCGATGCCGGACTCGACCTTGAAATCGCGCGAATAGACCTGCCCCTCCTGCCGGGCGATCAGCACATAATCGCCCTCGGCGAGGATCACCTGCGGGAAGGCGCCGATCGCCTCGCGGATGACGTCGCCGCCCGGCGTCAGCACGCTGAAGGCGGTGCCGGCGAAGGCTTCTCCCCCTGCCGTTGCGACGAGCTTCAGCGTGACCTTGGCGGCGCGGTGATGCAGCGTCGCATCGGTGACCTTGCCGGTCTCGACGCGGACATCGGCGCGCTGGATGGCGTTGGAATCGCCATAGGTCGAGACGACGTGATAGGTGCCCTCGGGCAGGCGGATGAGGTCGCCGGCCTTGGCCTCGCCGGTCACGAGGCGTCCTTCCGAATTGCCCTGGAGGGGCACGAAGACCTGGAAGGAGAGCAGCCCGGCCGGAATCGGCGCGTCGCCGATCGAGCCGGCCAGCGTCAGCGCGCCGGCGCTGATCTGGACCTGATCGTTGACGCCTTGGGAGCCGAGGCTGATCCGCTTGGTGCCGCTGGCGAAGCCATAGGCGGCGTGGACGATGTAGTTGCCCGGCGGAAGCATGAAGTTCGGCGTGGCGTCGGCGGAACGCGCGACGATGCGCGGGGCCGAGCCGTCCGCCGTCTCGCTCAGGATGCGCCAGTTCAGGCCGGAGCGGATCGGCTTGCGATCGCTGGCAAACTGGGCGGAGACAGCGAGGCGGGCGACGGCGGCCTGCGCGCCGGGCTGGTCCTGCACGCTCTGGGCGGCCGGCGGGGGCATGGTGTCGACGGCGGGAGCCGGGGCCGGAGCCTGGGCCAAGGCTACCTGGGCGAAGGCAAGCTGGGCGAAGGCGAGAGCGGGCACGAGCAGGGCCGCGAAACGGCCGAGCCCGCCGATCTTGCGGCGGCCAGCTTCAAAGCCATCCAATTCAAACATGCTTTTCGTCCCTAGAGCCCTTGCGGCGATGTATGAGCAGGCTCGCTTGTCCTCATCATGGCGAAGGCATAGGTCTCGACCATCGCCATAGCCCGGATGTTTCATGACCGATACGCTCTCCCTGCTCAAGCTGCGTCGCTCGGTGCCGCCGCAGTTCCTCGCCGCTCCCGGACCCGAGGGGGCCGAACTCGGCGAGCTTCTCGCCATCGCCGCGCGGGTGCCCGACCATGGCAAGCTCGTGCCCTGGCGCTTCATCGTCTTCGCGGGCGAGGCGCGCGAGAAGGCGGCCGATGTCGTCGCGCGGGTCTTCCGCGAGCGCAACCCGCAGGCCAGCGCGGACCAGGTCGAATTCGAGCGCAAGCGCCTGACCCATGCGCCGGTGATCGTCGCTGTGGTGTCGCGGGCGCGCGAGCACGCCAAGATCCCGCTCTGGGAGCAGGAATTGTCGGCCGGCGCCGTCTGCATGACCTTGCTCGTCGCCGCCTATGCCAAGGGCTATGCCGGCTCCTGGCTGACGAACTGGTTCTCGTTCGACCGCGAGGTGCTGACGGCATTCGGCCTCGCCGCGGACGAGCGCATGGCCGGTTTCGTCCATATCGGCACGCCGACGGCGCCGATCACCGATCGCGACCGGCCGGTGATGGCGGACATCATCAGCTATTACGGAGCCTGACGCGATGATCTACTCGGCGACGCGGGAGGATCTCGGCTTCGCGCATGATCCGTTCAAGGCCATCGTCGCGCCGCGGCCGATCGGCTGGATCACGGCGCTCAGCGGAAAGGGGGAGGTCAATCTCTCGCCCTACAGCTTCTTCAACGCGATCTCCTCGCGGCCGAACCTCGTGATGTTCTCCTCGGAGAACAAGAAGGACGCGGTGAGCTTCATCGAGGAAACGGGCGAGTTCACCTGCTCGCTCGTCTCGGGCGCGCTGATGCAGCAGATGAACCTGACCTCGGCGCCGCTGCCGCGTGGGCAGAGCGAATACCCTCATGCCGGGCTCGAGATGGCGCCGTCCCGCTTCGTCAAGCCGCCGCGGGTCGCGGGCACGCCGGCTGCGCTCGAATGCAAATCCGTCTCGATCCAGCAATTGCGCGACATCGACGGCAACGACGTGCCGCGCTGGATGGTGATCGGCCAAGTCCTCGGCATCTTCATCGACGATGCCTTCGTCAAGGACGGGCGCTTCGACACGGCCGGAGCCAATCCGATCGCGCGCTGCGGCTATGCCGACTATGCCGAGGTGACGAGCGTGTTCTCGCTCCAGCGGCCGGCAGGCGGGTAGGGCGGTCGTTGGGCTGTCGTCATTCTCGGGTCGAGCCCGAGCATGATGCCTGGTGGCCGCCGGCTTCAGCCCGCCAGCGGTCCCTTGACCCGGTAGTCGCCGAGCTCGGCGAGCGCGCGATTGATCGTCTCGGCGTCGAGGCCGGCGCCTTCCAGGAGCGTCAGGCGAGGCGGCTCCAGCGTCACCGTCGCGCCGGGTGAAAGCGTCGTCGCCGCGCGCTGGACGCGCGAGGCGCAGCCGCCGCAATGCATGCCCGATACCTCGAAAACCTGAGTCATTGGAATCGCCTCCGGCACATCATTCAGCCAGTTTCTGAGCGCGGGCCTTCAGACGCTCCGCCCTGATAAGATGGGGACGATCCAGCATTTCGCCATCGAGCCCGATCACGCCGGCGCCTGGGTTGGCGGCGAAGAGCGCGATGATCTGCTCGGCCCTGGCGAGCGCTTCGGGCGAGGGCGCGAAGACCTCGTTGATGGGGGCAACCTGCGCCGGGTGGATCGCCATCTTGCCGGTGAAGCCGTCGCGCCGTGCCGCGAGGCACTCGGCCCGCAATCCTGCATCGTCGCGGAAATTGGTGAAGACGGTATCGATCGCGTCGATCTGCGCGGCGCTGGCGCCGAACAGGGTGAGGGCGCGGGCGAGGCGGTAGGGATCGGTATAGGAGCCGTCCTGCAGCCGGTTGGTCTCGGCGCCGAGATCGGCGGAGAGGTCCTCGGCGCCCCAGGTCAGCGCCAGCAGGCGGTGCGAGGCGCGGGCATAGGTGCCGAGCCCGAAGATGCCCTTGCCGTTCTCGGTCGCGATCGGGAGGATGCCAGTCGCGCCGTCGGGCAGGTCGGCTTCCGCCTCGCGCACCGCGATCCTGGCGGCGAGGTGGCCGACATCGACGCCGCCTTCCGATTTCGGCAGCATGATCGCATCCGGTACGCCGGGCATGACCGCATCGAGATCGGCGTCGCTCATGCCGCTGGCGAGGCCGTTGATCCGTACGATCAGCAAGGGGCGCTTCGGCAGGGTGCGGGCCGCCTGCAGGAAGTCGCGCGTGACGATGCGGGCCTGCGGCTTGGCGTCGAGCGCGACGGAGTCCTCGAGGTCGAGGATCAGCGCGTCGGCGCCGCTCTCCAGACCCTTCTGCTGCTTCTTCGGGCTGTCGCCCGGCACGAACAGGAGCGAGCGCATCCGCGTCAGACCGCGATCGTGGCGGGGGCGGGGCGCTTGCGCATGAAGGCCTGGCGGCGGCACTGCGCGACCAGCGTGCCGTCCTGCTTGTAGGCTTTGTGAAGAAACTCGACGATCCCGGCATCAGGGCGTGAGCGCGACTCGCGCTTGGCCGCGATCTCGGTGGTGCAGTTCACGGTGTCGCCCTCGAAGAGCGGAGCGGGGAAGGTGACGTCGGTCATGCCGAGATTGCCGATGGTGGTGCCGACGGTGGTGTCGTTGACCGAGATGCCGATCATCAGCCCGAGCGTGAACAGCGAGTTCATCAGCGGCTTGCCCCATTCGGTTTCGGTGGCGCAGAAATGCGCGTCGATATGAAGGGGTTGCGGGTTCAGCGTCATGTTGGAGAACAGCATGTTGTCCATCTGCGTGACGGTCCGCGTCAGGCGATGCTCGATGACAGCGCCGATCTGGAAGTCCTCGAAATAGATCCCGCCGCGCTTGTGACGCTCCAGTTCTGCCATCGACCTTCTCCGCATTCACAAAGCCAGCACTGAGCCGGCGCGAAAGTGGTAAAGCGCGTTCCGCGGAGAGGGAAGCGGAAAGCGGCGGCGTTAAGGAACGGCAGGCGGCCTTAACCCTTCGCTTACCATAATGGAGGCAATCTTGTGGCGCGTCCCCGCAGCCTCGCGGCGAGCCGCGCCCGAGACCTTCGATGTTCCTTTTCACCACGCCGCCGAGCCGCGAGACCCAGCCCGCCGCCAACCCGGTCGTCAGCGCCATTCGCGAGGGCGCGGATCGGACCGGCGCGGGCTTCGACTATCTGCTCAAGACGGCGCAGCGGGAATCGTCGCTGACGCCGGACGCCAAGGCGAAATCCTCGAGCGCGACCGGCCTGTTCCAGTTCATCGAGCAGACCTGGCTGTCGATGGTGAAGCAGGAGGGGCCGAAGCAGGGTCTGCAGAACTACGCCGACGCCATCAACGACAGTGGCGGCCGGCTGACCGTCGCCGATCCGGCGCTGCGCGAGAAGATCCTGCAATTGCGCAACGACCCCCAGGTTTCCGCCGTCATGGCGGGTGCGCTGACCCAGAAGAACCGCGACCAGCTCGCTGGCGCGCTCGGTCGCCAGCCGCAGGCGGGCGAGCTCTACATGGCCCATGTGCTGGGCGCGCGCGGCGCATCCGATCTGATCCGGGCGGCCACGAGCGATCCGAGCCGCATTGCGGCGCGCGATTTCCCCGATGCGGCTGCGGCCAATCGCGGCATCTTCTATGACAAGGCCGGCCGGGCACGCAGCGTCCAGGAGGTCTATGGCGTGCTGGCGGCGAGCCATGCCAGCACCCAGCTCGCGGCCGCATCGACGACGAGCGGCAACGCGACCACGGAGGAGACGCCGGTGGCCGAGATCGCGGCGGCGCTCCAGCCCGGCCGCGCGCATGGGCTGATCGGGCTGTTTTCGACCGGGGGCTCGCGTGAGCCGGTCTCGAAGGCCGTCGCCAATCTCTGGACATCGCCGCGCGCCAATGCCACCCGCACGGCCGCGCTGGACAGCGGCGAGCGTTATTTCCCACGGGTCAAGAACGACGCAGCGCCCTCGGCTGCCGTGGACGGCGCGCGCTCCGGCGACGCCGGCGGTCAGGGCAGGGCGATGGCCGCGCCGCTGCCGCCCACCCGTCCGGCCGACCTCGCCTTGCCGTCGACGGGCTCCGCGCAGGCTGCCGGCAAGGCCAGGCGCGGGCCGCTCGACCTCTCGTCCTTCATGATCCAGCGGAGCGACGCATGATCGTTCGCCGCTTCCTGCTCTGGGCCCGCACGGCGCCCGCCGAGGCACGCGCCTCGGGCGCTGCCGCGCTCGCCGGCGCCTATCTGCGCTCCAGCCTCTCGCCGGAGGATCGCGCCGAGGCCGAGACGGCCCTGATCGCGCTGATCGACGATCCCTCGCCGTTGGTGCGGCGGGCCATCGCCGAGGAGATGGCGCCTTCGCCGCATACGCCGCGCAATCTCGCGCTCGGGCTGATCGCGGACCAGAGCGATGTCGCGGCCCTGATGCTGGCGCATTCCCCGGTGTTCACCGAGGCGGATCTCGTCGATGCGGCGGCCGTCGGTGACCTGCTCGCCCAGCGCGCCGTCGCCATGCGCCGTTGCCTGCCCGCGGGCGTGGCCGCGGCTCTGGCCGAGGTCGGCGGCGAGGAAGCCCTCCTGACGCTCGCCAATAACCGTACGGCCGAGATTCCCGATTTCTCCTTCGAGCGGATGATCGAGCGCTGCGGCAACAATGGCACCCTTCGCGAGGCGCTGCTGGAGCGGCCCGACCTGCCGCCCGGCCTGCGGCAGGTGATCGCTTCCAGGGTTTCCGATGTGCTGGCGCATTTCGTGTCCGGCTGCGGCTGGCTGACGCCGGAGCGCAGCGCACGGCTCGCACGCGAGGCGACCGAGCGCGTCGCGGTGGCGCTGGCGGCCGGTGGCGAGGCGACCGATGCGCCGGCGATCGTCGAAGTGCTGCGCGCGACCGGGCGGCTGACGCCCGGGCTGATGCTGCGCTCCCTCCTGAGCGGAGAACCGGCGCTGGCCGAAGCGGCCTTCGTCGCGCTGTCCGATCTGCCGCCGGGACGTGTCGCCGCGCTGCTGCGCGACCGGCGCGGGGCCGGCCTCAAGGCGCTCTGCCGCAAGGCGGGCTTGCCGCCCGCGCTGGAACTGGCCTTCGTCGCCGCCATCCTGGCGCTCAATGCGCGCGGCTTCGACGCGGGCGCGGCGCGCTGCGGCATCGACCGGGCGCTGCTGCGCGAGGTGCTTGCCGCCTGCGAGGCGATGGAGGGGCCGGAGGCCGACGCGCTCGTGGCGTTGCTGCGTCGCATGGACGCCGAGGCCGCGCGCGACGAGGCCCGGCTGATGGCGGATTCGCTGGCCGACGACGCGGCCTTCGCCTTGCTGGTCGAGGCCGATCCGTCCTTCCTGATCGAGCTCGAAAGCGGCGATCTGCGCGACGCGGCCTGAAGGCCCCTCAGTAGCCGAACTGCTCGCGCAGGATCCGCTCGTCCAGGCTGTGGCCGGGATCGTGTAGCATGACCAGATCGACCGTCCGGTCGATTTCGATCGAGACCGAGGAAACCTCGTCGATCTGTGTGTGGTCGGCCACCGCACTGACCGGGCGCTTGTCTGCCTCCAGCACGTCGATCGTCACCTGGGCATAGTCGGGCAGCAGCGCCCCGCGCCAGCGGCGTGGCCGGAAGGCGGAAATCGGCGTCAGGGCCAGGAGCGGCGCGTCGAGCGGCAGGATCGGGCCGTTGGCCGAGAGGTTGTAGGCGGTCGAGCCGGCCGGCGTCGCCAGCAGCACGCCATCCGCGATGAGCTCTGCGAGGCGAACCTGCCCGTCCACCGAAATCCGGAGCTTGGCGGCCTGATAGGAACGGCGCAGCAGCGAGACCTCGTTGATCGCCTTGGCCGCGACGCGGCCGCCTTGCCGGTCGACGGCCTGCATCGACAGCGGGTGGACGACGCTGCGCTGGGCCGCATCGAGCCGGCGGCTCAGGCCGCGTTCCTTGAACTCGTTCATCAGGAAGCCGACCGAGCCCCGGTTCATGCCGTAGATCGGCGTGCCGGTGCCGAGAAAGCGGTGCAGCGTCTGCAGCATCAGGCCATCACCCCCGAGCGCGACGATGACGTCCGCCTTGGCGGGGTCGGCATTGCCATAACGCTCCGCCAGCTTCACGAGGGCGGCCTCGGCTTCCGGAGTTTCGCTGGCGACGAAGGAAATCGCGCCGAATCGCTCGGTCATGACGGGTCCTGAAGCGGCGGGCCTTGCGGCGTCACTGCCGATCTAGCACGGGGCGGGCGAAAGGCGCGAGACAGCCGGGCGACAAAAAAGGCCGGGCGAGCCCGGCCTCCCGTCACGCGGCGATGCGGCATCGCTCAGATCGCGGGGCTCCACTGCACGGGCACCATCTCGAAGCCGTTGCCGTCCTTGGCGATGAAGCCCGTGGCCGGGAAGGGCGCGTGGTAGAAGGCAACCTGCATGCGATCGGCCGAGACCATGTCGAGCAGCTTGCGGCGGGTCGCGGCCGCTTGCGGGCCATCCATGTCGAAGACCGCCGACCAATCGGGATTGCGGACGAAGAGGGCGGGGTGGTTGGTCGTGTCGGACATGATCATCATCCGGCTGTCGCCGGAGGAGAGCGCGAAGACCGTGTGGCCGGGCGTATGGCCGGGCGCGGCGATCGGCGTGATGCCGGGCAGGATTTCCTTGCCGGGCTCGAACTGCCTGACATCCTTGGCAACGGGGCCGAAGACGCGTCGCACCCCGGCGAAGGCGCCCTTCATGGCGTCCGGCGCGGCATTCATCTTCGCATCGTCCATCCAGAAGGCCCATTCGGCCGATGGCACCATGGCTTCCGCGTTCGGGAAGACGGCGGTGCCGTTCTTGAGGCGGAAGCCGTTGATGTGGTCGCCGTGGAAATGGCTGAAGATGACGGTCGAGACATCCTTCGGGTCGAAGCCGGCGGCCCTGAAGTTCGCCATCCAGGTGCCGGAGGTCGGTGCACCGGAATCGCCGTTGCCGGTATCGATCAGCGTCAGCTTGCCGCCCTGCTGGATGGCGAGCGTGGTGAAGGTGATGTTGAGCGCGTCCTGCGGCAGGAAGGCCCCGGCCATCGCCTTCTTCACATCGCTCAGCTCCGCATTGCGCACGAAACCCTCGAGCGGGCGCTTGGCGAAGCCGTCGTTGATCGCGGTCAAGGTGATGTCGCCCACCTTGTAGCGATAGAAGCCCGGAGCCTGTCCGCTGGCAGGGGTTTGCGCCTGCGCGGGAGGCACGGCCGGGAGGCCGAGCGCCGCCGTGGCGGCAAGCGCGCCGGCGCCGGCCATGGTCTTCCGTCGCGATAACCGAATGCTCTGCATGATTTTTTCTCCCTCGGGACGCGGGGGAAGGTAGCGGCCCGGCCGATGCGTTCAACCGCCACCGGCCATCCGGGGGTCAACTTTTCGTGAAGTCTGACAATGGCGGAGGGCTAGACCTGATCCTCGGCATCGGGGCGATGCCGTGCCAGGGCCCGCAGCATCGCGGCGCAGAGGGCGAGCGATCCCATCACGCCCTGCCCGGAGCACTCAGCCACAAGCGCCTGGAAGGCGAGACTGTCCTCGGAGGCGAAGCATTGCAGGCTCCAGCTCCAGCCCGGCGCCTTCTCGCGCAGCAGGGAGACGGCGATGTTGATGTCGGCGCTCACCGCGCCGAGCGATTTCCAGAAGCTGCCCTGCTGATAGATGCCACCGGCCGGGGTGCGCCGCGTGGCGAGCCGCGTCGGCTTGCGGCGGACCGTGAAACCCAGCGCCTCGTAGATCTCGGCGTCGAGCTCGCGATTCGGCTTGCTGGAAGCCTCGCAGCGCTCCGCCAGCGCCAGAAGATGATTCCGGTCGTCCATTCGTTCCGCGACGTCGGTTGACGGCATTCCGGCCTCCGCATGCGGCGGCCGGAACAGGTTGCTGCGGCATCCTACCGCATGGCGGGCGGCAGCGCCAAGCTGCGTCGGCACCGGGGCTTTACGACGTTCCGCCGGTTCCGCGGATCAGGGGCCGACGACGGCTCCTCGTGCCCTGCCACCGGGGACGCGGCAGGAACAGCCGATGCCGAGCGGCGCGCGCTCGTAGAGCGTGCACATCTTGACCGGGGTGCTGCAGCTTCCGCCCGTGCCGCCCGGCGCAACGGCATAGGCCGGGTAAGCCGGGTAGACGGGGTAAACAGGGTAACCGGGGTAGTAGTAGTCCGGATAGGCGGGGTAGGTCGCCAGCGCGCCAATCGTCGCCGCGGCCGCGCCCAGGCCCCAATAGGGGTAGCCGCCCCCGTACCGGTAACGCGGCCCGTAAGAGCCGCGCCAGCCAAAGCCGCCGCTCCGGAAAGCCGCGCCCGGATAAAATCCACGATGGACTCCGCGCCAGCCGCCCCCGCCGCGCCAGGCTCCGCCGTGCCAGCCGCCGGCGCGGAAGCCATGCCCGCCGAACTGCCGCTGGGCCAGCGCCTCGGTGCTGGCGGCAAAGAGCAGCGGCGTGACCGATGCCGCGATGAGAAGCAAGCGACGCATAGGCGCCTCCCGTACACACCTCACCCCGAAAGGAACAACTGCCGGCGCCCGCCGGAGTTCCTTCGACGTCACTGCGGTCAGTCGTCCCAGAACGGGCCGACCTTGCAGCGATAGCCGACGAAGCAGGCCGGCGTGTCGCGGCTCGGCACCCAGGCCGGGTCGATGAATTCGTCGAACTGGCAGAAGCTGCGATCCCGCACGAAGCGGTCATAGGTCTGCCCGCCGGTGCCGAGGACGATGGCGCCGCGCGAGAGCACATCCTGACGGCTTGCGGCGCAAAGGCGCGAGACGGTCGAAGGTCGCGATTGAGCGGCGGCGGCGTTCACGCTCAGGGCCAGGACGAGCATGGCTGCAAGGAACTTCATCGGGGCCTCCACGAGCGGCGCGAGGGATCGGTTCGCTGCCCGGCCGCCGTCCACCAGCATTATATCACCGCCCGGCGGCGCCGGCTTGTCTTCCGCACAGATCGAACCGTGGCGGAACGCGCAGTGCGCCTGACGGGGCGGGGGCAGTGGCGATAAGAAGAAGGACTGGTGCCGGCGGAGAGGATCGAACTCCCGACCTTCGGTTTACAAAACCGCTGCACTACCGCTGTGCTACGCCGGCAAAAACTTCAAAATCCCAATGCGTACCAGTTGGTTAGTCATCTCCCGGCACACGAAAAACCTACTTGCGTGTGTCGGATTTTGTGACGACGACCTTCTTGGCTGAAGCAAGGGCCACCGTCCTTATCCAAGATGACAGTGTGAGTCCAACCTCTTTTGTGGCGGCCTCGAACAGCGATTTCTCGCTGGGGGAGACGACCAGATTGATCCGCTCTGTCCTCCAACTCGGCATACTCAAAACTTACGCAACTTTGGCTCCCGCGGCGAGGGCAAGCAGGCCGTTGCGCGACGGAGCCCGGCGGTTCGCAAGGCAGGGTCGGCTATGCTACCCCAACGAGCATGGATGCGTTCTCAGACCAGCAGGCCGTCGCGCGCTATGCCGAAGGGCCGCCGCGCCTGGTGCCCGGTTTCGATAGTCTGCAGCGTATGGTCATGCTCCTTCTCGCGGAGCATGCGTCCGACGACGCGCGGATTCTGGTTCTCGGCGCTGGCGGGGGGCTCGAGATCAAGGTTCTTGCCGAGGCACGGCCCGGCTGGCGGTTCGACGGGGTCGATCCCTCCGCCGAGATGCTGAACCTCGCGAAGGTGACCCTTGGCTCGCTGGCGGACCGGGTCTGCCTGCATCACGGGCTGATCGATCGCGCGCCGGAAGGGCCGTTCGATGCCGCGACCTGCATTCTGACCTTACATTTCGTCGAGCGCGACGAGCGCCTGCGCACGCTCGGGGAGATCCGGCGGCGCCTGAAGCCCGGCGCCCCGCTCGCGGTCGCTCATTTCAGCTTCCCGCAAGGAGCCGGCGAGCGCGAGCTGTGGCTCGCGCGCTATGCCGCCTTCGCCGTCGCTTCCGGCGTCGAGCCGGCGCAGGCCGAGAAGGCGCGCGAGGCGATCGCAGGCCGCCTGCCGATCCTCGCTCCCGAGGAGGACGAGCAGCTCTTGCGCGAGGCCGGCTTCGGTGCGGTCAGTCAATTCTATATGGGCTTCGCGTTTCGCGGCTGGGTCGCCTACGCCTGAGCTGCAGTCACCCGCTGTTCGGCACGTCCGGCGTCGCGGAGCGTTCGGGTTCTTGCCTGGACGAAAAAAGCCCCGCCCTTGCGGGCGGGGCCTGAATCGTCGCCCTCAGGCGGCGTTCATTGCAGGATGTTGCGATCCTTGGTTTCCGGCAGGAAGAGCAGGCCGATCACGAAGGTGCCGAGCGCCACGATGATCGGATACCACAGGCCGGAGAAGATGTTGCCGCTTGCCGCCACGATGGCAAAGGCGGTCGGAGGCAGGAAGCCGCCGAACCAGCCATTGCCGATGTGGTAGGGCAGGGACATGCCGGAGTAGCGGATGCGGGTCGGGAAGAGTTCGACCAGCAGGGCCGCGATCGGCCCGTAGACCATCGTGACGAAGAGCACGAGGATGAACAGGATGCCGACGGCCTGGAGGGCGCGGCTGCTGGAGAGCAGCTCACCGATCGAGGGCGTCTTCAGGATGCTCGGATCGCCCGCCTTCGGATAGCCGGCAGCCTGGGCGGCGGCCGTGAGTTCGGCGGCTCCGCTTGGCACGTCCTTGCCGTTGATCGTCGCCTTGAGCGGCGAACCAGCCGGTCCGGGCACCAGATCGTAGTGGATCGAGTTGGTGGCCAGCGCGCGGCGCACGACGTCGCAGGGCTTGGTGAAGGTCCGCACGCCGACGGGGTCGAACAGCGTGCCACACTCGGCCGGATCGGCCGTGAGGACGAGCTTCACGTTCTCCGTCGCGTTGATCAGGTTCGGATTGGCCGTCTTCGCCAGCATGGTGAAGAGCGGGAAGTAGGTCAGTGCCGCGATCAGGCAGCCCGCGAGCAGGATGGGCTTGCGGCCGATCTTGTCCGAGAACCAGCCGAAGAAGATGAAGAACGGCGTGCCGAGCAGCAGGCCGAGCGCGATCAGCAGGTTGGCGGTCGTGCCGTCGATCTTCAGCGTCTGCGTCAGGAAGAACAGCGCGTAGAACTGGCCGGTGTACCAGACGACGGCCTGGCCGGCCGTGCCGCCGAACAGCGCGATGAGGCCGATCTTGGCGTTCTGCCAGTTGCCGAAAGCTTCCGAGAGCGGCGCCTTCGACTGCGTGCCCTCTTCCTTCATCTTCACGAAGGCCGGCGATTCAGCGAGCTGGAGGCGGATCCAGATCGAGAAGCCGAGCAGGATGATCGAGAGCAGGAACGGAACGCGCCAGCCCCAGGCCGCGAAGGCCTCCGGCGACATGCTGAGGCGCAGGCCGAGAATCACGATCAGCGACAGGAAGAGGCCGACCGTCGCGGTCGTCTGAATCCACGAGGTGTAGAAGCCGCGCCGTCCCATCGGGGCGTGTTCGGCGACATAGGTTGCGGCGCCACCGTATTCGCCGCCGAGCGCGAGACCCTGCAGCAGGCGGCAGATGATGAAGGCCGTCGGCGCGAGGTAGCCGATGGTCTGGAAGCTGGGCAGCAGGCCGACCACGAAGGTGGCGAGACCCATGACGGTCATCGTGACCAGGAAGGTGTATTTGCGGCCGATCATGTCGCCGAGACGGCCGAAGAACAGCGCACCGAAGGGGCGCACCGCGAAGCCCGCCGCAAAGCCGAACAGCACGAAGATGAACTTTGCCGTGTCGTTGTCGCCCGGCACGAAGGTCTGGGCGATGTTGGCGGCCAGCGAACCCGCCAGATAGAAGTCGTACCACTCGAAGACCGTGCCGGCCGACGAGGCGATGATGACCTTTCTTTCTTCCTTGGTCATCGGTCGAGGGGCGGCCCTCGAATCCGATGCTTGCGATGCCATGCTCATGGCGTTTGCCTCCCTTGGTGAATCCGCGTGCGGCCGGTCGTCCCGGCCGGTTCCTCCGGGCGTGGTCCGTCTTCGTTGGAGACGGTGTCCGCGCCGCCGGAATGGTGGGAAATCCCGCCATTCCGGGTTGAATCAAAGGTTTGCGCGCGGAATGTCGCGGGTGCAATCAAGCACTTGGTCTTGCACCGTTCGTCTTAAGACTATCGGAGGGGCGGTGCAGAGCGCCACGTCAAGGGCGCGCATGGGCTGGTCAGGCGCCATGGCGCCACTATACTGCGAAGGTGGAGGCTTGACGAGATGCGGATGAGGAGGCGCGCCATGGCGTTGCGTATCATCGGCCTGTCCTGCGGCCTGTTGTTGGCGGCCGGACTATTCGTCGGCGAAGCCAGCGCCGCGGGACGAGGCGGCGGTTTCGGGGCGGCGCCAGGCCCAAAGGCGATGGGTTTCGTTCATCGCTCCGGCACGGATTCGGCGCGAATCGGGCGGCATGCCCGCATGGCCGGTCACGGCTTCCGTTACGGCTTGCATCGCCGCTGGTCCTGGGTCGGACCGGGCTATGCCGATCCATGGCTGTTCTATCCGGCGGACGACGCGACGGTCGCGGTGATCGAGCGACCCACTGAGACGGTGAAGCCGGTCGATCCGGACTCCTTCGAGAACCTGACGGCGCGGGCCGGCATCCGCCGGGAGCCGACGCCCGAGCCGACGATCTATCGGCTGGAGGGATCGCGCCTGCGGCCCGTGGCGCGGGTCATCCGTATCGGCGAGGCCGAGCCGCAGGGCAGCCGGCGGACACGCTTCGCCCATGCCGAGACGGGCGCGCTGCTGCTGACCGTGCCGCGGCGCTGAACCGAATCAGCGGCGCCGGCTCGCCGCGTAAAGGGCGATCGCCGTCGCGTTGGAGACGTTGAGGCTGGTGATCGCGCCCGGCACCTCGAGCCGGGCGACATGGTCGCAGAGCTCGCGGCTGCGCTGGCGCAGGCCCTTGCCCTCGGCGCCCATCACCATGACGAGCGGGCGGCGCAGCGCGACGTCATCGAGCGTGACGTCGCCGTCCGAATCGAAGCCGACACGCAGGAAGCCGCGTTTTCCCAGCTTATCCAGCGCGTCGCCGAGATTGCGCACGGCGATGAGCGGGACATGTTCCAGCGCGCCGGAGGCCGATTTCGCCAGCACGCCGGTCGCGGCCGGCGAATGGCGGATGGTGACGATCACTGCGGCGGCGGCGAAGGCGGCGGCCGAGCGCAGAATCGCCCCGACATTGTGCGGATCGGTGATCTGGTCGAGCGCGAGCACGACGGCATCGTCCGGCAGGCTGTCGAGATCGGGCGAGGGCAGGGGATCGCAGACGAGATAAAGGCCCTGATGCACCGAATCGGGCGTCAGCAGCCGGTCGATCTCCGAGGGGCGGACCAGCTCGGCCTCGACCGGGAGTTCGCCGATCTCCTCGCGCAGGCGGCGTAGCGCGTTCTCGGTGGCGAGCAGCCGCCGGAAGCGCCGCTGCGGGTTGCGCAGGGCTTCGACGACCGGGTGGACGCCGTAAAGCACGGCTTCGTCAATCTCGCCGGGGCGGTGCGGCGGCGGGGCGCCGGTGCGGCGGGCAGGACCGCCGGGCCGCTTGCCGCCGGGCCAGGCCTGTTTGGGACGGAAGGGCGGGGCCATCGCTTTCTCCAGAATTCTTCCGCCTGCCGTGCCACGGCACGGCGCGCTTGACCAGCGCGGAACGCACCGCGCCCTCTTCCTCGACCATGAAAGGCCTGAACAATGGCAGATGCCAGCCATCGCTTCGTCGTCATCACCGGCGGCCCCGGCTCCGGCAAGACCACACTGATCGAGATGCTCGCGGCATCCGGACACGCCGTCACGCCGGAGGCGGGCCGGGCGGTCATCCGCGAGCAGATGGCCGCGGGCGGGAACGGGTTGCCCTGGGCCGATCGGACGCGCTTCGCCGAACTGATGCTGGCGCATGATCTGCGCAGCCATGCGGCGGCGAAAGACCAACCCGGCTTTGTCTTCTTCGACCGGGGCATTCCGGACATCGCCGGTTATCTCGGCCTGTGCGGGCTGCCGGTGCCCGAAACCATCGGGCGCGCCGCCGAGGCGTGCCGCTATCGCGAGACGGTGTTCATCGCTCCATTCTGGCGGGAGATCTTCACGCAGGATGCCGAGCGCAGGCAGGATCCGGCCGAGGCAAAGCGGACCTATGAGGCGATGGTGGCGACCTACCCGCGCTATGGCTACCGGCTGCTTGAGCTCCCGCGCGCCAGCGTTGCGGATCGCGCGGCGTTCGTGATGCGCCATCTGGCAGCGGAGGCATGAGCGAGCTTGCGCTTTCCGACAGGGAATTTGCGGCCGTGGCCTTTTTGCCGTTGACACGTCGCGGCCCGGTCACCATAAGTCCGGCCGCGCCTGCCGGTCGTCATGTGAGTGACATATCGGTGGCCCGCGGCTCTGAGAGCCGGTCATGGGCGCAGGCGGGGGAATGTCCCGAGCGGCAAAGGGGGCGGACTGTAAATCCGCTGGCTATGCCTTCGCAGGTTCGAGTCCTGCTTCCCCCACCACCTTTTTCCTAGGCAGTTGAATTCCCTTCTCTTTTAGCGGAGTTTCCTGCACCTGATGAGGTGCGGGAATAGACGTTCGATTTCGGTCCCGGAATCAGGAACGAAGCTGCCTCCTGCGGGAGCCGCGTGCGGTTCGCTTAGCTGGTGTAGAGCACCGCCATGCCGCGACCGCTCCAACCGAAATCGCGTCGAGCTGAGCGTCGGAAGCGTCATGGTTCGCGGCTCTCGTGACGCCCACCTTCCGCAGGCCATGAGCTCGACCGGGGACATCAGCCGCGACGCAGGCGTCGGCGAACCAGTTCCCAAATCCTTCCTTGCTCATTGCCGTGTCGCCAGCCCTCGCGCGCGGGGGCGTCAAAGCGCGATCTTTGCGCCTGACTGCCGGGTAAGGACTCGATCCGAAAATGACGGCCGGTTTTCGCAGAGCAAATCAGGTCTCTTGCGCGATCACGTTTGAATAGGCCTTGGCGGCCCGTAGGATGTGATCGCGCAGGATGCGACGGAGATCGTCCCGGCTGCCGGAGCTGAATGCCTCGACGATCTCGCGATGCTCCAGGAAGGACGTATCACGCTCCCAGGAGCGGTCGACGGACAGATGCGCACGCAGCGCCGCCACCTGCCAGGAGATGGTGGCGAAGGCATTCGCGACGAAAAGGTTGCCGCAATTGCGGAAAAAGACCTCGTGGAAATCCGTGTCGCTGCTGGCATAGGCTGTGCCGTCCTGCTCGCGATGCGCCGTTTCCATGATCGTCAGTACGGTTTTGAGCTCCGCCTCGGTATTGTCCGCGGCGCCGTCGAGGCAGAGCATGACCGCCTCGGTTTCCAGCATCAGCCGAAAGCCCGCGAGCTGCTTCACATCCTCTAGCGAGGGGTCGAAGACGAAGGCGCCGCGATTGGGCACGATGGTGACGAGGCCGAGCGCGGCAAGTCTTGCAAGCGCGGCCCGCAGCGGCGTGCGGCTGACGCCGAGCGCCAGCCCTGTCTCGTCCTCGGGTAGGGCATGGCCGAAGGGCAGCTCGGCGTTGACGATGGCGTCGCGCAGGCGCTGTTCGACCATTTCCGCGAGCGAGCGCGGATGCTCCAGCGCCGTGAGACCGGATGCGCGGTCGCTCGTTTGGGGACGGGGCTTGGTCGGGCGGCGGCTGGGATACATGGCTGGGCTCAGGCGTAGCGGCTCAGGCCGAGCACGCCTTCGTAGTCATGGATCGGCAAGAGCGCGTTGGCCCAGGCCGCCGTCGAGCCGTTCTGCTTGAGGTCCGAAGCGAAGCGCTGCATCAGCCGAGCATAGGCCAGCGTCGACGACAAGGGGAAGGCCAGCAGCTTGAAGCCGATCGATTCGAACGTTGCGGCGTCAAGCGGCGGCGTGCGTCCGTCGACGGAGTTGAACATCAGCGGTGCGTCGATGCTGCGCACGGCAAGACGCATCTCCTCCTCGCTCTGCAGCATCTCGATCAGGACAAGGTCGGCGCCGGCTTTCGCATAGGCCTGGCCCCGCGCGATCGCCTCGTCGAGCCCGAGCACAAGGCGGGAGTCGGTGCGGCCGATGATCAGCATGTCCGGATCGCGGCGCGTCTTCACGGCATGGCGGATCTTTTCGGCATGCTCCTCGGTGGAAACCAGAGAAAGCCCGCTCATGGCGCCGCATTTCTTCGGCGTCACCTGGTCTTCCAGGTGCAGCGCGGCGACGCCGGCCGCCTCGTATTCCGCGATGGTCCGCGCGACATTGTTGAGATTGCCGTAGCCGGTGTCGGCATCGGCAATCAGCGGCACCGAGATGCTGCCAGCGATCGCGCGGGCGCGGCTCGCCATCTCGGTCAAGGTCAGCAGGCCGAGATCCGGCGCGCCCAGCATCGCGGCGGAAAGCCCGTTTCCCGTCATGTAGACGGCCTCGAACCCGGCCTGTTCCAGAATTCGCGCCCCCAGCGCGTCATGACAGCCCGGAGCGACCACGATTCCGGGCCCGGCCAATTTCTGCCTAAGCGTCCGCATCCAATTTGTGTCCTGTGTCCTGTATACAATTGTTGCGACGATATGAAGCGCATGCTACGAGCCTGTCAACAACGGCGCTGAGCAAGCGCGTAAAGGAGGAAACAGGTCATGCTAGCGAGAGCGCAGCCGAGCGTTTCAGGCGGTCTGCCCCCCGCCCTTGCGGCGGCGCTGGAAGGGCTGCTCGGACGGCGCTTCACGACCTCCGCCGCCGACCGCGAGCATCATGGCCGCGGGGAATCCTATCATGCCGGCCTCGCTCCCGATGCGGTCTGTTATGCCGGGACGACCGAGGAGGTCGCGGCGATCGTGCGGCTCTGCGCCGTCCATCGCACTCCGATCGTGCCCTTCGGCGCTGGCACCTCGCTGGAGGGGCACGTGACGGCCGTCCGCGGCGGGGTCTGCATCGATCTCAGCCGCATGAATGCCGTGCTGTCCGTCCGGCCGGAGGATCTCGATGCGACCGTGCAGGCAGGCGTGACGCGCCAGCAGCTCAACAGCGATCTGCGCGATCTCGGCCTGTTCTTCCCGATCGATCCGGGCGGGGAAAGCACCATCGGCGGCATGGCGGCGACGCGTGCCTCGGGCACCAATGCCGTCCGCTACGGCACGATGCGCGAGAACGTCGTCTCGCTGACGGCCGTCACGGCCGAAGGCGAGATCATCCGCACCACGCGGCGCGCCCGCAAATCCTCGGCCGGCTACGACCTCACCCGCCTGCTCGTCGGCTCGGAAGGCACACTGGCCATCATCACCGAGGTGACGGTGCGGCTCTACGGCATTCCTGAGGCGATCAGCGCGGCGGTCTGTTCGTTTCCCTCTGTGTCGAACGCCGTCGATCTCGTCGTCGCGGTGATCCAGAGCGGCATCCCGGTCGCCCGTGTCGAACTGCTCGACAACACCACCGTGCGGGCCGTCAACCTGTACAGCAAGCTGGCGCTGAACGAGGCGCCGACGCTTTTCTTCGAGTTCCACGGCTCGCAGGCCGGAGTCTGCGAGCAGACGGAGACGGTGGAGGCGCTGGCGGCGGATTTCGGCGCGCTCGGCTTCGTCGCGGCGGCCGATGCCGACAGCCGCAACCGGTTGTGGAAGGCCCGGCACGACACCCATTATGCCGTTCAGGCCTTGCGCCCGAATGCCAAGCTCTGGAGCACCGATGTCTGCGTGCCGATTTCGGCGCTGGCGCCTTGCATCGCGCAGACGCAGGCGGATATCGCCGATGCTTCCTTCCCGATCAGCATGGTCGGCCATGTTGGCGACGGAAATTTCCATCTCGGTCTGCTGATCGACCCGTCAGATCCGCGGGAGCTGGCGGAAGCGGCCGCGATCAACGACCGGCTGGTGCGTCGCGCGCTGGAGCTCGACGGCACCTGCACCGGCGAGCACGGGGTCGGCAGCGGCAAGATCAAGTTCATGCGGCTCGAGCACGGGCCGGCCGTTGAGATGATGCGCAAGGTCAAGCAGGCGCTCGACCCGCTCGGCATCCTGAACCCGGGCAAGGTCCTGCCCGAAGACTAAGCCTTTCTCGAAACACAACGAGCCCGGCGCCAAGCCGGCCGAACACCATCAGCGGAGGAACATCATGAGCAGCTTCACCACCCGCCGGAGCTTCGTGGCCGGCGCGGCCGTCATTGGCATCTGCGCGCCCACCATTCTGCGTGCGGCCGCGCCGATCTCGCTGCGTGTCTCGTCCGCCGCGCCGGCCGACAAATTCGGCGCGCATTATCTCTGGTACAAGCCCTTCTCCGAGCAGATCGCCAAGCTCGCCGGCGATCGTATCAAGCTCGAATATTTCCCCAATGGCCAGCTCGGCAAGGAAGCCGACGTCGTCAACCAGGTGAAGGTCGGCTCGGTCGACATGATGCTGACCGGCGCCTCGATCTGGGCCACGGTCGTGCCCGAATTCGGCATGCTCGACCTCGGCTTCCTCTTCAACAGCTACGACCACTGCTCGAAGGCACTCGATGCCGGTGTCGGCCAGGCCTATGACAAGATGCTGGCCGACCGCACAGGCGTGAACATCCTGGGCTGGGGCTTTCAGGTCGGGGCGCGCAGCATCTACACCAAGAAGCCGATCGCCAGCGTCGCGGATCTCAAGGGCGTCAAGCTGCGGGTGCTGCCGACCAAGGCCTTCATCGACACTTTCAACATCATCGGCGCGACACCGACGCCGATCCCGATCAACGAGCTCTACACCGCCGTGCAGACCGGCGTCGTCGACGGTTTCGAGCACGATCCGGGCACGACCATCGCCTATAAGCTCTACGAGGTCACCAATCGTGGCTTCCTCACCCGGCACATCTACACGCCGATGCTCGCCTATATCGGCAAGCGCGGGCTGGCCAAGATCCCTGCCGATCTGATGCCTGCCTTCCGCCAGGCGGCGGACGAAGCGACGCGCATCTCGCGCATGGAGGTCAAGGACGTCGAGGCAGAGGCGTTCACCGATCTCAAGGCCAAGGGCATGGTCTATACCGAAGTGCCGCCGGCCGAGATCGCCGAACTCAAGCGGCGCATGGCGGACGAGCTCTACAAGCCGTATCTCGCGCAGTACCCATCCACCGCCCCGCTCTTCGAGAAGATCCAGGCCTCGGCCTGACGGCTCTTTCCGGCAACCAAGACCGCCGGCCACTGCCGGCTCTGTGGAGGATCAGCGCATGGACGCCGTCGCAACCGCCGGCAGCGCGCTCGAATCGCGCCTGCCGCAGGACCGCTTTGCCGCGCGGGTCCTGTTCTTCATCGAGCATCTCGGCGGCGCGATCCTCGCGATCGACGTCGCCGTCGTCTTCCTTTCGGTCGTCTTCCGCTACTTCCTGCATGCGCCCTTCGACTGGGCCGAGGAGGTGGCGGCGGGGTTGATGACGACGATGGTGTTCATCGGCGCTGGCAGTGTGCTCGCGCGCTCGCAGCATATCGGCATCGAGGTGCTCGTCCTGATGCTGCCGCCGAAAGGGCGCGCGATCGCCGCGGCGGCGGCCGCCTGGATCACGCTGCTGGTCTCGGCGACGCTGCTGGTTTCGAGCGCGCAGCTCTTCGAGGACACCGCCGGCCAGTTGACGCCGACCGGCCTGCCGCAATGGATCTTCCTTCTGCCGGTGCTGTTCGGCGGGTTCGTGATGGCGGCCTTCGCCGTCGCCAATGTGCTGAAGCTGCCGGCCGGGCCGCGCTGGACCGCGCTCGTCCCCTTGCTGGCCATCGGCGCGGCGATCGCCGGCTGGAACATGCTGCTGCCGCAGTTCGCGCTGGCGCCGATCCATCTGCTCACGCTGGCCGCCGTGGGCGGCCTGCTGATCGGCGTGCCGATCGCTTTCGCGCTCGCCTTCGGCGCCATGGCCTATTTCCTGGCCGATCCCTCGCTGCCCATGCTGATCTGGGCGCAACAGGTCGCCTCCGGCGCCAATCATTTCGTGCTGCTCGCCATTCCCTTCTTCGTGCTGGCCGGGCTGACGATGGAGAGTAACGGCATGTCGTCGCGCCTCATCGAGCTGCTGCTGCGGATGATGGGCCGGCTGAAAGGCGGCATGAACCTCATCGTCATCATTGCGACGGCGCTGTTCTCCGGCGTGTCGGGCTCCAAGCTCGCGGATATCGCGGCGGTCGGCGGCGTCATCATGCCGGCGATCCGCAAGACCGGTCAGGACGAGAACGAGACGGCGGGCTTGCTCGCCTGCACGGCCGTGATGGCCGAGACCATTCCGCCTTGCGTCAACCTGATCATCTTCGCCTTCGTCTCGAACATCTCGATCGGCGGGCTGTTCATGGCCGGCCTCGTTCCGGCCGGGCTGATGGCCGCGGCGCTCGCCGTCGTCGCGGTCATCTACGGCACCCGCGTCGATGTCGAGAAGGTCTTCGTCGGCGGCACCAAGCGGCCGATGCTGCCGCTGATCCTGGGCGCCGGCGTCACGCTGGCGATGATCCTGATGATCGGGCGCGGCGTTACCGCCGGCATCGCGACCTCGACGGAGATCTCCGCCTTCGCCGTGGTTTATGCCTTCCTGATCGGCGGGCTCGCCTTCCGCGAGCTGAGCTGGCGGCTGATCGTGCAGCTCTTCGTTCGCTCGGCAGCGATGACGGGAAGCATTCTCTTCATCGTCGCGGCGGCGTCGAGCCTGTCTTACGCCATCACCATCGAGCGCATCCCCGACCAGATCTCGACGCTGATGATCGGCGTCGGCCATGCGGTCGGTCCGATCGGCTTCATCCTGGTCAGCGTTGTCGTGATGGCCTTCTTCGGCATGATCCTGGAGGGGGCGCCCGCTCTCATCCTGTTCGGCCCGCTGCTGACGCCGATCGCGATCAAGCTCGGCATCAACCCGCTGCAGTTCGGCACGATCATGGTCGTCGCGATGGGGCTCGGCTTCTTCGCCCCGCCGATCGGCGTCGGCCTGTTCGCCACCGCGGCGATGACGGGCACCAAGGTCGAAAACGTCACACGCCCGATGATGAAGTACATCGCCGTGCTGATCGTTGCGCTGCTGGCCCTCGTGGTCTTCCCGGTCTTCTCGCTCTGGCTGCCGCGCTATCTGGGCATGACGGGTTGAGCCTTTGCAGCCGAAAAACGAGCCGCCCACTTGCGTTGGCGGCTGTCGAGAAGCGTCAGAAGCAGACTTCCAGCCAATGCCCGAAAGCTGCCATTCGTGTGGATAGCGCCCTCGACCTGCTACTCAGAGCGTGAACCATCACGCCGTTCGCCCGAGGCCAGACGGCGCCTGCATCATTCAGCTGCTGCAACGGTTTCTCGCCTCAGCGCTTGATCGCAGGGCAGGTGCTCTGGCTCAAGGGGCGGAACGCCTGATCACCGGGGATCGTGGCGACGAGGTCGTAGAGATCCCACTCGCTCTTCGACTCGGCAGGCTGCTTGGCACGGAAGACGTAGAAATCATGGACCATGCGGCCGTCCTCGCGCAGCTTGGCGTTGCGGACGACGTCGTCCTCGATTGGCAGTTCACGCATCTTGGCGATGACCGTCTTCGCCTCGTCTGACTTCGCGGCCGCCACCGCCTTGAGATAATGCCGCACGGAGGAGTAGATCCCGGCCTGGATCGCCGAGGGCACCGCGCCGTGCTTGGCCTTGAAGCGTTCCGAGAAGGCGCGGGTGCGGTCGTCGAGGTTCCAGTAGAAGCCCTCGGTCAGCACCGTGCCCTGCGCCGCGGCGAGGCCGACGCTCTTCACGTCCATCGCGGTCAGGAAGAAGGCGACGAGCTTCTGCTTGTCCTGGCCGATGCCGAAATCGCGCGCCGTCTTGATGCCGGCGACGGTGTCGCCGCCGGCATTGGCGAGCGCGATATAGTCGGCACCCGAGCCTTGTGCCGTCAGCAACTGCGAGGAGAGGTCGACGGCCGGAAAGGCGTGGCGGACGGAGCCGACATAGGTGCCGCCCTTGGCCGTGACCAGCGTCTTGGCATCGGCCTCGAGCTGGTGGCCCAGCGCATAGTCGGCCGTGACCAGGAACCATTTCGTGCCGGGCTTGGTCAGGTAGTTCGCGACGCCGGCGACCTGGACATAGGTGTCCCACATCCACTGGACGATGTGTTCGGGCTGGCAGGCATCGCCGGTCAGGCGCGCCGTGCCGCCGGGAAACAGGCCGACCCGGTTCTTCTCCTTGAGCAGCGGCGGGATGGCGAGCTGCAGCGAGGCGTTCGACATGTCGGCGAGGACGTCGACACCCTGCCGGTCGATCCATTCGCGCGCGATGGTCGAGCCGACATCCGGCTTGTTCTGGTGATCGGCCGAGACGATCTCGATCTTCATGCCGGCGCATTCGGCCTTCAGGCAATCGTCGACCGCCATTTGCGTCGCGACGATCGAACCTTTGCCGGTGATGTCGGAATAGACACCGGACATGTCGGTGAGCACGCCGATCTTGACGGTGCCGCCGGAGATTTCGGCCTGGGCTGCGGTCGCGAGACAGAGTGCCGAGACGCCCGCCAATGCAGAGATGATGCGCTTCATGGTTCCTCCCGAATTCTGTTCTGCGAATTCTGTTCTGATTGAAACTTGGCGTGATGGAGCGTGCCGGACCTACCAATGCGCCATCGGCAGACCGGCGACGGGTGAGCGGAAATACGGAATGTGGGTGCCCTTCAGGCTGCCGACATAGACAGTCCGCAGGTCCGGCCCGCCGAAGGTGACGCTGGCGCACCAGGGCGCGATCGTGCCGCCGCAGGCGAGCATCAATTCCGGCGTCGCCTCGTCGCGGGCGAAGGCGTCGAGAAAGGCCTTGCCGGCAGTGCTGCCGCGGTCATCGTCGAGCAGGATGCGCAACTCGCCTTCCGGCGTGATCGCGAAGATCCGGTCGGTGAAGACATGGGTGCCCCAGAGATTGCCATGGGCATCGAAGGCGATGCCGTCGATGCAGGCACCATGATCCTCCGGCCCGAAGGTCTCGCGGTCGGTCAGGCTGCCATCGGGCAGGACGCGCAGGCGCGTCACCTTTCGCGCGCAGGTCTCGGCGACGTAGAGCCATTCCTCCTTGGCATCGAGCCGGATTTCGTTGGTGAAGGCGAACCCGTCGGCAACGATCCGCAGGCGGCCGCCGTCATAGAGGGCGACATAGCCGTCACGGACGTTCGGACTGATCGCCTTCATCCAGTTCTTCGTGCGGGTCGAGATCGTCAGCCAGATGCGATCCCGGCTGTCGCGCAGGACGAAATTGACCTTGCCGATCGGCGCGCCGTCGATGCTGTCGACGAGCATGCGGGTCTCTCCGTCACGCGTCATGATCTCCAGCCGGTCGGTGCCGAAATTCGAGATCAGGATGTCGCCATTGTCCGCGAAGGCGAGGCCGTTCGGCAGTGTGCCCGAGACGAAGCGCGCCTCCCCGTCGGTGGCCTCGGCGAAGCCGCGGCTCGCCGTCTGGGTGATCAGAGTTTGCGAGCCGTCCGGCCTAATATGGACGACGCCGCCACGCGCATCGGCGCTCCAGAGCGAGCCGTCGCGCTCGGCGAGGATGCATTCCGGCCGCTGCAGGCTCTCGCCGATGTAGCGGATCGTGGTGGGATCGACGGTGAAGCCGTCGAGCGGGTTGGGGCGAGACGCCATGCCGGGCGCCTTTAGAAATTCACCCGGTCGCCGCCCTTGAGGCCGAGCCTGGCACGGGCCTCCTCCGGGGTGGCGATCTCGTAGCCGAGCTCCTCGACGATGCGGCGGATCTTGGCGACCTGCTCGGCATTGGAGGTGGCGAGCTTGCCCCTGCCGATGAACAGGCTGTCCTCCAGTCCGACGCGGACATTGCCGCCCATCATCGCGGCCTGGGTGCAGAAGGCCATCTGGTGGCGCCCGGCCGCGAGCACCGACCAGTGATAGTCCTTGCCGAACAGCTTGTCGGCGGTGCGCTTCATGAACATCAGATTGTCGAGATCGGCGCCGATGCCGCCGAGAATGCCGAAGATCAGTTGCAGGAAGACCGGCGGCTTGAGCCAGCCGCGATCGAGGCAATGCGCGAGATTGTAGAGATGGCCGACATCGTAGCATTCATGCTCGAACTTGGTGCCGTGCCCCTCGCCAAGCATCTTGTAGATGCGCTCGATGTCGCCGAAGGTGTTGCGGAAGATGAAGTCCTTGGTGCCGGCGAGATAGGGCTGCTCCCAGGGGTGCTTCCAGTCGCTGTATTTCTCCGCCAGCGGATGCAGCGCAAAGTTCATCGAGCCCATGTTGAGCGAGCACATCTCGGGCGCGGCCTTGAGCGGGGCGGCGAGGCGTTCCTCGACGCTCATGTTGAGGCCGCCGCCGGTGGTGATGTTCACCACCGCGTCGGTCGCCTGCTTGATGCGCGGCAGGAACTCCATGAACACCGCCGGGTCAGGCGTCGGGCGGCCGTCCTTGGGGTCGCGGGCGTGGAGGTGGAGGATCGCGGCGCCGGCCTCGGCGGCGGCGATGGCCTGCTCCGCAATCTGGTCGGGGGTGATCGGCAGATGGTCGGACATGGTCGGCGTATGGATGCCGCCGGTGACCGCGCAGGTGATGATGACCTTGCTCATGCGCTTCTCCCTTGATTGTCGGTTCAGGCCGGCAGGATGGCGACGGCCCGCGTCCAGCCGGCGGAGCCGTTGCGGACCTTCACCGGCAGGCAACTGATCACGAAGCCGGTGGCGGGCAGGGCTTCGAGATTGTGCAGCTTCTCGATCTGGCAGTAACCGGCCTCGCGCCCGGCCTTGTGGCCCTCCCAGATCAGGGAGGCGTCGCCGGTCTCGGCGAAGCGGCGGGCGGTATGGCTGAAGGGCGCATCCCAGCTCCAGCCATCGGTGCCGACGACCTTGATGCCCTGGCGGACGAGATGCAGCGTCGCCTCGCGGCCGAAGCCGCAGCCGGTATCGATATAGTCGGTCTCGCCATAGCGGCTGCCGGCGCGGGTGTTGGCGACGACGATCTCGAGCGGGCTGAGCTTATGGCCGATACGCTCCAGCTCGGCATCGATCTCGCCGGGGGTGACGACATGGCCGTCGGGGAGGTGCCGGAAATCGAGCTTCACGCCGGGCTGCAGGAACCATTCGAGCGGGCATTCATCGATCTTGAGGGCAGGGGCGCCGCCGTCCTGCGTCGGATGGTAGTGCCAGGGCGCATCGACATGGGTGCCGTTATGGGTCGAGATCGTCGCGAGCTCGACGGCCCAGCCCATGCCCTCCGGCAGCTGTTCGGGCTTCAGGCCGGGGAATGCGGCGGCAATGTCCTTCGCGGTGCCCTCATGGGTACGGTAATCGATCCGAACCTTCTGGAAGGGCGGATCGGCGGGCACGTCGTTTTCGAGCGGGATCGAG
The DNA here is from genome assembly GCF_050433265.1 of Allobosea sp. OAE752. Classification (NCBI taxonomy): domain Bacteria; kingdom Pseudomonadati; phylum Pseudomonadota; class Alphaproteobacteria; order Hyphomicrobiales; family Alloboseaceae; genus Allobosea; species Allobosea sp. OAE752. The sequence goes on from NZ_JBNPXO010000002.1 coordinate 771,155, forward strand.
AGATCGACGAGGCGCCCGGTCGGCATCATGCTGTTTCCTCCTGACGTCCCGCTATGCTCTGGCGGCACAAATTTGGACGAACGTCCGACCAATAGCGTAGAATACGCTTTCTGATAAGAGCCAAATCACGCAGGGCAGGGGCGCTGCTCAGGAGGGATTCGATGGCAGCGGCTCCGACGCGCGAGCGCATTCTCGACGCAGCCGAGCGGACATTCGCCGAGCGGGGCGGTGCCGACGGCGCTTCGATGCGCGATCTCGCCGCTGCGGCCGAGGTGCGGCTGTCGCAGCTCAGCTATTATTTCGGCTCTAAGGAGGCGCTGTACCGCGCCGTCTTCGCCCGCCGGGCCGATGCGTTGGCGCTGGCGCGCGGCACGGCGCTCGACGAGGCGATGGCCGCGCCGGCGCCCGATATCCGGGCCGTGGTCGAGGCCTTCATCGGCCCCTCGGTGAGGCAGCGCTTCGCAGAGGGCGTGCAAGGCGCGGCCTTCGCGATGATGACGGCGCGAGAGGCTGTCGATCCGCGCGAATCCGCGCGTGGCGTCCTTGCCGAGCATTTCGACCCGACGGCGACGGAGTTCCTGGCGGCCTTCGCGAAGCTCTACCCGCAGGCCTCGCGCGCGGCGATGGTGGATGCCTATCTGTTCATGGTCGGGGCGCTGGTCATGACGATGGCGGCTGGCGACCGCGCCATGCGCCTCGACGACGAACGTCAGGCGTTGTCCCCCGCCGGCCTTGCGGAGCTTCTGCTGGCGCGCCTGACCCGCTTCTGCGCCGCTGGCATCGATCGGCTGCTGGTCGAATAAGGTAGCAGTGCCAAGACGCGCCTATTCTGACTTCGCTCGCGGCGCCGCCGGATCTGGGAGGCCATCTCGCTCGTTATGACGATATGGAGCCTCGCAGCCGGAGTCGGGCGGGCTCTCAGGAGTGAAAGCGATGTCCGGACATGCTCTTCTGAACGCACAGACCGTCGAGGACTGCATCATCGACCAGGGCTGGGAGCACTACACCCCTGAGGACCACGCCATCTGGGGCGTGCTGTTCGAGCGCCAGCAGCGGACCCTGCGAGGCCATGTCTGCCAGGAATATCTCGATGGTCTCGCCGCGCTCGGCATCGGCCCCGAAGGCGTGCCGAATTTCGCGCGCATGAACGAGCGGCTGCGGCGGCTCACCGGCTGGGAGGTCGTGGCGGTTCCGGGGCTCATCCCGTCGCGCCCCTTCTTCCAGATGCTGGCCAACCGCCAGTTTCCGGCTGGCACCTTCATCCGCAGCCGCGAGCAGCTCGACTATCTGGAGGAGCCCGACATCTTCCATGATGTCTTCGGCCACGTGCCGCTGCTAACCAACCCCGCCTATGCCGACTACATGAACGAGTACGGCCGGATCGGGCTCGTCGCCGTCGAGACCAAGGGGGTGAAGTTCCTCGCCCGCCTCAACTGGTACACCATCGAATTCGGGCTGATCCGCAAGCCCGAGGGCATCCGCATCTATGGCGCGGGCATCGTCTCGTCCTTCGGCGAAGCGAAATATGTGGTGGACGGCCCTTCCGCCCACCACCTGGCCTTCGATCTCGAGCGCGTGCTGCGCACCGGCTATTACATCGATGATTTCCAGGCGACCTATTTCGTCATCGATCGCTTCGAGGATCTGTTCGACCTGCTCAGGGGCAGCGATTTCACCACCCGTTTCGACGAATTGCGCGCCCTGCCGGCCCACACGCCCTTCGAGATCCTGCCGCAGGACGTGGTCATCCGGGAAGGCAGCGGCCATTTCTGGCGCGATTTCCCGGCCACGAAGACGAAGCTGAAGTGAGGTTCGTCTGCCGCCTGCCGTTCAGGATGCCGGCGAGGACCCCACACGGTTCGTGAACCGCCCAGCCCGGAACTCTTCGATGGATCCCGGGCCAAGCCCGGGATGACGGGGTGGTACCCAGAAGACCGAGCATGCTCTCAGAGGCGGACTTCTAATCGAGGATCGCCGCGCCAAAATTCCGCTGCGGGTCGATGTCGGCGACGAGCCTGCCGGTCGGCGTCGCGGCCGGGCCGCCTTTGCGCGGCAGCCAGCGGCCGGAGCCGGGCCTGGCATGCAGCGTCCCCTCGGCCACGACCTCTGCACCCCGCACGAGAACGCGCTCCGGCCAGCCGGTGACGCTGCGGCCGGCGAAGGGCGTGAAGCCGGTCAGGTCATGCATCGCCGCATCGGTGATGGTTACTTGCTTGCCCGGATCCCAGATCGCGATATCGGCGTCGTAGCCGGGCAGGAGTGCGCCCTTGCCCGGCAGGTTGTAGATCGCGGCCGGCGCCGTCGCCGTCAGGTCGACAAAGGCTTCGAGCCCGCGCCCGGCGAATTCCGGCCGCCCTTTCGAGACCAGCGCATCGAAGAGCAGGGGCAATCGCGTTTCCAGGCCCGGCAGGCCGTTGGCGATCTGCTTGAAGTTCGGGTTCGGGCCGGCCGAGAGCTTGCCGGTCTCGTCGAAGCGATAGGGCGCATGGTCCGAGGAGACCGTCTGGATGTCGCCGAGCGCCAGGGCCTGCCAGAGCGCCTCCTGATCGGACTCTTCGCGCGGTGGCGGCGAGCACATCCATTTCGCGCCTTCCAGGCCGGGCTTGTCGAGATCGTGGCGGGTCAGGAAGAGATATTGCGGGCAGGTCTCGGCGAAGACCTTGAGGCCGCGACCGCGCGCATCGCGGATCGCCTGCGCGCCCTCGGCGGTCGAGACATGGAAGATCATGATCGGCTGGTCGAGCAGTTCGGCCGCGGTGATCAGGCGGTTGAAGGCCTCGGCCTCGGAGCCGCGCGGATGGCTGATCGCGTGGTATTTCGGCGCGACATAGCCCTTCTCGACGAGCTTCTTGCCCATCCAGGAGATCATGCCGTGGTTCTCGGCGTGTACGCAGACCAGCGCGCGGTTCTGCCTGGCGGTCAGCAGCAGATCGAGCAGCGGCTCGTCGTCGACCTTGATCAGGTCATAGGTCATGAAGACCTTGATCGAGGCATGGCCCTCGCGGATCAGCGCCGGCAGATCCTGCTGGACCGTCTTGGCGTCGGGATTGGCGACGATGAGATGGAAGGCGTAGTCGATCAGCGCGCCACGCCGGGCCAGCGCCGCGTAGTCGTCGACAACCTTGCGCAGATCGAGGCCGCGATGCTGGGCGGCAAAAGAGATCAGCGTGGTGTTGCCGCCGAAGGCGGCCGAGGTCGTGGCGCTCTCGAAGGTGTCGGCGTTGAGCAACCCGCCGGCCGAGACCTGCTCGACATGGGCATGGGTATCGATGCCGCCCGGCAGGACGAGCTTGCCGGTCGCGTCGATCTCGCGGGCGCCCGCGCCAAGGCCGAGACCCAGAGCGGCGACCTTGCCGTCCTTGACCGCGACATCGGCGCGGAAGCTGCCGGTGGCGGAGCCGACCGTGCCGCCGCGAATGACCAGATCATAGTTCGCCGTCATCTACCCTCGTCCTCTTCAACGCACCATCAGCGTGCCGATCGCCATCGCGACCGCGGCCTGCGTCGGATCGATCACGGGGATGCCCAGCGCATCCTCCAGCGGCCGGCGATGGCGCGCCATCCCGGCGCAGCCCATCACGATGGCGCCGGCGCCGTCCAGATCCCTGAGCTCGGTGCCGATCGCGATCATGCGCTGGAGCGTGCCTTCGCCGGACGCGCTCTCGGCCACCGACATCTCCAGCGGTCGCTCGCCGGCGAGCCGGTCCATTAGCCCCATCTGACGGAGATAGCGGATATGGCGCGGGATCGAGCGCGACTTGATCGCGATCACGCCGAAACGGTCCGCCCGCGTCAGGGCCGTCAGCACGCCGCATTCGGCGATGCCGAAGATCGGGCTCGCCGTGCCCTCGCGGGCGACGTGCAGTCCCGGGTCCGAATAGCAGGCGATGACGAAGGCATCGACATCGTTGGCGGCCTCGACCCGGCGGCGCAAAGGCAGGGTGACGCTCTCGACATGCTCCTGCGTCTCGATGCCCGCCGGCCCCTCAGGCAGGCTCTCGCAAATAATTTCCGGCCCCTCTGCGAAGGCGAGCGGCACGAGCGCCTGCCGCAGCCCTTCCGTGATCGCTTCGTTGGAGTTGGGGTTGATGACGAGGATGCGGGGGCGGCGATTCATCGCGAAGGGTCCGATCTGACGGGTCTATGGTTCAGCATGGCATTGCCCGCCGATTCAGGCGACCTCTCGCACCACCCAATCCGCCAGGATGGTGCAAGCTGCCAGAAAGTCGTCGATCTCCATCGCCTCCAGCGGGTTATGGCTGCCATGTTCGTTGCGCACGAACAGCATGGCGATGGGCACGCCGGCGGCGGCGAAGGCGGCGGAATCATGGGAAGCGGGGCTACCCAGCGGCATCGTCGGAATGCCCTGCCGGTTCGCTGCCGCCTCCAGCCCCACGACGATGCCAGGATCGACCGGGCCGACCGCAGCGCTGGCGCGCGTGCCGAGCTCGAAGCTGACGCGCCGGCGCGCCTCGATCTCGCGGATTTTCGCCAGCATTTTCGCTTCGACGCGTTCCAGCACGGCGGGATCATAGGCGCGCACGTCCAGGCTGAAGGCGAAGCTGCCGGGAACCGTCGTCAGGCCGTGGACGGCGGGATCGGTGTGGAAGCGGCCGAGCGTGACGGCCATCGGGAAGCCGTTGGCCTCTTCCTCCTGCCAGAGCCGGTCGAGCATCACCGCGAATTCGGCACCGGCCATCGCGGCATCGCGGCGGAAGCGGCGGGGTGTGCCGACATGGTCGTGCCGTCCCACGATGCGCGCATCGGGATAGCGGAAATTGCCGGGCACGCCGGTGCAGATCGCGACCGGCAAACGGGATTCGACGAGGCTCGGCGCCTGCTCGATATGGACTTCGAGGAAGGCCCGGGTCGTGGCGGGATCGAGATGGCGCTCGCGCCGGCGGATCGCGGCGGAATCGCCGCCACTGGCATCGATGCTGGCAGCGAGCACGCGGCCATCGTCGATGCGCTTCGCTTCGAGCGCACCATCCGGCAGCGTGCCGAGCGCCGAGCGGCTGCCGATATAGGAGACCTGGAACCAGACGCTTTCCTCGGCGCGTACGCCCATCGCGGTGACGTTACAGCGCGGCGCGATGCCGAGCGTGCGCAAGGTCTCGATGACGACGAGCCCGGCGACGACACCCGCTGCGCCGTCGAAATTGCCGCCATGCGGCACGCTGTCGAGATGCGAGCCCATCAGGATGCGCGGGGCCGAGGCGTCGCGGCCTTGCAGGGTGACATAGCTGTTGGCAGCGAAGTCATGCGAGACGGCGAGCCCGCGCGCCTTGCCGTGTTCCGCCAGCAGGCGGTGGCCGAAATCCTCGCCTGCGCCGTAGGTGTCGCGCGTGACGCCGGGTTCGTCGCGGCTGCCGGCAGCCAGCCGATCGAAGAGGGCGGCCACCCATTCGCGTTGGGCGGCGACGGCCTGGGCGATCGCCGTATCAGCGTGGGGCGTCCTGGCTGTTGCAGTCATCTCGATCCGGCGGGCTGTGGTTTGCGGCCCCATCACGCGCCCAGCCGTGAAGCGGCGGTGATCGAGCCTGCGCGGTGTCTCATGATACGTGTCGCCGGCAGCCGGCACCAAACCTTGGGCCAGCGTGCCTGGCCAGACAATGGTGCCATCTATGCGGATTTCCGGGGTGTCATTCGTGCGTTGAATAGCACGCGCGCGCTCAGCCGGGGCCGAGCTTGGCTGCGGTTTCGGCGGCGATCAGCCTGACCTCGCGCAGGAAGGCATCGGCGGCGCGGGAGATCGGGCGCTTGCGCGAGCGTACGGCCGAGGCGGTCACCCGGGACGCGGGCGCGAAGGGTCGGATGGCGAGGTCGTAATGGCCGCTGAAGACCGGCGAGAGCGGATCGACCACGGCGACACCGACGCCGCTTTCCGCCAGCACGCAAGCCGTGTTGCAGTAGCGGACCTCGACGGAGAAGCGGTGGGGCACATCGGCCTGGGCAAAGGCCCGGCGGACGATGGTGCCCATGCGGGTGCCCTGTTCGAGTGCGATATAGGGCACCTCGCGCAAATCCTCCGGGGTGACCGTGGCCTTGGCCGCCATGGGATGCTCGGGCCGCATGACGCAAACCATGTCGCCGGTGAAGAAGGTCTCGGCATCGAGCCCGCGATCGTCGTCCATGCCCATGACGAAGCCGAGCTCGGCCGTTCCGTTCTCGACGCTTTCCAGCACATGCTCGAAGCGCCGGACGTCGAAGGAGACCCTGACCTTCGGTCGCTTGACCAGGAAATGGCGCAGCGCTGCCGGCAGCACGCCATAGCCCAGAGGCGGCGTCGCGATGATGCGAATATGGCCGGCGCGATTCTCCTTGATGTCCTGCACCCTCGCCTCGAGGGCCGCGTGCAGGGTGAAGATCGGCTCGGATTCCTCGTAGAGCGTGCGCGCCTCGGCTGTGGGGAACAGGCGGTTGTTGACGCGCTCGAACAGCGGGAAGCCGACCTGGCTTTCGAGATGCTTGATCGCGTTGCTGACGGCCGGCTGCGACAGCCCCAGTTCCTGCGCAGCACGAACCGTCGTCTCGCAGCGGACGACCGCCCGCAGAAGCTCGATCTGGCGAAGGTTCATATGATCGGTCCAAATAGAGTGTGCCCACACTATTCGGTCAGCAAATCATATGCCAGCTTTCTGACTCGTGAGAGGTGCTCAGGCCCAGCGCAGGCTCGGCGGCGAGAGCTCGTCGACCGAGCGCCCGGCCCAGTCGAGCGAGGAGGCCTTGGCCAGCGCCCGGCGCTGCGCCTGTTCCAGCCCGTCGGAGGCGGCCTGATAGTCCATGGTCAGGACCTTGCTGCCAGCGACCACCTGCTTGCCCTGCACGAAGACATGGGAGACGGCCCGGTCGGCAGCCGCGTTGATCAGGCTCTTTAGCGGGTCGCGGGTCGGGCGCATCATCGGGTGGGTGAGGTCGACCATGACGAGGTCGGCCTGGGCGCCCTTGGCGAGGCGGCCGATATCGTCGCGGCCGAGCAGCTTGGCGCCGCCCAGCGTCGCGGCGCGGAAGACCTGTCCGGTCGTCACCACGGCATGGCTTTCGCCGGTGATGCGGGCATAGACGCCCGCATGGCGCAGTTCCTCCAGCATGTTGTGCGGGAAGGTGTCGGTGCCGATGCCGATGTTGACGCCGGCCTTCAGATAGCGGCCGAGGTCACGCAGCGTGAAGCCGCGCCGGCCGAAGACGGTCGGGCAATGCGCCACCGACGTGCCGGTCTCGGCGAGGCGCGCGAGATCGGTCCGGGTCGGCCAGCGCACCCAGGGATGGTCGTCGAGGAAGATCGCATGGGCGATCGAGGCGTTCGGCGCGAGGAAGCCGACGCTGTCCAGCCACTGGATCGGCGAGAGCCCGCTGCGGCGGACCATCTCGTGGAACTCGCTGATCGACTGGCCGGCATGGGTCTGGATCGGAATCTTGCGCTCGTTGGCAGCCGCGATCGAGGCACGGAACAGCTCCTCCGTGCAGGTGTCGATCTGGGCCGGGCAGGCGAGGCCGGAAAGCCGGCCGGATTCATGGGCGAGCGCGGCGTCGATGACCTTGAAGGCGTCTTCCATCGCCTTGCGGCCGGCGGCATCGTCGAGCTCGTATTCGACCTGATAGCCGTTGCGGGTGAACCAGCGGCCGTTGCGGTACATCGGCGCCATGACCATGCGCAGGCCGGAGGCCGCTGCGCGGTCGAGCCAGCCCTCGCTCGGGAATGAGAGGTCGACCAGCGTGGTCGTGCCGGACATCAGCAGTTCCGACCAGGCGACGTGGTTCAGATGCGGGATGCCCTCGGCATCGGCACGGAAGAGCCAGAGGAACTCGTAGAGCGACGAGTTGTAGAGCTTCGGCGTGCCGACCTCGTCGGTCATGCCCTTGTTGCCGGGCTCGCTCGATGGGTGCGAGTGGATGTCGACGAGACCGGGCATGACCATGAAGCCAGCGCCGTCGATCTCGCGCGCGACCGCGCCGGTGAAGCCACCGCCGAGATGCAGGATGCCGCTTTCGTCGAAGACGACATCGAGATTGCGGCGATAGACATGGTCGTCGGCCGCCGGATCATAGGCGATGACGATGTCGGCGTTGCGGATGCGGGTGATCATGATGCGGTCGCTGGTCCTGCTCATCGAGGTCATCCCGGACAAGCCGCGTCAGCGGCGCCGATCCGGGATCCATGCCTGAGCCGTTCCGGCATGGATCCCGGGTCTCCGCTTCGCTCCGCCCGGGATGACGGCGGAGCGAGAATGGCCGGGCTCAGCCGGCTTTCTTTTCCTGCGCGAGGAAATGCTCGGCGATCTCCTTGCCAGTGGCGATCCAGACATCGCCGTAGCCGCGGGCCCGCGCCAGGAAGTCGCGCATGATGCCGATGCGCATCGGGCGGCCGGAAACCTGCGGGTGCATCACCATCGAGACGAGACCGCCCCATTCGCGGGTCTGGTCGAGCTCGTCGTTCCAGATCGAGAGCACATGCTCCTTCGGGAACATCGGACGCGGGCTGAAGCGCTGCGACAGGCCGTAGAGCCAGTCATCGAAGGACATGTTGACCGGCAATTCGACCGGGCCCTTCGAGCCGTCGCGCAGCTTGTGGCGATAGGGCCGGATGTCGTCGCGGAAGGAGGAGGAGTAGACGATGCCCTTCTCGCGGAGATAGCCGAGCAATTCGTCATAGTTCTCGCCCGAGGGCGCGCGGTAGCCGACCGGCGTGACGCCGAGGATGCGCTTAAAGATATCGAGCGTCTTGTCGATCTCCTCCTTGTCGACGGCGAAGTCAGCGGGGTCGGGCCGCTTATGCGAGTAGCCGTGATGGCCGACCTCGTGCCCGTCCTTGACGATGGCCTCGCACATCCCGGGATGGACCTCGACGACCCAGCCGGGGATGAAGAAGGTCGCCTTGATCTCCATCGCGCGGAGCTGATCGAGGATCTTGGGCACGCCGACCCGCTCCTCGTAGCCGCCGAAGGAGAGCGTCACGAGCCGGTCGGTGTTCTTGGCGTCGTATTGCAGCCAGGCCGTCTCGGCGTCGACGTCGAAGGCGGGGAACACCGCGCATCGGTAGCCGGCCGGCCAGGGATAGTCCGGGGCCGGGTCCGAGAGATTGGCGATGCGGTGGGGGAAATCGGTCAGCATGACAGGCGTCTTTCGCGAGAAAGCGCCCCGCCTCGGAGCGGGGCGCGATGGGAGCGGTTGGTACTCGGGTTCAGTTCTTGGTTTCGCCGTTGATCATGAGCTTGTCGACCTTGGCGTCGGCCAGCTCCCATTTCTTCAGCACGGCGGCATAGCTGCCATCGGCGAGCATTTTGGCGAAGGCCTTGGCGACGGCGTCACGCAATTCGGTGTCCTTCTTGGCGAAGGCGAGGCCCTGATAGACGGTGGTGAAGGGCGTCCCCAGGATCGCGTAGTTCCCCGGCTCCTGGCCCATCAGATAGGGCAGAGTCTCGCTGCCCTGGACGGCGGCGTCGAGCCGCTTCTGCCGGAGCTGGGTGCGTGCGTCGGCCGAGCCTTCCGTGCCGACGATCTGCAGTGCAGGCTTGCCCTTGGCCTCGCAGTTTTCCTTGCTCCAGCCTTCCATCTCCTTCGGGAAGGAGGTGCGGCGGCTGGCGCCGACCTTCTTGCCGCAGAGGTCCGCGAGGTTCTTGAACTCGTCCTTGCGGTCGGCATTGGTGTAGAACTGCGCGCCGGAGGCGAGATAATCGACGAAGTCGAGCGTTTCGCGACGGCTCGGCAGGTCGCTCATCCCCGACAGGATCATGTCGACGCGGCCTGTGGTCAGTGCCGGGATCATGCCCTCGAAGCTGATTTCCTCCCATTTGATGGTGATGCCGAGCTTTTTGGCCAGCGCGTTACCGAGATCGATGTCGAGGCCGGTCAGCGTGCCGGTCTTGGGGTCCTTGAACTCCAGCGGCGGGTAGTTCGGCACATTGGCGACGGAGAGCGTCTTCTTCTCGAGGATGCGTGCCGGCAGGCTCTGGGCCTGGGCGAGGCCCGTCGCGGCGCAGAGCGCGATGGCCGACAGGCCGAGCAGGATGGATGTCTTCGACATGGCTTTCCCCTTTTTGATCAGTGTCTGACGGCGTTGATGAAGGCTTTGGTGCGCGTTTCCTTCGGATCGACCAGGACCGAGCGGGGATCGCCGAGCTCGACGATCTGGCCCTGGTCCATGAACGCGACGCGGTGGCCGACATCCCGGGCGAAGCCGAGCTCATGGGTGACGCAGATCATGGTCATCCCGGTCTCCGCGAGGTCGCGCATCACCTTGAGCACCTCCGAGACCAGTTCCGGATCGAGCGCCGAGGTCGGCTCGTCGAAGAGCAGCAGTTCGGGGCGCATCGCGAGCGAACGGGCGATCGCGACGCGCTGTTGCTGGCCGCCGGAAAGCTGCGAGGGATAGGCGTCACGCTTGTCAGCGAGGCCGACGCGCTCAAGCAGGGCGAGCGCCCGGGCGGTCGCCTCCCTGGCCGGCTCGCCCAGCACCTGCACCGGTCCCTCGATGATGTTCTGCAGGGCTGTCAGATGCGGGAACAGGTTGAAGCGCTGGAACACCATGCCGATCGAGCGGCGCTGGCGGGCGATGGCGGCATCGTCAAGCTCATAAAGCTTGTTGCCCTCGCGGTGGTAGCCGACGCGCTCGCCGGAGACCCAGAGCGCGCCGCCATCGATGCGTTCGAGCTGGTTGATGCAGCGCAGGAAGGTGCTCTTGCCCGAACCGGAGGGGCCGATGATGCAGAGCACCTCGCCCTTGGGGATCGCAAGGTCGATGCCCTTCAGCACCTTAAGTGTGCCGAACTGCTTCTCGACCTTCTGGGCGAGGACGAGAGGGGCGCCGGCGAGATGGTCGGGGTCGACCGTCCGGACTTCGGAGAGGGCGGTCTGGGTCGGGATGTCGGTCATCGTGCCAGCCCTCAGCGCTGCGCCGGGGCGGCGACGCCGCGGGCGTAATAGGCCTCGATCCGACCCTGGATCAGGCTGAGGACGGTGACGACGACCAGGTACCAGATCGCGGCGACGATCAGCAGCTCGATGACCCGCGAATTGGCGTAGTAGATGTTCTGCGCGCTGTGCAGGATCTCGGCGAACTGGATGACGCTCGCCAGCGAGGTGAGCTTCACCATGCCGATGAACTCGTTGCCGATCGGCGGCACGATCACGCGCATGGCCTGTGGCATGATGATCCGCCGCAGCAGCTTGAGCCGCGTCATGCCGAGCGTCTGGGCCGCTTCGTACTGGCCGTTGTCGACGGAGAGCAGGCCGGCGCGCACCACCTCCGCGGTGAAGGCGCCCTGCTGGATGCCGAGGCCGAGCAGTGCCGCGACGAAGGGCGTCATCACCTCGACGGTCTTGAACGAGAACAGGCCGGGTATGCCGATGGTCGGGAAGACCAGCGCGAGATTGAACCAGAGCAGCAGCTGCAACAGGGCCGGCACGGCCCGGAAGAACCAGATATAGCCGACCGCCGTCATCGAGAGCACGGGATTGGCTGACAACCGCATCACCGCGAAGACGACGCCGAGCGCGATGCCGAGCAGCATCGCCAGGATCGCCATGACGATGGTGTTGACGAGGCCGGTCATGATGGCCTGGACGGTCAGGAACTCGGCGACATAGTTCCACTCGATCTGCCCGACCGCGAAGGCGCGCACGATCGCGGCCAGCGCGAGGCAAACCACGGCGGCGCCGATGATCCTGCCGAAATGCCGGCGGGGAACGATGATGAGGTTGTCGGATTCAGCGATCATCTTGCCTCGATGGCTTCAGGTCGTCGGAAGGCGATGAGCGGGCGCGGGCGTGCCGGGGCGCTGTCCGATCTTACCGGAGGGGAACCGGCTTGCGAGGCGGCTCCCCATGGCGCGTCTATGATTTATCCCGCTGCTGTATTCGCCTGGCTTATAAGCGGAGCCTGCGACGGCCTTCACGGGCCGTCGCCCAAGAGCCCGCATCACTGCCCGGCGTCGATGGCGGGTTCGGGAAGGGCCTGCCGCTCGAGGCCGAACTTCTTCAAGGCCTGCTGGTAGGCGCCGTTCTTCATGACGGCCGCAGTCGCCTTGGCGACGGCGTCGCGCAATTCGGTGTTCTTCTTCTCGAAGGCGAGGCCGAAGAGCGTCTTGTTCAGCGGCTCGCCGACGAAGGCATAGGTGTTCGGCTCATCCGCCATGAGATAGGCGACGTATTCGGGTCCGAGCACGGCGGCGTCGAGCCTGCCCTGCTTGAGATCGAGCCTCGTCGCCGTGGCGCCCGCCGTGCCGTTCACGGTGATCGCCGGCTTGCCCGCGGCGGCGCAGTTTTTCTCGCTCCACGCCACCGTGACCGGCATGTAGCTCGTGGTGCGCGGAGCCCCAACGGTTTTGCCGCAGAGATCGACATTGCCCTTCAACTCGCCCGCCTTGGCCGCCAGCGCGAAAGGCTGGGCGCCGGTGGCGAGGTAGTCCACGAAGGTGAGCTTGTCGCGGCGGGAGGGCAGATCGCTGATCGCGGTGCCGATCATGTCGATGCGGCCGGTGGTCAGTGAGGTCATGAGCTGCTCGAAGCTCATCTCCTCCCATTTGACCGGGACGCCGAGCTCCTTGGCGATCGCGTTGACGAGCTCGACATTGAAGCCGATGCGCTCGCTCGTCTTCGGGTCCTTGTAGGCCATGGGCGGATAGGTGCTCTCGATGCCGACCACGATGTGCCCGGCCGATTTGAGCGCGGCGGGCAGCGCGATGCCGGCTTGCTGAGCGGCGGCCGGCACCGCGGCCGCGAGGCTGAGCGCCGCTGCCAGGGCGGTTGCCGGAAGATGTCGGTTCACTGAAATCCAGGCGGTCATCGTCGTTCCCCGTTTTGTCGGCTTGCGAGATCGCCGGCCGCGAAGGCAGAACGATCCGCAGGCGGGCGCCGTTGTGGCGCCGCGGCGATCTTAGCGGGAGCGTTTCGGAACGGGGCGCGAGCCGGTGGCGTCGGGCTATGATTTATGTCCGGCCGCTATTCGGCGCGCTTATATGACGCGGCGGGCCCCTGAGGCGCGCCGGCCCCCAAGGGCCGGATAAATCGAGGAGATCGGAGAGCTGGAGCGGGTACCGGGAATCGAACCCGGGTATTCAGCTTGGAAGGCTGCTGCTCTACCATTGAGCTACACCCGCGACCGGCGCCAAATTCCCCATCATGGCAGTGGAAGTCAAGCGTTCAGCTCGCGCGTTCCAGCTCTCGGACCGGCTTCTGCACCTGTATGGCGTGCCGGGGCCGAAGAACGGCCGCCAGTGGCCGGAACGGATATGTTGCAGGAAAACGCAACCGCGGCTGGGCAGGCAGCGTCAGATGTGCCCGTCGAGCTGGGATCGGTCGCTTTGAAGAGCCGGCGAACCGCCTGATGCAGGCCTCGCCTCAGTGCCGGCCATCGCTTTGTTCACGACGATCAGCCGCAAATAGGGAGCTTTCGGAGGCATCCGATCCCGTGACGTCTCCGTGACGGCGTTCGCACGCCTGATCCTGGCACGCCGAAGTGCTGCAGAAAGCTTGCTTCCGGGTTTCATTCACTTGATTTCCAGCGCCGCGCCTGAAGCGTTTCAGAACGGATGGCGGAAAACATCCCCTATTTGGAGGAGAGGCGCGAAATGATTCGCAGGATCGCCGGGCTGGATCAACCAAACCGGCGCATGCCCAAGAGTCGCCTGGATAAGGATCGTCTGGATCGAGCATGAGCCGGCGTTCTGGTCATCCAGGCGGCGCTGACGGCATGAATGTGCTTGCCGCTGCGGCCCCGCCCCGCCCACGACGGAGAGGCAGGGGAGTGCAGCTTGGCTCGCGCTCGCTCAGAAGCCGAAGTTGAAGCCGGCCTTGAGGATATCGCCCGTCGTGCGGCTGCGCATGGATGCATATTGGCCGGGCGCCAGCCCCGTGAAGTCTCGCAGGGGAAGCTTCTGGTTGCCAAGGTCGTAGTGGGTGTAGTCCAGCCGGATCGTCGTGCCGGGCAGGATCGCATATTCGACGCCGCCGCCGACGGCCCAGCCACTGGCCAGCGGCGAGCGTGAGCCGGCCGCGCCCGAGACTGCGGCCGGATTGTCCGGCGTGATCAAGCCCTTCTGGTCCAGGAGGCCGTAGGCATAGCCGCCGGTGCCGTAGATCAGGAAATCGCCGAGCACGAAGCCGGCGCGGGCCCGGACGGTGCCGAGCATCGAGAGCTCGGTTTCCGCGCGGGTCGTGAAGCGCGTGCCGCCCGGATTGGCGGAAGCGTTCTGGCTTCCGCCCAGACGGGTGGCGGAGAGGTCGGTCTCGGCGCCGATCACCACGGCGCCGATCTGGTAGTTGAAGCCGAACTGCGCGCCGCCGACCATGCCATTGCCGTCCGGCGACAGCCGGCCGGGCAGCGCTGCCGGATCGATGGCGCTGGGAGCAGGAACCGGGGCGCCGAAGACGGTCGTGTTCGTGATGACGGTCGTATTCGTGACGGTGGTCTGCGTCGTCGGGAAGGAGTTGGTCGGAAGATTGGTGGTCGTTGTTGTTGTCGCTGTCGTTGTCGCAGTTGTCGTCGTGTTCGTGCTCGGTATCACCGTCGGGCTGCCATAGGGGCCGGCGACCGAGGTTCGCCCGTTCTGGCGCCCGGCGCCGAGGGAGCCACCGACATAGAAACCGGTCCAGCGCGGCCGTTCCGGCAGGAGCATCGGCACGGCCGGCGCCATCGCCTGCTGCTGTGCCGGGGGAAGCGGCGGCGTGTAGGGCGGCGCCCGGCGCGGGAAGCTGTGGGCCGGGGCGACGCCGCGCGGTGTGTAATCGGCGCGGCGCGTGCGGGGCTGCGCGGGCAGGGCAGGGCAGACCGGGCAGGTCTGGGCGACCTGGACGCGGTTGCGGCTCGGGGCCGTTTCAGCGAGCCGGATGGCGGCCTGGACATGCGACGACACCGGATAGAGCCGCGCATAGAGCTTGAAGGCTTCGGCGTCGCCGGCCAGCACCGTCTCGGCCCAGGCCCGTTCCTCGGTCCGCTGGGAGAGGATGCGCTGCAGGCGCAGGGCGCTCTGGTCGTCGAGATTGGCGGCGAGCACCGTCCCATAGATGTCCGGCCGGTCCCAGGCGATGGCGGTCCGCGTGGCGTCGGCCGGCGACATCCCGCGCAGCGAGGCTGGCGTCGGGCGTGCCGCGAGCGGCACGTTGCCGGCCATGGCTGTCTGCGCCGGCGCCATGCCGGCCTGACGCGGGAAGAAGGCGAATTCGGTGATGAGCGAGGAGGTGTCCCAGGGAATCTGGACGCCGTTGGTCGTGTCATAGACCGCCAGGCGGATGCGCCGGAAGATCTGCTCGACCGGCAGGCCGGGCTCGCGGGCCTCTTTCAGGAAGGCCGTGGTGAAGGGGCTGTTGGGCCCGGTGCCGTCAGCCGCGGCGGAGCCTGGCGAGGTGGCGAAGGCGACGAAGGTGCCGCTGCCGGAATCGACGCGGGCGAGGCCGGCCTCGCTACGGGCGCCGTCATTGGCTCCGTCGACGATCTGGAGGGCGAGGCCGCGGGAGAGCTCCCGTCCTGCGAAGGGATTGTCGCGACAGGCGTCGAGGATAGCGATCTTGGACTTGGCGCCGGCGCCATCGAGGCGGCGCAGGATCTCGCTCAGAGACAGCGCCTGGCTCGGGATATTGGCTGAGGTTTCGGGGCGGATATCCGTGGGAAGGATATAATTGGCGCCGTCGAGCTGGACGGCATGCCCTGCATAATAGACCAGCGCCGTCGTGTCGGGACCGCTCTTCCTGACCTTGTCGATGAAGACGTCGAGCGCGCCGCGCAGGCCGGCGAGCGACAGGTCGAGAGCGGGCGTGATGTCGAAACCGGCATCCTGCAGCATGGCGCGGGTGGCGCTGGCGTCGTTGAGGGCGTTGGGGAGCTTGGTGACGTTGGCATAGGCGCCGTTGCCGATCACGAAGGCGTAGCGCTTCTGCTGTGCGAAGGCCGGGGTCGCGCCCAGGCCGAAGGCAGCGAAGGCCATCGCCGCCATGACGCAGAGAAACGCGTGAGCCCAGGCCTGGATCCGCATCCTCGTGTCCTTTGTGGTGTCAGCGAAACGACTCGCAAGGACTTGTGTGGCGTCTGCGATTCCCGACGGCATCCGCCATATGATGGAGCTTGCGCTCCACTGCAGGCGAAGCAAGCCGAAACAAGGCCGGGCAGAGGCTCGTTGCTATTCGCTGCTGGCTGGATATTGCCGAGTGTTTCCGGAAGCTTGGTCTTTGACCCTAGGGCATTGTCTCAACCGAAGGCGGCGTATTGTGACGTTTTTGCCATAGGCCTGCGCCTTGCTTGGCCTCGCCTTGGGAGATGGCGCCGGACGCTCCTTCAAATGGATGAAGCGCCGCGCGCGGCCATAGGCTGCAATGCGGGTCGCGATGACGAGCGATCCAGCGATCAACCCTTACGACGCGGTGGCCTATCCGGCGCATTCCTTTGCGCAGACGCACCCGTCGCGCCTGGCGACGATCGCGCATTTCCACGGGATGCAGCCGGCGTCGCCAAGGGCGATGCGCGTGCTGGAGCTGGGCTGCGGGCGCGGCGGCAACCTGATCCCGATGGCGGTGCAACATCCCGGAAGCCGCTTCCTCGGCATCGACCTGAGCGGGGATTCGATCCGGCAGGCGAATGCCGGGGCAGCCGAGCTCGCGCTGTCGAACATCGCCTTCGAGCAGCGCGACATCCTCGCTGTCACGGCCGAGATCGGCGCCTTCGATTACATCATCGTCCACGGCGTCTATTCCTGGGTGCCGGACCCGGTGCGCGAGCGGATCATCGCCCTGTTCGGCGAGCTGCTGGCGCCGCAAGGGGTTGCCTATGTCAGCTACAACGCGCTGCCGGGCTGCCGCTTCCGCGATATGGCGCGCGACATCATGCTGTTCGAGACGCGCCATATCGCCGATCCGCGCGAGCGGGTGCGGGTCGCGCGGGCGGCGCTCAAGGCCTATGCCGAGGCCAGCGATCCGGAGAACTATCACGGCGCCATTCTGCGCCAGCGGCTGCAGCAGATCGAAGAACTCGCCGACAACGTGCTCTACCACGACGATCTCAATCCGATCGCGCGGGCTTTCGCCTTGCACGAGGTGCTCGATGCCGGCGCGCGGCACGGCCTGCAATTCCTGGCGGAGGCCTCATTTCCCAACCTGTACGGCGCCTCGAAGGGGCCGGCGCAGCGGATGCTGGCGGAGATCCCCCTCGATCAGCCGCTGCGGCGCGAGCAGACCATCGACCTGCTGATCGGCCGGCCCTTCCGCGAGACGTTGCTGTGCCGGGCGCAGGTGCCGCTGCGCCGGGGCGTCAGGGCGGATTCGTTACGGCCCTATTGCCTTGCCGCGGATGTCCAGCCGGTGCAGGAGGGCGCGGAGGAGCAAGGGCCGGGCGTCGAGCGCTTCGCTTTTGCGGAAGGCGTCAAGCTCTCTGTGGATCTGCCGGCGTGCAAGGCGGCCTTGAGAATCCTGGGAGCGGCCTGGCCGGCGAACATGGCCTATGCCGATCTCGTCGCGCAGGCGCTGGACGTTGCCGCCGCCGAGGCGGGAGCGGGTTTCGATCGCGATCGCGAGACCGCGCGGCTGGAAGAGGCACTGACCGCGATCTTCAAGGCTGGGCTGCTCGATATCAGGCTCGAACCGCCTCCGCTCACGACCATCATCACCGAAAGGCCGCAGGCGAGCCGGGTCGCGCGCTGGCAGGCCGCGAACGCGGCCGAGGTGACCGATCTGCGCCACCGCACCGTGCTGCTCGACAGTGCCGTGGTGCGGAAATTCATCTGCCTGCTCGATGGCTCGCGCGACCAGCGCATGCTGCTCGCCGACATGAATGCCTTCTTCGGCGAGGCGCGTGCAGCGAGCATCGTCGAGCCGGGCCTGCCCGAGCGGGCGACGGCGGAAGAGGTTGCGATGCATCTCAAGGACGTGGCGCGGCTCGGGCTGCTCCATGGCTGACGATTGTCGCGCGCAGCGGTGCGGCGTAACCTTGGGTCAATGTGAGGTGGAGCGCGGATCGTCGGGATGAGCGAGCGCTTCCGGCAGTTCCAGGTCGCGTTTCCGGAGGAAGCCTGCCTCGCAGCGCTGATGCGCCTGCGCCATGGCGGCACGACCATGGCCTGTCCGGCCTGCGGCCGGCCGGCGACCTTCGAGCCGCGCCCGAAGCTGCGCGGCTTTTCCTGCAACCATTGCAACTACATGATCCATCCGGCGGCCGGTACGCCGCTGGAAAGCCGGCGCATCTCCCTGCAGCGCTGGTTCTTCGCCGTGAAGCTGATGGCCGAGCCATCGGCGAAGGCGGCTGTCACGGCCTTGACCCGCGAGGCGGGCCTGCCCCAGCTCGCAGCCAAGCGCCTCGTCGATGAATTGACCGCACTCGGCGAAAAGGGCGGTCCCTCCTGGCTCCTCGCCTTGCGCGAACTTGTGACCGGCAAGGGCGAGCCGCAAGCCGCTTCTGCCGCCGCCCGGCCGATGCCGCCGCAGGCGCCGGAACGGCCTGTCCCTCGGCCGCCAGCCCCGCCGCCGCTGCCCCGTCCGGTCGCCGAGGCCAATGTTCCGCGTGCGCCACCGCTGCCGCGCGAACCGGCGATGCCGAAGGCGCCGCAGCCGTCATCACCATCTCCGTCGCCTGCGCCACGGACAGCGCGACCGGAGCCCGAGGCTCCCGCTGCCGCTCCGAAGAAGGCGTTCTCGGGCCGCATGGCGATGGCGAGCATTGCGGCGGGCGTCGTCTGCGTCGTCGCGGCCATCGTGGGGCTGGCCTATGCAAGGCTGCAGCAGCAGGACAGGCCGCCGGACAATACCGAATTCGCTTCGGAGCAGGGGATCCCGGCGCTGAAGGACGCCCCGGCGCGGCCGTCCTTAATCCTCTCCTCCGTCGAGCAGGATCTGGAGGGCGCGCGGCAGGCGGCCCAGTTCGCGCTCGACAACGATCCTTCGCTCGCCAACATCAAGGCGCAGGACGACGCGCCGACGCAGCAGATCCCGGTCAACCAGTTGCAGTTGCCGTCCAACATCCTCCTGGTGCCGCCCAAGGCGCAGGGCAGTGTGTCGGCGCCGGCGGGGCCGGCCTCGCCAAGCGGAGCGCCGCAGCCGCCGCCGGTGATCTCCAGCGGCGACCCGGACCAGGTCCTGACCTTCGGGCCGATCAAGATCCGCCGTCATCTCGTCGACACCATCGTGCGCGCGAGCAAGGTCGTCGGTGCCGATCCGACGCTCTTGATGGCTGTCGCGGACAAGGAATCTTCGTTCTCGACGGCGGTGAAGGCGCAGACTTCCTCGGCGACCGGGCTCTACCAGTTCATCGAGCAGACCTGGCTCGGCGTGATCTACGAATTCGGCGCGAAGCACGGGCTCGCGGCGGAAACCAAGCTGATCGGCAAGTCCGGCCGGCAGTTCGTCGTCACCGATTCCTCGCAGCGCCAGCGCATCCTCGACATGCGGCGCGAACCCTATATCTCGGCGCTGCTGGCGGCAGAGATGCTCAAGCGCGACACGTTGCGGCTCGAGCGGGCGCTCGGCCGCCATCTCACCGGCGGCGAGATCTACCTGATCCATTTCCTTGGGCCCGATGCCGCGCAGACCTTCATCGAGACGATGGAGGAGACGCCGGGCGTCAAGGCCGCGGAGCTCCTGCCGAAGCCGGCGCAGGCCAACCGGCCGATCTTCTACGTCGATGCCGGCGGCGAGACCAAGACGCTCTCGGTCTCCGAGGTCCACAAGAAGTTCAACGATATGATCAAGATCAGGCTCGACCGCTACAGCGCGGTCAGGCCGACGATGGGGGCGGGCGTCGCCCGGCCGCAGCCGAAGAAGTGATGGCCTTGATCGCGTGCCTCTCGCCGCGGGCAATCCCGCGCGCGGCGTTTCATTCCCCGCGGGGCCGGGGCTCGGGAAGGAGTGATGACCATGGCCGGCAATCGTTTCGAACAGGTCGACGGGCCGCAGGCCGATGCGATCACGCTCAGCCTGTCGGAGCGCGGCGGCGAGGCTTTCGGCCGGGTCCATTGCCCGGCGGAGCTGGCGGCGGGCCATCTCGTCAACGATTTCGTCAGCGACGAGATGGCTGCCAAGGACGCCTATCGCACCGCGATCCGCCTGGCCAACGAGATCAGGGCTCCGATCGTGGTCGAGGACGTGGCGGGCGTCTGGCAGGACGAGTGGGGCGTGCTCTACCGGGAGATGTGAGGGCGCCGGTCGCGCACCCCTGTCATTGCTCCGCTTGGCTCGCAATGACGGGGCCGCGCTTCCTCACTCGATGCGGAAATACTTGACCCCGAGGCCGAGCTTGCCGGTCTGGCGGGCGAGGTCGAGCTTGAGATTCCCGAAGAAGTCACCGGCAGGCGAGGGGTTGGGACCGGAAAGTGCCGGCAGCGGCTCCTGGCTGACGAGGGCGAGCACCGTCTGCGGGCGGGCCGCGCCGCCGGTCGATTCGAGCTTCAGGTTGAAGCTCACCTTGTCGCCCTCGCGCTTCATGAAGCTCGCGAGATTGTAGACGAGGCCGTCATCGCCGATCAGCACGACATCGAGATTGAGGCCGCCGCCGGCCTCGACCGAGCCGTTGAGTACCTCGCCGCTCTTCATGTTGAACGAGCCGATCTGCAGCTTCACGTTGCGATCGATCGCGAGGCCGGGCTGGCGCAGGAAATCGGCCATGGGGCACTGCGCCTTGGTCAGCGGGCGCAGGTTGATCTGTGCCTCGAAGCCCTGCGCCGCCTTGAAGGCGCTGTCGAAGGCGACGAAAGGCTCGGTGCCGCTGCCGAAGCCTTCGAGCACGGCCTTGCGATCGCCGATATCGATCGGCCAGAGGAAGAAACAGGAGCCGCCGTCATAGTCGCGGACGAAGCGTTCGATCCGCTCTGCCGGCGTGCGCGCATCGGGTTCCTTCACGATCGGCGGAGACTGCTGGGGATTCGTATTTTCGCCGGGAGGCTTCTGCGTGTTGATGGCGACCGGCGATTTCACCGGGGGCTTGGTGTCGACACCGGGCGGCGTGAGAGGCGGGGGCGTGATCGCGGGCGGCCTTACGGGAGGCGCCACCGGTGGCGTGGGCGGAAGCTGCGTGCCGTTTTCGGCATCGACAGCAAGCTGGCCATCGGCCGGCTTCTGCTGCGTCGTCTGCGGGGGCGAGGAGAGTGGCGGGCTCGCATTGTCCGGCGTGGCCTTGGGGCCACCGGAATCGCTCCGTCCCGAAGCCGCGGTTTCGGGCTTGGTCTCGGTCAGAGCCGGCGGGTTGCCTCCGGGGGACTCGGTTCGGCCGGAAGGTGGCGGTTCGGAGAGCGGGGGCGGGGAATTGGCCGGAAGGCGTGCGGTCTGGCTGGTTTCGGCCGGCCTCAGGGCCGTCCAGGCATAGAAGCCGCCGCCGGCCAGCAGGGCGAGCGCGGCGATGCCGGCGACCAGCGGCAGCGGTGAACGCGCCTGCTTGCCGGCTGATCGGCTGGCGGCCGCTGCGGCCTTCTTGCCGACCGGCTGCGGCTGCCAGGCGGCGATTTCGGCCATGTCGGCCGGACGGTTTTGCGGGTCGGGTGCCAGCATCCGCACCAGCAGAGGGCGCAAGCTGGCGGCGACCTGCGAGAGATCGGGCAGGCGGCGGCGCTTGTCGAGGATGTCGGCCTGGCTGCCGCCCATGTCGATGGCGTGTCCGGTCACCGCCTGCGCCAGCACGAGCGCGAAGGAATACATGTCCGAGCGACCCGAGACATCGCCGCCATAGAGGCCGAGCTGCTCGGGCGAGACATAGTTGTATTTGCCGGCGAAGCCGGAGCCGATCACCGTGCCCTCGCCGAGGATGCTGGAGCGGGCGATCCCGAAATCGATGATCTTGGCGCGCGAAGGATCGCCGCCCGGCAGGATGATGTTGTCGGGCGAGATGTCGCGGTGGATGATGCCGAGCCGGTGCGCGGCATGCAGGCCCGGCGCGACGCGCTGGCGCAGGATGTCGGCTTCCTCGATCGTCAGCGGCCGCTCCTTGATGCGCTCGGAAAGCGGCTGGCCATCGACGAACTCCATCGCGAGATAGGGCGATTCCGTCACCGGATCGATGGTGAAGACGTAATAGCGGACGATGGCCTCGTTATAGAGGTTGTGCAGGGCCGCCGCCTCGCGCCGGAATAGGGCGAGGGCCGCCTCGTCGCGGGCCATCTCGGGCCGGATCATCTTGATCGCGACCGCATCGCCGGTCTGGATTGCGCGGCCGCGATAGACCTCACCCATGCCGCCGACCGCGATCAGGCTCTCGATCTCGTAGATGCCGTTGAGCTTCGTGCCGATGCGGGCATTGGCACGGGGCGCGATGACGGTGCGCTCGGAGTCGTCGCTCATGGCGTGTTACTCCCTGGCGTGCTGCTCCCTGCCATGCGCCGGTTCGGCATCCAGCGTGTCCGTTCGGCCTGGCCTTGTCGATAGCGGACGATGATGATCGTGACGTTGTCGCGCGCGCCGCGTTCGAGCGTCAGGGCGAGCAGGGCGTCGCAGGCGGTCTGGGCGCTCTCGGTCTCGACGGCGCGCAGGATCTCGGTATCCGCGACATGTTCGGTCAGCCCGTCCGAGCAGAGGAGGAAGGTGTCGCCATCGGCGATTTCGCCGCTCTCGATATCGAGCTCGGGCGTCTCGTGCACGCCGATGGCATGGGTGATGACGTGCCGGCGCGGCGAGCGCTTCGCCTCCTCGGCGGTGAGCAGCCCGCGGTCGACCATGTCCTGGACCTCGGTGTGGTCGCGCGAGATCTGGGTGATTTGCCCGGAGCGGACGAGATAGATGCGGCTGTCGCCCGACCAGACGCAGGCGAAATGGCGCCGGTGGACGAGCAGCACCACCAGCGTCGCGCCCATGGTAGCGCCGCGCTTGCGGATCTCCTCGCGCAGCGTCTCGTTGGCGCCGAGCACGCTGTCTTCCAGCATCGCCAGCAGATCGGGCGCCGAGCCCGCGGCGCCCACCGCTTCGAGCGCGGCGACCACGGTCGCGCTGGCAAGCGCGCCGTTCTCGTGCCCGCCCATACCGTCGGCGACCGCCCAGAGGCCGATTTCCGGCCGCAGGATGAAGTTGTCCTCGTTCGCCTTGCGCACCTTGCCGGTATGGCTGATGCAGCCGGTCTCGAAGTCTGAGGCCTCGCGTGGGGCTTCGTTCATGGCGCAACCCTCATGAGCTGACGCGCTTGGGTTCGAGATGGGCATCGAAACGACCCGTCAACAGGCCGGAGAAGAGGTAAGGGTCCGGCAATGCCTGACCGGTCAGCGCCAGCGGTTCGAAATTCGGCCCGCCGATTGTCCAGAGATAGGAGGCATGAGCATAGGCACGGGCATGATCCTCGACGCGCAGGGCCGCCAGCCGCTCGGGGAAGCCGGCAGCGGTCGCGGCGCTGACGATGGTGCCATCCGAAAGGCGCACCATGTCCTGCGGCGGGGCGGCGAGGAGGTGGTCATTGGGGACGGGCAGGGCGGTCAGTCTTTGCGCCACGGCCTCGTAGCTCGCTCCCGGATCGAGTGCTTGCAGCAGAAAATCCTCGACCGCCTCGAACCATGGGTCCTGCGGGTCGAGTTCCGGCGGCGGGATCGCTGCGCCGGGGCCGGCGGCGGCAAGGACGGTCAGCGGGAAATAGCGGCCGACGCCGTCGACCGAGGGCATGAAGGCGCCCGCGACCGTCTGCCCGCCGGCCTGCGCGCCGCCCAGCCAGAAGCGCCAGATCGGAGCGTTGAGATAGGCCTCCTGCCAGCGATTGCCGAGTTCGAGCCGGCTCGCGGTCAGCCCGCCCTGCAGCCATTTCTCGTAAGGCCCGAGGAAGCCGGAGGGGGCGTTCAGCGCGATGAAGTCGCGCTTGGCCGGAAGCTTGCCGAAAAGGCCGCAGCTCAAGGCTCAAATCCCGGATGGGCAGCGGATTTCCCGCAGCGCCGGCAGGATCAAGGGGTTCTTGAGCGAGCCGACGCCGAAGGAATAGCCGACCTGCCGGCCGCCGGCATTGAGCGTGAAGCCGACATTGTCGCCCTGCTTCAGCACGGAGCCGGCATCGAGCAGACGGAAGAAGGACCAGGTGCCGTCCTTCTCGAAGAGCTTGGCCTCGCCCTGGGCAGCGTTGCCGCTCTGTGAGCCCGAAGAGAAGAAGCCGCCGCCGAACATGCCGCCCGAGGCGTTGCCACTGGCCCCGCCGAGCGTCAGCGTCACCGCCGTCTTGCCGACGCCGCCGCCCGGCCACATCACCGGGGCCGGCGTGTTGACGCCCTGCTGGCTGGTCACGGTGAAGCCGTTGATTTCCAGCTTGGCGCTCGAAGCGTCCGCCGAGAGCGCGGTCGGCGTCACCACCATCTGGAAGGAGGGCAGGTTGCCGCCGGTCGGGAAGAAGGCCTCCTTGATCTCGCTGGCGCGCTGGAATTCGCGCAAGGTCGTAGGCGATAGGGCGCGCGCGACGCGGCTGTCGACGCGCCAGCTCCATTGCGGCTTCGAGGTATCGACGAAGGGTTCCAGCCGCTCCTTGTAGAACTTGTCCATGATCTGGCCGGGGGCGAAGAGCCGGGCGAAATCGGCGAGCGGCACGTCGCGGGCGCTGGCCTTGGTGAAGGGATAGCGGTTGGTGACGATCTCGTTGCAGACGCCGGTCACCTGTTCCGCCAGTGCCTGCCTGAGCAGGGCGACGGTGGCGCCGGTGGCATCGCCCTCGAAATCGTTGACCGCCTGCACGATCATGCCGTCGAA
Organism: Allobosea sp. OAE752; assembly: GCF_050433265.1. Taxonomy (NCBI): domain Bacteria; kingdom Pseudomonadati; phylum Pseudomonadota; class Alphaproteobacteria; order Hyphomicrobiales; family Alloboseaceae; genus Allobosea; species Allobosea sp. OAE752. The sequence continues at coordinate 795,761 of NZ_JBNPXO010000002.1, forward strand.
GGGCGCGGGGTAGCGCGAGGAATTGGCGCGCAAGGTTGCGATCAGCGGCACGAGCGCCGCATTCGCCGCCGCCGACTGGGACGGATTGGTCGCGGCGATGGCGAGGTTCTGGCTGATCTCCGAGAAGGTCTGGAGGAGCTGGTCGACCGGCCGGCGGCCGAGATCGCCGTCGACGAGGACGTGGTAGGGCTTGAACTGGGCCTCGATATCGGCGCCGAGCGAGACGTCGTTGCTGCCGGCGAGCACGCGGTCGACGCCGGCCGAGGCCATCGGCAGGTTGGCGCCGAGACGGCCGAGCGCCTGGCTGGCGCGCTCGTCCAGCGTCTGCGCCGCGTTCTTCGCGGCGGTCTGCGCGACGGCCTTCTTCGCGTTCGGGCGCTCCTTGGTGAGTTGCGTCTCGTCGCGCAGGGATTCCAGCACCTGCTTGAAGGGCGATGTCGCCGCCGAGATGGCGCTGAGCGCGACATAGCGCGGTTTATCGGCATTGAGCGGCCGGAGCTTCAACCGCCGCAGCGTCTTCTGCCAGGTCGCGACATAGTCACGGCTGTAGAGCTTCATCAGGTCCTGGAACAGCGTCGCGTATTGCGCGGTGATCGCCTGCTGGTCGACATTCTCGCCCAGTACCCAGCGCTCCTTCTCGATGCGGTCGCCGATATCGCCGAGCCGGCCGATGAAGGCGCTCTGGAAGCCGTCATAGGTGTAGAAATACGGCACGCGGACCTGGTCGAGATCCTCGCCGCCAACACCTTCGAAGACCAGCCGGACATCGGAGCCGCCGCGCTGCGAGACGACCCAGTCCTTGGCGCTGTCGCTGCGGGATTGCGTGCGCAGGAGCTCATAGGCGCGCTCGGCGATGCTGAGGCGGCGCAGCGTCCGCTGGCTCTGCTCGATCAGCGACTGGTTGAGCTTTACCATCGGCTCGCCCGTGCCCTCGTCGAGGTCGAGCATGGCGGTCAGGTGCTCCTCCAGCGCCTCGCGGCCCTTGGCGTTGGCCGGGCCTGGGAAGAGGTTCTCGGCCCAGTCCAGCCGCATCCAGGAGGTGACGAGGTCGCGGTCCAGCTTCGCCTGGCCGCCGATCATCATGTAGACCTTGAGCGCCTCGTAGACGAAGCCGGGATTGTTGGCCTGCTGTTCGAGCTGCTCCTCCAGGCGGAAGATGATGCGGGGCCGCAGCATCCGCTCCAGACCCTGCTGGTAGGTGATCTCGCTCGCGTTCTGGAGGCGCTCGCGCTGGCTGAGCCCGAAGGTGGCCAGCGTCGGCGTCGGCTCGGCTTGCGTGGCGTAGCCGGCCGGCATGTTCCGGAGCTTGTGCAGCAGCGGCAGGACACGGCTGAAATTGCGGTCGGAGATCGTGGTCTCCTGCAGCACCGGAGCTGCGGCGCTGCGATAATCCGAGAGGCCGTAATTGGTCGCGGTAATCAGGTCGCTGTTGCGCGAAAAACTCGTCCACCACAGGCCGAGCGCGGCGAGCGACAGCAGCGCGACCGTTGCGAAGCCGGCGATGCGCAGGGCGGTCGTGCGTCGCGCGGCGCCGAGATCGGTCGAGACCCAGCCGGATTCGCCGATCACCACCTTCTGGATCAATTCGGTGAGGAAATAGCTCTTGCCCTTGCCGGAGAAGGAGGCCGCGCCGGCATGGTCCGAGCCGAAATTGCGCGAGAGCGCGCCGATCAACTGGTCGATCGGCGTTCCCTCCTGCGTGCCCGAGGTGAAATAGAAGCCGCGCAAAGTCGCATTGGCGTGGTAGCGCGTCGGTTCGAAGACGCGGGTCAGGAACTCGACGATCGAACGCTTCAGCGTCGCCATCTGGCTGGGGAAGCCGAAGATCTGGGCGCGCGCGGTCGGGTTGTGCTCGTCCTGCAAACGATCGGGCAGGCGCTCGTTCAGCCGCTCGATCAGCGCGTCATATTCCGGCGGCACGTCGCCGATCATGTTGCGGGTCTTGTCGGCGGTCTGGAAGGTGTGGCCCCAGACCATGCGCCGCTGCGGCTCGGTCAACTGGCCGAAGAACTCGTTGAAGCCGGCGATCAGGTCGGCCTTGGTGAAGATCGCATAGACCGGGAAATCGACCTTCAGCCGCTCGTGCAGTTCGAGCAGGCGGGCGCGGATCGCGTCGGCATGGGCTGCGATCTCCTCAGGCGAAGAGGTCAACAGGTCCTCGACGCTGATCGCGACGAGCACGCCGTTGATCGGCTGGCGCGGGCGGTTGGTCTTGAGCAGGTCGAGGAAGGCAAACCAGCTCGACTTCTCGGCCTTGGTGTCGGTGTCCTGCGTGGTGTAGCGGCCGGCGGTGTCGATCAGCACCGCATCCTCGGCGAACCACCAGTCGCAATAGCGCGTGCCGCCGGAGCCGGCGACGGCGGCCGGCGTCGCGCCGCGCGCCAGCGGGAACTTCAGCCCGGAATTGACCAGAGCGGTGGTCTTGCCGGCGCCGGGCGGACCGATGATGACATACCAGGGCAGGTCGTAGAGATAGTCGCCGCCCTTGCCGCGGGCGCTTTTCAGCGTCGCCAGCGCATCCTTCATCGCGCTGGAGAGCGCCGCGCCGTCGCCGGTCGATTCTTCCTTTTCCAGAGCCTCGGTTAGCGCGGCGGTCGCCTTGCGGCGGCGGATGACGATGACGGCGATCCAGATGAGCGCGCCGACAAGAAGCAGCACGGCGACGGGCATCCGGACCCAGAAGGATTCGAATGGGCGCACCTCGCCGAAAGCGACGAAGGGGCCGCCGAACCAGATCAGCGCGGCCAATGCGAGCGCGCCGATCAGGATCGCGATGATGCGCAGCCAGGTGGCGAGATTCATAGCTTCGCCCTCCTAGTTCTGACGCTGGATCAGGATTTCGACGCGCCGGTTCTGGGCGCGGCCGGCGGGGGTGGCATTCGGCGCGATCGGCGTGTCCGCGCCCTTACCCTCGAAGCTGATGCGATCGGGCTTGGTCAGCTTGGTCTTCAGCATGTCGCCGACCGCCTTGGCACGGGCCTGCGAGAGCTCGACATTGGAGGGGAAACGGGCGGTGCGGATCGGTACATTGTCGGTATGGCCGACGACCTTGACCGCGCCTCCCTCCTGCTCCAGCACAGCGGCGATGCGCTCGATCAGCGGCTGGAACTCGGCGCGCACGGCAGCCTGTCCCGGCTCGAACAGGGTGATACCGGCGAGGCGCACGATGACGACGTTCGGCGTCACCAGGCAGACGATCGGCGGCTGCACCGCGGCGCAGACCTTGGGGGGCTGTGCCGGTGGAGGCGGTGGAGGCGGCGGGGCCGAGAAGACCTTGCGCATGATCCCGACCTCGCCCTTGGGATGGACCGAGAGCAGGGCGGTCGAGGCCGCCTCGGCATTGCCGGCAAGCAGGGCGCGGAAGACGAAATAGACGCCGAGCAGGGCGACGGCCGTGATCGCCGCCACCGACCAGACGGGCACCTTGAAGCCGGTCACGGCCTGCGCGATGGCCTGCCCGCGCCAGCGAGGCGAGAGCTCCGGGTCGGGCTGCTTCACCCGGCGCAGCGTCTCGAACAGGTTGCGCTGGATCATCTGGAGATTGTTGGCGCCGCCCGCCGACGTCCGGTGGATGCCCTGGAAGCCGAGCGCGAGGCAGGCATGCATCAGTTCGAGCAGGTCATAATTGACCGACGGATCGGCCTTGGCCTTGTCGAGCATCTCGAAGAAGCGCACGCCGCCGATGCGCTCGCCGAAGAAGCGCGAGAGCATGCTGTACTGGGTCCAGACATGACGGTCGTCGCCGGGAATATTCTGGACGATGTCGTCGGCGCTGGCAGCGATGACGTATTTCGCCGTCTGCGCGGTTTCGTGCGAGACGCCGGCGGCGCGGACCTCATGCTCGAAGGCCTCGATGGATTCGCCGACCTGGCCGAGAAGCTGCGCGAAGGGCGCGTTGGAGAGGTTGGCGCGCATCCGCCCGAGCAGGAGCAGGAGCGGACCCGCGGCACGCAGAAGCGGGTTGGCGTTCGGCGTCAGGAGCTGGTCGCGGCGCGGCAGGGCTTGGCCGCCGCCAGAGGGCGGCGGGGCCTGCTGCTGGCGCGGCGGGATCGGCGCCGGGTTCGACATCCATTCGTCGCCGGTGCCGGGCACGCCGGGCGAAGGCACTTGCGGTGGCTGATAGGGCTGGGGCGCCTGCGGGGCAGCCGGGGTTGGTGCGGCAGGAGCGGGCGGCAGGGGCGCGCGGCGCCCGCCGGGGTTCGGCCTGATGATCGTTCGCTCGGAGCGGCCGAACGGATCTGAGGGCGAACCCGGATCGCTCATCGTCTGCCCTCCAGAACGGCCCAGAGCTCGAGTTCGAGATCGGGCCAGTCACCGGAAAAATGCATGCCGATCGAACTCGCCGTCGAGAACTCGGGCCAGAGCGGCGAGGTGCGGTCGAGATAGAAGTATACATGATCCGTGAGCGCGCGGATCTGCGGCGGCGGCGTCGGCAGGTGGACGAGATTGATGCCCGGCAGATTGGCATGGACGATCTCGTTCATCTTGGTGTTGGGGCCGACCTTGAAGAGCTGCGGGAACTGCGCCTGGATCTCGGTCAGCGGGCGGCGGGCCGCCACTTCCAGCACCAGCGTCGCGTTGCGCACGAGGCTGCGGTCGCGGATCGTCGACATGAAGGCGTTCTGCGCGCGCTCGACGATTTCCAGCCGGATGGCGCGGCGGCCGAGATTGGCCGAAAGGAAGTCCTGGATGTCGCGCACCACCGGAGCGAAGCAATTCTCCAGATCGTCGTGATCGTAAGCGGGGTAGTCGCGGGCGCGGCGTTCGGCCGTGGTGAAGGTCGCAAGCTCGCCGGCCAGCGCGAGGAAGGTCGAGAACAGCCGCTCGGGATGGACGAAGCGCGAGCGGCGCATGTGCTTGAGCACGGGGATGCTGCGGTTGAGGAGCTGGAGCACGAAATAGTCCGCGCTCTGCAGGCCGCCGCCGGCGGTCGGATCGGCGGCGTAGCGGGCAAGCTCCTCCAGCTTGTTGTCGATCCAGCCGATGACGCGGTCGAGCCAGCCCTCGATGACCGGATAGGCCGAGCAGACCAGCACGGGCGGGGCGAATTTCTCGTCGAAGAGCACGGCGCGGTCGCGCACTTCGAGGATGCGGCCGAGCGCGAGGCCGACATAGCCGGCCTTCGAGGTCTTGCGCAGCTCCAGGGTCAGGCGCGGATGGGCGACGTCGATCTCCTCTTCCGTGCGCAGCGAGGCTGTGGAATCGATCAGCATCTCGGTCGCGGGGAGATAGCGGCTCGCGGAGCCGGTCTGTGCGTCCTCGACCTCGCGGGTGTTGGCGGCCGAGAGCGGCAGGGAGAGCCAGACGATCTGGCCCGCCGCATTCTCCGGGACCTCGATCGCGGCCGGGAGCGGGCTGTTGTCGGGCATGGCGAAGGGCGTTCCGTCCGGCATTACCCCGACGGCGCGGCGCAAGCCGATGCGGCTTTGCTGGGCGAGGTCGCGGTCGATCTCCAGCACCGAGAAGCCCCACGGATAGGGCGTGATGGCCCTGACCCGGCTTTCCAGCAGGTTCTCAAGATAGCGGTCGCTCTGCTGGAAATGATGCGGCCTGAGGAACAGCCCTTCCGACCAGACGACCTTGCTGTACCACGACATTCCGGTCTCGCTCACTCGAAGGCAGGCATGGCGAGCTTATCCGGGGCTTGCCCCAGCGTCACCTAACGAAATGCTAGCGCTTCGCGCGCGAGGCGCCGTCATTGACTTGAAGGATGCGGCGGACAGAGTTTGAGGGCAGTCCTGAAAGGAACGAATCCGTTCGAGAACGGGAGGCGACGATGCCGAAAGGCCCTGCCGCACGCATCACCGACCCGGTGATCCACCCGTTGCCGGGCATTCTGCAGCCGGGGCCGGGCAGTCCGAACGTGCTGATCGGCAGCCTGCCGGCCTGGCGAGGAGTTCCAGCTGCGGCCGCCGCGGCGATCCAGGGCGCCAAAGCCGCGGCCGATGCGACGGTTCAGGCGGCGGAGGCCGCGACGCTGGCTGCCGCCGGAACGCCCGGTGCGCCGGCAGCGCTCGCGGCCGAAATCGCGACGAAGAACGCCGTCTCCGCCAGCATGGGCTCGATGATCACCGGCGCCTCCGGCGGGGCCGATATCCATAACTGCCTGACGCCCGTGCCGCCGCCCGTGCCGCATGGACTCGGCGTCGTCATCGACGGTTCGCAGACCGTGCTGATCAACAACCTGCCGGCCTGCCGGATGGGCGATACTGTCCTCGAAGCGCTGGGGCCGCCCAACAAAATCATCATGGGCCTGCCGACAGTCATCATCGGCGGATGATGCCGGGTTGATTCAACAATTCCGCGCAAGTCACTGATATTGGATCGTTTTCCGTGCCGTGGGTCGCCGGGGTGCCGATCCTCCGGCTTGACCGGAGGTCTCGAGCTCGCCAAGCGGGTTCTCTCAATCCCATTTCGGAGGACCTGCCGTGACCATCGAACGCATCGGGCTGACCGCCCGCTGGTGCGACGCCGCCATCTTCAACGGCATCGTCTTCCTCGCCGGCCATGTGCCGGAGAAGACGGAAGGGCGCTCGCTGACCGAGCAGACGCAAGAGGTGCTGGCGCTGCTGGAGGAAACGCTCGCGGATGCCGGCAGCGGCAAGGACCGCATCCTCAGCGTGCAGATCTTCCTGACCGATATCGGCAAGATCGGCGAGATGAATGCGGTCTGGGACAAATGGGTGGCGCCGGGCCACGCGCCGGCGCGCGCGACCGTCGAGGCGAAGCTGGCATCACCCGGCTACGGCATCGAGATCACGGCGGTGGCTGCGAAGCGGTAGGATTGAAGAGGGCGTCATTCTCGGGCGCAGCGCAGCGGAGACCCGAGAATCTCCGGACAGAAGGGCACTGGAGCCTCATGCTGCATGAGATGCTCGGGGCGAGCCCGAGCATGACGGCCGTAGGGAACGGCCGTCACTTCCCGCCGCGGTCGTAGCACTCGGCGAAATAGATCATGAAGGTGTCGACGAGACCGTCCTCATAAGGGGCGGTCTTGGCCTCCCAGCGTGCGACATAAGTCTCCCACATCTTCGCCTTGCGCGAGCCGATCAGCCCGCCGATCCCGCCTTCCGGCGTGGTCGCTTCGGCGATCGCTTGCGGATCGAGATCCTCGACCAGCATCCGCAGCGCGTGCTGCATGGCGGAGTAAGTCTTGATCTGATGGGCCTTGAGGTCGCGGAAGCTCTCGTCGAAGGCGCGCTTCGCGTCGAGATAGCCGCTGCGCGGCTGGCCGAAGATCAGCTGCAGCGCGTCGTCCACCGTCGGCGAGAATTTCAGCGGGTTGTTGTCCTGCGCCTGGATCATCGTCTGGCTGGTGCTGCGGGCGATGCGCTTGCTCTCGGCGCGGGCGGCGAGCAGGCCCTTCAGCTCCTCCGCGATCAAGCGCATCAGCCCGCCGAGCTGCTCGGCGAAGGCGCCCGGATCCTGCGTGGACAGGGCTTGCGGCGAGACGCCGGCCCCCTTGGCGAAGCGCTGCATGAACTCGCCCATCGAGATCGCGGCAGGGCCGCTCATGGGGACGGGGTCCCGCGTGACGGCGGCTGCGGACACCGGCGTGGTTGCGGGCGCAGGCATCTGCTCGGCATCGGGCTCCGGTTCGGCCGTGGCCGGCTCGTCCCAGGGGTTCGCGGAGGCCGGGCCGCTTGCCGTCGGACGGCGCGGCGTGGGGATCGGCGCCAGCGGCTCCGCCTGGGGGACGGGGGCGGCCTGCAAGGGCGCCCAGGCGAAATCGTCGCCTTGCGGTGGCTGGGCAGACCGGCCCGGTGGAGGGGCTGGCGGCGCCGGCCCGGCGGCCGGTGTCGGAATGTCGGTGGCCCAGTCGATGAAGCTTGCATGCACCGGCTTGGCGTGGCCGGGCGGCATCAGATCGCGACGCGAGATCGGCGGCGCGGCATCCGTGCTGGGCGTCCAGAGCGCTTCCGGGTCGGCGACATAGGATGGGGGAGGAGAGGCCGCCTGCGCCGCCGCCTGCCCGGCCTCCTCGTCGATGGCGACCGCGATGATGTAGTGGCCGATCTCGAGCCGATCGCCGTGCTGGAGGCGGTAGGGCGACTGCACGCGATGCTCGCCGCCATTGACGAAGGTTCCGTTGGTCGAGATGTCGCGCAGCCACCAGCCGCCGTCGCGGAAGCGGATCTCGCAATGGCGGCCGGAGACGGCGCGCGAGGGATCGGGCAGCGCCCAGTCGAGATGCTGGTCACGGCCGATATCGAGGCCGCGCCCGCCGCTGGCGGTCACGCTGAGCGGGCCGCCATCGGGCAGCGAGGCCTGGTTCTCGATCGTCAGTGTCAGCGCCATCGCGGACATCCCGTTCCGAGCTGCGCGAGAAGATCAGCGTTTGCCGGCATCGTCTTCGGCCAAACGAATGCATGCTTCGACACAGGCGCGCAATGCGGCTTCGCGCTCGCGGGCCGGCAGACGGTTGATCGCATTGAGCACGGCGATGCGGGCCATCTTGGCGGTCAGGTCCGGCGGGGTGGGGATGGCGTGGCTTTCCGACATGCTGCCGCCGGAATAGCCGGCCGCCCAGGCCACGAAGGTGCCGGGCCGCGCGCGATCTCCGGCCTGGGCATGGCGCAGCGCTTCGAAGCGGGTCTTGTCGCCGGGCTCCCGGACCCAGGCCTCGGCGGCGGCAAGGCCGGGGTCCTGCGTGCCGGGCGGCTGCAACGCGCGCACCGCCTGCAGGGCCCACCATACCGTTTCACGCCTCGGCAGGAGGAAGGCGCAGAAGCCGGCGGCTTCCATTGGCGCCGGCCCCTTGACCAGGCGCGCGAGGAAAGCCAGCGGAGGCTCCGCCGTCGGCGGCATGGTGACGGCCTGGGAGGCCGAGGGATAGGTCTCGAACACTTCGCGGGCGGTGCTGAAGCGCAGGCGTGACATGATGGCTCCGGCTAGTTGATCGTCACCATCGGGGCCTTGACGACGAGGGCGCCGTCGCTCTTGACCTCCGTCAGGGCCTGGCTGTGGATCGTGATGGTCGGCGATTTGATCTCGATGCTGCCGGGCGTCATCTTGATCGTGCTCTCGCCGACCTTGAGATTGATCTCGGTCAGCGCCTCGACGTCGAGCTTGCCGTTCTGGATGTCGAGCTTGTCGTTGCCGAGCTTCAGCGTGGTCTCGCGCGAATAGTTGCTGCCCTGGAAGCGCTCGCCGATCTCGCGGGTCTCGATATTGTTGACCGTGACCTTGTGGTCCTTTTCGGCCCGCATCTCGAGAACCTCGCTGTCCTTGAGGTCCTCGAACTTGATCTCGTTATAGGTGCCGGGGAAGCCTGCATGGTCGGTCGATTCCGATTTGAGGCCGGATTGCGTCTTGTTCGCCGGCAATTCGTAGGGCGGCTTGTGCTGATCGTTGACGACGGCGCCGACGACGAGCGGCAGGTCCGGGTTGCCCTCGATATACTCGACGATCACCTCCTGGCCGATGCGCGGGATGATCTGGCCGCCCCAGTTCTTGCCGGCCCACATCTGCGCGACGCGGGTGCGGCAGGAGGTGGAGCCGTCCTCGCGGTCCCAATGGAAGCGCAGCCAGATGCGGCCGTACTCGTCGACGTCGATGTCGCCTTCCTCGCCCTGGTTCTTCTCGCCGACGACCTTGGCGGTGTGTGGCCCGTAGACCTTCGGGCGCGGCGTGACGAGGGGCGCGCGGAAGCGCCGGTCGCTCTTCTGCAGTTCGAAGGAGCCGGTGTAGAGCGCCTCGTCCTGCTGGCCGGAACGGTAGCTCTGGGCGCCGAGCGCATGCGTGGCGCGCACCACGAGATATTCGATGTTCTCGGCGCCCGAAGGGTGCTCGCCGAGCTTCATCAGCGCGCCCGGATAGAGGCTCGGCGCCTCGCCGGCCGTGTAGCGCCGGTCGTCCTTGGCTTGTTGCGCCTGCGCCCGGACCCGGGCGAAATGCTCGCCCTGGTCGCGCTGGGTGTAGCTCGCCGGATAGTCGTAGGCCTCATAGGACTTGGCCTTTGGGAAGCCTTCCTCGGCGCGCGCCGTGAGGTCGGAGCCCGATTTCTCGAAATCATAGTCCTTCAGCTCGACCTTGCCGGTGCGCAGGCGCCGCACCGTCGACCATTGGGTGAGATGCTCGACATCCGCGCGCGGGAAGCGGCTGCCCGGCGCCACGAAGGCGAAGATCGAGCTGTCGCCCGTGAAGTTCGCCTCGGCGCTCGGCATCACCTGGTCATGGCCCGAGCGGGAGTCGCAGAGCACCAGCTTGTGGTCCCCGTCGCTGTGCTTGAAGTAGTAATAGATGCCGTACTGCTCCATCAGACGCAGCACGAAGTCGAGATCGGTCTCGCGATATTGCACGCAGTAGTCGATCGGCTGCAGCGTCTCGCTGGTGCGGTCATCGAAGCTCGCCGCGTTCTCCTTCTTGAAGATCTCCTTGATGATGTCGAGCGCGGTCTTGTTCTTGAAGATCCGGCAGTCTGCGCGCTGCGAGAGCAGCCAGAGCCAGGGCCTCAGCGTGAATCGGTAGACATAGAGGTCGTCCTGCTTGCCGAGCCATTGAGCATCGACGAGCGTGCCGTTGAGAACCCGCTCGCTCTTGTTCTTCAACGTGAACTTGATTGAGCACTTCTCGCTCATGATGCTTTGCAGGTCGGCATTCTCAGTTTTGCTGATTGCCTCGATGTTATAAGTAAATAATTCGCTTAAAGATTCATCGGCTTCAAACCGGATAAGTGAAAACTCGTCCTTTCCGGCTGGAGTCGTAAAGGACGCAATTCTTTGTTCTTGTCCAGGGTTCGATGGCATCAACGAAACCTTTCGACGATTGAACCTAAATTCGACTTGACGTAACTAACTCTCAGAGTCATCGTCGGATCCGCAAGTTTTCATCCGCCGATTGGCGTGACACATTGGGAGGTTCCCATGCGCAAGCAATCCGCATTCAAGGTATTCGTCGCTCTGGCGGGCTCGATGGTTCTCACCATGGCGACAGGCGCCATGGCGCAGACCTACAAGGCGGACGACATCGTCAAGCATTTCCAGCCCGGCGTTGTCGCGCCGAAGCCGGCGGGCGTCACGCGCGGGCTGTGCATCGGCACCGAGGCCGAATGCGCGAAGGCCGGCCATGCGGTCGAGGTCGCCAAGCCGCCGAGCGCCTTCGATCTCGTGGTGAAGTTCAAGTACAATTCCGACGTGCTGGAGCCCGAGGCCAAGGGCAATCTCGACGAATTCGCCAAGGCCCTGAAGACGCCCCAGCTTTCCAGCCAGACCTTCATGGTCGAGGGGCACACGGATGCCGCCGGCAATCCGAGCTACAACATGAGCCTGTCCGAGCGCCGCGCGGAGGCGGTGGTCCGCTATCTCGGCGAGAAGGGCGTCAACACCGGCAAGCTCGTCGCCAAGGGCTATGGCCAGAGCCAGCCGGTGGTCGCCGACCCCTTCTCCGGCGACAACCGCCGCGTCGAGACGCGCTTGCGCGCCGCGAATTGAGCGCACGGTCGATCTGTTCACGGCGGTTCGTGGGGCTTCCGGGCCGCCGCGTTGCCGGGCGGGAAGAGGCATTCTGGGGAGAGGCATGGCCGCGCTGAATTTCGCCGAACTGTCGAAGCCGATGGCCGATGACGGGCCCTGCGGGCCGGACCTCGAGGACGACACCGACTTCATGAATGTCACGGCGCGGCTCGAGGTCGTGCTTCCGGTGGCGTATTTCCGCCGCGACGACGACGGCAGGCAGGTCGCCTTCGACCGCTCGAGCATCGAGTTCCCCGCCGCCTTCGCCGATCTCGGCAATCTGATGGCCCGCTCGCAGGACCTCCGGCTCTTCGTGCTCGCGGCGAAGCTCTCGATCCTCAATCGCGACATCGCCGGCTTTGCCGCCTGTCTCTCAGCCATGGCGGAGATCCTCGGCGAGCATTGGGAGGAGGTGCATCCGCGCGCGTTGGATGGCGACTTCATCATGCGCGAGGTCACGCTGCAGGGGCTGGACGATTTGCCGACCGTGGTTCTGCCGTTGCAGCACGCCCCGCTGTTCGTGAGCCGCCGCATCGGCGCCTTCGCCTTCCGCAGCCAGCTTGTCGCCAGCGGCGAGACAAAGCTGGTCGAGGGCGAGCAGCATCCCGATGCGGGCGCGATCCAGGCAGCGCTGGGGGAGGTCGAGGTCGATGCCCTGACGGCGACCCTCGGCCATATCAACGCCGCGCGCGAAGGGCTCGCGCGCCTGCGTGCGATCTGGATCGAGAGAGTAGGCGTCGATCATCCGCTCGGCTTTCCGCGCCTCGTGGCACTTCTGGACCAGATCGCCGGCTTTCTGGACATGGCGGTCGCGCGGCGCGTTCCGGGGCATCAGCCCTCGGCGACGGCTGCGGCGACCGACGCGCAGATGCCGGCAACTAGCGCTGCAACCTTCAATCCGGGCGGCCTTTCGAGCATCCTCCAAGTGAAGGATACGCTGGCGGCCTGCCTCGGCTACTTTCGCAAAACGGAGCCGTCGAGCCCGGCTGTCCTGCTGATCGGGCAGGCGCAGCAGCTCATCGGCAAGTCGCTGATCGAGGTCATCCAGATCATGTTTCCGGAGCACGTCGACAAGGCGGTTCTCGAGATCGGCGAAGTGCGCCGGTTCAGGCTGCCGCTCGAGCGTCTTCCGGTGCCGGACGGCCATGATTCCGAGGCGGGGGAGGACAGTTACGACAGCGCCTCCGTCGAAAGCGATGACGGCGACGGCCATGATAACGGCGTGGCGGAAGAGTCCGAGGCCTTGGCCGAGGACGGAGAGGCGGATTCCGGTGTGGCGGAGGCTCCGTCCCACGTGCCGCCGCCGGCCGCCGCCATGGCGGAGATCGCCATCGGCAACCGCGCCGATGCGGTCAACGCGATGAGGGCCGTCGCATCCTTCTACCGGCAGGTGGAGCCTTCGCATCCGACGCCGCTCCTGATGGACAAGGCCTGCGCTCTGGCGCAGCATGATTTCATGTCGCTGCTCGGCAATATCCTGCCCGAGGTTGCGCAGATGCCGGATGCCGACAGCTAGGGAAGTTTTTCGGTTTCGATTTGAACCTCTCGTCGCGATGATGAGACTATATCGATGAATTCCGAAGTTCTATACAGTATCACGCTACGTCAGCGTGGTCCGGTTAGCAAAAGGGGCATGCGTCATGGCCGGAGATTCAGGGCAGAAGTTCATTCGCCGCAACAGGCCGCCTCGGGTGCACATCACCTATGAGGACCCCTACAACGCCGAGCAGAAGATCGAGCTGCCCTTCGTGATGGGCGTGCTGGCCGATCTCTCGGGCAACGCCTCGGCGGTCGAGAAGCCGGAGATCTCGCAGCGCAAGTTCCTTGACGTCGACATGGACAATTTCGACCAGCGCATGGCCGCGATCGAGCCGGGCCTTGCTTTCAACGTGTCCAACAAGCTCGGCGAGGACGAAAGCGAGAAGCTCTCCGTCGCGTTGAAGTTCACCAAGTTCGAGGATTTCAACCCCGCGGCCGTCGCCCGCCAGATCCCGGCGACCGCCAAGCTGCTGGAGGCGCGCGAGCAGCTCGCCAACCTGCTGCGCTACATGGACGGCAAGATGGCGGCGAGCGACCAGATCAAGGCGCTGCTGGCCGATCCGCAGCTGATGACAGCCCTCAAGGACAGGCTCGGCAAGAACGGGAAGCCCGAGGGCGAGGCGCAGAACTGAGGCAGGGCGCGGGCCCTCTTTCCGGGTCGGCAGGCGGTTAAGCGAGCGAGGCGGCAATGGCAGCGGAAGCACAAACCCAACAGCCCGGCGGGGCGGCAGTCGAGACGCGCGAGATCGACGATTTCTCGGCGATCCTGAAGCAGAGTTTCAAACCCAGAACGGAACGCGCGGCGACGGAAGTCGAGAACGCGGTCGCGACCCTCGTCAATCAGGCGTTGGCGGATTCGACCGTGATCAAGGGCGACGTCATCGACACGATCGAGGAGATGATCGCGCGGCTCGACGCCAAGTTGACCGAGCAGATCAACGAGGTGCTGCACGCTCCCGAATACCAGAAGCTGGAAAGCGCCTGGCGTGGCCTCAACTACCTCGTCTTCAACTCCGAGACCGATGCTCAGTTGAAGATCAAGGTGATGAACGTCTCGAAGAACGAGCTCTACCGCAACCTGAAGACCTATCCCGGCGCGCGCTGGGACCAGAGCCCGCTCTTCAAGCAGGTCTATGAGCAGGAGTTCGGCCAGCTCGGCGGCCAGCCCTTCGGTTGCCTCGTCGGCGATTATCACTTCAGCCACACGGCCACGGACGTCCAGCTTCTGCGCGACCTCTCGAAGATCGCCGCGGCGGCGCATGCTCCCTTCTTCGCCGGCGCCGATCCGATGCTGATGCGCATGGATGCCTGGACGGAGCTCTCCGATCCGCGCGATCTCAGCAAGGTCTTCGATACGCCTGACTATGCGGCCTGGAAGGGCCTGCGCGACGCTGCCGACTCCCGCTATGTCGGCCTGTGCCTGCCGCGCGTGCTCGCCCGGGTGCCCTATGGCGCCAAATCCGAGCCCGTCGAGGAATTCGCCTTCGAGGAGGATACCGACGGCCACAAGGGCGAGAAATACGCCTGGATGAACGCCGCCTATGCCATGGCGGTGAACATCAACCGCGCCTTCAAGGAATATGGCTGGTGCACCCGCATCCGCGGCGTCCAGTCCGGCGGCGAGGTTCTCAACCTGCCGACCCACACCTTCCCGACCGACGATGGCGGCGTGGATCTGAAATGCCCGACCGAGATCGCGATCAGCGACCGGCGCGAGGCGGAGCTGGCGAAATCCGGCCTGATCCCGCTGATCCATCGCAAGAACACCGACAAGGCGGCCTTCATCGGCGCACAGTCGCTCTACAAGCCCAAGGCCTTCTCCGGGCCCGACGGCGTGGCGGCGACGGCGTCCGACAACCTGTCCTCGCGGCTGCCCTACATGTTCGCGGTCTCGCGCTTCGCGCACTACCTGAAGTGCATGGTTCGCGACAAGATCGGCTCCTACAAGGAAAAGGAGCCGCTGCGACGCTGGCTGCAGGAGTGGATCACCGAATATGTCGACGGCGATCCGGTCAATTCCAGCGAAGAGACGAAGGCGCGGCGCCCCCTCTCGGATGCACGCATCGACGTCTTCGAGGACGAGGAGAACCCTGGCTATTACTCGGCCAAGTTCTATCTGCGGCCGCACTTCCAGCTCGAAGGCATGGATATCGGCCTGAGCCTGGTCTCGCGACTGCCAGCTCCCAAGCAGTGACCGCCACCTGATCGGCAGGTGACGGAAGCACGAAGACCCTTCGACGCGCTGACCCGATGCGGGTGCGCGATCGGAGAGATGCGTCCATCAGCGCGCTCGCGCATCCGAGCAATCCGACGACCCTACTTTGGAGGTAAACATGGCTGCCGACTTTCTGCTCAAGATCGACGAGATCAAGGGCGAGGCCCAGGACAAAACCCACAAGGATACGATCGCGGTCGATTCCTTTTCCTGGGGCATCAGCAACCCCGGCTCCTACGCCCATGGCGGCGGCGGCGGCGCGGGCAAGGCGAACTTCCAGGACATGCATTTCACCGCGCAGGTCAGCAAGGCTTCGGCAAACCTCGCCCTGTATTGCGCCAGCGGCAAATACATCAAGAAGGCGGTGCTCTACGTCCGAAAGCAGGGCGAAAAGCCGCAGGAATACTACACGGTGACGCTCGAGGACCTGATCGTGTCGAGCTACCAGTCCGGCGATGCCGCCGGCGGTTCGAGCGTCCCGACCGACCAGTTTGCGCTGAACTATGCCAAGGTCGAGTTCCAATATCGGCCGCAGAAGTCGGACCAGACGCTCGACTCGGCGATCGAGATGAAGTGGGATCTCAAGGGTAACGCCAAGAGCTGAGCCGCGCGCACCGGCTCCGGCTGAGCCGGAGCCGGTTCGTCGCCCGCCCCGGACGCGATGTCATGGCCGACCCCCTTTCGAAGAAGCGGCTTCGGCCGCCTTTGATGTTCGCATTCCGCGAAGCGCATCTGGAGAAGGATGCGCGGACCGCGCTCGACCTGCGGGACGAGGGCGGCGAACGTGTGATCGCGCAACGTCGCGCCGCGCCGCGGGCCGCGATCACCGAGCCGAAGCTGCGGCGCGAGATCGCCATCGACCTCGACGCGCTGGTCAACACGGTCAATCTTGGCTCGGCCGTGGACCTTTCCGAGCTGGAGCATGTGCGCCGCTCGATCCTGAATCACGGCTTCCCGGACATGACGCGGCTTTCGATCGACGAGCATCGCGTCGATACGATCCGTGAGGATCTCGCCGCCGCCCTGATGGGCTACGAGCCGCGATTGATCCGCAATTCCATCGCCGTCGAGCGCGACAGGACGCTCGATTCCGCCGAGCTGAAGGTACGCTTCCTCGTCCGCGCCGATCTGAACTGCGAACCTTTGAACGTACCCGTGCAATTCGTGGCCGATCTCGAACTCGATACCGGCAAGATCGCGATCAAGGGGCGGTGATGAACCAGGAGTTTCTCGATCTCTATAATCAGGAACTCCGGCTGTTCATGGAGCACAGCAAGGAGTTCGCGGAGGAGTATCCCGGCATCGCCGAGCGGCTGGGCGGGCTCGTCGGCGAGCGCATGGACCCGATGGTCGGTGGCCTTCTCGAAGGCGCGGCCTTCCTCGCCGCCCGCGTGCAATTGAAGCTGAAGCACGAGTTCCCCGAATTCACCAACAACCTGCTCGAACAGCTCCTGCCGAACTATCTGGCGCCGACGCCTTCGGCACTGTTGGCGGGCGTCGTGCCGCCTTACTCCGATCCGGGCCTGCGCGAGGGGGTGCGCATCCCGCGCGGCGCCTATCTCGACGCGACCTATCTGGAGCGCGAGCGGCGTGTCGCCTGCCGCTACCGGCTGGGCAGCGACGTCACGCTCTGGCCGTTCGAGATCGTGGCCGCCGACTATATTCCGGCTCCGGCGCCATTGCAGGCGCTCGGCCTGCGTACCGATCAGCGCGCGCTTGCGGGGTTGCGCCTGACCCTGACGCACCGGGTGATGGCGGACCCCGAGCAGGAGCCGACTCCGGCCCAGGCCTTGAAGAATCCGGCGAGCTGGTTCGCCGGCTGCCGGACGAAGGAGCTCGCCTTCCATCTGCTCGGCGGGGAGGGCGATGCGGTCGCTCTCTACGAGCAGCTCTTCGCGAACTGCGTCGGCATCCATTTCCGTCATCTCGACGCGTTCGGCGACCCGGTGGTGACGCCGGGCGAGGGTTGCCGGCTGGAGCAGATCGGCTTCGACGAGAACGAGGCGCTGCTGCCGGCCGATACCCGCGTCTTCCGCGGCTTCGAATTGCTGCACGAGCTGTTCTGGTTCCCGCGCAAGTTCCTCGGCTTCCGGCTGGAAGGGCTGGGCCGGATCATGCCCAAGCTCACGGCCAAGACGGTCGAGCTGATCTTCGTCTTCGACGAGGTCAATACGCGGCTGCCCGGCGCGGTGCGCAAGGAGATGTTCGCGCTCTACGCGGCGCCTGCGGTCAACCTCTTCGAGAAGACGGCCGACCGCATCCCGGTGAAGAGCAACCAGCACGAATTCCATGTCGTACCGGACCGCAGCCGCGCGCTCGACTACGAGCCGCACAGCGTTCTCTCGGTGCATGCGCACTATACCGGCGGTCGCGAGAAGCAGCCGGTGCATCCGCTCTATTCCTCGCCGGAGGGAGCCTCGCCGGTTCACGGCCTTCACTATACACAGCGGCGCCTGCCACGGCGGCGCTCCTCCGCCGAGCGGCGCCAGGGGCGGGCCTCCGACTATACCGGCACGGACATGTTCATCTCGCTGGTCGAGCCGGCGAAGATGGGCGACAGCGCCTCGGTGGCGGAGCTGAGCGTGCGCGCGCTATGTTCCAACCGGCATCTGACCGAGCATCTGCCGACCGGCGTCGGCGGCGCCGATTTCCGGCTGATCGACAATGTCTCGCTCGACCTTGCCTGCCTTGCCGGGCCGACACCGCCGCGCGAGCCGATCGTCTCGCAGCTTCGCTTGCGTGCGGAGACGGCGAGTACGGGTGTCGTGACCTGGCGGCTGATCAACCTGCTCAGCCTCAACCATCTCGGCCTCGTCCAGCGCGGCGCCGGGCAGAATGGCGAGGCGCTGCGCGAATTGCTCTCGCTCTTCGCCGATCTTGCCGACAGCGCGACGGAGCGGCGCATCCGCGGCATCAAGAATGTCGACAGCCGGCCCGTCGTGCGCCGTTTTCCCCAGCGGGCCGGAACGGGGGCTGGGCGGGGTCTCGAAATCACCGTGCTGCTCGACGAAAAGGCCTTCGAGGGCTCCGGCGTCTTCCTGCTGGGCGCGGTGCTCGACCGCTTTTTCGCCGAATATGCGGCGATGAACCATTTTACCCAGACGGTGATCCGCACGGTGGAGCGCGGCGAGGTGATGCGCTTTCCACCGCGCGCCGGTTCGAGGCGCGTCCTGTGAGCGAGGACGCCGCCACGCCGCTGGAGAAGGCGCCGGGCTACCAGGCGAGGCTGGAGGCGGAGCCCTGGCGCTTCGACTTCTATGCCGTGATGCGGCGGCTGGAACGCAGCTTTCCGGAGCGCAGCCGCATCGGCGACGTCGCCTCGCGGCGCGACGAATATGTCGCGCTGGGCGAGCAGGCCTTCCTCGACTTTCCCGCCTCGACCATCGCGGAGGCGGGCCGGGACGCGCAGGGCAGGCTTCGGCTCTTCGTGAAGTTCCTCGGCCTGCTCGGCCCGCAGGGCGCGCTGCCGCTGGCGACAACCGAGGAGAGCTATCACTGGCAACTCGCGCGCGACGATGCCTTTCCGCGCTTCCTCGATATCTTCAACCATCGCTTCCTGCAGCTCTTTTACCGCGCCTGGGCGGATTCGCGGCCGATCGCGCAGCATGACCGGCCCGATCTCGACCGCTTCGCCGCCTATATCGGCAGCATGATCGGGGTGGGCTCGAAGCCCTATCTCGACCGCGACAGCGTGCCCGATCCCGAGAAGCTCGCCCATGCCGGGCTGATCGGCGCGCAGGCAAAATCCGCCTCGCGGCTTCAGCGCCTTCTCGCCGGGCTGTTCAGGACGCAAGTCGAGATCGAGCAGTTCGTCGGCATGCGTCTCGTCTTCGATCCGGCGGACCGGACGCGGCTGGGAGGCGCGCATTGCACGCTCGGCGGCGACGCGCTGCTCGGCGGCAGCGTCTACAGCGTCGAGGACAAGTTCCGCGTGAAGATCGTGGCTGCTGACCTCGAACAGTTCGAGCGCTTCCTGCCGAATGGCGATCGCTGCGAACCGCTGGCGGATGCCGTCTTCCTGCATCTCGGCGAGCAGTTCGAATGGGATGTCGAGCTCGCGCTGCCGGTGGGCGAAGTGAAGCCCGTCAGGCTCGGCCAGTCCGGCCATCTCGGCTGGACGAGCTGGATGGCGCCGAACTGGACCGCCGAGGAAGGCGCGCTGCGCCGCGACGCCCGTTTCCATCCGGCCGAACGCATGCGCCTGAAACGTAGCCGCGCTGCTGCCTAAGACCAGAGATCAAGGGGACGACCATGGCCGATATCAGCCTCGAAGCCGTCACAGGCAAGCTCAACCGGATCGGCTACGACACCTTCCTGCAGGCGCTGAGGCAGGCCAAGGGTGCCGGGAACCGCAATGTCGAATTGGCGCATTGGCTGTTGCAGATCCTGCAGGGCAGCGCCAACGACCTGACCCTGACCGCGGACCACTACAAGCTCGATCGCGCCAGGCTGCTGATGGACCTTGGCGGTGTCGTCGAGGGGTTCCGCAAGAACGAGACGGAGATGCCCGGCATCGCCAACCACATCGTCGATATCCTCGACCGTGGCTGGCACTACGCGACGCTGTTCTTCGGCGAGACGCAGATCAGGACCGGGCACCTGCTGGTGGCGGCGCTGAAGTCGACCGAATTGCGCCGGGCTTTCACCGGGCTTTCCAAGGAATTCGCCAAGATCCCGGTCGAGGAGCTCGCGGCAGGCTACGGCAAGATCTGGGAAAGCTCGGAAGAGGAGAACTTAAGGCCGATGGATGGCTCGGGCCTGCGCGCCGCCGGCACGCCGGGCGCCGAGGCGGCCGAAGGGCCGAAGGGCACGACCGCGCTCGACCGCTTCTCGCAGGATTTGACCGCCAAAGCGCGCCAGGGCGGCATGGACCCGATCCTCGGCCGCGACGACGAGATCCGGCAGGTCATCGACGTGTTGATGCGCCGGCGCCAGAACAATCCGATCCTCACCGGCGAGGCCGGCGTCGGCAAGACCGCGATCGCCGAGGGTTTCGCTCAGCGCGTCGCGGCGGGCGATGTGCCGCCGCCGCTCAAGGGGGTCAAGGTCTGCGCGCTCGATATCGGCCTGATGCAGGCCGGCGCCTCGATGAAGGGCGAGTTCGAGCAGCGCCTGCGCTCGGTGATCGACGAGGTGCAATCCTCGCCGACGCCGGTGATCCTGTTCATCGACGAGGCACATACGCTGATCGGCGCCGGCGGGCAGGCGGGCACGGGCGATGCCGCGAACCTGCTCAAGCCGGCGCTGGCGCGTGGCACGCTGCGCACCATCGCGGCGACGACATGGTCGGAGTACCGGCAATATTTCGAGAAGGACCCGGCGCTGACCCGCCGCTTCCAGCCGGTACAGGTCGACGAGCCGGACGTTGCGCGCTGCTGCACCATGCTGCGCGGGCTGATCGGCCCGATGGAGAAGCATCACAAGGTCCGCATCTCGGATGCCGCCATCGTCGCGGCGGTGACGCTCTCCTCGCGCTATATCCCGGCCCGCCAACTTCCCGACAAGGCGGTGAGCCTGCTCGACACGGCCTGCGCCCGCGTCGCCATCAGCCAGAGCGCGACCCCGGCCGCGATCGAGGATGCGCGCGTCGCGATCAATGCGTTGGAGCAGGAGAAGGCGGCGCTGACCGCCGATGCCGATCTCGGCACCGACAGCGCCAAGCGGCTCAGTGAGATCGAGGTCGAGATCGCGGAGAAGCGGGAGAAGCTCACCGCCCTCGAAGCCGCCTGGGCGAGCGAGCTTGCCATCGTCGAGGAGATCAAGGCGCTGCGGACCAAGCTCGGCGAGAAGGCACCGGGCGCCGATCCCAAGGCCGAGGCCGTGCCGCAGGAGGCGAGCGTCGATGCCGGCGCCGCAGCGCCGGAGGTATCGGCTCCGACCGGGGAACCTGCAGCCGATCCCGAGGATGCCCGCGCCGCGCTCAACGCCAAATTCGCGTCGCTTGGCGAGATCGATCCGGCCAATCGGATGATCTACGCCCATGTCGACGAGCAGTCGGTCGCCTCGGTCGTCTCGGATTGGACCGGCATCCCGGTCGGACGGATGGTCAAGGACGAGATCGAGACCGTGCTCAACCTCGCCGAGACGCTGAACAGGCGCGTGGTCGGGCAGGGGCATGGCATCGGCATGATCGCCAAGCGCATCGAGACCAACCGCGCCCGGCTCGACAACCCGAACAAGCCGATCGGCGTGTTCATGCTCTGCGGCCCCTCCGGCGTCGGCAAGACCGAGACGGCTCTGGCGCTGGCGGAGGCGCTCTATGGCGGTGAGCAGAACGTCATCACCATCAATATGAGCGAGTTCCAGGAGGCGCACACCGTCTCGACACTGAAGGGCGCGCCTCCCGGCTATGTCGGCTATGGCGAGGGCGGCCGGCTGACGGAGGCCGTCCGGCGCAAGCCCTATTCGGTGGTGCTGCTCGACGAGGTCGAGAAGGCGCATCCCGACGTGCACGAGCTGTTCTTCCAGGTCTTCGACAAGGGCCAGATGGAGGACGGCACCGGCCGGCGCATCGATTTCAAGAACACGCTGATCATCCTGACCTCGAATGTCGGCACGGACGAGATCATGAGCATGGCGGCGAACGGTGCGGCCAAGCCCGATCCCGAGGCTATGGCGGTGAGCCTGCGTCCGGCGTTGCTCAAGGTCTTCCCGCCGGCGCTGATCGGGCGGCTCGTGACGATTCCGTACTATCCGCTCTCCTCGGACATGCTGGCTGGCATCGTCCGCCTCCAACTCGGGCGCATCGGCAAGCGGCTCAGCGAGAACCACAAGGCGGCCTTCGTCTATGACGACGCGGTGGTCGAGCACATCGTCGGCCAGTGCAACGACCCGGATTCGGGCGGGCGCATGATCGACAACATCATCACCAACTCGATGCTGCCGGCGCTGTCGCGCGCGATCCTCAACCTGCAACTGGAGAAGAAGCCGCTGACCGAGGCGAAGGTCTCGGTCGAGGACGGCAGCTTCGCCTATCAGGTGGCGTGAGCCGCCGCCTTCCGCTCCGCGATTGATGGCGGCTGGAGGACCATGCGTTCGTTCGCATGCGGCTTGGCGCTCCAGCTTGTCGATGCAGTGCTGGACGTCTCCGGTCCGCGGCTCGCGTTTCTCACGGAAGCGGTTCCGTCATTCCGGACAAGCCGCGACAGCGGCGCCGATCCGGAATCCATCATAGGGCTCGGCGCTCTACGCTGGATCCCGGGTCAAGCCCGGGATGATTGTGTGGCTCGGATGAAACCAAAACACGTTTCGCGGCGTGGGCGAGCCGAGTTTGAACTTGCCGAGAAGATTCCACGTCGGCGGGCAAGCAACTGTATTGTCGAAGGAAAACCGATCAGGCGGCTGCCGCGATTTCCTGCTGCATGAAGTCGTCCAGCGCCGCGCGCTCCTGCGGCGAGAGCCGCAGGCCGAGCTTGCCGCGCCGCCAGAGTACGTCGTCGGCGCGGCGTGCCCATTCCGAGCGCATGAGATAGCGGACCTCGCGCTCATAGAGATCGGCGCCGAAAGGACGGCCGAGATCGGTGAGGCCCTGCGCATCTGAGAGAATCTCGCGGGCGCGGGTGCCGTAGCTGCGGGCGAGCCGCGTCGCTGTGCGACGTTCGAGCCAGGGATGGGCGGCGGCGATCTCGTTCACGAGCGCGTCGAAGCCGCTGACCGGGAAATCGCCGCCGGGCAGGGCGCCCGTCATCGTCCAGGTCGCGCGGGCAGCCCAGGGCGCGTGGGGGGCGAGCTTGGCGAGGGCGGATTCGGCGAGGCGGCGATAGGTCGTGATCTTGCCGCCGAAGACCGAGAGGAGCGGCGCCGAACCTTCGGGGGCATCCAGCGTCAGCACGTAGTCGCGTGTCGCCTCCTGCGCCTTCGAGGCGCCGTCGTCATAAAGCGGGCGCACGCCGGAATAGGTCCAGACCACGGATTCAGGCGTCACGGGCCGGCTGAAATACTCGCTCGCCGCGGCGCAGAGATAGGCGATCTCCTCGGGCGTGGCGGCAACATCGACCGGATCGCCATGGTAGTCGCGGTCGGTCGTGCCGATCAGGGTGAAGTCCTGCTCATAGGGAATCGCGAAGACGATGCGGCCGTCGGCATTCTGGAAGATGTAGCTGCGGTCGTGCTCGTAGAGCTTCGGCACGACGATGTGGCTGCCCTGCACCATGCGAACGCCGGCCTTGGCATTGGTGTGGATGACGCCGTTCAGCACCTCGCCGACCCAGGGGCCGGCTGCGTTGACGAGCGCCTTCGCCCAGATGTCGAAACGGCCTTGCGGCCCTTCCGCCGTCAGGCGCCACAGCCCGTCCTCGCGGATCGCGGCGGCGACGCGCGTGCGGGTGTGGATCGCGGCGCCGCGCACGGCGGCGTCCATGGCGTTCAGCACGACGAGGCGCGCATCCTCGACCCAGCAATCGGAATATTCGAAAGCCCTGGCCTTGTCGTCCTTGAGCGGCCTGCCGGCAGGATCATGGGCGAGGTCGAGCGTGCGCGTCGCGGGAAGGAGCTTGCGGCCGCCGATATGGTCGTAGAGGAACAGACCGAGCCTGAGCAGCCAGGCCGGGCGCAGGCCCTTGTGATGCGGCAGCACGAAGCGCAGCGGCCGGATGATGTGCGGCGCGATGGCCCAGAGCCGCTCGCGCTCCATCAGAGCCTCGCGCACCAGCCGGAACTTGTAATGTTCGAGATAGCGCAGCCCGCCATGGATCAGCTTGGTCGAGCGCGACGAGGTGGCGCTGGCGAGGTCGTCCTTCTCGAGCAGCACGACGGAGGCGCCGCGCCCGGCCGCATCCCGCGCGATGCCGCAGCCATTGATGCCGCCGCCGATGACCGCGAGATCATAGGGCGCAGAAGGAGTGGTGCCGAAGCCGGCCGCAGGCAATGTGGTTTCGGACGCCATGTGCTTTTGAATCCCGTTCGAACAGGCGAGATAGCTTGAGAGAGAGGGCGCGGCAATGGTCGAGCGCCGCTCGCGGGCTGCCCTGTGCGCGACACGCTTGCGCCGGCGGCCAAGGCATTGTTCTGATGGCATCGGCGCCCATGCGCCGTTCTTCGCCGTTCCGTCGCCGAGCTTTCCCGGACCTGCTGCCGATATGATCTACACCGACATCGCGACGCGGACCTATAATCACGGCTGGCGGCTCGACCCGATCATCCGCAGCCTGCTCGATACCGATTTCTACAAGCTCCTGATGCTGCAGATGATCCGGGCCTTCCATCCGGAAGTCCGCGTCACCTTCTCGCTGATCAACCGTTCCAGGCATATCCGCCTCGCCGACATCGTCGACGAGGGCGAGTTGCGCGCGCAGCTCGACCATGCCCGCTCATTGCGGTTCACCAAGAAGGAACTGATCTGGCTCGCCGGCAACAGCTTCTACGGCAAGACCCAGATGTTCTCGCCGGATTTCATGGCCTGGCTCGCCGAGTTCCAGCTTCCCGAATACGATCTGCGCAAGGTCGACGGCCAGTACGAGCTGCATTTCGACGGCCCCTGGACCCATACGACCATGTGGGAGGTGCCGGCGCTCGCGATCATTAACGAGCTCAGGGCGCGGCGCGTCATGCTGGGCCAGAAGCGCTTCTCGCTCGACGTGCTCTATGCCCGCGCCAAGGCGAAGATGTGGGACAAGGTCGAGCGGCTGCAGAAGCTGCCCAATCTCAGGCTCTCCGATTTCGGCACGCGCCGCCGCCATGGCCATCTCTGGCAGCGCTGGTGCGTCCTGGCGCTGAAGGAGGGGCTGGGCAAGGCCTTCAGCGGCACCTCGAACGTGCTGCTCGCGATGGACACCGATCTCGAGGCGATCGGCACCAACGCCCATGAATTGCCGATGGTGCTGGCGGCGCTGGCCGATTCCGACGAGGAGCTGCTGCGCGCGCCTTACCGGGTGCTCGACGAATGGCGGCAGGTCTATGGCGGCAACCTGCTGATCGCGCTGCCGGATGCCTTCGGGACGCAGAGCTTCCTGCGCCATGCGCCGGATTGGGTGGCGGACTGGACCGGCTTCCGGCCGGACAGCGCACCTCCCATCCCGGCCGGCGAGACGATCATGGAATGGTGGCGCGCGCACGGGCGCGATCCGCGCGAGAAGCTGCTGGTCTTCTCCGACGGGCTCGATGTCGATGCGATCGAGCGCGTCTACCATCATTTCGATGGGAAGGTCCGCATGGCCTTTGGCTGGGGCACCGACCTGACCAACGATCTCGTCGGCTGCTCGCCGGACGGTTCGCGCGCGCTCGATCCGATGTCGCTGGTCTGCAAGGTCACCAAGGCGAACGGGCGCCCGGCGGTGAAGCTCTCCGACAATCCCGAGAAGGTCTCGGGCGACCCGGAGGCTGTGGCGCGCTATCGGCGGGTGTTCGGGGTTGCATGACCGCGGGCAAGTAAAGATGTTGCCATTATGTTCTCGATGCGCAATTGTGGTTGCGGGTTGGGGGACTCGGCATGCTGCACTTACTGGTTGTGTTGTTCGCCATGCTCACAGCGTGGCCGGATCGATCCTGGGCTGAAGAACCGGTTTGCCCGGAATGCGGTGCGCCTCAACGCGATGCGGCTTCTTTCAAGAGTTCGCTGCTGGTCACCGTCAAGAACCGAGCCTTCGTCGCGACGGTTGAAGAAAAGGCGCGCGCCCAACCGAAACCTGCACCGGGCATCGTCCACGCGGAGCTCGTGGGCGATATCGTGGTCGTCGTCGTAGAAGATCGCAAAGACATATCTCGCTTCGTCATGAGCGGCGAAGGAAAGCGGTTCGGGCTTAGCAACCAGGATATGATGAATGCCGGCCGGGAGAACCTGAAGCGCAGGGTCTCGCGCCTGCAGATCGAGGAACATGGTCCCGTTCGGTCCCTGTCCTTCGAGGCTGACTACAATGCGGCGCTGATTCTGCTGCCAGAGGTCTGGTCCGCGATCCCGAATCTCCCTGCCGAGCTGGTCGTCGCGGTGCCGGCGCGCGACATCGTGGCCTTCGGCGACGGAGCCGATCCGGAGGCGGTCGCGAGCCTGCGCCGTATCGCCCGAATGCCGAGCGACGGCTATTCGGTGACGAGCCTTCTTCTGCAGCGTGTCCGGGGGCGCTGGATGGTGAAGAATTAGCGCTGACCTCCTCACTCTGGCGTCACAGGAGGTCGATGGGGCCGGCCGGCTTGCATCGCCGCGCAAAAACCCCTAATGCGACCGCGTTTCTAGGCCCCGGAGGGCCGCCTTCGAGGACAAGGGTGTCATGGCCAAAGAGAAGTTTTCGCGGACGAAGCCGCACTGCAACATTGGAACGATTGGTCACGTTGACCATGGCAAGACGTCGCTGACGGCTGCGATCACGAAGGTTCTGGCTGAGTCCGGCGGTGCGTCGTTCACGGCGTATGACCAGATCGACAAGGCGCCGGAAGAGAAGGCCCGCGGCATCACGATCTCGACGGCTCACGTCGAGTACGAGACCCCGGCGCGTCACTATGCTCACGTCGACTGCCCCGGCCACGCCGACTATGTGAAGAACATGATCACGGGTGCGGCGCAGATGGACGGCGCGATCCTGGTGGTGTCGGCTGCCGACGGCCCGATGCCGCAGACCCGCGAGCACATCCTGCTGGCGCGCCAGGTCGGCGTTCCCGCGCTGGTGGTGTTCATGAACAAGGTCGACCTGGTCGACGACGCCGAGCTGCTGGAGCTCGTCGAGATGGAGATCCGCGAGCTCCTCTCGAAGTACGACTTCCCCGGCGACGACATTCCGATCACCAAGGGCTCGGCGAAGGCCGCTCTCGACAACGTCACGCCGGAAATCGGCCATGACGCGGTGATCGCGCTGATGAAGACGGTCGACGACTACATCCCGCAGCCGGAGCGTCCGATCGACCAGCCGTTCCTGATGCCGGTCGAGGACGTGTTCTCGATCTCGGGCCGCGGCACGGTGGTGACCGGCCGCGTCGAGCGCGGCATCGTCAAGGTCGGCGAGGAAATCGAGATCGTCGGCCTGAAGGACACCGTGAAGACGACGGTGACCGGCGTCGAGATGTTCCGCAAGCTGCTCGACCAGGGCCAGGCCGGCGACAACATCGGCGCGCTGCTGCGCGGCACGAAGCGCGAGGACGTCGAGCGCGGCCAGGTGCTGTGCAAGCCGGGCTCGGTGAAGCCGCACACGAAGTTCAAGGCCGAGGCCTACATTCTGACGAAGGAAGAGGGTGGCCGTCACACGCCGTTCTTCACCAACTACCGCCCGCAGTTCTACTTCCGCACGACGGACGTGACCGGCGTGGTGACGCTGCCCGAGGGCACGGAGATGGTGATGCCGGGCGACAACATCTCGATGGAGGTGACGCTGATCGCCCCGATCGCGATGGAAGAGAAGCTGCGCTTCGCCATCCGCGAAGGCGGTCGTACGGTTGGAGCCGGCGTGGTTGCTTCGATTATCGCTTGATCGAAGCAACGACGACGTCCGCGTAAACCGCAGACTTTGCGGCGCCGGCGTCATCGCCTCGATCATCGCCTGATCGGGATTTCGGTCGATATGTGTTGAGAAGGGCGGCGGAAACGCCGCCCTTTTCGTTATTGCGGAGATGTGTTGAAGCCGGCTGCGTTTTCGACTTGAAAACCTCCGCGCCTTGAGGCAAAGGATCGCCCGACTACAGGGGTGTAGCTCAGTTGGTAGAGTACCGGTCTCCAAAACCGGTTGTCGTAGGTTCGAGCCCTACCGCCCCTGCCAGTCGCTTTTCGGGCGGCTGCAGCGCAAACCGCAAAGCGGTTCTTCGAGCGCCATGACCCAGAACATCTACGACGACGAAACCTTTTTTGCGGGCTATAGCCGCCTGCCGCGTTCGGTCGATGGGCTGGACGGCGCGCCGGAATGGCCGGTGCTGCGGTCCATGCTACCGGATCTGCAGGACAAGCGCGTGCTCGATCTCGGCTGCGGCTTCGGCTGGTTCTGCCGATTCGCGGCGGGCGAGGGGGCTGCGAGCGTCCTCGGCGTCGATGTTTCCGAGAACATGCTGGCGCGGGCGCGGCACGAGACGGGCGATTCCCGCATTCGCTATGAGCTGGCCGATCTGGAAAGCTTCGTGCCGGCGGCCGGAGCTTTCGATCTCGCCTATAGCTCGCTCGCCTTCCATTACATCGCAGGTCTCGACGCGCTGTTCGGACGCGTGCATGCGGCGCTGAAGCCGGGTGGGGCGCTGGTCTGCTCGGTCGAGCATCCGATCATGACGGCGCCGGTTCGGCAGGAGTGGCTCCTCGATGCCGACGGGCGGGCGAGCTGGCCGGTCAACGGCTATCTCGACGAGGGCGAGAGGGTCAGCAATTGGCTGGCGGAGGGCGTGGTCAAGCGTCACCGTACGATCGCGACTTATCTCGACCTGTTGCGGGCGGCGGGCTTCTCGCTCGATCGGTTGGTCGAATGGGGGCCGAGCCGGGAGCAGGTCGCGTCCGAACCGAGCTGGGCCAGGGAGCGCGAGCGGCCGTTCTTCCTGCTGATCGCGGCACGGCGGAGCTGAAGCGGCCCACGCCCCGAAAGGGTCTTGGCTAAAGGCCTAAGGCGATGTAAGAGGGCGGTCGATGACGGCGCGCGACCCCCCGGGTCCCGCGCCGCGAATGTTTCAGGACGGCCGATTCGGCGTCGCGGCAGGGGTCGCGGACCGGTTCGGAACCCGAGGTGGTTCATGGCGAAATCCAATCCCTTCCAGTTCCTGCAGGACGTGCGCTCCGAGGCGGCCAAGGTCACCTGGCCCTCGCGCCGGGAGACGCTGATCACCACGGGCCTCGTGCTCGCCATGGTGGTCGTCTCCAGCCTGTTCTTCCTCTTCACCGACACCATCATCCGCTGGGGCCTCGGCATCATCCTCGGCGCCCGTTGAACGGAAATACGCACGTGAGCACCCGCTGGTACATCGTCCACGCCTATTCCAACTTCGAGAACAAGGTCGCCCAGTCGATCCGTGACCAGGCGGCGCAGCGCAACCTCGCCGACAAGTTCGACGAGGTGCTGGTGCCGACCGAGAAGGTCGTCGAGGTCCGCCGCGGCCGCAAGGTCGATACCGAGCGCAAGTTCTTCCCCGGCTACGTCCTGGTGAAGTGCGAGATGACCGACGAGGTCTACCACCTCATCAAGAACACGCCGAAGGTCACCGGCTTCCTCGGCGCCGACAAGGCCAAGCCCATGCCGATCCCCGAGCATGAGGCGATGCGGATCAAGGGCCAGGTCGCCGAGGGCATCGAGCGTCCGAAGCCGACGGTGGTCTTCGAGATCGGCGAGCAGGTCAAGGTGGCCGATGGCCCCTTCGCCTCCTTCAACGGCGTCGTCGAGGACGTCGATCACGCCCGCACCCGCCTCAAGGTCGCCGTCTCGATCTTCGGCCGCGCCACGCCGGTCGAGCTGGAATACAGCCAGGTCGAGAAGCTCTGAGCGGCGCCTTCGCGCGTTAACCGGATAACACCCGCAAACGGCCGCTCCGGCTATCCTGTCTCGTGACCGCCAACCAAGGCGGGAACACGGGGAGGGTAGCATGAGCGGCCAACGCATTTTGATGATCGTCGGCGATTTCGGCGAGGACTATGAGATCATGGTCCCGTTCCAGGCGCTGCTTGCGGTCGGTCATACCGTCCACGCGGTCTGCCCCGACAAGAAGGCTGGCGATGCGATCGCGACCGCGATCCACGACTTCGAAGGCCAGCAGACCTATTCCGAAAAGCGCGGCCACAACTTCGCGCTGAATGCCAGCTTCGCCGATGTCGACCCGGCCCGCTACGACGCGCTGGTCATTCCCGGCGGACGGGCGCCCGAATATCTGCGCCTGAACGCCAAGGTCGTCGAGATGGTCCGGCACTTCTTCACCGCCGGAAAGCCGGTGGCAGCGATCTGCCATGGCGCTCAGCTCCTGGCGGGCGCGGGCGTGTTGAAGGGCCGCACCTGCTCGGCCTATCCGGCCTGTCGGACCGAGGTCGAGCTTGCCGGCGGCACCTATGCGGACATCGCCATCGATGGTGCCGTCACCGACGGCAATCTCGTCTCGGCACCCGCCTGGCCGGCCCATCCCGCCTGGCTGTCGCAGTTTCTCAACGTCCTCGGCACGACGATCAGCCACGGCCAGCAGCGTCAGGCCGCTTGAGTCTCGTCGCTTGCCGGCAAGGGCTGGCGGAGCTCGCCTCCGCCAGCCTATGATGCCGCTCGCGGGAACCTGATCGGAGGCGCCCATGTGCAGGCTTTTCGTCGGAGCCGATGCCGGGCTGTGGCAAACGCGGCTCAAATCGGTGCGGATGCGCGGCTATTCCACCAGCGTGAGGCTGGAGAATCTCTACTGGCGCGTCCTGGAAGAAATCGCCCAGCGCGACGGCATGACCCTGATGCAACTGTTGACGCGGTTGCATGAGGAGCTGCTCGAGACGCGGGGAGAGGTCGAGAATTTCTCATCCTTCCTCAGGGTCTGCTGCGGGCGCTATCTGGCGCTTCAGCTGGAAGGTGACGTGCCGCAAGACCGGGCCATCCCGATCCGCGACCTCGATGCCGAGAGCATCCTGGCGCGCGAGGCGCGGCGCCGCGACGCTGAAGGTCGCCGCCTGGCGGTCCGGCGCGAGACGGACAAAGCGGTGCGAGGGGCTTCCCTTTCCGGTGCGCCTGTGCCATAGGCCCCGCCTTAACCGCGTGGAAGGCGTGCCGGTCGCCAGCCGGATCACAGGCGCCGCACCACGCACTGCAACCACCCCGGCCCCGGCGAAGAGCGTCGGCAGGCAGGGGCGTCGTCGTTCCGATAGGCAGCGGAGCGGACGGCAGGAGCAGCCATCATGGCAAAGAAGATCACGGGCTACGTGAAGCTTCAGGTTCCGGCGGGCGCGGCCAATCCGTCGCCGCCGATCGGTCCCGCGCTCGGTCAGCGCGGCCTCAACATCATGGAATTCTGCAAGGCCTTCAACGCGAAGACCCAGCAGATGGAAAAGGGCATGCCGATCCCGGTGATCATCACCGCGTATGCCGATCGCTCCTTCACCTTCGAGATGAAGCAGCCGCCGGTCTCGTACTGGCTGAAGAAGGCCGCCGGCCTGACCTCGGGCTCGAAGACCCCGGGCAAGGGCGGCAATGTCGGCAAGGTTACGACCGCGCAGATCGCCGAGATCGCCGAGAAGAAGATGGCCGATCTCAACTGCGACACCGTCGAATCGGCTTCGGCCATGATCCGTGGCTCTGCCAGGTCCATGGGCCTGGAAGTCGTGGGCTGAGGGGAGGCTGACAATGGCACATATCGGAAAGCGCGTCGTCAAGGGCCGTGAAGGCATTGACCGCACCAAGCTGTACCCGCTCGATCAGGCCGTCACCTTCGTCAAGGAGCGTGCCAACGCCAAGTTCGACGAGACGGTCGAGATCGCGATGAATCTCGGCGTCGATCCGCGTCACGCCGACCAGATGGTCCGCGGCGTCTGCAACCTGCCGAACGGCTCGGGCCGCACGCTGCGCGTCGCCGTCTTCGCCCGTGGCGCCAAGGCTGACGAGGCCAAGGCCGCGGGTGCCGACATCGTCGGCGCCGAGGAACTGGTCGAGTCGGTCCAGAAGGGCGAGATCAACTTCGATCGCTGCATCGCGACCCCGGACATGATGGGTCTCGTCGGCCGTCTCGGTAAGGTGCTCGGCCCGCGCGGCCTGATGCCGAACCCGCGCGTCGGCACCGTGACCATGGACGTCACCGCCGCCGTCGCCGCCTCGAAGGGCGGTTCGGTCGAGTTCCGCGTCGAGAAGGCCGGCATCATCCACGCCGCCGTCGGCAAGGCCTCGTTCTCGGCCGAGAAGCTCTCGGAGAACATCAAGGCGTTCGTCGACTCCGTCGCCAAGGCCAAGCCGGCCGGCGCCAAGGGCACCTATATCCAGCGCGTCGCGATCTCGTCGACCATGGGCCCGGGCGTCAAGGTCGAGCCGAACACCGTCGTCGGCGGCTAATCCTCGATCAGGGCGGCCGGTTTTTCCGGTCGCCCACCCGCTCTTGATTTCGTGATGTCAAGAGCCTACTTGGCAGAAGCAGGCGAAAGCGCTATACGCACGCCTGTTTCCATGAGTGATGGGGCTCCGGCGTGCTTGACACGAAGGGGTCTGTTTCGCGTTTTTCGGCGGGTTTCCGCTGAAAATTGGGTGATTTGAGGACGGGGGAGTGATTTCCCGGGGGAGAATCATCCAGTCCTGTCTGAGACTGCAGGTGCGTTTCGGCTTCGGCCGGGAGCATAATTTCGCCAAGAGGCCTGCATAGACGGTGCAAGAGCTTACTCCCGGATCGCAAGATCCGGAAAGACGGTTCGAACCATCTCGCCCGGTCGCGGCCTCTCCATCGAGGCTCGGGAGCGGGGACAGGGCATCAAGCGTCGCTTTGCCGAACGCCGGTGTCAATCGGGGTTCCAGGAGCGGCATTTGCAACCGGCGGCGAGCCCTCGAAAGCTTGTCGCCTACCGGAGAGAGCCCAGTGGATAAAGCGGCAAAGAAAGATGCCGTCGCGTCGCTGAACGATGTGTTTGCGAACACGTCGGTCGTCGTCGTGGCCCACTATGCGGGCTTGACCGTGGCCCAGTTCCAGAAGCTTCGTCGCGAGATGAAGGCCAATGGCGCCACTGTTAAGGTCGCAAAGAACCGCTTGGCCAAGATCGCTCTTGAAGGCACCGACGTCGCGTCCATCAGCAACCTGCTGACGGGTCCCACCCTGATCGCTTATTCCAACGATCCGGTCGCGGCGCCGAAGGTCGCCAGCGCTTTCGCCAAGGAGAACGACAAGCTCGTCATCCTGGGCGGCGCGATGGGCAAGACCGCCCTGAACCCCGATGGTGTCAAGGCCCTGGCCACGATGCCCTCGCTCGACGAACTGCGTGCCAAGCTTATCGGCCTTATCCAGGCCCCGGCTACCAAGCTCGCGCAGCTCACGAACGCGCCCGCCGGCAAGCTGGCTCGCGTGGTTCAGGCTTACGCCGACAAGAATGCGGCTTGAAGCCAGCAAACCCTTATCGTTCGAACCTCTTAAGACAGGAAGTTAAACATGGCCGATCTCGCCAAGCTCGTCGACGAGCTGTCGTCGCTCACCGTTCTCGAGGCCGCTGACCTCGCCAAGCTGCTCGAAGAGAAGTGGGGCGTTTCCGCTGCCGCCGCCGTCGCCGTTGCGGCTGGCCCGGCTGCCGGTGGCGCTGCCGCCGCTGCTGCTGAAGAGCAGACCGAGTTCACCGTCGTTCTTGCCGCCGCCGGCGACAAGAAGATCGAGGTGATCAAGGAAGTCCGCGCCATCACCGGCCTGGGCCTCAAGGAGGCCAAGGACCTGGTCGAGGGCGCTCCGAAGCCGGTCAAGGAAGGCGTTGCCAAGGACGAGGCCGAGAAGCTCAAGAAGCAGCTCGAGGCCGTCGGCGCCAAGGTCGAGCTCAAGTGAGCTTGGGCCGGCTGATGCCGGTCCGACCGTAGTCAAAACAGACAGTCCCGGGGCGCTCCACGCCTCCGGGGCTGTTGCGTCGTTTCCGCGCTGGTGCGCGGGAGTTGTCGCGGGAGCGAGCCGCAACCTTGCGGTGAAGCTCTGAACGAAGAAGTGGGTCGGCGCCGATGCGCCGAACGGCTCACCCGGCGGCCCGAGGCCGCCTCGGCCGGACCGCCGGGTGAGCCGTCCATGGAGCCGAAACCGATGGCGGACCTTCCGAGGGCCGGCGGCGGTACAGGCTCTGAACGGAGAGGTTGGGACCTTACGGAGCGTGGCCGCCAAATTGGCGGCGACTTGCCGGAAGATGCCCACAGAACGCGAGGAACAACATGGTCAATTCGCTCCAGGGTCGCAGGCGCGTCCGCAAGTTCTTCGGCAAGCTCAAGGAAGTGGCGGAGATGCCGAACCTCATCGAGGTTCAAAAGGCGTCCTACGACCAGTTCCTGATGGTCGACGAACCCAAGGGCGGCCGGCCTGACGAGGGATTGCAGTCCGTCTTCAAGTCGGTCTTCCCGATCGGCGATTTTTCCGGCGCCTCGCTGCTGGAGTTCGTGAAGTACACCTTCGAGCCGCCGAAATACGACGTCGACGAGTGCCGCCAGCGCGGCATGACCTTCTCGGCGCCGCTCAAGGTGACGCTGCGCCTGATCGTGTTCGATATCGACCCGGACACCCAGGCCAAGTCCGTCAAGGACATCAAGGAGCAGGATGTCTACATGGGCGACATGCCGCTCATGACGGATAACGGCACCTTCATCGTCAACGGCACCGAGCGCGTCATCGTCTCGCAGATGCACCGTTCGCCGGGCGTGTTCTTCGACCACGACAAGGGCAAGACCCATTCCTCGGGCAAGCTGCTCTTCGCCGCGCGTATCATCCCGTATCGCGGCTCCTGGCTCGACATCGAGTTCGACGCCAAGGACATCGTCTACGCCCGTATCGACCGGAAGCGTAAGATCCCGGTCACCTCGCTGCTGTTCGCGCTCGGCATGGACGGCGAGGAGATCCTCAGCCGCTTCTACAACCACATCACCTACACCAAGGACGCCAAGGGCTGGCGCGTTCCCTACGACGCGGAGCGCATGAAGGGCTTCAAGGCGACCGAAGACCTGATCGACGCCGACACCGGCGAGGTCGTGGTCGAGGCCGGCAAGAAGCTCGTTGCCCGCGCCGCCCGCCAGCTCGCCGAGAAGGGCCTCAAGTTCCTGCGCGCGCAGGACGAGGACCTGTACACCCAGTACATCGCCGAGGACCTGGTCAACCCGGCGACGGGCGAGGTCTATGCCGAGGCCGGCGAAGAGATCACCGAGAAGCTGCTCAAGCAGCTCACCGATGACGGTTATGACGAGATCCCGGTGCTGGACATCGACCACATCACGGTCGGTCCCTACATCCGCAACACGCTGAACGTCGACAAGAACTCGCGCCGCGAGGAAGCCCTGTTCGACATCTACCGCGTGATGCGTCCGGGCGAGCCGCCGACCCTCGAGACGGCTGAGAACATGTTCCAGTCGCTGTTCTTCGACCCGGAGCGCTACGATCTCTCGGCCGTCGGCCGCGTCAAGATGAACATGCGCCTCGACCTCGACGCCGAGGACACCGTGCGCATCCTGCGCAAGGAGGACATCTTCGCGGTCGTCAAGGCGCTGGTCGACCTGCGCGACGGCAAGGGCGAAATCGACGACATCGACCATCTCGGCAACCGCCGCGTGCGCTCGGTCGGCGAGCTCATGGAGAACCAGTACCGTCTGGGCCTGCTCCGCATGGAGCGCGCCATCAAGGAGCGCATGTCCTCGGTCGATATCGACACGGTCATGCCGCAGGACCTGATCAACGCCAAGCCGGCGGCTGCCGCCGTGCGCGAGTTCTTCGGCTCCTCGCAGCTCTCGCAGTTCATGGACCAGACGAACCCGCTCTCCGAAGTCACGCATAAGCGTCGTCTTTCGGCGCTTGGCCCGGGCGGTCTGACCCGCGAGCGCGCCGGCTTCGAGGTGCGCGACGTGCATCCGACGCATTACGGCCGCATCTGCCCGATCGAGACGCCGGAAGGCCCGAATATCGGCCTGATCAACTCGCTCGCGACCTTCGCGCGGGTGAACAAGTACGGCTTCATCGAGAGCCCGTATCGCCGCATCCGCGACGGCAAGGTCACCGACGAGGTGATCTATCTCTCGGCGATGGAAGAAGCGAAGTACAACGTCGCCCAGGCCAATGCCGCCGTCGACAAGGAAGGCCGCCTGACCGACGATCTGATCGTCTGCCGCCGCGCCGGCGAGGTCATCGTCACGCCGGTCGACAAGGTCGACTTCCAGGACGTGTCGCCGAAGCAGCTCGTTTCGGTCGCCGCGGCGCTGATTCCGTTCCTCGAGAACGACGACGCGAACCGCGCGCTGATGGGCTCGAACATGCAGCGCCAGGCGGTGCCGCTGGTTCGCGCCGACGCGCCTTTCGTCGGCACCGGCATGGAAGCGGTCGTCGCCCGTGACTCGGGCGCTGCGATCGCGGCCCGCCGTTCCGGCGTCGTCGACCAGGTCGACGCGACCCGTATCGTCATCCGCGCGTCCGACGAGATGGACCCGACGAAGCCGGGCGTCGACATCTACCGGCTGCAGAAGTTCCAGCGCTCGAACCAGTCGACCTGCATCACGCAGCGTCCGCTGGTGCGCGTCGGCGACGTCGTCAAGAAGGGCGACATCGTCGCCGACGGCCCGTCGACCGAGTTCGGCGAGCTCGCGCTCGGCCGCAACGTGCTCGTCGCGTTCATGCCGTGGAACGGCTACAACTTCGAGGACTCGATCCTTCTCTCCGAGAACATCGTCTCCCAGGACATCTTCACCTCGATCCATATCGAGGAGTTCGAGGTCATGGCCCGCGATACCAAGCTCGGCCCGGAGGAGATCACGCGCGACATTCCGAACGTTTCGGAAGAGGCGCTGAAGAACCTCGACGAAGCCGGCATCGTCTATATCGGCGCGGAAGTGGCGGCGGGCGACATCCTCGTCGGCAAGATCACGCCGAAGGGCGAAAGCCCGATGACGCCGGAAGAGAAGCTGCTGCGCGCCATCTTCGGCGAGAAGGCCTCGGACGTTCGCGACACCTCGCTGCGCGTTCCCCCCGGCGTGCAGGGCACGATCGTCGAGGTGCGCGTGTTCAACCGCCACGGCGTCGACAAGGACGAGCGCGCCCAGGCGATCGAGCGCGAGGAGATCGAGCGTCTCGCCAAGGACCGCGACGACGAGCAGGCGATCCTGGACCGCAACACCTTCGCGCGTCTGGCCGAGATCCTGACCGGCAAGACCGGCCTGGCCGGTCCGAAGGGCTTCAAGAAGGACACGGTCATCACCCGCGAGGTGATGAGCGAGTTCCCGCGTTCGCAATGGTGGCTGTTCGCCACCGCCGAAGACTCGCTGATGACCGAGATCGAGGCGATGCGGAAGCAGTACGACGAGTCGAAGAAGCGCCTCGAGCAGCGCTTCCTCGACAAGGTCGAGAAGCTGCAGCGCGGCGACGAGCTGCCTCCGGGTGTGATGAAGATGGTCAAGGTCTTCGTCGCGGTGAAGCGCAAGATCCAGCCGGGCGACAAGATGGCCGGCCGTCACGGCAACAAGGGCGTGGTCTCGCGCATCGTGCCGGTGGAGGACATGCCGTTCCTCGAGGACGGCACTCATGCCGACATCGTGCTGAACCCGCTGGGCGTGCCCTCGCGCATGAACGTCGGTCAGATCCTTGAGACCCATCTGGGCTGGGCTGCCGCCGGTCTCGGCAAGCAGATCGGCAAGGCGCTCGACGCCTACAAGAAGACGAGCGACTTCAAGGCGCTGAAGGCTCAGTTCGACGCCGTCTACGAGGATAACGAGATCATCGCCTCGATGGACGAGAACGAGCTCGTCGAGATGGGCCAGAACCTGCGCCGCGGCGTGCCGGTGGCGACGCCGGTGTTCAATGGCGCCAAGGAGGCCGATATCGAGCGGCTCCTGGAGCAGGCTGGTCTGCACTCGTCGGGTCAGTCGACCCTCTATGACGGCCGCACGGGTGAGCCTTTCGACCGCAAGGTGACGATGGGCTACATCTACATGCTCAAGCTGCACCACCTGGTCGACGACAAGATCCACGCGCGTTCGATCGGTCCGTACTCGCTCGTCACCCAGCAGCCGCTGGGCGGCAAGGCGCAGTTCGGCGGCCAGCGCTTCGGCGAAATGGAGGTCTGGGCGCTCGAAGCCTACGGCGCGGCTTACACCCTGCAGGAAATGCTGACGGTGAAGTCGGACGACGTCGCGGGCCGCACCAAGGTCTACGAGTCGATCGTGCGCGGCGAGGACAACTTTGAGGCGGGCATCCCCGAGAGCTTCAACGTTCTCGTCAAGGAGATGCGCTCGCTCGGCCTCAACGTCGAGCTGATCAACAACAAGGTGAAGCCGGGCGAGTTGCCGCCCGCCGAAGCGGCCGAATAAGCCGCGACCGAGCCTTGAACATTGCCGGCGGCACTCACGCCGCCGGCCTACGGAATTGACGAGCCGGGCAGGGCGGCCCTTAAGCCCCCACCGGCCGAAGGAGACAGGCGATGAAGCAAGAGGTCATGAACCTTTTCGGCCAGCAGCCGGTCCAGCAGGCCTTCGACGCGATCAAGATCTCGATCGCGAGCCCGGAGAAGATCCTGTCCTGGTCCTATGGCGAGATCAAAAAGCCCGAGACCATCAACTACCGCACGTTCAAGCCGGAGCGCGACGGCCTGTTCTGCGCGCGCATCTTCGGGCCGATCAAGGACTACGAGTGCCTGTGCGGCAAGTACAAGCGCATGAAGTTCAAGGGCGTCATCTGCGAGAAGTGCGGCGTCGAAGTCACGCTCGCCCGCGTCCGGCGCGAGCGCATGGGCCATATCGAGCTCGCCGCTCCCGTCGCGCATATCTGGTTCCTGAAGTCGCTGCCCTCGCGCATCGGCCTCCTGATGGATATGCCGCTCAAGGACCTCGAGCGCATCCTCTACTTCGAAAGCTACGTCGTCATCGAGCCGGGCCTGACCCCGCTCAAGGACCGCCAGCTGCTGTCGGAGGAGGAGTATGTCCGCTGCCAGGAGGAGTACGGCGCGGACACCTTCACCGCCATGATCGGCGCGGAAGCCATCCGCGAGATGCTACGCGCGCTCGATCTCGACCAGATCAACGCCGATCTCAAGCATGAGATCGCGACGACGACGTCCGAGCTGAAGCCCAAGAAGCTGATGAAGCGCCTCAAGATCATCGAGGCCTTCCAGGAATCGGGCAACAAGCCGGAATGGATGGTGATGACCCAGATCCCGGTCATCCCGCCGGATCTGCGTCCGCTCGTTCCGCTCGATGGCGGCCGCTTCGCGACTTCGGACCTGAACGACCTCTATCGCCGCGTCATCAACCGCAACAACCGCCTGAAGCGCCTCATCGAGCTGCGCGCGCCGGACATCATCATCCGCAACGAGAAGCGGATGCTGCAGGAGTCCGTCGACGCCCTGTTCGACAACGGCCGCCGCGGCCGCGTCATCACGGGTGCCAACAAGCGCCCGCTGAAGTCGCTCGCCGACATGCTGAAGGGCAAGCAGGGCCGCTTCCGCCAGAACCTGCTCGGCAAGCGCGTCGACTATTCCGGCCGCTCGGTCATCGTCGTCGGTCCGGAGATGAAGCTGCACCAGTGCGGCCTGCCGAAGAAGATGGCGCTCGAGCTGTTCAAGCCGTTCATCTATGCGCGCCTCGACGCCAAGGGCTACTCGACCACGGTCAAGCAGGCCAAGAAGCTCGTCGAGAAGGAGAAGCCGGAAGTCTGGGATATCCTGGACGAGGTCATCCGCGAGCATCCGGTGATGCTGAACCGCGCGCCGACGCTCCACCGCCTCGGCATCCAGGCCTTCGAGCCGGTGCTGATCGAGGGCAAGGCGATCCAGCTCCACCCGCTGGTTTGCGCCGCCTTCAACGCGGACTTCGACGGCGACCAGATGGCCGTGCACGTCCCGCTGTCGCTCGAGGCGCAGCTGGAAGCGCGCGTGCTGATGATGTCGACCAACAACATCCTGCACCCGGCGAACGGCCAGCCGATCATCGTGCCGTCGCAGGACATCGTGCTCGGCCTCTACTACCTCTCGATCATCTCGGATGGCGAGCCGGGCCAGGGCAAGATCTTCGGCGATTTCGGTGAGCTCGAATACGCGCTGCACGAGAAGGTCGTGACGCTGCATTCGAAGATCAAATATCGCTGGACCGGCGTCGGCCATGACGGCAAGCCGTACACGAAGATCTACGACACCACGCCGGGCCGCGTGATCCTCTCGACCGCGCTGCCGGAGCACCCGGCCGTGTCCTTCGACGTCGTCAACAAGCTGATGACGAAGAAGGAGATCTCTGGAATGATCGACGCCGTGTATCGCGGCTGCGGTCAGAAGGAATCGGTGATCTTCTGCGACCGCGTCATGGGGCTCGGCTTTAAGCACGCCTTCAAGGCCGGCATCTCCTTCGGCAAGGACGACATGGTCGTGCCGGAGAACAAGTGGCAGATCGTCGACACCACCCGCGCGCTCGCCAAGGATTACGAGCAGCAGTACCAGGACGGCCTGATCACGCAGGGCGAGAAGTACAACAAGGTCGTCGACGCCTGGGCGAAGTGCTCCGACAAGCTCGCCCAGGAGATGATGGCCCGCATCTCGACCGTCCAGAAGGACGAGACCGGCCGCGACAAGCAGATCAACTCGATCTACATGATGTCGCACTCGGGTGCCCGCGGTTCGCCGGCGCAGATGCGCCAGCTCGCCGCCATGCGCGGCCTGATGGCCAAGCCGTCGGGCGAGATCATCGAGAGCCCGATCATCTCGAACTTCAAGGAAGGCCTCGACGTTCTCGAG
The DNA here is from genome assembly GCF_050433265.1 of Allobosea sp. OAE752. NCBI lineage: Bacteria > Pseudomonadati > Pseudomonadota > Alphaproteobacteria > Hyphomicrobiales > Alloboseaceae > Allobosea > Allobosea sp. OAE752. The sequence goes on from NZ_JBNPXO010000002.1 coordinate 836,220, forward strand.
TACTTCAACTCGACCCACGGCGCCCGTAAGGGCCTCGCCGACACGGCGCTCAAGACGGCCAACTCCGGCTATCTCACCCGCCGTCTCGTCGACGTGGCGCAGGACGCGATCATCTCCGAGGTCGATTGCGGCTCCGACAACGGCATCAAGATGCGCGCCATCGTCGATGCCGGCCAGGTCGTGGCTTCGCTCGGCGTGCGCATCCTGGGTCGCTCGGCGGCCGAGGACGTGACCGATATCGACGGCAACGTCCTCGTGCCGAAGGGCACGATGATCGAGGAGAGCCATATCGAGAAGATCAACGCCGCCGGCGTCCAGGAGGTGAAGATCCGCTCGGTTCTCACCTGCGCGACCAAGAACGGCGTCTGCGCGACCTGCTATGGGCGCGACCTCGCCCGCGGCACGCCCGTCAACATGGGTGAGGCCGTCGGCGTCATCGCGGCGCAGTCGATCGGCGAGCCGGGCACGCAGCTCACCATGCGTACCTTCCACATCGGCGGCGCGGCCACCATCGCCGACCAGTCCTTCGTCGAGTCGAACTTCGAAGGCACGGTCAAGATGCGCAACCGCAACGTCGCGCGGAACTCGGACGGCGACCTCATCGCCATGGCGCGCAACATCGCCATCGTGATCGTCGGGCCTGATGGCGCCGAGCGCGCGGTGCACCGTGTCCAGTTCGGCTCGAAGCTGCGGGTCGACGAGGGCGACAAGGTCAAGCGCGGCCAGCGCCTGATCGAGTGGGATCCCTATTCCCGCCCGATCCTGGCGGAGGTCGACGGCAAGGTCGGCTACGAGGATCTCGTGGACGGCATGTCGATGACCGAGACGACCGACGAGGCGACCGGCATCTCCAAGCGTGTCGTCATCGACTGGCGTGGCTCGGCCCGTACGGCCGACCTCAAGCCCGCGATGACCATCACGGGGCCTGACGGCAAGATCGCGAAGCTCGCCCGTGGTGGCGATGCCCGCTACATCCTGCCTGTCGACGGCATCATCTCGGTGGAGCCTGGCCACTCGATCAAGGCCGGCGACGTGCTGGCGCGTGTCTCGACCGACTCGGCCAAGACCCGCGACATCACCGGTGGTCTGCCGCGCGTGGCGGAGCTGTTCGAGGCGCGTCGTCCGAAGGACGCGGCGATCATTGCCGAGAAGTCGGGCGTGATCGGCTTCGGCAAGGACTACAAGAACAAGCGCCGCGTGACGCTGACGCCGCATGACGGTTCCGACGGGGTCGAGTACCTGATCCCGAAGGGCAAGCACATCCACCTCCAGGACGGTGACGTCGTGGAAGTTGGCGACTACATCCTCGACGGCAACCCGGCCCCGCACGACATCCTGGCGATCAAGGGCGTCGAGGAGCTGGCGGCTTATCTGGTGAACGAGATCCAGGAGGTCTATCGCCTCCAGGGCGTCGGCATCAACGACAAGCACATCGAGGTCATCGTCCGTCAGATGCTGCAGAAGGTCGAGATCACGGAGTCGGGCGATACCGACATCCTGACCGGCGACCAGGTCGATCGCGTCGAGCTCGAGGAGATCAACGCGAAGATGCGCGAGGAGGGCAAGAAGCCGGCTTCCGGCGTGCCGGTCCTGCTCGGCATCACCAAGGCCTCGCTGCAGACCCGCTCCTTCATCTCGGCGGCGTCCTTCCAGGAGACCACCCGCGTCCTCACCGAGGCGGCGGTCAACGGCAAGTCGGACATGCTCGAGGGCCTCAAGGAGAACGTCATCGTCGGCTCGCTCATCCCGGCCGGCACCGGCGCCCAGGTCGCCCGCATCAAGCAGGTGGCCACGCGCCGCGACGACCTCATCGTCGGCCAGAAGGCCGATGCGGCTGCCAAGGCCGCGGCCCAGGCCGCTGCGGTGCTGCCGGCGGCCGAGTAAGCTCAGCCACCGGCGAAGACCGGCAATCATCGGAAAGGCCGCCCCTCCCGGGCGGCCTTTTTGTTTCGTGAAAGGGCAGGCGAGGGGCCAAGTGGCCCGAACCCCGCAAAACCCCAGCCTTTTCGGCGGTTTCGGGGTTGACGCGAATCTCTGTTCGAGTCATAAGCGCGCCACTGTCGACGGTTGTCGGACACGTTTGTCGCTTGCCTCTTTGTTTGCAAGCGAGTTTCGCGACCGAAACTCCGTCGGAATTCCAGCGTCGAATGACGACATGGCGAGATGCATGAACGCGGAGTTTCCGTGTTCCTCTGCTGGCGAACGCGCCTGAGGCCCCTGAAAGGGCGCCGATGGCGCGGCTTCGTTTATGCCATGGCTTTGCTCGACCTGGGAGATTGACCAGGAATTTCCAAACGCTCAGTGGGGCGAGAGGCCAGAATGCCGACAATCAGCCAGCTCATCCGCAAGCCGCGCTCGCCCGTGAAGGCGCGTAACACCGCCCCGGCGCTCGAGTCGTGCCCGCAGAAGCGCGGCGTCTGCACGCGTGTCTATACGACGACCCCGAAGAAGCCGAACTCCGCGCTCCGCAAGGTCGCCAAGGTTCGTCTGACCAACGGCTTCGAGGTGATCGGTTACATCCCGGGTGAAGGCCACAACCTTCAGGAACACTCGGTGGTGATGATCCGCGGCGGCCGCGTCAAGGACCTTCCCGGCGTGCGCTATCACATCCTGCGCGGTGTGCTCGACACGCAAGGCGTCAAGAACCGCAAGCAGCGCCGTTCGAAGTACGGCGCCAAGCGTCCCAAGTGAGTTCGGCCAGATCGGCCGGGCGATGAGCCCAGGCCGATCCGCCGCGTTGAAGATTTGACCGGAGACTAGACGATGTCCCGCCGCCACAGTGCCGAAAAGCGCGAAGTTATCCCGGACCCCAAGTTCGGCGATATCGTCGTCACGAAGTTCATGAACTCCGTGATGTACGAAGGTAAGAAGTCGACCGCCGAGCGGATCGTCTACGGTGCCTTCGACATCATCGAGGCCAAGACCAAGAGCGAGCCGCTCGGCGTCTTCAAGTCGGCGCTCGAGAACGTCGCTCCGGCGATCGAGGTCCGTTCCCGCCGCGTCGGCGGCGCGACCTACCAGGTTCCGGTCGAGGTTCGCACCGAGCGCCGTCAGGCGCTGGCGATCCGCTGGCTGATCTCGGCCGCGCGTGGCCGCAACGACAAGACGATGGTCGAGCGTCTCTCGGCCGAGCTGATGGATGCTGCGAACAACCGCGGCAACGCCGTTAAGAAGCGTGAAGACACGCACCGGATGGCGGAAGCCAACCGCGCCTTCTCGCACTACCGCTGGTAAGCGGAAGCCCGGACTTCAGGACACACGACCATGGCCCGTTCTCATCCGATCGATCATTATCGTAACTTCGGCATCATGGCCCACATCGATGCGGGCAAGACGACGACGACCGAGCGTATCCTCTACTACACCGGCAAGTCGCATAAGATCGGCGAAGTCCATGATGGCGCCGCCACGATGGATTGGATGACGCAGGAGCAGGAGCGCGGCATCACGATCACGTCCGCCGCGACGACCTGTTTCTGGCGCGACAACCGCCTGAACATCATCGACACCCCCGGCCACGTCGACTTCACCATCGAGGTCGAGCGTTCGCTGCGCGTGCTCGACGGTGCCGTCTGCGTGCTCGACGGCAACCAGGGCGTCGAGCCCCAGACCGAGACCGTCTGGCGCCAGGCCGACAAGTACGACGTCCCGCGTATCGTGTTCGTCAACAAGATGGACAAGATCGGCGCCGATTTCTATCGCTGCGTCCAGGACATCATCGACCGCGTCGCCGGCAAGCCCGTCTGCCTGCAGATCCCGATTGGTTCCGAATCCGACTTCGTCGGCGTGATCGACCTGATCAAGATGAAGGCGATCGTCTGGAACGGCGAAGCGCTCGGCGCGTCCTTCGAGGAGAAGGACATTCCGGCCGATCTCGCCGACAAGGCTGCCGAATATCGCTCGAAGCTCGTCGAGGCCGCCGTCGAGATGGACGACGCCGCGATGGAAGCTTATCTGGACGGCACCGAGCCGAACGCCGAGACGCTGCGCAAGCTCGTCCGCACGGCCGTTCAGCGCCGCGCCTTCCACCCGGTCCTCTGCGGCTCGGCCTTCAAGAACAAGGGCGTGCAGCCCCTGCTCGACGCGGTCGTGGACTTCCTGCCGTCGCCGGTCGATCGCGGCGCCGTCGAAGGCATCGACTTCAAGACCGAAGAGCCGACCACCCGCAACCCGACGGACGAAGATCCGTTCTCCATGCTCGCCTTCAAGATCATGGACGACCCCTTCGTCGGCACCATCACCTTCTGCCGCATCTATTCGGGCAAGGTCGAGGCGGGTCAGGGCGTCATCAATTCGACCCGCGACAAGAAAGAGCGCGTTGGCCGCATGCTGCTGATGCATGCGAACAACCGCGAGGACATCAAGGAGGCTTATGCCGGTGACATCGTCGCCCTGGCCGGCCTCAAGGACGTCCGCACCGGCGACACGCTCTGCGATCCCACCCATGCGGTGATCCTGGAGCGCATGGAGTTCCCCGAGCCGGTCATCACGATCGCGATCGAGCCGAAGTCCAAGGCCGACCAGGAGAAGCTGGGCCTCGCCCTGTCGAAGCTCGCGAACGAGGATCCGTCCTTCCGCGTGTCGACCGACCAGGAGAGCGGCCAGACCATCCTGAAGGGCATGGGCGAGCTCCATCTCGACATCAAGGTCGACATCCTGAAGCGCACCTACAAGGTCGACGCCAATATCGGCGCGCCCCAGGTTGCGTATCGCGAGACGCTGACCAAGAAGGCCGAGATCGACTACACCCACAAGAAGCAGACCGGTGGTACGGGCCAGTTCGCCCGCGTCAAGCTCGTCATCGAGCCGAACGAGACCGGCAAGGGCTTCGAGTTCGAGTCGAAGGTCGTCGGCGGTTCGGTGCCGAAGGAGTATATCCCCGGCGTCGAGAAGGGCCTGAACTCGGTCATCGGCTCTGGCGTTCTCGCCGGCTTCCCGGTCGTGGACGTCAAGGTCACGCTGATCGACGGCGCCTTCCACGAAGTCGACTCGTCGGCGCTCGCCTTCGAAATCGCTTCCCGTGCAGCGCTGCGCGAAGGTCTGCAGAAGGGCGGCTCCGTGCTGCTCGAGCCGATCATGAAGGTCGAGGTCGTGACCCCGGAAGACTACACCGGTTCGGTCATCGGCGACCTGAACTCGCGTCGTGGCCAGATCCAGGGCCAGGACATGCGCGGCAACGCCGTCGTGATCAACGCGATGGTGCCGCTGGCGAACATGTTCGGCTACGTCAACCAGCTGCGCTCCTTCTCGCAGGGCCGCGCGAACTACACGATGCAGTTCGACCACTATGAGCAGGTTCCCTCGGCGGTCGCCGCCGAGGTTCAGGCCAAGTACGCCTGACCCGAACCTTCGACTGAACACTGAGAGATTGGACGGAGGCTACCATGGCCAAAGAGAAGTTTTCGCGGACGAAGCCGCACTGCAACATTGGAACGATTGGTCACGTTGACCATGGCAAGACGTCGCTGACGGCTGCGATCACGAAGGTTCTGGCTGAGTCCGGCGGTGCGTCGTTCACGGCGTATGACCAGATCGACAAGGCGCCGGAAGAGAAGGCCCGCGGCATCACGATCTCGACGGCTCACGTCGAGTACGAGACCCCGGCGCGTCACTATGCTCACGTCGACTGCCCCGGCCACGCCGACTATGTGAAGAACATGATCACGGGTGCGGCGCAGATGGACGGCGCGATCCTGGTGGTGTCGGCTGCCGACGGCCCGATGCCGCAGACCCGCGAGCACATCCTGCTGGCGCGCCAGGTCGGCGTTCCCGCGCTGGTGGTGTTCATGAACAAGGTCGACCTGGTCGACGACGCCGAGCTGCTGGAGCTCGTCGAGATGGAGATCCGCGAGCTCCTCTCGAAGTACGACTTCCCCGGCGACGACATTCCGATCACCAAGGGCTCGGCGAAGGCCGCTCTCGACAACGTCACGCCGGAAATCGGCCATGACGCGGTGATCGCGCTGATGAAGACGGTCGACGACTACATCCCGCAGCCGGAGCGTCCGATCGACCAGCCGTTCCTGATGCCGGTCGAGGACGTGTTCTCGATCTCGGGCCGCGGCACGGTGGTGACCGGCCGCGTCGAGCGCGGCATCGTCAAGGTCGGCGAGGAAATCGAGATCGTCGGCCTGAAGGACACCGTGAAGACGACGGTGACCGGCGTCGAGATGTTCCGCAAGCTGCTCGACCAGGGCCAGGCCGGCGACAACATCGGCGCGCTGCTGCGCGGCACGAAGCGCGAGGACGTCGAGCGCGGCCAGGTGCTGTGCAAGCCGGGCTCGGTGAAGCCGCACACGAAGTTCAAGGCCGAGGCCTACATTCTGACGAAGGAAGAGGGTGGCCGTCACACGCCGTTCTTCACCAACTACCGCCCGCAGTTCTACTTCCGCACGACGGACGTGACCGGCGTGGTGACGCTGCCCGAGGGCACGGAGATGGTGATGCCGGGCGACAACATCTCGATGGAGGTGACGCTGATCGCCCCGATCGCGATGGAAGAGAAGCTGCGCTTCGCCATCCGCGAAGGCGGTCGTACGGTTGGAGCCGGCGTCGTCGCCTCGATCATCGCGTAACGCGTTTTCGTGAGGGGCGAGGGCCCTTCGGGCCTTCGCCTTTTCACGTCACGGAGAACAAAGACCATGAACGGTCAGAACATTCGGATCCGCCTCAAGGCGTTCGATCACCGTGTCCTCGATGCTTCGACGCGCGAGATCGTGTCGACTGCAAAGCGGACGGGCGCCCAGGTTCGCGGGCCGATCCCGCTGCCCACGCTCATCGAGAAGTTCACGGTCAACCGCTCGCCGCACATCGACAAGAAGTCGCGCGAGCAGTTCGAGATGCGGACCCACAAGCGGGTTCTCGATATCGTCGATCCGACCCCCCAGACGGTCGACGCCCTCATGAAGCTCGATCTCGCCGCCGGCGTCGACGTCGAAATCAAGCTCTGATCCGATTAAACGGGTCCTCTGTTTCCGGTATCCCCGGATGGACATGACCCCAAGGGAAGGTATGCACCGATGCGTTCCGGTGTGATTGCACAGAAAGTCGGGATGACCCGCATCTTCACCGATGCCGGGGAGCACATTCCGGTCACCGTGCTGAAGCTCGACAACTGCCAGGTCGTCGCGCATCGCACGATCGAGAAGAACGGCTATGTCGCCGTGCAGCTCGGGTCGGGCTTGGCCAAGGTCAAGAACGTCTCGAAGGCGCAGCGCGGCCACTTCGCCGTCGCCAAGGTCGAGCCGAAGCAGAAGATCGTCGAGTTCCGCGTCAGCAATGACGCGCTGATCCCGGTCGGCGCCGAGCTGACCGCCGACCACTTCGTCGTCGGCCAGTTCGTCGACGTCTCCGGCACCACCACCGGCAAGGGCTTCGCCGGCGGCATGAAGCGCTGGAACTTCGGCGGCCTGCGCGCCACGCACGGCGTCTCGGTCTCGCATCGTTCGATCGGTTCGACCGGTGGTCGCCAGGATCCGGGCAAGACCTTCAAGAACAAGAAGATGCCGGGCCATCTCGGCGCCGAGCGTGTCACCACGCAGAACCTGCGCGTCGTCCAGACGGATGCCGAGCGCGGCCTGATCCTCGTCGAGGGCGCCGTTCCCGGCGTCGCCGGCGGCTGGATCCATGTCCGTGACGCCGTCAAGCGCGCCCTGCCGAAGGATGCGCCGCTGCCGGGCAAGTTCAAGGTTTCCGGCGAGGCCAAGGCGGAAGAGGCTCCTGCGGCCCAGGCTGAGGAGAACGCGTGATGAAACTCGATATCACCACTCTTGAGGGCAAGGCGGCCGGTTCGGTCGAGCTCTCCGACGCCGTGTTCGGCCTCGAGCCGCGCGCCGACCTGCTCGCCCGCATGGTGCGCTACCAGCTCGCCAAGCGCCGCGCCGGCACGCACAAGTCCAAGGGCCGCTCGGAAGTCGATCGCACCCGCAAGAAGATCTACAAGCAGAAGGGCACCGGCGGCGCTCGCCACGGCGCGGCTTCGGCTCCGCAGTTCCGCGGCGGCGGCAAGGCTTTCGGTCCGGTCGTGCGCGACCATGGCCATGAGCTGCCGAAGAAGGTCCGCGCGCTGGCCCTGCGCCATGCGCTCTCGGCCAAGGCGAAGGATGCCGGCATCATCGTCATCGACGATGCCACGCTCTCCGAGCCGAAGACCAAGGTGCTGCTCGGCCATTTCGGCAAGCTCGACCTGTCGAGCGCGCTGATCATCGGCGGCGCCGAAATCGATACGAACTTCGGCCTGGCCGCTCGCTCGATCCCGAATGTCGACGTGCTGCCGGTCCAGGGCATCAACGTCTATGACATCCTGCGTCGCGACAAGCTCGTCCTGACGCGCGCGGCTGTCGATGCGCTGGAGGCGCGCTTCAAATGAGCCAGTCCGGCAAGAACCTCGACCCGCGCCACTACGATGTGATCGTGGCGCCGGTCATCACCGAGAAGGCGACCATGCTCTCGGAGCACAACAAGGTCGTGTTCAAGGTCGCCAAGACCGCGACGAAGCCGCAGATCAAGGCCGCTGTCGAGAAGCTGTTCGACGTCAAGGTGAAGAGCGTCAACACGATCGTCACCGAAGGCAAGCTCAAGGTCTTCCGGGGCCGGCTCGGCCAGCGCTCGGACGTCAAGAAAGCGGTCGTGACCCTCGAAGAGGGCCACTCGATCGACGTGACCACGGGCCTGTGAGGGAAGCATCATGGCTTTGAAGAACTTCAAGCCGATCACGCCGAGCCTTCGCCAGCTCGTGATCGTCGACCGCAGCGAGCTCTACAAGGGCAAGCCGGTCAAGAAGCTGACCGAGGGCAAGTCGTCCTCGGGCGGCCGCAACAACCTCGGCCGCATCACCGTCCGCTTCCGCGGCGGTGGCCACAAGCGCACGCTGCGCCTGCTCGACTTCAAGCGTCGTGGCAAGGCCGGCATCCCGGCGACCGTGGACCGGATCGAGTACGATCCGAACCGTACGGCGTTCATCGCCCTGATCACCTATCAGGACGGCGAGCAGGCCTACATCCTGGCGCCGCAGCGCCTGGCTGTCGGCGACACGGTCGTCGCGGGTGACAATGTCGACGTGAAGCCCGGTAACGCGGCCCCGATGGGCTCGCTGCCGATCGGCACGATCGTCCACAATGTCGAGCTGAAGATCGGCAAGGGCGGCGCTCTGGCGCGGTCTGCGGGCAACTACGCCCAGATCGTCGGCCGCGACCAGGGCTATGTCATCGTCCGCCTGAACTCGGGCGAGCAGCGCCTGATCTCGGGTCTGTGCTACGCCACGGTCGGCGCGGTTTCGAACCCGGATCACATGAACCGCAACGACGGCAAGGCGGGTCGCTCGCGCTGGCTCGGCCGCCGTCCGCATAACCGCGGCGTCTCGATGAACCCGGTCGACCATCCGCATGGCGGTGGTGAAGGCCGCACCTCCGGTGGCCGTCATCCGGTCACGCCGTGGGGTCTGCCGACCAAGGGTAAGAAGACCCGCTCGAACAAGCGGACCGATACGTTCATCGTGTCGAGCCGTCACGCCCGCAAGAAGAAGAACTGAGGTCCGTCATGGCGCGTTCGCTTTGGAAAGGTCCGTTTGTCGACGGATACCTCCTGAAGAAGGCCGAGGTCGCCAGGACCTCGGCTCGTAGTGAAGTCATCAAGATCTGGAGCCGCCGCTCCACGATCCTGCCGCAGTTCGTCGGTCTGACGTTCGGCGTCTACAACGGCCAGAAGCATGTGCCGGTGTCCGTGTCCGAGGAGATGGTGGGCCACAAGTTCGGCGAGTTCTCGCCGACGCGCACCTTCCACGGCCATGCCGCCGACAAGAAGGCGAAGAGGAAGTAAGCCATGGGTAAAGCATCCGCCCCCCGTGCGCTGCCCGAGAACGAAGCGCTTGCGGTCGCCCGCAACCTGCGCGTCTCGCCGCAGAAGCTGAACCTCGTCGCTCAGCTCATCCGTGGCAAGAAGGTCGCGACGGCGCTCGCCGATCTCGAGTTCTCGCGCAAGCGCATCGCGAACGACGTTCGCAAGTGCCTGCAGAGCGCGATCGCCAACGCCGAGAACAACCATGATCTCGACGTCGACGATCTCGTCGTCGCCCAGGCGTTCGTCGGCAAGGCGCTCGTCATGAAGCGTTTCCATGCCCGCGCCCGCGGCCGTGGCGCCCGTATCATGAAGCCGTTCTCGAACATCACGATCGTGGTGCGCGAGCAGGCTGCTGCGCAGGCCTGAGGAGAGAACGATGGGTCAGAAAATCAATCCGATCGGCCTTCGCCTCGGCATCAACCGTACCTGGGACTCGCGTTGGTTCGCCAACAAGGGCGAGTACGGCAAGCTGCTGCATGAAGACATGGCCATCCGCGCCGCGCTCATGAAGCTGCTGAAGCAGGCTGCCGTCTCGAAGATCATCATCGAGCGTCCGCACAAGAAGTGCCGCGTCACCATCCACTCGGCGCGTCCGGGCGTGGTGATCGGCAAGAAGGGTGCCGACATCGAGAAGCTCCGCAAGGAGGTCTCGAAGCTCACCAAGGCCGACGTGACGATCAACATCGTCGAGGTGCGCAAGCCCGAGATCGACGCGACGCTCGTCGCCGACTCGATCGCCCAGCAGCTCGAGCGTCGTGTCGCCTTCCGTCGTGCCATGAAGCGCGCCGTGCAGTCGGCGATGCGTCTGGGCGCCGAGGGCATCCGCATCAACTGCTCGGGCCGTCTCGGCGGCGCCGAGATCGCCCGTCTCGAATGGTACCGCGAGGGCCGCGTGCCGCTGCATACGCTGCGCGCCGATGTCGATTACGGCGTCGCCACCGCCTTCACGACCTACGGGACGTGCGGCATCAAGGTCTGGATCTTCAAGGGCGAGATCCTGGAACATGACCCGATGGCCCAGGACAAGCGCCTTTCCGACGAGGGCAGCCGTTCCGGCGGCCGTGACCGCGATCACCGCGATCGCGATCGTCGCGAGCAGGCTGCGTAAGGCTGATCGAGAAGAGCCATGCTGCAACCAAAACGCACCAAGTTCCGCAAGCAGTTCAAGGGACGCATCTCCGGCGTCGCCAAGGGCGGCACGGACCTCAACTTCGGCCAGTTCGGCCTGAAGGCCCAGGAGCCCGAGCGCGTCACCGCCCGGCAGATCGAGGCGGCCCGCCGCGCGATCACCCGCGCCATGAAACGCGTCGGCCGTGTCTGGATCCGCATCTTCCCGGACGTGCCGGTTTCCAAGAAGCCGACCGAAGTCCGCATGGGTAAGGGCAAGGGTTCGCCTGAATTCTGGGCGGCCAAGGTCAAGCCGGGCCGGATCATGTTCGAGCTCGACGGCGTGTCCGAGGAGATCGCCCGCGAGGCGCTCCGTCTCGGCGCCGCCAAGCTGCCGATCAAGACCCGCTTCATCCAGCGCATCGCCGAGTAAGGGAGGCTGACATGAAAATCACCAAGCGTCTGTCCGACCTCACGGTCATGAGCGCGGACCAGCTCCAGGATGAGCTGCTCAAGCTGAAGAAGGAGCAGTTCAACCTGCGCTTCCAGAAGGCGACCGGGCAGCTCGAGAACACCGCGCGTGTCACCGAACTGCGCAAGGACATCGCCCGCATCAAGACGCTGCAGCGGTCGAAGACCGTCGCAGCGAGCGCGTGAGGAGAGAATCATGCCTAAGCGCGTACTGCAGGGCGTCGTCGTCAGCGACAAGCAGAACAAAACTGTTGTGGTGAAGGTCGAGCGGCGCTATACGCACCCGCTCCTCAAGAAGACGGTTCGCCGCACCAAGAACTATCACGCCCACAACGAGGCGGGTTCGTTCAAGATCGGCGACACGGTGTGGATCGAGGAGTCCAAGCCGATTTCCAAGCTGAAAAGCTGGGTTGTGCTCGAAGGCGCCCCCAAGGCGTGAGTCGAGCCGGCTTCGCCCAGCCCCGAATCAGGGGCAGGGCGGGGCAGGAAAGAAGCCGGACATGTTTTTCCGCAAAGGTGGAAACCACTTTTGCGGACCGTGTTTGTTTTGAGGCCAGGGGGCGATCGACCCCCGTCAGTCGTAGTCCCCGCCAGCGCTGATGCTGGCCGGGAAACCGCGCTGATACACAGATTGGAAGGATCAAGGCCATGATCCAGGTGCAGACGAATCTCGACGTCGCCGACAATTCGGGCGCCCGTCGCGTGATGTGCATCAAGGTTCTCGGCGGGTCGAAGCGGCGCTATGCCCGCATCGGCGACATCATCGTCGTCTCGATCAAGGAAGCCATTCCGCGCGGTCGCGTGAAGAAGGGCGACGTCATGAAGGCGGTCGTCGTTCGCACTGCCAAGGACGTCAAGCGCCAGGACGGTTCGGTGATCCGCTTCGACCGCAATGCGGCCGTGCTGATCAACAACCAGAAGGAGCCCGTCGGCACGCGTATCTTCGGACCGGTTCCGCGCGAGCTGCGCGCCAAGAACCACATGAAGATCATCTCGCTGGCGCCGGAGGTGCTGTGATGGCTGCGAAGATCAAGAAGGGCGACAAGGTCGTCGTGCTCGCTGGTCGTGACAAGGGCAAGACCGGCGAAGTGCTGCAGGTCATGCCGAAGGATGCTCGCGCCGTCGTGCGTGGCGTCAATCTCGTCAAGCGCCACACCAAGCAGTCGCAGACGTCCGAGGGCGGCATCATCTCGAAAGAGGCCACCATCGACCTGTCGAACATCGCTGTCGCCGATCCGAAGGACGGCAAGGCGACCCGCGTTGGTTTCAAGGTGCTCGAAGACGGCCGCAAGGTTCGTTTCGCCAAGCGTTCGGGGGATCTGATCGATGGCTGAGGCTCAGCAGGCGGCTCTCTCGCCGCGCATGAAGAAGCATTACGAGGACGTCGTCCGTCCCGCGATGATCGCCGAATTCGGCTACAAGAACGTCATGGAAGTGCCGACCATCGAGAAGGTCGTCATCAACATGGGCGTTGGTGAAGCCACGGCCGACCGCAAGAAGGTCGACAACGCTGCGGGCGATCTCGCCCTCATCGCCGGCCAGAAGCCGGTTATTACCAAGTCCCGCCTCGCCATCGCCGGCTTCAAGCTGCGCGAGAACATGGCGGTTGGCTGCAAGGTCACGCTGCGCAAGACCAAGATGTTCGAGTTCGTCGACCGGCTCGTCACCATCGCCTTGCCGCGCGTGCGCGACTTCCGGGGCCTGAACCCGAAGTCGTTCGACGGGCGCGGCAATTTCGCGCTCGGGATCAAGGAGCACATCGTGTTCCCCGAGATCAACTACGACAAGGTCGACCAGGTCTGGGGCATGGACGTGATCGTCTGCACGACTGCGAAGTCGGACGACGAGGCACGCGCTCTGCTCAAGCACTTCAACTTCCCGTTCCGGCAGTGAACTGACCGTTCAAACGCGGAAACCAGGAGAGATCGATGGCTAAGAAAAGCTCCGTCGAGAACAACGAGCGTCGCAGGAAGCTGGTGAAGAAATTCGCCGGCCGCCGGGCTCGTCTTCTCGCGATCGCCAATGACGAAAGCCAGCCGATGGACGAGCGCTTCCTTGCTCGCCTGAAGCTTGCCGAACTGCCGCGCAACTCGGCGAAGAACCGCATCCGCAATCGCTGCGAGGTGACGGGCCGTCCGCGCGCCTTCTATCGCAAAGTCAAGATGTCGCGTGTCGCGCTGCGTGAACTCGGCAACAAGGGGCTGGTTCCTGGCCTCGTGAAGTCGAGCTGGTGAGGAGGACAGGACAATGACAATCATTGATCCGCTCGGCGATCTGCTGACCCGCATCCGCAATGCGCAGATGCGTCGCAAGACCCGCGTGTCCACCCCCGGCTCGAAGCTGCGGGCCCGCGTTCTGGACGTGCTCCAGACCGAAGGCTACATCCGCGGCTACTCGACGACCGAGTTCGGCAACGGCCGGACCGAGTTCGACATCGAGCTGAAGTATCACGAGGGCCAGCCGGTCATCCGGTCGATCTCGCGTGTCTCGAAGCCCGGCCGCCGCGTCTATTCGTCGGTCGAGACCATGCCGCGCGTGGCCGACGGCCTCGGCGTGACGATCGTCTCGACGCCGAAGGGTGTGATGGCCGATCATGTGGCCCGCGAGCAGAACGTGGGCGGCGAAGTGCTCTGCCGGGTCTTCTGACCCGACAGGCGCCGCTCATCTTCAGGAGAGATCCAATGTCTCGTATCGGAAAGAAGCCGGTTTCGGTTCCCGCGGGCGTCACCGCCTCGGTCACCGGCCAGCTCGTCAAGGTCAAGGGCTCGAAGGGCGAGCTCTCCTTCGAGGTTCCCGAGGACGTCTCGGTTGCCATGGAGAACGGCTCGATCGCGGTTCAGCCGCGCTCGCAGTCGAAGCGCGCCCGCGCGCTCTGGGGCACCTCGCGTGCCCGCATCAACAACCTCGTGATCGGCACCACCGCCGGCTTCGAGAAGCGCCTCGAGATCAACGGCGTCGGCTACAAGGCCGCTGTCGCTGGCAAGGTGCTGAAGCTGTCGCTCGGCTACAGCCACGACATCGACTATGAAATCCCGGCCGGTGTCGCGATCACGACGCCGAAGCCGACCGAGATCGTCGTCGTCGGTATCGACAAGCAGGTCGTCGGCCAGACCGCCGCGGAAATCCGCGACTATCGCGGCCCCGAGCCCTATAAGGGCAAGGGCGTCAAGTACGCCGGCGAGTTCATCTTCCGCAAGGAAGGCAAGAAGAAGTAAGGACGCCAGCCATGAGCAAGCAGAACGATGTGACTGCGCGCCGCAAGGCCCGCGTCCGCCGCGCGATCAAGGCGGTCGCCAATGGCCGCCCGCGCCTCTCGGTGCACCGCACCGGCAAGCAGATCTACGCCCAGGTCATCGACGACGTGAAGGGGGTCACCCTCGCTTCCGCCTCGTCGATGGACAAGGACGTGCGTGCCCAGATCAAGTCCGGCGCCAATGTCGAGGCGGCCGGCCAGATCGGCAAGCTCGTCGCCGAGCGTGCGGTCAAGGCCGGCGTGACGGACGTGGTCTTCGACCGTGGTCCCTATATGTACCATGGCCGTGTCAAGGCCCTGGCCGAGGCGGCCCGCGAGGGCGGCCTCAGCTTCTGAGGATACCGGGGTTCGCCGGGACGGCGCTCGCGCGTCGTCCCGGCGGCACTCGTTTTCAGGCTTCCCCGCGGCAATGAGGCTCGCGGGGATTTGCTCGAGCGAGCGGCGAGGCTTCGAGCTTCGACCGCGCAAGTAAGAGGTAGAGATGGCTAGAGAGCCGCGTGAGCGTCGGGATAGCGAAGATTCCGAATTCGTGGATAAGCTCGTCCACATCAACCGCGTCGCCAAGGTGGTGAAGGGTGGTCGTCGCTTCGGCTTCGCCGCACTCGTCGTCGTCGGCGACCAGAAGGGCCGCGTCGGCTTCGGCCACGGCAAGGCCCGTGAAGTTCCCGAGGCGATCCGCAAGGCGACGGAAGCCGCCAAGCGCGGTCTCGTCCGCATCCCGCTGCGCGAGGGCCGTACCCTCCATCACGACGTGCAGGGCCGCCACGGCGCCGGCAAGGTCGTGCTGCGCGCGGCTCCGGCCGGTACCGGCATCATCGCCGGCGGCCCGATGCGCGCCGTCTTCGAGGCGGTCGGCATGCAGGACGTCGTGTCGAAGTCGCTCGGCTCCTCCAACCCGTACAACCTCGTGCGCGCCACTTTCGACGCGCTGAAGAACGAGGACAGCCCGCGCTCGGTCGCGGCCCGTCGCTCG
This sequence comes from Allobosea sp. OAE752, assembly GCF_050433265.1. NCBI lineage: Bacteria > Pseudomonadati > Pseudomonadota > Alphaproteobacteria > Hyphomicrobiales > Alloboseaceae > Allobosea > Allobosea sp. OAE752. The sequence continues at coordinate 851,861 of NZ_JBNPXO010000002.1, forward strand.
CTCAAGGTTTCGGCCCTGCAGACCCGTCGCCGCGATGCCGGCACGGATGCGGCCGCGGAAGCGTGAGGAGGGTTCGATGGCAAAGGCTGAGAAGACTCTCATCGTCGAGCAGATCGGTTCCCCGATCCGCCGCGACGCCACCCAGCGCCAGACCCTGATCGGTCTCGGCCTGAACAAGATCCGCCGCCGCTCGACCCTCCAGGACACCCCCGCGGTGCGTGGCATGGTCGAGAAGGTCAAGCACCTCGTGCGCGTCGTCGACGCGAATTGAGGAGGGCGACACATGAAACTCAACGAGATTCGTGACAACGAAGGCGCGGCCAAGTCGCGCATCCGCGTCGGCCGCGGCATCGGCTCCGGCAAGGGCAAGACCGGCGGGCGTGGCGTCAAGGGCCAGAAGGCTCGCGCCGGCGTGGCGGTCAAGGGCTTCGAAGGCGGCCAGATGCCGCTGTATCGTCGCCTGCCGAAGCGCGGCTTCACCAACCTCTTCGCCAAGGATCTGAACGAGGTGAACCTCGGTCGCATCCAGCAGGCTGTCGAGGCGGGCAAGCTCGACGCCAAGGGCGCGGTGACCATCGAGGCGCTCGTCGCCGCGGGCGTCATCACCCGCCAGGCCAAGGACGGCGTCAAGATCCTGGGCGTCGGCGAGCTCAAGACCAAGCTCGCTTTCGAGGTTGCCGGCGCGTCCAAATCGGCCGTCGCCGCGATCGAGAAGGCCGGCGGTTCGATCAAGATTCTGGCCGCCGCTTCACAGGCGTGATCCGAACGACTACATGACGTTTGCGAACGGCGGCCGGGCCATGCGCCTTGGCCGCCGTTCGACTGTTTGACGCACAGTGCGCCCCTGGAAAACGCTCCGCGATTTCAGCCGACGGCGTGCTTCAATATCGACTGAGACCCAGGGATCCGGCGCATGGCATCGGCGGCTGAACAGCTAGCGGCAAACCTCAACTTCGGGGCGCTCGCCAAGGCGGACGAACTCAAGAAGCGAATCTGGTTCACGCTGGGCGCGCTGATCGTCTACCGGCTCGGCACCTATGTCCCGCTGCCCGGCATGAACCCGGATGCGGTGGCCGACCTCTTCCGGCAGCAGACCCAGTCCGGCGTGCTCGGGCTGTTCAACATGTTTTCGGGCGGCGCCGTCGGCCGGCTCGCGATCTTCGCGCTGGCGATCATGCCGTACATTTCGGCCTCGATCATCGTCCAGCTGCTCTCCAGCGTCATCCCGACCTTCGAGGCGCTGAAGAAGGAAGGCGAGCAGGGCCGCAAGATCCTCAACCAGTACACGCGCTATCTCACGCTGGTGCTGGCCGTGTTCCAGGCCTATGCGATCGGCGTGGGTCTTCAAGGTTCGGGCAATCTCGTGCTCGAACCCGGGCCGTTCTTCCTGCTCTCGACCACGATCACCCTGGTCGGCGGTACGATGTTCCTGCTCTGGCTCGGCGAGCAGATTACCAGCCGCGGCATCGGCAACGGCACGTCGATGATCATCTTCTCGGGCATCATCGCCGAATTCCCGGCGCAGCTCGCCCAGACCCTTGAACTCGGCCGCCAGGGCGCGATCTCGACCGGGCTGCTGCTCGGCATCCTGGTGATGGCGATCTGCGTCATCGCCTTCTGCGTCTTCATGGAGCGCGCCCAGCGGCGCCTGCTGATCAATTATCCGAAGCGCCAGGTCGGCAACCGCATGTATGAGGGCCAGACCTCGTTCCTGCCGCTGAAGCTCAACACCTCGGGCGTCATCCCGCCCATCTTCGCCTCGTCGCTGCTGCTGCTGCCGACGACGATCGCCAGCTTCTCGCAGGCGCAGGGCGGTACCGGCTTCGTCTCGACGATCTCGACCTATCTCGCCCATGGCCGGCCGCTGTTCATGGTGCTCTATGTCGCGCTGATCATCTTCTTCTGCTTCTTCTACACCGCGATCGTGTTCAATCCGGTCGAGACGGCGGACAATCTCAAGAAGCATGGCGGCTTCATGCCGGGCATTCGGCCGGGCGAGCGCACCGCCGAGCATATCGACCGCGTGCTGACGCGCATCACGGTTCTGGGCGCGGGCTATCTGACCATCGTCTGCCTTATCCCCGAGTTCATGATCACCTATGCTCAGATCCCGATCATCCTTTTGGGCGGCACCTCGCTGCTCATCGTGGTGACGACGACGATGGATACCGTGGCGCAGATTCACGGACATCTGCTGGCCCATCAGTATGAGGGGCTGGTCAAGAAGGCCAAGTTGCGAGGAGCGAGGCGCTAAATGCGGTTGATTTTCCTGGGGCCGCCGGGGGCGGGCAAGGGCACTCAGGCGGCGCGCATCGTCGCGAAGCATGGCATTCCGCAACTCTCGACCGGCGACATGCTGCGCGCCGCGGTGGCTGCGGGAACGCCTGTCGGCCAGAAGGCCAAGGCGGTGATGGATGCCGGCGGCCTCGTTTCGGACGAGATCGTGATCGGCATCGTCGCCGACCGCATCGAAGAGCCGGATGCGAAGACGGGCTTCATCCTCGACGGCTTTCCGCGCACGCTGGCGCAGGCCGAGGCGCTCGACGAGATGCTCGCGGGCAAGGGGCTGAAGCTCGACGCCGTGCTCGAGCTCAAGGTCGACCAGACGAAGCTGGTCGATCGGATCGTCCGCCGCGCCGAGGAGGCGAGGGCGGCCGGGCAGCCGGTGCGCAAGGATGACGATCCGGAGGTCTTCAAGACCCGGCTCGAAGCCTATAACCGCGATACCGCCGTGGTCGCTCCCTATTACGAGAAGCGCGGCCAGCTCACGCCGATCGACGGCATGCAAGCCATCGACGATGTTTCCGCGGCGATCGAGAGTGCGCTCTCGGAGACGGCGCGGAGCTGAAGGCCAGGCGCGATCACCAGCGCTTGGCATGAATCTTGGGTGGCGCAGGTTGACTCTTGCGCCATGAGTCGCTAACGACCCGCCATCCGGTTTCATGAGAGCGATGCCGTTACCTTCGCGAGAAGGGGCGACGTCGCATTCTCGCGTGGAACCGTTCAACGTCCTGCATGGGCCGGCCTCCACCGGACGCGGGGCTTCTTTCACAGGCCGCGGGGCCATCGGGTTCCCGGCAGACATGGAGAAGAGACCATGGCTCGTATCGCGGGCGTTAACATTCCCACCGGCAAGCGCGTCGTCATCGGCTTGCAGTACATCCACGGCATCGGCGCCGCCAAGGCCAAGGAAATCTGCGCGAAGGTCGGCATCGCCGACGAGCGTCGCGTCAACCAGCTGACCGACGCCGAAGTGCTTCAGATCCGCGAGGCGATCGATCGCGACTACCTCGTCGAGGGCGATCTGCGCCGCGAAGTCTCGATGAACATCAAGCGCCTGATGGACCTCGGCTGCTACCGCGGCCTGCGCCATCGCCGCTCGCTGCCGGTCCGCGGCCAGCGCACGCATACCAACGCCCGTACCCGCAAGGGCAAGGCGAAGCCGATCGCCGGCAAGAAGAAGTGATGTTCGGCTGAGCCGAACGTCGTCCTCGGGCTTGCTCCGAGGATCGTGTGACGAGGGCGCCTTTGGCGCCTTCTCCTGCCAGAGATGCCCGGATCAAATCCGGGCATGACGGCGGGAAGACCTCTCCCCAGCGCCTGGAATGACGGGCGCGCCTGAAGGATGAAAGAAAGAGAACCATGGCCAAGGAAGCCACCCGCGTCCGTCGTCGCGAACGCAAGAACATCGTCTCCGGCGTCGCGCATGTGAACGCCTCGTTCAACAACACCATGATCACCATCACCGACGCGCAGGGCAACACGATCTCGTGGTCGTCGGCCGGCACGATGGGCTTCAAGGGTTCGCGGAAGTCGACCCCCTATGCTGCGCAGGTCGCGGCCGAGGACGCCGCCCGCAAGGCTGCCGAGCATGGCATGCGCACCCTCGAGGTCGAGGTGACGGGTCCGGGTTCGGGCCGTGAGTCGGCGCTGCGCGCGCTGCAGGCCGCGGGCTTCACCGTGACCTCGATCCGCGACGTGACTCCGATCCCGCACAATGGCTGCCGGCCGCGCAAGCGCCGTCGCGTCTGACGCGAAGTCCATTGCAAGAGGCGCCCGCAGGGGCGGGCGCCTGTCCGGGGCGGCGGTGGCCGCCAGATGAATTCAGCACCAGGAGTGCGGTCGTGATCAGCAAGAACTGGCAGGATCTTTCCAAGCCGAACAAGCTCGAAGTGAAGGTCGGAGACGACCCGAAGCGTCAGGCCACCGTGATCGCGCGTCCGCTCGAGCGCGGCTTCGGCATGACGCTCGGCAATGCGCTCCGTCGCGTGCTGCTGTCGTCGCTCCAGGGCGCGGCGGTGACCGCCGTCCAGATCGACGGCGTTCTGCACGAGTTCTCTTCGATTCCGGGCGTCCGCGAGGACGTCACCGACATCGTCCTGAACATCAAGGCCATCGCCATCAAGATGCAGGGCGAGGGTCCCAAGCGCATGACCCTGCGCAAGTCGGGCCCGGGCACCGTCACCGCCGGTGACATCAACACCATCGGCGACGTCTCGATCCTCAACCCCGAGCTCGTGCTCTGCACCCTCGACGAGGGCGCCGAGATCCGCATGGAGTTCACGGTCAACACCGGCAAGGGCTATGTCCCGGCCGAGCAGAATCGCCCCGAGGACGCGCCGATCGGCCTGATCCCGGTCGACAGCCTGTACTCGCCGGTCAAGAAGGTCTCCTACCGCGTCGAGAACACCCGCGAGGGCCAGAACCTCGACAAGGATTCGCTGACGCTGGCGATCGAGACCAACGGCTCGGTCAGCCCCGAGGACGCGCTGGCGCTCGCCGCCCGCATCCTGCAGGATCAGCTCGCCGTCTTCATCACCTTCGAGGAGCCGCGCAAGGAAGAGGCCGTCTCGACCGCGCCGCAGCTGCCCTTCAACCCGGCGCTGCTCAAGAAGGTCGACGAGCTCGAGCTTTCGGTGCGTTCGGCCAACTGCCTCAAGAACGACAACATCGTCTATATCGGCGACCTCATCCAGAAGTCGGAGGGCGAGATGCTGCGCACCCCGAACTTCGGTCGCAAGTCGCTGAACGAGATCAAGGAAGTGCTGGCGACCATGGGCCTGCACCTGGGCATGGACGTCCAGGGCTGGCCGCCGGAGAACATCGAAGAGCTCGCCAAGCGCTTCGAAGAGCACTACTGAGTTTCAACCGGCGCGGGAGGCATCCCGCGCCAACCCCGCCCGGCTATTCCCAGCCGGAGCATAACGAACGGCCGTACCGTGGCACGGCGGCCGTAAGCAACGAAGGAGCCAAACAATGCGTCACGGATTTCGCGGTCGCCGTTTCAACCGCACGGCCGAGCATCGCCAGGCGATGTTCGCCAATATGGCCCAGGCCCTGATCAAGCACGAGCAGATCACCACCACCCTGCCGAAGGCGAAGGATCTGCGTCCGGTCGTCGAGAAGCTGATCACGCTCGGCAAGCGCGGCGACCTGCATGCTCGTCGTCAGGCGATCGCCCAGATCAAGGACATCGCGCTGGTCGGCAAGCTCTTCGCGGTACTCGGCCCGCGCTACAAGGAGCGCAATGGCGGCTATCTGCGCATCATGAAGGCGGGCTTCCGCTTCGGCGACAACGCCCCGCTCGCGATCATCGAGTTCGTCGACCGCGACGTCGAGGCCAAGGGCAAGGACTCCGGTCCGGTGTTCACGGCTGAAGACGAAGCGGCCTGATCGGCCGAATCACCGATTTGAAAGGGGCGGTCTTCGGGCCGCCCTTTTTTATTCGCCGGACTTCGTTCTGGTGCGCGAGCCGTGGGAGCTTGCTGCGGTCTCTGAGACAGAGAGGCTTGGAAAGCCGGCCGCCGGGGTGCTGGCTCTCAGTCCGGCCGCCGCGCCAGCTCCCCGGCGAGGTCGAGCAGCGCGTCGACAGGCTGGGTCGGCAGATCGGTTTCCGGCGTCACGCCATAGAGCCCGAAGATGAACTGCGTGGTCTCGTCATGCTCGGCCACGCCCATCGTCCAGCCGGCGAAAAGACGTTCCGCGACGGGCGCTCGAGAGAGAACCTGCAGGCCAGTATGGCGCGGGTCCGCTTCGATCCGGGCATAGGTTTCACTGAGGCGAACAGCCTCGCCTTCCAGCACCTGCGCGAAGGCGCCGCGCGTGGCGAGCAGGAAGCCGGTGATGTCGTTTGCTTCGTTGAAGCGGCGAGCGCTCGACAGAATTCCGCCCAGTTCCTCGCGTCGGTTTGAATCGTCGAGCAGGCTGTGGCTGGCATAAACAAGCCGGATCAGGCTCATGAGTTTTCCCTGGTGGCTTGCGAAGCCGCATGAGTTGCACGACATGTCGGTGAGGAACTGCGAGCGTCGAGACGGGTATAATGAAGGATGCCCGGCTGGCCGCTGCAACTCCGATTTTGGCAGGCGGCTTTTGTTTTACGACGAGGACAGCATGATCGAACGCTTCTCAGGACATCGCAGGAGGCTGGCCGCCGCCGTGTTCGCATGTGCGCTGGGTGCCGCCGTCTCGCCCTGGCCGGCGCTCGGCCAGGCGCGGCAGGTGCCCGAGGCGCGCGAGCAGATCACGCTCTCCTTCGCACCGCTGGTGAAGCGAACCGCCGCCTCCGTGGTCAACGTCTATGGCGCCCGCGTCGAGAAGCGGCCGCAGAACCCGTTCATGGACGATCCGTTCTTCCGCCGCTTCTTCGGCGATGGCGGCTTCGGCGTGCCGCGCGAGCAGGTGCAGCGCTCGCTCGGCTCCGGTGTCATCGTCGATGCGCAGGCCGGGCTCGTGGTGACGAACAACCACGTCATCGAGAACATGAGCGAGGTCAAGGTCGCCTTCGCCGACAAGCGCGAGGTCGAGGCCAAGATCCTGCTGCGCGACGCGCGCACCGACCTTGCCGTGCTCAAGGTCGCGGATACCAGGAACCTCGCCGCGATCGAGCTGGCCGATACCGATGAACTGCAGGTCGGCGACATCGTGCTCGCCATGGGCAATCCCTTCGGCGTCGGCCAGACCGTGACGCAAGGCATCGTCTCGGCGCTCGCGCGCACGCAGATCGGCGTCGGCGATGCCCAGTCCTTCATCCAGACCGATGCGGCGATCAATCCGGGCAATTCCGGTGGCGCGCTGATCGACATGAAGGGCCGGGTGGTCGGCATCAACACGGCGATCTATTCGCGCTCGGGCGGCAGCGTCGGCATCGGCTTCGCCATTCCTTCCGCGATGGTCCGCCTCGTCGTCGATAGCGCCAAGGCCGGTGCCACCACGGTCAAGCGCCCGTGGTTCGGCGCGCGCCTGCAGGCGCTGACGACCGATGTCGCCGACGGCCTCGGCCTCGACCGGCCGGCGGGCTCCGTCGTGGCCAGCGTGGTGGAGAAGGGGCCGGCGGACCTGGCGGGCCTGCGCCGCTCCGACGTCATTCTCTCCGTCGACGGGGCCGCGGTCGACGATCCCGAGGCGTTCGGCTACCGCTTCGCGACACGGCCGATCGGCGGCACGACCATGCTGACCGTGCTGCGCGGCGGCAACCGGATCTCGATTCCGGTCAAGCTCGTGGCGGCGCCGGAAAGCCGCCCGCGCGACGCGGTCAAGCTCACCAGCCGCTCGCCGCTGGCGGGGCTGACGGTGATGAATCTTTCGCCGGCCGTCGCAGAAGAGCTCTCGATGGAAACCGCGAATGAGGGCGTCGTCGTCGGCGAGGTCGAGGAGGGCAGCGCGGGCGCCAATATCGGCTTCCAGAAGGGCGACATCATCATGGCGCTCAACGGCGAGCGGATGGCGACCTCGCGCGACGTCGAGACCATCCTCAAGGATCGCCGGCGCGCCTGGGAGGTGACGATCTCGCGCAAGGGCCAGACGATCACCTCGGTCTTCCCCGGGTGAGCGACCTCTTCTCGGCCTCCGGCCTCGACAAGGCGGGGCCGCGCCCGCTCGCCGACCGCCTGCGGCCGACCACGCTCGCCGAGGTGGCCGGGCAGGAGCATCTCACCGGCCCTGACGGCGCGCTGACGCGGCTCGTCGCCTCCGGCACGGTCGGCAGCCTGATCTTCTGGGGGCCGCCCGGCACCGGCAAGACCACGGTGGCGCGGCTGCTCGCCGGCCTCGTCGATCTCGGCTTCGAGCAGATCAGCGCGATCTTCTCAGGGGTCGCCGACCTGAAGAGGGTGTTCGAGGCGGCACGCGGCCGGCGGCTCGGCGGCAAGGGCACGCTGCTCTTCGTCGACGAGATTCATCGCTTCAACCGCGCCCAGCTCGACGCCTTCCTGCCGGTGATGGAGGACGGAACGATCACGCTGATCGGCGCGACGACCGAGAACCCGTCCTTCGCGCTCAACGCGGCCTTGCTGTCGCGGGCGCGCGTCCTGACCTTCAAGGCGCTCGACGAGGGTTCGCTGCTCTTCCTGCTCGGCCGCGCCGAGGTGCTGGAGAACCGGGAGCTGCCGCTGACGCCGGAGGCGCGGCTGGCACTGGCCCGTTTCGCCGATGGCGACGGGCGCGCCGTGCTGACCCTGGCGGAGGAGATCTGGCGGGCGGCGAAGCCCGGCGAAATCCTCGACGAGCATGGGCTGTCGGAGGTGATCCAGCGCCGCGCGCCGATCTACGACAAGGCGCAGGACGGCCACTACAACCTGATCTCGGCCCTGCACAAGACGATCCGCGGCTCCGATCCCGATGCGGCGCTGTATTATTTCGCCCGTATGCTCGATGCCGGTGAGGATCCGCGCTTCCTGGCGCGTCGTCTGGTCCGGATGGCGGTGGAGGATATCGGGCTTGCCGATCCGCAGGCGCTCCTCCATGCGCGGGCGGCTGCCGAAACCTACGAGCAGCTCGGCACGCCGGAAGGCGAGCTCGCGCTGGCCAATTGCGTGATCTATCTCGCCACGGCGCCGAAATCGAACGCCGCCTACACCGCCTACAAGGCGGCGGTGCGGGTGGCGAAGGAGCGGGGATCGCTGATGCCGCCGAAAACCATCCTCAACGCGCCGACCCGGCTGATGCGTGAGGAGGGCTACGGCGCCGATTACGCCTATGACCACGACCAGCCGGACGCCTTCTCGGGACAGAACTACTGGCCCGACGCGCTCGGCCGCCAGCATTTCTACGACCCGCCGGAGCGCGGCTTCGAGCGCGAAATCCGCAAGCGGCTGGAATTCTGGGAGAAGCGGCGTCAGGAGCGGGGCAGTTAGAGCGAGGCATCGAGGCGGCGGTCGCTTGTCTTTCACGGCCACCTGATCCAGATGAGGTCATCCGCCGCTTCTGCGGATGGCATCCGACGGATCTCGACGATGGTTCTGCTGGCACGCCTGCTGCTTTTCGTTCCCTCGGTGATCGCGGGCTGGTTCGTCTCGCGGGAGGACGTCTCCTACTGGATCGTCGCCTTCGCGATCGCGCTGGTCTTCATCGTCCTCACCATTGCCTTCGAGCTCTATGTCCTGCCGCTGCTGCGGGCGCGTCTGAAGCGCTGAAGGCGCGCGGGCCTGTTTGGATACGCCCCAAGCCCTCATCCTGAGGAGCCATTCCGGAGGGAAGGGCGTCTCGGAGGATGATCCAGCAGGCTCCGGAGACATCTGAAGCATCCTTCGAGACGCGCCTGCGGCGCTCTTCAGGATGAGGGCTCACATCTCCAAACAGGCTCCAAAGAAATCAGCTCCGGCAATAGAACGGCAGGAACGTGCCGGACATGCCCCGATTCATCGCCATCAGCGTCAGCGTGTTGGCGAGAGCCACTTCCTCCTTGCTGCGCGCGCAGACCTCGGCGCGGGCCTGGCAGTTTGCTGCGAGGAAAGCATCGTGGCTGGCGAGGAAATCCGGGCTCAGCCCGGACTTGCCTTGTCGATTCAAGGCCTGCTCGTAAGCCGTTCTGTAGCGATTGCATTTTTCGGTCGGCCAGTCCGGCGCCCGGCCTTGCTGGGCCTCTGCGGCAGAGCCGGCCATGGTGACGGCCGATGCGAAGGCGAAGCCGAGCCACACCCGCAAAACCCCGTTCGTTGCCATATCCGTCTTCCCGTGTGTCGGTCGGCCGACCTGCTTCGCCAAGGCGCGGAACAGAGCGGGCGATTGCGGCGGAATTTGTTTAGGCGCCGATCGTCTCTGGCGCATCTCTTGCTGGCGATCTGCGGTGACGCCACGATCATCGCGAGGGGGAGAACAAGATGGACAGACGCCGGTTTCTCAAGGGTTCGGCTGCTGCGACGGCCTTGCTGCCGATGCCGCGACTGGCGCGCGCCCAAGGCGCGAAGACCCTGCGCTTCGTGCCCTATTCGGATGTCGCGATCATCGACCCGATCTGGACGACGGGTTATTCGACCCGCACCCATGCGCTGCTGGTCTGGGACACGCTCTATGGCCTCGACGAGACGCTGCAACCGCAGCCGCAGATGGTCGAGGGACATGTCGTTGCGGAAGACGGCAAACGCTGGACGCTGACGCTGAGGCCCGGCCTCGTCTTCCATGACGGCAGCAAGGTCCTGGCGCGCGACGCGGTCGCGTCGATCAAGCGCTGGGGCGCACGCGACGCCTTCGGCCAGTCGCTGATGGCGGCGACCGACGAGATCTCGGCGCCCGACGACCGCACCATCGTGTTTCGGCTGAACAGGCCATTCCCGAATCTGCCTGCGGCATTGGCGCGGCCGAGTGCTCTCGTCGCCGCGATCATGCCCGAATATCTGGCGCAAACCGATCCGTTCAAGCAGATCCCCGAGGCGATCGGCTCCGGACCGTTCCGCTATGTGAAGGAAGAGCGCGTGCCCGGCGCCCGGCACGTCTATGCGCGCCATGAGGGCTATGTGCCCCGTGCGGACGGCAAGCCGAGCTTCACCGCCGGGCCGCGCATCGCCTATCTCGACCGCGTCGAGTTCGTCGTCATGCCCGACCCGGCGACGGCGATCAGCGCCCTGCAGGCCGGTGAGATCGACTGGGTCGAGCAGCCCTTGATCGACATGTTGCCGATCCTGCGCAAGGACCCGAACATCGTCGTCGAGGTCAAGGACCCGACGGGCATGGCCGGGCAGATCCGGCTCAACCATCTCCAGCCGCCTTTCAACAACCCTGCGATCCGGCGGGTGATCCTGAAGGCGCTGGATCAGGAAGCCTGCATGGATGCCGTCTGTGGCGGCGACCCCGCGGTGAAGCGCGCGACGATGGGCTTCTTTCCCTCGGGCTCGCCGATGGCGTCCGACGCCGGTATCGGCGCGCTGGGCGCGGCGAAGGACCATGCGGCGCTGAAGCGCGAGCTTTCCGAAGCGGGCTACAAGGGCGAGCGCATCGTCTTCCTGTCCGGGCAGGACGTGCCGCGCATCTCGCAGGTGGCGGAGGTCGCCGCCGACATGCTGCGGCGGATCGGCGCCAATGTCGATTTCGTCGCGGCCGATTGGGGCACCGTCCTGCAGCGCATCACCAAGCGCGATCCCGTCGAGGCGGGCGGCTGGAGTTGCTACGTCACCTATTGGTCGGGGCTCGATCTCGGCTCACCCGCGACCAACTCGCCGCTGCGCGGCAACGGCGTCAAGGCAGGCCCCGGCTGGCCCACCAGCCCCGAGATCGAAGCCTTGCGCGCGCAATGGCTCGAGACGCCCGATCTCGCCGGGCAGAAGGCGATCGCGGAGAAAATTCAGCTCCAGGCGATGCAGGACGTGCCCTACGTTCCGGCCGGGCAATATTTCCAGCCGGTTGCCTATCGAAAGGGCATTACGGGCATGCTGAACGGCGTGCCGGTTTTCACCAATATCAGGAAGGGGTGAGCCGCCGGGACCGCCGAGCCCCTGTCCGCTCCGGAATTTGTTTGTGCCGGCTCGTGGCGCTGGCTATTGCTCACCCATGCAACAGCACATTCTTCAAAGCTGCGGCCGGTGCCGCTCCGGAGGCCGTTCATGAAATCCGGTGGCAAGGGAGCCAGGGGCGGCAGGCCCGGCGCTGGCCCCGCGAAAGGCAAGCGCCCCAGTCATGACGCGCGCCGTCGCGCCGCTGCCCGACCGAAGGCGGAGGGCGGCGAGCCCATGGCGCGGGCATCGCGCCCGGCTGCGAAACCCGAGGCGCCGAAGCGCACGCGCGCCGAGGTGAAGGCCGAGACGGCCCAGGTTCTCTCCACCGGCGTCCAGCAACTCGTGGTGACGCCGGACGAGAACGAGATGCGGATCGACCGCTTCCTCGAGACGCGCTTCCCGCAACTCTCCTTCAGCCATATCCAGCGCATCGTCCGCAAGGGCGAGCTGCGCGTCGACGGCAAGCGTGCCGACAGCAAGGACCGGCTCAGCGAAGGCCAGACCGTGCGGATTCCGCCGCTCAAGCTGGAGCAGCAGGCGGAGCGCCCGCGCTCGGCTAAGGCCGATGCCGACACGATCGGCTTCCTGCATTCGATCACGCTCTATGAGGACGACGACGTCATGGTCCTCAACAAGCCGGCGGGGCTCGCCGTGCAGGGCGGCTCGGGCACGACGCGGCATGTCGACGGCATGCTCGCCGCCCTGACCGACAAGGACGGCCAGAAGCCACGCCTCGTGCACCGGCTCGACAAGGACACGGCCGGCTGCCTCGTCATCGCCAAGTCGCGCTTCGCCGCCGCGACGCTCGCCAAGACCTTCCGGTCGCGCTCGGCCCGCAAGGTCTACTGGGCGCTGGTGGCGGGCGTGCCGCGCGTCAAGCAGGGCCGCATCTCGACCTATCTGGCCCGCGAGGAGGCCTATGACGGCGACCAGCGGATGGCTGTCGCCAAGCATGGCGAGGACGGCGCGATGCATGCCGTGACCTATTACGCCATCGTCGAGACGGCGGCGCAGAAGCTCGGCTGGCTGTCGCTGAAACCGGTGACCGGCCGCACCCACCAGCTGCGCGCCCATGCCGCCCATATCGGCCATCCCATCGTCGGCGATCCGAAATATTTCAACATCCAGAACTGGGAACTGCCCGGCGGCATCCAGAACAAGCTGCATCTGCTGGCGCGGCGGATCGTGTTGCCGCATCCGCGCGGCAAGGGCACGATCGACGTCAGCGCGCCGCTGCCGCCGCATATGCGCCAGAGCTGGAACCTGCTCGGCTTCGATGACGCGCCCTACGATCCGATCGTCGAGGCCCCGGACGAATAGGGCACTCCTTTCCCGGAAAGGGAGGAGAACAGTTGCGGAACGGATCGATTTCTGTTCTAATTATGTTCTCTTTTGGGGAAGGGGGCTTGTCCATGCGTTTGATCGTGATCGTTTCCGCTATCGCTCTGGGCCTTTCGGCTGCCGCGCAGGCCCAGACCGCGCCGATGAAACCTGCGGCGCCGGCCGTCGCGGCATCTTCGGACGAGCCCGTGCCACGGGCCGAGCGCGCCAGGGCGCGGCAGGATTGCGTTGCCGAGAACGTCGCGCTGTCGGGAGATGATCTGCGCGCGGCGATGCGGCTGTGCATGCAGGGCAAGTTTCCGGGCGTGCAGCTCTATGCGCAGGACGGCGTGACGCGGGACGGCAAGCCGACCGCGGTCGCGGCCCGAGCCGCCTGCAAGGACGAGGTCGATGCGCGCAAGCTGGCAGGTTCGGAGCGGATCGCGGCGCTGACCGCCTGCTTCAACGCCAAGCGCCCCGACCTCGCGCAGCGGGCCGAATGCCGCAAGGAGGCGCGCGCCAAGGGGCTCGACGGGGCCGATCTGCGCAAGGCGATCGACGCCTGCGCCCGCGAAGCCAGGGGCTGAGGGACTTCCGGCGGGATGGCGCCATGAGCCGCAGGCCATAGCTCGGCGTCGCGATCCGCGCTAAAGCGCCGGCATGGATCTCATCATCTTCGATCTCGACGGCACGCTGATCAATTCCGAGGCGATCATCCTCGGTGCGCAATACGAGACCTTCGAGCGTTGCGGCCGGGCGCATCCCGGCCGTGAGGCGGGGCTTGGGATCGTCGGATTGACGCTGGACATCGCGCTGGCGCGCCTCGCCGGGATCGACAAGCCGGACGATGTGCTGACGCTGACCTATCGCGAGGTCTTCGGCGCCATGCGCCTGCAGGCGCAGACCGATCCGTCGCTGGACGAGCCGCTGTTTCCCGGCGTCGCGGAAACACTGGTGCGGCTCAGGTCCGTGCCGGGCCTCAAGCTCGGCATCGCCACGGGCAAATCACGCAAGGGCGCCGAGTTCATCGTCGAGCGTCATGGCTGGCAGGGTCTGTTCGATACCGTCCAGTCGGCCGACGATGCGCCCTCGAAGCCCCATCCCGGCATGATCCTGAATGCCATGGCTGAGACGGGCGCCGCGGCCGGGCGCACCGCGATGGTCGGCGACAGCTCCTTCGATATCGAGATGGCGGTGGCGGCTGGCGTCGTTCCCGTCGCCGTCTCCTGGGGGTTCCAGCCGGTCGAGAGCCTCGTCGCGCTTGGGGCGAGACATGCCTTGCGCGAGATCACCGAACTGCCCGCTGCGCTGGGCCTGGCGCAGGCCGCCGTCGCGTAAGAGAGGCGAGCTTGAGAGCGGTGCTCCCTCACCGGGGCTGAAAGTGCCCCGGCTCGAACGACGTGCGTTTCGGCCGGCGGGATGGTCCGCTGGTCGCTATGTCAGCGGCCGCTGGTAACATCCTCGCAACCACATCGACTCAGCCTCGTTTAACCTGAATAATCGTTCAGATTTTCGCGTTAACCACCTGCTTCCCGACCCCGGCGCATGGTGTTCCCACAGCAGGAACGTACCGGCACAAAACAACGCCGGACAGGGGTTCAGACATGATCGGACATGAGCTTCGTGAATTCGTCGATCGCGTGATGGATCATCGCGCGATCGACGATCAAGACGTCAAGATGCTTCAGCGCGAAATCTTGAGCGACATCGTCCTGACGCGCGACATCATCGATGTCCTGGTCGCTCTCGACCGGGCGGTGGCGAAGAGCTGCGCAGCCTTTGCAGATTATCTGGTCGCGCTCACCGTCGACTTCGCCGTCTGGGAAAACCGCCCGACCGGCGTCATCGACCGCGACAAGGCACATTGGCTGGCAACGACGCTCTCGGCCGGGGAGGGGCCGACCGCGACCGCCCAGCGCATCGCCTTCGAGATCGTCCGCGAGGCGGAGCATTGCGACGAGCTGCTTTTGTCCTTCGCCTTCGCCAAGGGGGCCGCCAAGAACATGGCCAAGAGCACCGGCGCGGCCCATCGGGTCCTGCTGGCGAGCTGACTGCGCATCTTCGCACATCGGATTTGTATCGATCGCCCCCGCATCCGGCCGGATACGGGGGCGATCGATTTTCCGGCTATGGTATCGGTTCAATGCCATAGCCGACTTTCGCATCGGTGGACGCCGGTTGCGGCGTCCCATACACCCCGGCTATTGCAGTCTGGTCTGAAGCCGGGAGTGGCCACGCATGTTCACGAAGATCCTGATCGCGAACCGTGGCGAGATCGCCTGCCGCGTCATCAAGACGGCGCGACGCATGGGCATCAAGACGGTGGCCGTCTATTCCGATGCGGATCGCGATGCGCTGCATGTCGAGATGGCCGACGAGGCCGTGCATATCGGCGCGGCGCCCGCTGCCCAGTCCTATCTGCTGATCGACAAGATCATCGATGCCTGCAAGCAGACGGGCGCGCAGGCCGTGCATCCCGGTTACGGCTTTCTGTCCGAGCGAGAGGCCTTCGCCCAGGCACTGAAGGATAACGGCATTGTCTTCATCGGGCCCAATCCCGGGGCGATCGCCGCGATGGGCGACAAGATCGAATCGAAGAAGGCGGCGGCTGCCGCGAAGGTCTCCACCGTTCCAGGCTTCCTCGGCATCATCGAGAGCCCCGAGCATGCCGTGACCATCGCCGACGAGATCGGCTATCCCGTGATGATCAAGGCCTCGGCCGGCGGTGGCGGCAAGGGCATGCGCATCGCCCATTCCTCGGGCGAGGTCGCGGAAGGTTTCGCCCGCGCCAAGTCGGAAGCCGCGTCCTCCTTCGGCGACGACCGCGTCTTCGTCGAGAAGTTCATCGTCGATCCCCGCCATATCGAGATCCAGGTTCTCGGCGACAAGCACGGCAACGTCATCTATCTCGGCGAGCGTGAATGCTCGATCCAGCGCCGCAACCAGAAGGTGCTGGAGGAGGCGCCGTCGCCGCTGCTGGATGAAGCGACCCGCCGCAAGATGGGCGAGCAGGCGGTCGCGCTGGCCAAGGCGGTGAACTACGACTCGGCCGGCACGGTCGAGTT